>CAJUFO010000031.1 GCA_910585615.1 uncultured Acetatifactor sp.
GGATGCAAACCAGTCTGTCGGATCTCTATAGTCCGACAGATTGGGAAACTTTTAATTTATAAAAGACATTCATCTGGTCACGTTTAATTGGAGTTATATCGGGCGCATCAAACCTAACTTCAGGTAATCTATTTTGTAACTCCTTTGAAAAAGGATACAATAAATCCCACACTGGTGCCAAAACACAGATTTCATTTTCAGGAATACCATCCTGAATATTATTCTTTATTATCTGTGCAATATAATCATATATTTGTTCTTTATCGATTGTATAATTATATTTTATAATTCCGATATCATTTTTGTGCTTTCCTTTAGCGTCAATCAAATAGTTATCTACCATAAATTCTCTATAAAATCTTATAATTCGCTTCGTACTACGGTAACACCCTGATAATGTTTTTTCTTCAAAGACGATATTTTCAAATTCACTGTTAATCGTTTGTAAATCTTTTGCCATACCTCCAAGATTTCCATATATTGCCTGGTTGGGATCCCCAAAAAAATTTATCTGCAATCCTTTTCTTATATTAGAATTAGCAATTTCTTCAATAATCGCATATTGCAAATCTTGAGTATCTTGGTATTCATCAATGCATATCAATTCTATCGCATCTTTGATATCACTTGCAATAAAAGAGTTCTGCTTTAAAATATTATAAGCTGTAACTAAAATCTGCTCAAAATCCAGTTCCTTATTATTTTTTAATATTTGATGATAAACAGAAATAATCTTTCTTTTATTAACGTCCTGTTCTATAAGATGTAATTCGCGGTCATATCGGGTATTTATTTCCTTCCAATATATTTTCCCATTTAGCCTTTTTATTATTTCCGTTAAATAACGCTCCTTCACCCGTTCATCGATAACTTTAAATCCTTGGTTCAGAGACTGGGTATACATTTTATATCTTTTTAAAATCCATTCTAAACAAAACTGATGTATTGTTCCAGCCCATACACGTTCTGTATCAATTCCTAATTCCTCTATCCTCTGATTGATTTCATCTGCTGCCCTATTAGTATATGTAATTGCTATCAATCTCTTTATATTATCAGGATTTTTCTCAATTCGATATGCTAACTTATAGGTTATCGTCCTTGTCTTTCCGCTGCCAGGACAAGCTTTTACCAGCAAATTTTCTTCTGATTCACAAATAATCATTTGTTCTTTACTTAACTTCTCAGCATAGTCTATCATTTTTCTACCACTTTGCTCATTAATTTAATTACAGTAGAAGCATTATTAACATCATCGGCCACTTGCAATAATACATCCAAACTCATTTCAGAATCTTCTGCTATTACATTTAAAATATTTATATCTGTGTAGGCTTCTCCATATTGACGCATTATTTTTACATAATTTCTTTTTTCTTTCAAAGCCGTCTTAGCCACAAAAACCAAAGCATTTTGTATATATTCCGGAATCCAAAATTTCTTATCTACCAATTCAGATAGCATCAATGCATTCCAGCCTTTTTTATTCGCATTTGCCATTTTTAACATTACATCACCATATACTTCTATTTTATCACTTCTTATATCTTTCTTTTTATCTTTACGGGTGCTATCTTTTGTATATGTCTTATCAATAAGTGCATCTATGTATTCTTCATTACCTTTAACAATCTCTATTTCAAACGTATATTTTCCAAAAAATCCTTTTACCCATTTATTTTTCCTGCTTTCCTCCTCTAATTTTTTCTTACGTTCTTTTCCTCTGTCATATGCATTTTTTTGACCTTCATCAAAAAAATCGATAGGAGTATCCAAGTCGGAAACAACTGCACACTTTTTATTAATTCTCAGGTCATGAAATAGCTTGTATATATTTTCAAATCCAATACTGCCTATGTTTATAAGGCTTATTCCCAATTCATCCAAAGATACACCCAAACATTTTTTAACCATAACAGGAATAAGAATTTCTTCAGCATCACCCTCCACTAAAATTACACTTTTAGAAAATAATAATTCACTTCTTTTAACATCCAGATATCTTTCTATATGGGAAATCTCTTCTTCCTCTAATCCAATATATGGTTGCATGACTTTACTTCCATTATCTTGCCTCGAAATTATATTCATACGGCTAATTTTTGAGGCAGCTGATAAATTATCAGAATGGGTTGTCATTAGTACCTGCACTCCCTCAGCAACTTCCAAACCAGTTTTTTCAAAAAGAGACATTTGTATATGTTTATGTAAATGCGCCTCGGGTTCCTCAAATAAAAGAAGAAAATATTTGGTTTTCAAGTTTTCTATTTCCTTGACATATGAATATTCCATTAATTTTAAAGCAATATAAATAATATTGGTTGAGCCCAATCCTATTGTATTTAAATCAAATTCTGTGTTATGCTTGGATTTTATTTTTAATTTTCTGAAAATATCTTTTATATCTCCTGACAATTCCGATTTCAAAATAATATCAGGTGCATATGTATTTCCCACAGATTCCAGTATCTTATCGTTAATTCCTTGCGACAATTTTTTTATTTCATTCACTGCTCCAATAGTATCATTTACATTGTCAATTAATTTCCCTACTTTCTGTTTATCTGCATCACATATCTTTGTTTCAATCTGCCTTAACATTGTCATCAATGGGTTATATTGCTGCTTCAAATCATTAACTGCATCACGCAAAGCACTAATATATGTAAAATCAATCAACCTGTTTTTAATAAAGTCAATTCCACTAAAACCTGATTTTCCCTCATAGCCATAATAACTTTCATTAAGCTTCTCTGTAAATCTACATTCCCCATTCAACAAATTACCAACTATACATTCATAGATTTTGTCATCTAAAAAGTCAACATATGCTCCACAAGTAATTATGCTTATATAGTCATTAATTGTTAAATCTTTCCGTTTTTCATTCAAATCAAATGCAGTATTACATTCCCCTAGACGTTTTCTGGTTTCTGCATTCGGTATGCAAAACCATGTTAATGAACCTTCACTATTCTTATTTCCTGATATATATCGCAGAACCGCCTCCCCTTCTTTTTCTGTATCTAACTCTGCAAATCTCAATGAAACAATGATAATATGTCCTTGCCAATTGCCAAGCGATTCCGAAAACATTTTTTCAGAAATTTCTCTTTCACGCCAATCCATACGCTTATCCAGTACCAAACGTATCGCCTGCATTAAATTTGTTTTTCCTGAATCGTTTTCACCAATAATAACATTTACACCTTTTTGAAATAAAAATTTTTCTTTCAAGAAATTCTTATAATTTCTAATCTGTACTTCTTTTAAATACATATTTTTCCCCCGTCTTTCCAAATCAATTATATACTCTATCACAAATCGTCATCCATTGTTTTCATCGGCATATAATAGCTGATTACGCTCCAGCTCATTCTTCAATTCCTCCGCAGTAGGCAACACCGTCATATACTTAGATGCAAATATCTGCTCACTTTCATGCAACACAGAATATTTTACCATCGTTTCATCTTTATCTGTGCAGAAAATAATGCCTATCGTTGGGTTATCATCCGCCTGCTTCTTCAAATCATCAAACATACGTATGTACATATCCATTTGTCCGATGTCCTGATGCGTCAACTTATGGTTTTTCAAATCTATCAACACAAAACATTTCAGAATATAATTATAAAAAACCAAATCAATGTAAAAATCTGATGTTTCCGTACAGATATGCATCTGTCTATCTACAAAGCAAAACCCCCGTCCCATCTCCAAAAGAAATTTCTGCAAATTACCGATGATTGCATTTTCTACATTTTTTTCAACAATCATATTGCTGTCTTTGATTCCCATAAATTCTAAAACATACGGGTCTTTTACAAACTTAGGTGTCTGCCCAGTCTTATCCGGAAATTGCGTTGAAAGAATACGCCTGTAATAGCCGGATTTTATATTCCGCTCCAATTCCTTGACTGACCAATATTCGTTAGCAACCTCATTCAAGTAAAAATTTCGTTCTTCCTCATCATCCAATCTCATAATGCTTCTCAGATGTGACCAACAGACTTTTCCAATCATTGAATATCCATATGACTCTTTTGGAAATGTCATGTATAATTGTCTGCAATTTCTTATATTTGCTACGGAGAATCCTGTGCCGTATTCATCGGACAATTCCTGCGAAAGTCTCTTGATAAGATACGCGCCATACTTCGCTTTCCTGGCCCCTTTCTGCTCCTGCTCAATAATCCTCCTGCCCACATTCCAATATGCATATGTCATTATATTATTAGCAGCTTCGTATGTCCTGCTTTTTGCGTCATCTAATATAGCATGAATATCTTGATAAAACTGAAGTTCCTCTTGTGTATCCATCAATTCCTCTTTTAACATTTTCTCATTCCCCTCAATTCGCTACACGCGTGTAGCGAATTCAATTTGATAATTGACCGAAAACAGTTCCACATCATGATACAATCTGTATCTGGTGATTCTCCAAGAGTACAATCAATAAATTCCTTTTTATCTCTATTTTACATTACTCCTATAAAAAGAAAAGTATAAATTAGCAATTCCTCTTAAAATTGACAGTAAAATATTGAGTGTCAGGTAAACTTCTACTCCTAAAAAAGCAATGTCTTTGCCTTTGACCCATCCCAAACCGTTCAAAAACAAATAGAAGAAGACGATAAGTAATAATAAAACCTCCGAAAACAGCAAATGAGAAAACTGAATATACAGGCCTTGATAAAGAGTAATCGCTTTCCCATGAACCTTTTTATCAGTAATATTCTTCTTGATATTTTCTATATTTTCTCCCGAACTTGTAAGCAACAAAGTAATAAGCATAACTGTAAACCCAATAAGAATCGATATTGCAGTCGGTAGCAAATCAGCCAACGCTCTCAACGCACAATTAACATCTCCATAAATATAGTACAAACAAGTACAGACTACAGCCGCTATAGCCGGCAAAATAATCTCAAACATGGCTTCATTTATCTTAATTGTCAAATAATAATCCGCAATCGGACGAAGCCACTCTGTATAAATGAAACTACTCAATCCTACACGTCGGCTTTTCATATCGTCACTCCAAGCAACTCCTCAATTTTAGCAAAAAGGGAATAGGAATCTACAATGCCATTTTCCTGAAGCTTAACTGTTACCTCGTCCATTTTCTTTCCATTGAGAGAATCAATCGTAACATCCATTTTATTAATGTCTTTACCACGGACACGAATTCTGCTTACTTCAGTCCCTCCAGTGGTTAAAGCCGTATATATACTTTCTATTCCCCTCTTCGCCAATGATTTACGGGGCTTGGCTTTCATAGTAATAATTAAATCATTCTGCGAATTTATATCTTCATCCATCAATCCAAGGTACCCAGTTCCAAGAATCTTATTCTCAACAAAAAGTTCTGTTGATGCAATTCTGCTAGTCTTCCCCAGAGCCGTCAAAAAATCTTCCGGCGGAATAATGCTTGACCAAATACAGAAGTCATCCTCCAAATCATCAGATACTTCAATGAAAGCGTTTAAATGGCGGTTCAGATAGGCCACAGTCCCCCCGACAGATACACCGTTTCTACGTTCTTCAAATATAGCATAAGCCTCGTCAGCATCAATCCGAAAACACATATGCGTAAGCTCCTTATCCCCCTCTGAAAGTAGTTTTTCCGTTGGACGTTCTGTGCCATCCAGACTGGACATATAATCTGGAGAATGATTATACTTACACGATTTAAAAACCACCTTATACATATGTATTCCTTGTTTCGTTTCTTCCCGGATGCTCTCTAAAGCAATTGCTTTATTCTGCTTTTCATCCCTATAGAGAAGACTTTGCTGATTTACAGTCTGTAAATAGGCCAAAAATCTACAGAATACATCTGCATCAAAAAAGTGTTCATCACCTGACAGGAAATCGAAACTCCAATAGCTTATCTTTCTCTTTTGCGTACTCAAAATACTCACTCCTTTATCTTTCCGTATTTCTCTTCAAAGAATTTCCAGGCAATTTCATAATCTTTTTCGCGGTCACAGCGGTCAAAAGGAGCAACGTATTCTATGGTACGTTCTACTGGGCCGCCTGGAACCGTATCATCAACATAAGTCCGACAACACGTTTTTCCTACCGGGATGTTTTTTATATTTCGATTCCATTCGTTACGCTTGTATGCTAATTCCCCCATATTTTTAGCGGAAAATACTATGCGACCATTGGAATCATACCATGTGTCATCCTCATATTGATTCAGGAATCTCTTCTGTATGGAAAGTGTAGCTCTCCATAATCCCTGCGTCTGTTTCACTTGAAGCAGCCAAGAGCACCCACAGCTGCGGCGCACCATTATTCTTTGTCATTTCCAGATAGACAGGAACCGCCAGAGCATCATCCACCCTGACAACTTCAGGTCTCTATTCCGGAAACCCGAGAGATTTCAGGTAGCTGTCTGCCAGAGTCCCGATATGAACAAGCATTTGCAGATTCATGGAAGAACGGACAAACTTATCGTGCAACCGATAATACTGTCTTGCGTTCTGGCGCAAAAGCGACCAGGGTGTGCGGACTTCTTCGGACTCTTTCGCTGCCGCATTCCAACCACTTATGGCAGCGCCGGTGTTTTCTTCAAACACGGTGGAAAAATAATGGTTGGTGTAATATTCGTTCTTATTGGTGATACCTGTTAAATCCATGCTCATTGTGATACCCCCATAAGTACAGCCACAATCCTGATATAAGGATTATTCTGTATCGTCAAGGTCTCTGTGACCCATTTCATAAACTGGTCAAACAACTCGTCCACCCGGCGTTCCTGCTCTTTGAGCCGACGCTCCTGTTCGAATAGGGTATGCTGATAGTACTCCTTGTGCTTCTCCTGCAGTCCAATCAGCTTATCCACTTCTTCCTCCAGCAGCGGATTCATTTCCGCCTGATATATCCTGTAGTGTTCCTCCAAATACATCCCGGCCTGCTCCACTACGTTTTTGAGAAGGCTGCCCGCAGCGTAGATTCTGGCTTCGGTGATACAGTCCGTATTCGGAATTCCGGAACTGCCGAGCCCCACTGTCTGAATGACTTCATCCATGTTCATGACTTTTTCAAACTGTCCGTCCCGATACCGCAGCCCGAAACCATTCATCGACCAGAGGCGTGGATTTTAAATTCGGCATGCTGCCGGTGACGATATAAATGCTCTCACCGGCTTTCAGCCTTCCGGGCAGACCAATCACAGGCGCCTCTCCCCGCCGGAACAAAAGGCTGGCTTTATCGTTGACCCAAGCCAGGATTGGATGCAGTTTCCACAGATACTGTGTCACCGGCCAGGCAGCTTCGTCCATATTCTTCTGCATGCTGCTCCTCATCTGTTCCATGCAGAAAGCTTTATCGTCAGAAACGCGCAGCGTCTCTCCCTGAGGAAGGGCTTCTTCCGGTATGACAGCCTTCAGGCGGCGAACCATATCCGGCGTCAGCTTCACGTCCAGGCCGGAAACCGTCTGCAATTTTTCCACTGGATGGCTTTCTGTCTGATTCAGATAGGTAAGAGCCTGATACAGGTAATCTATATCCGAGAATAATGTCTCATCCGTAACAGTGCTTGACTGCTTTTCACTTTCCTCCTCCGTCTCACTGGCAGCTGTCATCAAAGCTTCAAAGGGGTCAAAGCTTTCTTCTCCGGTGTCCAAAGCCTGTTCAAAGGATTCCGCATCGGAGCCGCTCTCGATTGCCTCGAAGACTACCAGTTCTTCGTCCTCAATGGTAAACTTGCCCAACAGCAGCGAAGGGTCTCCAATATTCTTCAACGCCTGTTCTTCTTTGGTAATCAGAATTTCTATGATGTGCATATCTCCCTTGATTCGTTTATTATCACTTTCTATCAGCATATAACGGATGTCGGGACGCTGCTGCTGGCCATAGCGGTCTATGCGCCCGTTCCTCTGCTGAAACACCATCAATGACCAGGGAATATCGAAATGAATCAGACGATGGCTCAGGTAATGAAGATTCAGCCCCTCTGAGGCCACATCGGACGCAACAAGCACACGGACAGGCGATTCTGTACGACCGAACTCCTCCACAATCCTCTGCTGTTCGGCATCGCTCATTCCTCCGGAAATCTCCTGGATGGCATCTGCTTTTAAGCCCAAATCCTGGCGCAGCCTTTCCGCAAGATATTTCATGGTTTCGATGCGCTCCGTAAAAAGAACTACCCTGTCACCGGTATCCGCCGGGTTCCATCCATACTCTTTGCTGCGCAGCAGTTCAAGAAGCTTCTGGTAACGGGTGAATTTCCCAGGCGCGATTGCTTCCAATGCTGATTTTAATTTCTCCAACAGGCAAATATCCCTGATGTCGTCTGTGTTATATTTCTGATGTAGCTTTTTTAGTCTCGCTTCAATGCTCTTGATACAGGCCGCCGGGCTTGAGAACAGGGATTTCTCCAGGCTGGTCTTGAACAGCTGGCCTGTCCCCCTGGTTTTCCCCAAATCCATTTCCAGCTGCATTTCGGCAAAGACAGCAAAAGCATGCTCCTCCTCTGCGGAAGCATGGCAGCGCTCAAGGGTGATTCTTCTGTCCAGGAAAGAGCCGCTGACCTGATCTTTCACATCCTTTTTGAACCGCCGGATGCAGAGCCCCTTAATATCGTCAGGCGTATAATTCTGGGGATCCGCAATGGCAGTGGAATCCAGCATATTCATCAATGACGCAAAACTTTTCGCCCTGCCGTCATGGGATGTGGCCGACAGCATAATCATCGTATCGCTGCAATCCGCCAATAGTTTTGCCAGGCGGGAACGCTGTGCCTGATGGTCTCCCCGCTCCGCCACATTCTGCGCTTCATCGATAACGATAATATCCCAATATGCATTTTCCAAATGGGTGCGGTACTCCACATCCCGTTTCAGTGTGTCGATAGAAGGGAATGGTGAAACGGTTCCACATTTCTTTCTGGAACTGCGTCATCATGCTCTTGACTGTAACTACAAGGATTCCCTTTTCCCCGGGCAATGAGTTCGGTCATCAATATGCCCGCTTCAAGAGTCTTGCCAAGCCCCACTGTATCCGCAATCAGTATTCTCTGTCTGGGGCGCTGTAGGGCAAGCTTTGCCGGATCCAGCTGGTAGGGCATCAAATCCATTGCGGCCTGATGGCCTATATGTAAATTTACATCCGTTGGAATCTGTTGGCGCCATTGGCTTTCCAGATACAGCAGCGCCCTTATATAAAACGGCGAATTGTCTGCTATCAGCTTTACCTCAGCGGGATTCACAATCTGAATCTGCTCCAGGTCGGCGAGAAAGATTGCTTCCCTGTCTTTTACCAACGGTAAAATGCCGATACAATACAAGGTCTTATTGCCAAGGCTGTTGGTCTCTGTCTTTTTGACCATCCATTCTTCATCCCGGATGATAGTTCGCATTCCCGGAGCAAAATCAATCATTTTGAAATCTCCCTGCCATTCAGAAAATGTACAATCCAGCGTTATTTCTGAACACTCTCCACAATATCAATAAAGAAACAAGTCCTGTCTGCTGATTACACATTCATGATATCATACTTTTGAAGATGCCACAATGAAAAGTTATCCCTGTTACAGCCTTAGGCTTTCATTCTCCTTTCTGAGACATAGCAGAAAAGGGAAGGAGCACAACGATGAAGCTTCTCCCTATTGCGCTCCTTTTTATGCTGTGCTGCCCACCCTCAATGCTCCAACATATTCTCAATAAAAATCCCATACCCCTTCCGCGAATCCTGCACCAGCACATGGGTCACCGCCCCGATGAACTTCCCGTTCTGTATAATAGGACTCCCGCTCATGCCCTGGACGATTCCCCCCGTCAGCGCCAGAAGGTCCGGATCTGTCACCATGAGCTCTATCCCCCGGTTCACATTGTCTCGGTCTAAATGCACCGCCGTTATCTCCACGTCATAGTACCTGGTCATCCCGTCCACGGTGCAGAGAATCTGGGCCATTCCTGTCTCGATTTCCTGCTTCAGGCCGATGGGCAGAGGCTCCCTGAACCCCATCTCCAGGGCCCTGGCGTTGCAGACCCCGAAGATTCCCCGGTTGCTGTTGTCCGTGATCTCCCCCAGGATGCGGTCATCGGAATAGATAATCATGCCCGTCATCTCCCCGGGATTCCCGGAAGAGCCCTTGTGGATGTCCACGATGTCCGTCTGGTAGAGGCTGCCGCCCTCCATGTGCATCAGGGTGCTGGTGTCCACGTCCGTGATGCCGTGGCCCAGGGCTCCGAAGTTGCCCTGGCCGTCGATGTAGGTCATGGTACCCACGCCCTGGGCGTTGTCCCGCACCCAGACTCCAATCTTGTAATCTCCTGTGGCATCCCGCTGGGGCGTGATCTCCACGTCCATGAGCTCGCCGTCCCGCTCGATAGTCAATACCACGGGCTGCCCGCCGCTGTCCTTCATGCGCTGGATGAAGTCATCCTTTTCCGTCACTGCCTGGCCGTTCACCTTCCGGACATAATCGCCGGATTTCAGGATGTATTTCCCCGGGGAATAGCTGACGCCGTCCGGCCCCTGGAATTCCCCCGTGCCCACTACGAGGACGCCGTCCGTCTTCACATAGATGCCGATGGGTGCGCCCACGGGAATCAGCTCCTGGTCCTCGATGACCTGGATGTCCACATTCTTCAGCGTGATGAAGCCGAAGAGCTTCACCTGCATCCGGTAGCCCGACTCCAGCGCTGTCTTCAGGGTGAATGTCTTGCTCAAATCTATGTCCACTGCCCCCTGGGGGATATTGCTGACCCCCTGGTCGCTTACGCTGACGATCTCTCCCCTGGCCGGGATGCCCAGATGGAGGGATTCCGCCTCACCGGCCCGCACATTGATCACAGAGGGGATGCTGCTGTCGATCTGGTAATACAGCATGGCCGCCAGCGCCGTACAGCTCGCGGCCAGCGACAGGCCCAGGAAGAATCTGTAGATTCGGTAGCGCCGAAGCCGCTGCTTCCAATTCTGGAGCAGGATCACCATGTCCTCCCCCGCCTGCCTTTTGACGGCCTCGTCCTGTCCGCTCTCCCTTCTTCCGCACCTGGCGGCCCTTTTCCTGATGTCCTCTATATCCTGTATGTTCCCCTTGTCCTTCCATCCCATATCCACATACTCCTCCGAATCGATTTCCGCCCACAAAAAAAGACCCTCTGAGAGTCTTTTTTCGTGTATAGTATGTGATATTTTTCCCGGTTTCATTCCAGCAGCTTTTGGAATTTTATTTTGAATGGGATTTGTGGGCGGCAGCCTGCAGGCGCATGTCCCTGGCGTTGGACAGGGCGGCCGGGGTCAATGTATCGCTGCCCAATAGCCTTGCCAGCTCTCCCAGGCTCTCCTCCTCTTCCAGCAGGCGGATGTCGGTGATGGTATTGTCCTGGGTGCTGCTTTTCTCAATGACGAAATGCCTGTCCGCCATGGCGGCTATCTGGGGCAGATGGGTGATGCACAGCACCTGGTGGGCATGGGCCACGGTGTCCAGCTGCTCGGAGACCCGCCAGGCCGTCCTGCCGCTGATGCCCGTATCGATTTCGTCGAAAATCAGGGTGTCGATGTCGTCCCTGCCGGCCAGCACGGTCTTGATGGCCAGCATGATGCGGGACAGCTCGCCGCCGCTGGCCACCTGGCTCAAAGCCCTCACGCCCTCACCGGGATTGGTGGAAATCAGGAACTCCACATCGTCGTAGCCCTTTGCCGTGACGGTCTTGGCCCGGTCTATGGCGATCTCGAATTCCACCGTGGCAAAGTTCAGGTTCACCAGGGCCTCCTTCAACTGCTTCGTCAGCACGGCGGCATGTTTCCTGCGGATCTTGGAAAGCCTGCCGCAGCTCTCCTCCAGGTTTGCCCTGGCCGCGGCCAGGCGCCGGTTCAGCCCTTCGATATAGGCGTCGTAGTCCTCCAGCTTGTCCAGGAGCTTCTGCCGCCCCTCCCCGTAGGCGATCACTGCCTCCAGGGTGTTCCCGTATTTTTCTTTCAGGCGGTTCAGGAGGTTCAGCCGCTCCTCCACGGCGGCATACTCCTCGTCGTCGAACTCGCAGTCCTCCATGTACTGGGCCAGGTCCCGGTTGTAGTCCGCCAGCAGATTGTCGATCTCCGCCAGCTCCCCCTCCAGCTCTCCCAGGCGGCCGTCCAGCCCCGACACGTTGCGCAGGGCGCGCAGGGCGCGGCTCAGGGCGCCTCCCGCTCCTCCCTCGAAGTCGCTGCCGGTGTACTGATAGCTTTCTGACAGGTTTTCGGTTATCCTCTTGCCGTTCACCATGATGCGGTAGCGCTGCTCCAGCTCCTCGTCCTCGCCGGGCACCAGATGGGCCTGCTCGATCTCCTGGAGCTCGAACCGGGCCAGCGCCTGTTCCCTGGCCTTGGCTTCCTCGTCCATGGCCTCTTCCTCCAGGGAGCGCTCCAGCTCCCGGCACTCCCTGTAGGCGGCAGCCACCGCCTCCGCCTCCTTCGCAAGCTTCCCGCCGCAGTAGGCGTCCAGAATCTCCATGTGCTTCTTTTTGTGCAGCAAAGACTGGTGCTCATGCTGGCCGTGGATGTCTATCAAAAGCTCCGCCAGCTCCTTCACCTGCTTCGCGGTGACGGTCTCGCCGTTGATGCGGTACACATTCTTCCCCACGCTGATCTTGCGGCTGATGGCTACGGTCCCGTCTTCCGATTGCTCCAGCTCCAGCTCCTCCAGCTTCCCGCGGACGCGCTCATTTCCGGTGAAGACCAGCTCCACAAGGGCGCTCTCCGCCCCCTTGCGCAGCATCTCCCGCTCGAACTTCCCACCGAGGGCCAGGTTCACGCTCCCGATCAGCAGGGATTTCCCCGCGCCGGTCTCTCCGGTGAGGATGTTCAGGCCCTCGCCGAACTCCACCTCCGTCTCTTCCATCAATGCCAGGTTCTTCACATGCAAGCTAGTCAGCATCTTCTTTCTCCTTTCAGGCTTTTGGCCCGCCGCACGCCCCGGCCCTTCCCAAGCCGGAGCATCCGGCCCCGCCAGATTCACCCTCTCCGGCACATCTGCCTGTAAGCCGTCGGACTCTCCCCACCGCCCCATGGGAGCAAGAGTCCGGCCGTTACGCTGTGATGGATCTGATTTTTTCCATCAGCGCCTGTGCTTCCTCTACTGTATGGGTGGCCACGAAGATGGTGTCATCCCCGGCGACGCAGCCCACCACCTCGGGAAACTGCAGGGCGTCCATGGCGGTGGCCGCCGCCATGGCCATACCGGACACTGTCCTGACCACCAGCAGGTTCTGGGCGGTGGCCATGGAAGAAAAGGCATCCTGCAGGACACGGATGAACCGGTCTCCCCGGCCTCCCTCCTCCTGCTCCAGCGCCACATATTTCTGCCCTCCCTCCGCTGTGGGCACCTTGGACAGCTTCAGCTCCCGGATGTCCCTGGAGACCGTGGCCTGGGTCACGGAAAAGCCCGCCTCCCGCAGCCTCCCGGCCAGCTCCTCCTGGGTTCCCACATCGTAGTTGCGAATAATCTCCAGCATCTTGTCCTGCCTGTTCTCCTTCATGTCCCTTCCCCCTCTGTCAGGCTCCTGGTCCCTTAATCTGCCGCAAGTCCGGAGAATGCCCCACTATGGGCATTCTTCTGTGCGTAACGCAGAAGTTCTTTACACGCTATTCTTTCATCTTTCTGTGGAGCACGTCCAGAAAGCTGCCCTGACCCAGCTTCAAGAATTCCGTGGTCTCCTCCGACCTTACGATCCGCAGCCTGTCTCCCGTCCCCAGCGGTATGACATGGCTGCCGTCAAAGTTTGCCTCCACATTCTGGTTCCCGCTCTCCCCCCGGGCCGGTATCTGGATTTCTATCACATCCTCCGGGGAAAGGACGATGCTCCTCTGGTTCAGGGAGTGGGGACAAATGGGCGTCAGCACGATCAATCTGGCGCCGGGCTCCACCAGAGGCCCTCCCGCGGACAGATTGTAGCCCGTGGAGCCGGTGGGCGTGGTGACGATCACGCCGTCCGCGCTGTAATCGTTCAGGAACTGGCCATTGACGTATATATTGAACTTGATGATCTGCAGGGGGCCGCTTCTGGATATCACGATATCGTTCAGCGCCCAGCCCTCTTCCCTCCGCCCGTCCGCGAATGTGGCCCTGCCGCCCAGCATCATGCGGCTCTCCTGCACATAGTCCCCGGCGATCAGCCGTTCCAGCGACTCCTCCAGGTTCGGCACCTCCACCTCTGTCATATAGCCCAGCGTACCCAGGTTCACGCCAATGATGGGAACCCGCAGCATCTTCGTCAGCCTGGCCGCCTGCAGCACCGTGCCGTCCCCGCCCAGCACAATCATGCAATCCGCGTCCGCGGGAACCTCCAGGGAGCTGCCCGGCTCCGGCCGCTGCCGACTTCGCTCTGCATCTCCATCCCGCCCCGGATCCTGATACGGCCACACAGCGCCGCCCTCTGCCCGCCGCCAAGGGGCCTGGCGGGAATCCTCACCCGACCCGCAAATTCCCTGGGCCATGACGGTGACGCGCTTCCCCTTCAGCCGCAGGAAGTCGCAGATCCGCTTTGTGGTGGCCAATTCCCTGTCCTTCTGTCGATTGGTATAGATCAGAAAATGCTTCATGGCTCTCCGGCTCCTTCATAGCTGTGCATGGGAAGCCGCCACCGTCTCCCCGATCAGGCTCTCCCAGCGAGGCTGTCTCGACAGCCCCCCGCCGCCCTCCAGAGCCTCCAGCAGCCGCTCCTCGGCGTCCCGCTCGGACAGGCCCCTCAGTTCGGCAGACGGCTCCTCCTCTTTTTTCAGGTGCAGCAGATACTCGATGTTCCCCTCCGGCCCTCTCACCGGGGAGTAATCCAAATGCAAAGGGCCAAAACCGACTATGTCCGCGTAGTCAACGATTTTCCGGATGACCTCCCCGTGAATCTCCGGCTCCCTGACTACGCCTTTCTTGCCCACCTTGTCCCTGCCCGCCTCGAACTGGGGCTTGATCAGGCAGACCATCTCCCCGCCGCGCTTCAGCAGGTTCCGGGCAGGAATCAATATCTTCGTCAGGGAGATGAAGGACACGTCCACGCTGGCAAAGTCCAGCGGCTCCCCGATGTCCTCCGGCACCACATACCGGAAGTTCGTCTGCTCCATGCAGACCACCCTTTCGTCGCCCCGGAGCTTCCAGGCAAGCTGCCCGTGCCCCACGTCCACGGCATAGACCTTGGACGCTCCCCTCTGCAGCATGCAGTCCGTAAAGCCCCCGGTGGAGGCCCCGATGTCCATGCACACCTTATCCGCCAGGGAAAGCCCCCATGTCTCCACGGCCTTCTCCAGCTTCAGGCCGCCCCGGCTCACATAGCGCAGGGCGCTCTCCCGCACCTCCAGCGCGATTTTCGCCTCATCGAAAAATGTCCCGGCCTTATCCTCCTTCTGTCCGTTCACATAGACATTGCCGGACATGATGATGGCCCTGGCCTTTTCTCTGGAGGGCGCGTGGCCCTGTTTTACCAATATGACATCCAAACGTTCTTTCATCCGTCTTCCTACGCCTCGCCGATTCTCTCCAGGATCCTGGTCACGATGCCCTCCGCGTCCATGCCGATTTCCTGCTTCAGCAGCTCCACATTGCCGTGTTCCACGAAGACATCGGGAACCGCTATGCCCAGGAAGCGGCTGCCCAGGCCCTTTTCGTTCATATAAGCCAACACCTTCTCCCCGTAGCCGCCGCAGGCCACGTTCTCCTCCATGGTGACAATCAGATTATGGCTCCCGCAGGCTTCGGCCACGGCCTCCTCGTCGATGGGCTTCACGAACCTGGCGTTGACCAGGCTCACCTCATGGCCCGCCGCCTTCAGCCGCTCCCGCACGTCCTCGGCGGTCTTCACCATGCTGCCCAGCGCGAACAGGGCGATCTCCCGCTCCCTGTAGATCCACTCTGCCCTGCCCAGGCTTACGGGCTCCCGGTGCTCCTTCAGCCCCGCGTAGGCCGTCCCCCTGGGATAGCGCACCGCCACGGGCGCTCCCAGAGACACCGCGAACTTCAGCATGTCCGACAGCTCCCACTTATTCTTGGGGGCGCAGATATGCATGTTCGGGATGCCGGAGAGATATGTAAGGTCGAATACCCCCTGATGGGTCTCCCCGTCGCTGCCCACCAGTCCCGCCCTGTCGATGGCGAAGACCACAGGGAGGTTCTGCAGGCACACATCGTGCAGAATCTGGTCGTAGGCCCGCTGCAGGAAGGAGGAATACACGGCCACGATGGGCTTCATGCCCCCCACCGCCAGTCCTGCCGCGAAGGTCACCGCGTGCTGCTCCGCTATGCCTACGTCAAAGAAGCGGTCCGGATACATGTTGTGGAACCGTTTCAGCCCGGTGCCGTCGGGCATGGCGGCAGTGATGGCTACAATCCTGTCGTCCCTTTGTCCCAGCTTGCACATCACCGTGGAGAAGATGTCCGTATAATTGGCCACTGTCCTGGGGTGGGAGGGGATGCCCGTCTCGATATCGAAGGGCTCCGTGCCGTGGAACCTGGCGGGATGGCGCTCCGCGGGCCGGTATCCCCGGCCTTTCTCCGTCAGCGCGTGGATCATCACCGCCCCCTCCACCCGCTTGGCGGCCTGGATGGTGGCCACCAGGGCCGGAATGTCGTGTCCGTCCACTGGCCCTAAGTAGGTGATGCCCATGTCCTCGAACATCATGCCGGGTATCACAAGCTGCTTGAAGCTGCTCTTGGCCCTGCGGATGCGGCTGATGGTGCTGTCCCCCCGCTTGGTGCCCTGGAGGGCATTGTAGATTCCCTTCTTCAGGTCCAGATAGCCGGAGGCCGTGCGGATGCTGTTGAGATATTTGGACATCCCCCCCACGTTCTCGGAGATGGACATGTTGTTGTCGTTCAGGATGATGATGAAGTTCGTCTCCAGCTTGGCGGCGTTGTTCAGGGCCTCGTAGGCCATGCCCCCGGTCAACGACCCGTCCCCGATTACCGATACGATCGTCTCGCTGCCGCCTGTAATCTCCCGGGCCTTCACCAGTCCCAGCCCCGCGGACAGGGAGGTGGAGCTGTGGCCTGTGTCGAAGACGTCGCATTCGCTTTCCTTGCGCTTGGGGAAGCCGCTGAGGCCATGGAACTGGCGCAGGGTCTCGAACCTGCCCTTCCGGCCGGTGAGGATCTTGTGGGTGTAGGACTGATGCCCCACGTCCCAGATGATTTTGTCCTTCGGGAGATTCAGGGCCAGGTGCAGGGCCATGGTCAGCTCCACGGCCCCCAGGTTCGCCCCCAGATGCCCTCCCGTGACGCTGATCGTCCGTATCAGGAAATCCCGGATCTCCTGTGCCAGCCTTCCCAAGTCCTCTTTCCTTATCTTCTTGATATCGTTCGCCTGTCCAATGGTCTCCAGCAACATCGCCATCCCTTGCCTTTCCCGGCAGCCTTCCTCAAAAGCTATCCATAAAAGCTATCCATGGAAGAACGCTGCGCCCGTTTATCGCTCCTATTTTCTTCTGTCTATCAAGTTCAGTATCAACTGCTTCAGGAACTCATGCTCCCCCTCGAAACCGTCCAGTATAGCCACAGCCTCTCTGGACAATGCTTCTGCGTCAGCCTTTGCCTGCTCCAGGCCCTTCCATGTCACATAGGTGGTTTTCCCGTTCTGGGCGTCGCTGCCAGTGGACTTGCCCAGCTCCCCGCTGTCGCCGATCACGTCCAGGATGTCGTCCTGTATCTGGAAGGCGATGCCTATGTTGTAAGCGCATTTTTCGATGACGGCCACCCGGTCTTCTCCGGCTCCCGCCAGAATCGCGCCTGTCATCATGGCCGCCTGTATCAGGGCCGCGGTCTTGTGGGCATGGATGAACATGAGCCTGGTCCCGGCATCCTCCGCAACGGACTCCGTGGAATCCTCTGAGCCCTGTGCGGCCATGGCCGAATCTCTCCCGTGCCCGTCCAGGCCCTTCTCAGCCTGGCCGAATTTCTTCTCGGCCATGACGAAGCTCTTCTCGGCCATGACATCCACCACCTGCCCGCCAATCATGCCATGAATCCCTGCCTTGCGCGCCAAAACGGAAAACGCGGCAGAGGCCCGCTCCAGCCGCGCAAGCCTTTCTCCCTCAGAGGCGCTGCTCCCCGGCCCGGGCTCCCCAAGCGCCCGGATCGCCGTCTCAAAGGCATAGTTCAGCAGACCGTCCCCGGCCAGGATGCCCATGGTCTCCCCGTACACATACCAGGTGGTCTCCCTTCCCCTGCGGTAGCGGTCATTGTCCATGGCGGGCAGATCGTCGTGCACCAGGGAATAGGTATGAATCATCTCGATGGCAGCCATGAAATGTTCGATTGCGCCGCCGTCTTCCCCGCCGCACATCCGATAGGTCTCCCGCATGAGAATCGGGCGCAGGCGCTTTCCCCCGGCCAGCAGACTGTAGTTCATGGCCTCTATGATTTTCCCCTGCAGCCCTTCCTCCTTAGGCAGATGCTCCCGCAGCACCCGCTCCGCATATGCGGTCTCCTCCCGCAGCCTCTCCTCAAATGCTGATGCGTCCATTTCCGAATTCCTCCAGTTCTCCCTCTTCCGTAAGCTTGAGCACCTGCTTCTCCACCTTATCTATCTGGTCGTTGCACTGCTTCAGGACCGCCATGCCCGCGCTGTAGGCCGTGAAGGCCTCCTCCAGCGGGATGTCGTCCCGCTCCAGCTCCCCGATCAGTTCCTCCAGCCTGGCGAAATTCTCCTCCAGGCTAAGCTTTCTCGTCTCTTCAGCCATTTTCCACTCTCTCCTCGTCCGATTGCCTTAGCCGCTTCCTGATGATACATTTCACCCCTATCACCGCCTCCAGAATCCCCAGAGCTATCCCGCCCCCCAGCAAAGCCTCTCTGGTACCAGAATTGCGCCGCCTCCAGTGTAGGATACATTCGATGCCCCAGACAATCCTCCACCATATTCACGATTAGCCAAACGCTCCAAAAACAATGACAGGAGTCAGCCCCTTGTCGATTCTCCTCAGCATAGCTTTCCCCTTCCGTCCTCCGCGGGCCCAATCCTGACCACCCTGGCCCCGATCCGCCCGTCCTTCACCCGGATGGTGATGTCCTGCCCTTCCCGCACCTGCCTTACGGAGCGGATATTGTGCCCCGCGCTGTCCTCCACATAGGAATAGCCGCTGCCCAGCTTCTCCAGAGGGGACAGCCCCTTCATCCGCTCGATGTAGATTTCCAGCTCGTGGCGGCGGCGCTCCAGGAGCCTGTTCATCCTTTCCTGCAGCCTCTCCTCCGCCGACAGCGCGGCCATCTTCCTCTCCCGGATCCGGCTCCCGGGGCTCTTCAGCTTCAGTTTCAGCTCCAACTGCCTGGCCTGTCCCCGGCCGTCCTGGAGCTTCCTCTGCATCAGGCGCAGCAGCGCGTCCCTGTAATTCAGTATCCCGCTCATGATTTCCCGGATATCCGTCACCGCCAGCTCCGCTGCCGCCGATGGCGTGGGCGCCCGCAAGTCTGCCACGAAATCCACGATCGTGGTATCCGTCTCATGTCCCACCGCGGAGATGACCGGCACGGAGCAGTCGAACACCGCCTGGGCCACCTCCCTCTCGTTGAAGGCCCACAAATCCTCGATGGAGCCGCCGCCCCTGCCCACGATCATCACGTCCACCCCGAAGGCCTCCAACGCCCGGATGCCCCGGACGATGCTGGGCACCGCCGCCTCCCCCTGGACGATGGCCGGATAGAGGATGATCTGTACATAAGGGTTCCTCCTGCCCGCTATCTGGATGATGTCCCGGACGGCCGCTCCCGTGTCCGCTGTGACCACGCCCAGGGTCTGTATGAACCTGGGGATGGGCTGCTTGTACTCCGGGGCGAACATGCCAGATTCCTCCAGCTCCTGTTTCAGCCGTTCGAACCTCTCATAGAGCTGGCCGCTTCCGTCCAGCCGGATTTCCTTCGCGTAGAGCTGGTACTTCCCGTCCCGCTCGTACACGTCCACCGCGCCGCCCACAATCACCTGCTGGCCTTCGGACATACGAAAAGAGAGGCCCGCACGGCTGCCCGCGAACATCACGCAGCTTATGGTCCCCCTGGAATCCTTCAACGTAAAATAGATATGTCCCGAGGAATGGTACTTGCAGTTGCTCACCTCGCCCTTCACATAGAGCCTCTGCAGCAGATAGTCCTGCGTGAACATATTTTTGATATAAGAGTTCAATTGTCCTACAGTATAAACATTCCGGATCTCAATCACCTGATTTCAACAATTCGCGAGCGCTTTCCGTCCGCGGAAGCTTCACGATCTTGGCCAGGATGGCGTTCACGAAACCGCCGGCGTTCTCCTGCCCGTACAGCTTCGCCAGCCCCACCGCCTCATCTATCGCCACTCCCGCGGGAATGTCGTCGTCAAAGCGCAGCTCGTACACAGCCAGGCGCAGCACAGCCAGCTCCACCTTGCCCATCCGCCTGGTATTCCATCCCACGGTATTTTCGTCGATCAGCCTGTCTATCCCGGGAAGCTCCCGAAAGACAGTCTGACAGCGCTTCTCTATATAATCGGCATCCTTCTGGGATCCAATCTCCTCGTTGTCCTCCACGAACAGCCTCATCTGCCTGGGCATGTCCTGGGCCGGATGGAACTCCGCCTGGAACAAAAGCCGGAAAACCTGCTCCCTTTGTTCATGTCTTCCCATTTGTCACCCCCCGAAGCCCGCGTCACACCCTGACCTTCACTCCGGCGATGCGGATGTTCACGTCAGTGCAGTTCAGGCCCGTCATGTTCTCGATGGCCGCCTTCACCTTGGCCTGCACATGATGGCAGGTGGCCGGGATATTGTATCCGTATTCCATGGTCACGGCCAGGTCCACCCGCACATTGCGCCCGGTCACCACCACCCTCACGCCCTTGGTCAGCTTCTTCATGCCCACCTTGCCCATGAGCTCATTGGTGATGTTCCCGGCCATGGCGCTGATGCCCTCCACCTCCGTGGCCGCCAGGGAGGCGATCATCGCCACCACGTCGTCGGCAATCTGCACCATGCCCACATTCTCCTCCGCTTTCAATACCACTGTACTGCTCTCTGTTTCTTTTCCCATGAAAAATACCCTCCTGAAAAAGCATTTCAAATATGTCCCAATATTATACCACAATTTCGCGCGCTTCGCGCACATGGAATCAAAAGTTGACACAATGTCTTTATGGGTCAACATTATACCATAGATCCTATTCATTTGTCACCCAAAATGTCAGCGACAACTGTTTTTCGTTCTGGGCATAGGCCACCCTGCCCTCCTCGTCCGACAGATACCGGAAAATCTCCTGCCCGTCTATCAGCCCCTCCACCACTTCCCTGTAACAGGGCTCATCGGCGCATTTGATCGTCACGTCGGCGCGGCCCTCTTCCAGGGTTTTCCGGAACAGGGCCTCCATCTGCTCCCTGTCATAAAAAGTGAAATACGCGCCCTCCCGCACATAATAATTCGCTTCAGTGGCAACGCACAGGGGCATGGGCACCTGGCCTCCGATGGAGTGGGTGCGCAGCAGCTCCGCAGTGGTCACGTTCAGATAGTCATAGTTGATCTCCGGCATGGCGATTCTGCCGCTCCCGTCCCCGGCCTCCTCCCCGGAGGGCGTATCATCCATCTGGTAGGACACGTCCCCCCATGTGGTGTCCACATAGTAGTAGTTCCCGTTCACCTTCACCAGATTCCAGGCATGGCCCTCCCCGGTCTCCACGGTCCCCAGGACCAAAGTGCACTCCACCCCCAGCCTGTTCAGCAGATACTGGGTGGCCTTGGCATAGCCCTGGCAGACGGAGGAGCGGCCTACGAACACCGAATATATGTTCTGGTTGTCCGCGGCGTTCAGGTCGTAGTCCGTCTGGCGGATCAATGTGTCGTACACATACTTTACCTTGTCATAATCCGAGGCCTCCTCCGGAATGCCGGCCAGGATCCGATCCGCGGCCAGCCGAATCTCCTCCTCCCGCTCCACGGCAGTGTCCAGGTCCACATTGTAGGTGCCGGAGAACTCCACGGCAGTGAGGGTTGTCCCCCTGGAGTATTTCGTGTAGGAATAGCCGTCCACATAGAACAGCTCCGGGTGGTCGCTCAGGACGCACTGGAAAATCTTGTCGATGCTCTCCTCGTCCAGCCCTGCCTCAAGCCCCTCCCGGCTTAAGTGCTCCTGCCTGCCGAAGCCCCCCAATATGCGCTCCATGTCATCGTACCAGATCTGCTCCGTCTCGCTCAGGGTAGCGCGGGCATAGAGGCAGTTCCCCTCCGTCAGGAAATTCACCGGAGGCTCCGTCTCCTCCGGCGGCTCCTGGGTCTGGGGAATGCTGGTGGACACCTCCTCCGCCTGCAGGGAATAGTCCCGGGGCACCTCGTGCCGGAAATCGATTCCCGCACAGCCTGTACATACCAGGCACAGGAGCGCCGCCCCCAGCATGGGCCATATCATATGCGTCTTCTTCCTCATCTGCCCGCTCTCCTTTATCCGGGCCCGTCCCGCCTTAGTTTTTGTTGAATTCCGTCAGAACGAGTCCTTTATTCCGGTCAAGCGTCATGCCGACGCTCCATGGGTTCACGAATAAAAGCAAAGGATTCCCCTTCATGTCCTTCACCTTCTTCATGTCCGAGGTGCCCGTCAGCTTCTCGATGTCCACCTCATCCTTGTTTTCTATCCAGCGGATATGCTCATAGGGCAGGGAATCCAGCCGAATCTCCACATTGTACTCGTTTTCCAGCCTGTACTTCAGCACGTCGAACTGCAGCACGCCCACCACGCCCACGATGATTTCCTCCAGGCCCGTGTTGAATTCCTGGAAAATCTGGATGGCGCCCTCCTGGGCAATCTGCTGGATGCCCTTGACGAACTGTTTGCGCTTCATGGTGTCGATCTGGCGCACCCTGGCGAAATGCTCCGGGGCGAAGGTGGGGATACCCTCGTACCGGAACTTCTCCTTGGGGCTGCACAGGGTGTCCCCGATGGAGAAGATGCCGGGGTCGAACACGCCGATGATGTCCCCAGCGTAGGCCTCGCTCAGAATCTTCCTGTCGTCCGCCATGATCTGCTGGGGTTGGGAGAGCCGCATGACCTTGCCACCCTGGACGTGGCGCACCTCCATCTGGGCGTCGAACCTGCCGGAGCAGATGCGCATGAAGGCCACCCTGTCCCGGTGAGCCTTGTTCATATTGGCCTGAATCTTGAACACAAAGGCGCTGAAAGCGTTCTCCGTCGGCTCTATCATGCCCACGTCCGCCTTTCTGGCCAGGGGCGTGGTGGTCATCTGCAGGAAATGCTTCAGGAAAATCTCCACACCGAAATTGGTCAGGGCGGAGCCGAAGCACACAGGCGTCAAATCTCCCGCCCGCACCGCCTCCAGGTTGAAATCCGCTCCCGCTCCGTCCAGCAGGTCAATCTCCTCCAGCAGCTTGTCCGCCGCGCCGTCGCCGATCTGGGCCCGCAGCATGTCCTCCTGCGCCACAGAAATCTCCGTGGCAGTGCCCTCCTTGGTGCCCTTCTCCGTGTCCGCGTAGGAGATTACGCATTTCTTCTCCCTGTCATAGACGCCCTTGAATTCCTTTCCCGAACCGATGGGCCAGTTCACGGGGCAGGTAGCGATTCCTAACTCTTTTTCAATGTCGTCCAGCAGGTCGAAGGTGTCCCTCGCATCCCTGTCCATCTTGTTGATAAAGGTGAAAATCGGAATCTTGCGCATGACGCAGACCTTGAACAGCTTCCTGGTCTGGGCCTCCACGCCCTTGGAGGCGTCGATCACCATCACGGCGGAATCCGCGGCCATCAAAGTGCGGTAGGTGTCCTCCGAGAAATCCTGATGCCCGGGCGTGTCCAATATGTTGATGCAGTAGCCGCCGTACTCGAACTGCAATACCGAGGAGGTCACTGAGATACCTCTCTCCTTCTCTATCTCCATCCAGTCGGAGACGGCGTGCCTGGCCGTGGCCTTTCCCTTCACGCTCCCCGCCAGGTTGATGGCGCCGCCGTAGAGCAGGAATTTCTCCGTCAGGGTGGTCTTGCCGGCATCCGGGTGGGAGATGATGGCGAAGGTGCGCCGGCGGTTTATTTCTTCTGTGTAGTCGTTCATTTATTCACGTTCCTCCATTTTCATGTCATCGCAGAGGCTTGTTCCGATCTGCGTTTTATTCTGCTCTCTGATCCGATATCCTCTCCGGGCCGGAGGGTATTTCGGATGCCTGGTACCCCAGCGCGGGAATTCCCGCACCGGTGTACTAGGGCGGAGTGGCGCATCCGGCCTCCCGGGCCGGCATCCCAGACAGCATGGACTCCCCCTCGAAGGCGGGCGCAATGCCAAAATAGTGCAGCACAGTGGCCCCGATGTCCGCGAAAGTCTCTCTGGTGCCCAGGTTCCTCGGAGCGATTCCCGGCCCGTACATGACAAACGGCACATGCTCCCTGGTATGGTCGGTGGTGGCGAGATACCCCGGATCGCAGCCATGGTCAGCCGTGATCATCAGGATGTCCCCCTCTCTGAGCTTTGAGAGGATTTCCGGAAGCCTTCCGTCAAAATAGGCCAGGGCCTTCGCATAGCCGTCTATATCCCTGCGGTGGCCGTATAGCATGTCGTAGTCCACCAGGTTCACGAAGCACAGCCCCTCGAACTCCTTGTCCAGATATTCCAGCGTCCGCTCTATGCCCTCCTGGTTGCCGGAGGTGTACACGGACTCCGTGATGCCCTTTCCGGCGAAGATGTCCTTAATCTTGCCCACGGCGATGACCGCTTTGCCGCTGTCCGAGAGCTGATCCAGCATGGTGGCGGAGGGCGGCAGGATGGAGAAATCATGGCGGTGGGCCGTCCTTGTGAATTTCCCGCCCCGGGGGCCGATGAAGGGCCTGGCGATGACCCTGCCCACGCCGTGCTCGCCCTGCAGGATCTCCCTCGCCGCCCTGCAGTATCCGTACAGCTCCTCCAGAGGCACCTTCTCCTCATGGGCCGCTATCTGGAACACGCTGTCGGCGGAGGTGTATACGATCAGGTCCCCGGTGGCCATATGGGCGTCGCCGTAATCCTGAATCACTGTGGTGCCGGAATAGGGCCGGTTGCAGAGCACGCCCCGCCCTGTCTTCTCACAGAAAGCATCCAGCACCTCCTTCGGGAACCCCTCCGGATAGGTGGGCAGGGGCTTGGGCGAGTAAATCCCCGCGATCTCCCAGTGGCCGATGGTGGTATCCTTGCCCCTGGAGCGCTCCTTGAGCCTGGCTATTACAGCACTGTGGTCTTCCCTGTTTCCCGGCACGGATACGCCGTCTATCCGGAACAGCCCCAGATTCCCCATGTTCGGCATGGAAAAGAACGGGCTGGAGGACACAGTCCCCAGCGTATCGACGTTCACGTCGCCGTAGGAAGCCGCATCCTCCATTGCACCGATTCCAAAGCTGTCCAGCACGATCAAAAATACCCTTTTCATAGTCTCTTCTGTCCTCTCTGATGGCCATCCGGCCGCTTCCTGCCTTGAATAAGGTCATTATATCATGTGCAAAGCCCGCACATGATGGATGGCCATCCGGCCGCTTCATGCCTTGAATAAGGTCATTATATCATAAGTATTATGTAAAACAAACAACTTTTTTACTGGGCAACCGTGCTGATGATGATGTTCTCCGCCGGGACCTCGGTCTTGCGCTTCACGATGTCCTCGATTTGGGCCCGCATGGCGTCGTCCAGGGCCGGCACGTTGACCACTACGTCCACCGCGTCTCCGTTGATGCTGACCACCACGTCCTGGAAGCCCTTTGCCTCCAGCAGGATCTCCGCGGCGGATTCCTTCTCGGCGATGGCGGTCATCTGCACCATGCTGTCCACCGCCGCCTGCTTCTGTTCATCGGAGAGGCCTGCGCTGTTGATAATCTCCAGCAGCATCTCCTTATTCTTCGCCCTGGTCTGTTCCTTCAGGAGCTTGGCGTCGGAGAGGATTCCTGCCCCCGTGCTGGAGGTGAATACGGCCTCGCCCGGGATTTCTCCCTCCTCCGGCGTGTTCCCGGCCACTTCTCCCTCCGCGGTGCCGTCCGCGTCAACCGCATCTGCGTCTTCGCCCGTGGTCCCCGCGTCCGCCACTTCCATTCCGTCCGTCAGGTAATCGTCCACGATGGCGCCTCCGTCCGTGTCCAGGCTCTGGATGTCCGTCTGGCTGTTCATCAGGTCCTCCTCCGACAGATCCAGGAGTCCGTCCAGGGTGTAATTCTCGGTGACGACGCCCTCCGAGTCCACCGGGCTGGCATTGCTGGCCTCCACGTTGCTGTCGTCCGTCTTCAGGTACTCATCCTCCATTCCGCTGCCGGCGAACTGCAGATAGCCCGCAATCGCTATCATGATCGCCAGTGCCGTTATCATAAGCTGGTTCTTCTTGATTAGGTTTTTCACATTCATTCCCCTCTTCGTGTTTTAATACTTCATTGTATGAGCCTTTTTTGCGATATATGCACCTGTCTCAAAAACTTTGTCTGGCCCGGCCCACCGCCCGGAAAGCTCACTGTGCGGCCTCTTCCATCCGCACCACCTTCACCTTGTGGGCCTCCACATCGAACAGGGCCTGGGCAATCTCCACGATGGTACGGCTCACATTGCCGTTCCCGGCTCCCTGGGCGATGACCAGCACGCCCTCTATCTGCGGGGGCAGGGTCTTTATCACATAGGGCTCGCTTAGGCTGCCGTCAGAGCGGTACACCACGCTCTCCTGGGAGTCCACCTCGTTTATGCTGCGGCTCCCGCCCATGGCGTCGCTCTCGCTGGTGGCGCTGCGGCGCACGGGCTGCTCCCTCTCCACAACCTGCTCGCTCGACGATTTTAATGTAATCATGACCCGCACCTCCCCCACCCCTTCCACCCGGGTCAGGGCCTGGGTCAGGCGCTCCTCCAGCTGGGAGGCGTAGAGCTCGTCTGTGCCAGCGCCTGCCGCTCCATCGGCTGTCCCGGCAGTCTCCTCCCGGGACTTTTCTGTATCAGCCATATCCGCTTCCAGTGCGCTTTTTCCTATTTCGTCTATATTACTGTCCTTCTGCTCCTCCTTCTTGGTGGGGAGCGCTATGATGACCAGCAGAATCCCCGTCAGCACGAGAATCAAAAAGTTATCTCTGCGGAACCACTTCTGCAGTCCCTTATCCGCCGCCCACTGCCTCCAGTCCCTGCCCATATCTCCCCTGCCTTTCCCGATAAATTTCCCCGCAGAGAGCCGCGTGGAATGTGCCGCCCTGCGCCATTCAATGCCCCTGCGCTTCCTCTGTGCCGCCCTGCACCGGCCCAATTGGCTCTACGGACACAGGTTCTATGGCCTCTGAATCGATCTCGACCCTCCAACCAGCCCCGCCCTCGTCCGCCTGCCCCTCCTGCTGCTCCGGATTCCTGCCCTGGGCACTCCCTTCCGACAGCCCTTCTTCCCCCGGGAAGCCGCTGCCCTGGCTGTCTTTCCGGGCATCCTGTAGATCCTGTCTCCCGCCCTGAGCGCCCCCTTCCAGCAGCCCTTCTTCCTCCGGGAAGTCGCTGCCCTGGCTGTCTTTCTGGGCATCCTGCTGATTCTGTCTCCCGCCCTGCACACCTTCCGGCAGACCGTCTTCCACTGGGAAGCTTCTGCCCGGGCCGTCCTCCCGGATATCCTCCTGCCCCTGGCTCCCGCCCTGGGCCCCCTCCCCCTCCTGCTCCTCCAGGCGGCGCATGACCTCCTCCAGGGTCATCTGCTCCAGCAGCTCGTCCGCAGCCGCGGCCTCCCCGGCGGCATCCTCCAGGCCCTGCTCCAGCTCCCGCCCGAACTGCTCCAGCGCCCTGGCGGCGTTCTGCCTGCCATCCCCCAGGAGGAAGCTTCCGATGGGCAGGAACACCTGTATCAGCACAATGACGCTGACCAGGAGCTTCAGATATTTTTCATAAGACTCCTTGGGCCTGAAATGCACCACCGCCTGGGCGCATATCATGAAGATCCCCATCCGGCAGATTGCCTGGAACAATGTATTTCCCATATCCATCCCCACTTCCCGCGCAGACAGAGCGCGAACATCACAAAATGCAAATGCCGCAAAACGCAAATATCGCCAAGCGCAAGTTCAGCCAAGCGCAAATGAGCGTCTGAAAGACTCCCCGCCCCGCGCACTATAGCGCCGCCACCGCTATGGCCACGAGGAACAGCAGCATGGCCGTCCCGGTGGTGCGCAACAGCAGCATGGCCGCGTCCCCAATCCGGTTCACGCAGGCCGTGATCCGCCTGTCGCTGACGATGCCCATAAAGGCCGCCGCGCACTTTAACAGGACCGCGATCATGGCAATCTTGAACACGGGCACGGCGCACAGCAGCAAGAGCAGTATCAGCAGCACCAGGCCCACGCTGCCCCGGATCACCGTGGCAGACCCCACCACCATGTCCACCACCCCTCCCGCCGCTGCCCCCACCCCCGGTATGGCCGAAATCAGCCGCTGCAGCGCCGAATTCCTGGCCGAGTCCAGCACCGGGGCAATCAGCCGCTGGAATATGCTGATGCCCGTCACCGCCCCCAGCGCCCCCTTGAGCACCCAGCCCACGGCCTTGCCCAGCAGGTCGATCAGGGGGGAAAGCTTCTCCTCCGCCCAGATGCCGTTCACCACGGACAGCATGCTGTAGCTGCCGATGAAGGGCAGGAGCCCTTTCACCAGGATATACTCCACCCCGTACACGGCGAACAGCATCATCTGGTACGCAGCCCCCGCCGTAGCCGCGCCGGTGGAGATACCCACGGTCAGCAGATAGGCGGGCACCAGGAGCTTCACGAACAGGATGATGTTCTCCACCGTCTGCCTGGCGATGTCCGCCGCCTGGGTGAAGCATTTCAGCAGCACCGCGGTAAAGAGCAGGTACATGAAATAGAAGCCCATGTCCGCCACCTGCCGCCTGTCGAAAATCTCCACGAAATGCGTCATCAGGGAGGATACGATGCCCAGCACCAGCAGCCAGACGAACACATTCCGCATGCCCGCAATCTGGGTGAAGAAATCTGTGATGCTGTCCCGGAACAGAGCAGCCAGCGCCCCGAACACGTCCCCTGTCATCACCTCCCCCAGAAGCTCCTCCAGGTTCAGCCGCCGCTCCGGGAACAGGCGCAGGATCCCCTCCTGAAGCCTGTCCAGCCCGAAGTCCTGCCAGACCAGATTCAAATCCATCTCCATATGCCCGTCCTCCCTGGGCCGGCTGCCCTCCCGTCAGCCCGTGCCCGATTGTGCCTATGGCTGTCCGCGGCTTCCTCTTCCTGTGCCTGCCGCCCCAGGCCTGCGGGTTACAGAAAGCTCTGTATCTGCTCTATCACCGCAAACAGGATCGGCAGCCCCGCGAACATCACCACCAGCTTCCCCAGAACCTCGATCTGCCCTGCCACGGCCTGATACCCGGCATCCCTGCATATATCGGAGCTGAATTCGCAGATATATGTAATCCCGATTACCCTGAAGAGGATGGACAGATATTCCTCAGACCCGCTCAGATAGCTCCTGATTTTCATGAACTGCCCTGTGATGGTCTCCATCTGCCGCATGGAGAAGCAGAAGATGATGATGCTGACAGCCAGTCCGATGTAGGAGGCATACTCAGGCTTGCTCCCCCGAAACTGCACCGCCAGCAAGACCCCGGCTATCCCTAAAAATCCCACCTTTACAAGCTCCGTCATATCCCCCTCCTACAAAGCGAACAGTGTCTGAATCGTCTGGAACAGCTCATAGATGTAGGGCACGATCCAGGTCAGGACCAGTATCAGTCCGGCCAGGCTAATCAGGAAGGCATGCTCCTCCCTGCCGCTGTGCTTCAAAATCTGGCTCAATATGGTCACCAATATTCCCACTGCCGCTATCTTAAATATCAGACTTACTCCCATGGCCCCTCACTCTTCCAAGCAATTCTCTATCGAACCGTCCATCACAAAAATACCAATATCAGCAACAGTCCCCCCATGGCTCCAAGCCCCACCGCCATCCTGCTCTTCTCGCCATGCTCCCGCTCCAGTCTCTCCCTGGTGGCCCCCAGGAGCTGCGCGCTCTGTTCTATGGCCCGCAGCTGCATCTGGCTGTCCGAGAACCCCGTCTGGCCGGCGAACCGCAGGAAATCCTCCCTGTCCGTCTCCTGAAGGGGCAGATCCGCCAGCGCTTTCCCCAGCTCCTCCCGGAAGACCTCCCCGAAGGATGCCCCCATGTTCTCCTCCATCCTGCGCCCCACCTCCCCGAAGGCCTCCCTGAACGGCTCCTGCAAATCTGCCGCCAGGTGGCTGCAGCACTCCGGCAGCGCAGCCCGCCCGTAGCGCACCTCGCTGGCCAGGAGCTCCAGGATATGCTCCAGGCAGCGCAGCACCTTTATCCTTGCGCCGAACTGCTGCCTGTACCACAGCCCCAGCCCCAGACAGCCCGAAAAAATCATGCATCCGCCCAAAAACCTGATCACGCCCATACTTATGCTCCCGGCGCGCTCCGGCGCCCATGCCAGTCAACACCCCCGCTGCAGTGGCAAAGCCATATTCTATAGCTCTCATGTGCATGCAAGCATGCCCGCTTGGCTCGTTGCTCGCGGGGACCAATATCCCTGCTTCCCCTGGACGCGCCCGCCCAGGGTTCCCTCAGTCCCCCGTCGGTTTCCCGGCTGCCGTCTGCTCCGCCCTCTTCACCACGCACCGCCCCTCCTCCTTTCCCAATATCAGAAAGATGTCGAACAGCCGCTCCCAGAACTCTGCCCCCAGCCCGAACCGGTACTCCACGTCCCGCCTGTCCTCCCCATGGACCGTGGCCAGAATCCTGCAGCCGCAGGCGGCCGCCTGTCCCAGTGCCCGCAGCTCCCCCTCCCCGCCCAGCTCATCGATGGCGATGACCTGGGGGGCCATGGCCCGCAGGAGCAATAGCATCCCGATGTCCTTGGGACAGCCGTCCAGCACGTCCGTGCGCATGCCCATATCGTTCTGGGGCTTTCCCAGAAAGGATCCCGCCAGCTCGGAGCGCTCGTCCACCACCCCTACGGTCATCCCCTGCCCATAGGCATTGCCGTCGGAAATCTGCCGAATCAAGTCCCGCAGCAGCGTGGTCTTGCCGCAGCCCGGCGGCGAGACGATCAGGGCGCTGCACAGCCGCCCCCGCCGGTACATCCCGGGCAACACCCCGTCCGCCGCCCCCTTCATCTGGTGGGAGACACGGATGTTGAGATAGGAGATGTTCTTGAAGGTCCTCACCCTTCCGTCCGCCTCCATCACGGCTTGTCCCGCCACGCCCACACGGTGGCCTCCCGCCACGGTGACGAAGCCCTGGCGCAGTTCCTCCTCAAAGGCATAGGGGGAATAATGGCAGATATGCTCCAGCACCTGCGACAGTTCCCGCCCGGTGGCCCGATGCCCCTCCGACGGCTTTCGGGAAAGCTCCCCTGAATCCGTCAGGAACAGCTCCTCCCCTTTTCTATGTATAATCACAGGCTGCCCCGCCCGCAGACGGATTTCCTGAATGGCCCCCTGTTCCCGGTCCACCCTCTGCCACAGCGCCCGGTGGCCGGAGGGAAACAGCTGCAGAATCGTATTCTCCATCCCCATGTCCTCCTTTCTCCAATATATGAAAAAAAGGACAGGATATTCCTGCTATTTCCCTATTCAGCGCCTGTTAGAAGAATAACGCAAAACCTGGCACGTGCTATGCTGTTTTTGCCAGGAGGTTTTGTTATGATATTTGTATATCCCTTCATCTTCCGCAAGGAAGATAAAGCCTACTGGGTGGAATTTCCCGATTTGAAAGAAAATATTCAAAACACTAAATGAAACGGGAGAAATTAAAGCTATTCCCGATAATAAAAAATAGGGCGAAAAACTTCTTGCTTCCCACCCTTGAATGTACTATATGAGACATAGGGAAAAGCCCTAGAAGCGGCTATTTCCTTTTTCCCTTGAAAATCGTGCAGCACAATCCCACAAGGTTTGCACATTGTGCTTTTTGGTGCGTTTCTATCCAGTGTGATATTTACATTATTTGGAATAATCGTTGCAACAAAAATTGCTCGTTTTTTATCGGAATATGCCGCAGGGCTGTTTCTGCTGTTGGCTGCCGTCCGCCGCCTTTCCAATCTGAATTAGTTAAACAGCAATCTTCTTGACCTGACGGTCAGGAAGCATCGCAGACAATAACCTGCTCAATTCAGATTGGAGGAAAAAAGAATGGCATACAACAACGGACGGGAGAACAGGAAATGGCTTATCTGGAAAGAAGACGAGAAAAAATATTGCGGGAGCATGGATTTGATAAAAACACCATTGAGCAAATCCGCACAGATGACAAAACCCGTTGGCTTGTGGACGAGGACGCGGCGACAGTCGTCCGCAGGATATTTTCACTCTGTATGCAGGGGAAAGGAATCTCCGCCATTGCCGAATGCCTTGGTGAATCTGGGTGATGCAAAAGTATATGCAAAGACATTTTCCATCGGTGTCATAAAAGAATACAAAAACAGGTCAGACCCCATAACAGAATCTAACCTGATGCTTCTCTAAATCACGCTGCCTCAATAGGTATATACATTGTGGTAAAGCCGGTAATACCCCCCGCCCAGATCCTGCACCTGCAGCTGAATCGCGAAATTGTCAGCGCCCATGTCCCGAAGCGCCTGCTCCACATAGCCCTTCCAGTAATCGCCGCTGTTGTAGGAGCGCTCCACGGCGTTCCACAGGGACTGCGGGATGACGTTCACGAACTGCCGGTCTCCCGTCCCCGCATCCGTCAGGAGCTTACGGCAGTCCTCATAGTACTCCTCCATGGTGTCCCGCACCTGTTCTTCTGTGACGCCCGCCTTTTCCAGGCTCTCCTGTCTTTTTTCCTCCGCGGTCTGCTGCGGGTCCACGGGCTCCACCCTGGTCTTGCTCTGCCACTCCAGCGGCTGGATGGGATTGGGATTAATCAGGCCCATTATGTCGTCGGCTTCGTCCGCCTCCTCCGTGCCGGCATCTCCCGTATCCGTCCCTTCCTGGCCGCCCCCGTCCTGCGCCGCTTCGCCGCTCTCCGGCAGCGGAACCGTCTCCCCGCTCCCGCAGGCCGGCAGGTACACCGAAAGCCCGGTGCGCCGATGGGTGGCCGCGAATTCGCTGTCCGTCTTGTTGAAATAATTATAAGTGGGCTCATCCGTGTCGTCCCAGGTGACGTCCACGTTGTAGTAAGTGTCTCCTAACTTTACGATGTCCCAGGCATGATCCTCCCCGGCATATCCGGTACAGTAATAGCATGGAATCCCCAGCTGGTGCATGATGTACTGGAACGCCCTGGCATATCCGGCACAGACGCTCCTGCCTCCTACCAGCGCGCTGTAGGCGCTCTGGTTCATGGGGGCCGCCGTGTCGTACTCCACCAGCTCCATCAGCGCATCGTGGGCGTATTTTTCCATCTCCGCCTGGCTCCCCAGGGTCTGGGCCTGGGCCACGATGCTTCCCGCGGCTTCCTCGAAGCTGCGCCTGGCCTGCTCCAAGTCATCGGCGGTTTCATTGAATTGCAATGTGATCACGGCACATCTGCCGCTGCGCAGATACTTGCAGGAATATCCCGTATCCAGCCAAAAAAGCTCCGGATGGTCGTTGTAGACCGCCTCGAACACAGTCTTGAGCTGGTTCACGGACACGTCCGTCACCGGCGCGAAGGATTCAATCAGGCTCTGAGCATTGGCATAAATCTGCTTATATATCTCCTGCATATCCTCTTCCAGCATGGCATAATAGGGATAAATCTCCCCGTCAAAGGACAGATTGCTGCCTGTCTCCCCCTGATTCCTGGCCTCGACCAGGCCATGCGCCTCGTCCTCTTCAATCTGCTGCGCTTCTTCCTGCACAGGCTTGTATCCGGTCCTGTCGCTCAGAGAGCCTGGCGGCTCCACAGAGGCATCCGGCTTCTCATAGCCGTCCTGGCCCTCCAGCCAGTCCTCGTTGATGCCCGGCTGGCCCTCTATGGAATCCACCACATCCGGCTGCATGTCCTTGTTGTGGAACAGGCTGCCCAGGCCACCGGACTGTCCGCTCTGTCCAGGCTCCATAGCCCCCGTGCTCTCCACTCTGTCCGCCAGCATCGCCGTCAGAGAGGGATTCAGCGCGCAGATCATGATGCCTGCGCAGCCTAACATTATGAGACCCATCAAAAAAAAGAAGATACCCTTCAATACTTTCAACTTTCCACGCATTCCGCCGCCCTGCGGCTCAAACAATCTATAGCTTATGGCCTCCTGCCATGAATCTAATCATATTGTAACATGAAATTCCGTCTGCCGCAAGCTTCACCTCATCTTTGTGCCGCACATGACATCAGCTCCTCCACGCTTTCGTATACAAATACTGTATAATCCCCGTCCTGATACACGATTTCCCCCTCCCGCAGCGCCTCCGCTTCCGCATATTCCACCGTCTGCTCCGCGGTCAGCAGGAGGAACGTCTCCCCCTGATGGTACCCTTCTTCATAATAGCGCATTGGCGAGGACCATTTGAAGAACTCCAGACGCTCCGGGTCCTCGATGTTCCCGATTTCCACCGCACCGTCCGTCAGCTCCGTCATGATATTGGCATTCCAATAGGTGGCGAAGCCGAAATCGTAGCCATTCTCCCGCAGGAAAGCCGCCACCGCCCGCTTCCCCTCGTTTTTGTCCACTGTCAGATAGGAAAGGGTCACCTTGGCCGCCCCCAGCAGGAAGCAGCATGCCAGAAGCAGGCTTACCGTCAGCTTGTCGAAAGCCGGATCCCGCCCCTCCATATAGAATGCCACTATCGGCAGGACGAAGATCAGCGTGGTGATATAGTACCGCGGCACCATGGTGCTGGTGGTGAACACAAAGACGAACAGGTTCAGCCCCATGGACACGGCCAGGAACAGCGCCACGAAGAACCTCTGTCCGCAGCTTCCCCGATACACCCTGGCGCTGCAGTAGACACAGAGGGCAATGGCCACAAAGGAAAGCATGGTGATGATTCCCCTTATGGACAGGAATCCCTTGTCCGGAATGTAGCCGAACAGCATCAGAAGGCTCCCGATGGCATTCTGCACCCGCTCCGCGAGGATGCCCTGATAGACCGCGATGAAATTGGTGGTTTCATAGGTCTGGAACACATACTGCCTGCTCACCCACAGCACATTGATACAATAGCCCAGCAGGCTGCCGCACGCCCCCAGCAGGCTGTAATAAAAATACGCCGCACGCCCGCTCTTCCAGACCTGCCGGAAGCTCTTCTTCCCGGTCTCCGTGCCGAACTGATGGCGGAACTGCTTCCACTCCCCGGAAAATGTCAGGTACAGAAGGGCCGCGATTGCCAGCGGGCACTGCATAGCCAGCAGGTACCGCACGCCGGACACGCCGCAGATCACGGACAGCAGAAGGTATGCCGCCCCCATCTCCCACCTTCTCCACCTGGGGTATGCCACCTTCTGCACCAGCCGCAGGAACAGGCCGAAATAAAAGAACAGCAGGATGACATGGGGCATGTACGTATTGCCCATCTGCATATGTGTCATCATCGTCTCCGAAAAAGGCAGCAGAAGGACGGCCCCGGTCAGGGCCACCCATCTGCGCTTCACCTTCAGAGGCTTCATCATATAGAAATAGGACGCCAGCATCAGCACATACGTGACGGTGTTGGTAACCATGCGAATCAGGTGCCAGTCCTGGGACAGCCGGAACAAAGGCGCCATCACGAGCTGCGTGTACAGAAAGCGGAATTCCGTGGAATAGTACCATTCCTCTGTGGCGAATACATGCCCGCTCTCCGCCAGCAGCCGGGAAAAAATCATCTCAGCCGCCATGTCGGAATCCAGCCAGTGATCCTGGCAGAAGACATTCAGGAAGACCAGTCCCCCGAAAACCATACCCAAAACGGCGAATGGCCACCACTGCCTTATTTTCGCTTTCATCCCCCCTAAACCCTCCGTTACCTGTCGTCCCGGTCTACATACTCCCGCTCCTGCATGACGCTCTTGTAAGCGGGACGGATAATCTTGTCCATGTTGATCAGCTCTTCTATCCTGTGGGCGCTCCATCCCACGATTCTGGCGATGGCGAAGATAGGCGTGAACATCTCCAGCGGGATTTCCAGCATGCTGTAGACAAAGCCGCTGTAAAAGTCCACATTAGCGCTTACGCCCTTGTAGATCCGGGCCTTCTCCGCAATCACCTGGGGTGCCAGCCGCTCTATCATGGAATACAGGGCGAAATCCTTCTCCCTGCCTTTGGCGGAGGCCAATTGATGCACGAAGCCCTTGAACACCTGGGCCCTGGGATCTGAGAGTGAATACACCGCGTGGCCCATGCCGTAAATCAGCCCCTTGCGGTCGAAAGCCTCCTTGTTCAGAATCTTCTTTAGATAATCCCTGACCGCATCCTCGTCCTCCCAGTCGGACACATTGGCCTCAATCTCCCGCATCATCTCCACCACCTTGATGTTTGCCCCGCCGTGCTTGGGCCCCTTTAAGGAGGAAAGCGCCGCCGCAATCACGGAATAGGTGTCCGAGCCGGAAGAAGTCACTACGCGTGTGGTAAAGGTGGAGTTGTTGCCTCCGCCATGCTCCATGTGCAGCACCAGAGCGGTATCCAGCACCGCCGCCTCAAGCTGCGTGTATTCCTTGTCCGGGCGCAGCATCATCAGCAGGTTCTCCGCCGTGGACAGCTTCTTGGAAGGGCGGTGTATGTACATGCTCTCATCATTCTGGTAATGGTTATAGGCATGATACCCGTATACGGCCAACATGGGAAACACGCTGATCAGCCTGAAACACTGAGCCACCACGTTCTCGATGGAAGTATCGCTGCAGTTCTTGTCATAGGATGCCAATGTCAGGACGCTCCTGGTCAGAGAGTTCATCAGGTCGCTGCTGGGCGCCTTCATAATCACGTCCCTGGTGAAGTTGGTGGGCAGGGTCCTGCAGGCCGCCAGGATGTCCCGGTACGCCTTCAGCTGACCCGCGTCCGGCAGCTGACCGAACAGCAGCAGATAGCTGACTTCCTCGAAGCCGAAACGTCTCCCGCGGAAGCCCTTCACCAGCTCGATGCAGTCGTACCCGCGGTACCAAAGCTTTCCTTCACAGGGCGTCTTCACCCCATTTATCATCTGAAAGGACTCTATGCGCGATATGTTGGTAAGTCCTGTCACCACACCGTTTCCGTTCTTGTCACGCAGGCCCCGTTGTACTTCATACTTATCGAACATCTCCGGCTCCAGATGGTCGGCTCTTCTGCATAACTGTGCATAATCATTCATTACGATTTCGTTTTTCTTCAATAGACGTCTCCTCCTATCTCTCCTTTGTCACCTGTCCAGGTTCCGCCCGGATAGTCCAATCCGGCCTCTGCCCTGAAGGGCACAAACCCCATTTTTCTATTTTATCGTCATTTTATCGCTGGTGTCAATTAAAAATGTATTAATTTGTGTAAATTTATTACTAAACTCAAAGAACTCCGATGCCGTTTCCGCATCGGAGCCCCCACTGAATGCCTTTGGTTTCCTGTCTCATTCGTATGGCTGTGCCAACTTTTTGACGCCCCTGCTGCCCGCTTTGCCTTTTGGCAGGCAGGCGCATCCTGTCCTAGAGCAGGTGCACCGGAAGCTGCTGCCCTATCCCGTAGGCCTCGTAGGCCTGTCCTTTCGCTGCCGCATCATTTTCCGCCGCCGAAGTTTTGGGCTTGTCTGCAGCGGAAGCCTTTTGGGGCATTCTGCTCTTCGTATTCTTCGTGTTCCTTGAGGCCTTTGATGCAGGCTTCTTTCCGGCTGCCTTTACGGAAGCTCCGGCCGCGCCACGCTCAGCTGCGCTTTCCACATTCTCTGCGGCCTTCCCCTCAGTGCCCGCTTCCTTCGGCTCCTCCGCCGCGGCCGTCCTGGCGGCCCTCTTAATGCTGCTTGCTCCTACAGACATATTCCTCTACCTCCTTTGCCAGCTCCAGGTACTCTCCCGCGCTTCTGGCAGATTTTTTATGCGCCATGACAGGCCTGGAATTGTCCTGGGCCCATTCTATCTCACTGTCCACCCGGATCAACGTGCGGAACACGTTCACTTCCTCGTATGCCTGCAGCGCCTCCAAGGTCTGTCTGCCGTAGTTCTTCCTGGCGTCCAGTTTCGTGATGGCTACTCCCAGGAGCGCCAGCTCCGGTACCAGCCTCTTCACATTGTCCAGGAATTCGAACATGTTCGCCACCCCGAACAGCCCCCAGGGGCTGGCCTCCACCGGGAGAATGACATAATCCGACGCGCAGAGAATGTTCATGACCCAGCCGCCAAGCGTAGGCGGCGCGTCTATCAGGATGTAGTCATAACCGCCCTCCTCCTTCAGGCGCTTCAGGCTCCTGGACAGGATGAGCTCCCTCTGCCATTTGGCGAAGAGTTCGTACTCGATGCCGCTCATCAGCGTGGAGGACGGAACAAGATCCAGGTTCTCATAGGGCGTATGTACCACATAGTCCCACAAATCATCCTCTTTCTTCATCGCGGCATATAGGTTCTTCTCCCCGCAGGCGTAATCCATCACCTCATCCTCCGGAAAGAAGGAAAGCGTCAGGTTCAGCTGCATGTCCCCGTCTATCAAAAGCACCCGCCTGCCCAGCAGGGACAGGGAATAGCCTACATTGGCACAGGTAGTCGTCTTGCCGCTTCCGCCCTTGTTATTGGCGAAAGCTATCGTTTTCACCCTCTTCTCTGTCATACAGGCACTCGATTCCTTTCTCCGCAAAATAATCCATCCACTTCTGCTCCGGGCGGATATCCGTCACCACCATATCGATGTCCCACAGTTGGCAGATCCGCGAGAACGCTACATTGCCAAATTTTGTATGGTCTGCCGCAAGGATGCGCTGCCTTGCTGATTTCAGCATGGCGTGCTTTATCTGGGAGAGAGCCTCGTTGGCATCCGTGACGCCCCGCTCCAGGTCTATGCCCTTACAGGACAGAATCACCTTGTCCGCCTGGAAGGATTCGATTACATCCGCGGCCCGGGAGCCCACTAAAGTCAGGTAATTCTCCCGCAGCGACCCGCCGGTACAGATAATCTCCCATCCAGTGACATCCGAGAGCTCTATCAGCACCTCGATGGAGCTGGTGATCACGGTCAGCTTCTTCCTGGACTTCAGGGCCTTCACCACAGCCACCGCCGTGGTGCTGGGATCCACGATGATGTGCTCCCCCTCCTGCACCAGGCCCGCCACCAGCGCGGCAATCTCCTGCTTCGCCTTCATGTTCCGCTTCTTTCGCACGTTGAAGGGCATCTCCACGCCCGTGTTCTCGTTGAGGACAGCGCCGCCGTAGCTTTTGATGGCCAGGCCCTCCCTGTCCAGCTTGTCCAGATCCCGCCGAATCGTCTCCTCGGAAACGTCAAATAGGGCGCTCAGCTCACTGACCACCACTTTCCGTTCGTTCTGCAGTTTTTCCAGAATCAGGTTCCTGCGCTCTACCGCCAGCATACCCCCTCGCTCCTCCGCAAATTTATAGTCGTACAGACTCCGGAAATAGGGTGTCTTTATTGTACCATGTTACATTTCAGGCTGCAAGGGTATAATTCCGGCTTTAGAGAGATTTTGGGGATGGCCCTGGAAGGTTATCTGCGCCACCCAGCGCCCGGACCTCCGATTGAAGTACACGCCCCGCCTCCCGTCATAGGCGGCCACTGTCAACTGTCAGATTGCCGAACTGCTTTTCCACCCAGTCCTTGCGTCCCCTGATATCCTGCTCTGCCCATCCGGCTTGCTTTCCTATCCCCCGATTTTTAAGTATCCATTTCCCCTCTTCGGTAAGCCTGTGCTTAGGCTTTCTCCCTACAGAATCGACTTGCAAATCTGCCGGTCAGGATGGGCGATGACCGTGGAGTCCAGGTACATGCCGGTCTCAGCTACGCTGGCTTTTGCTCTGGAGATGGCCGCTTCCACGGCGGATACCTCCCCGCAGAGGAACACATAGGACTTGCCGCACATCCCCTTCGCGATGCGCAGCTCTATCAGCTCCACCTCCGCGGTCTTCGCCGCCACGTCAGCAGCCACGATGATGGCGGCGGCATCGAAGGTCTCCAGGATTCCCAGGGAGCTGATGTGCTCGATATGGGTGGTGCCGTATATGGCGGGGAAGATTCCTTCATGGGGGTTGCCCAGCACGAAGCTGTCTATCAGCTGCTCCCCGTACTGCACCCTGGCAGTGTCCACCGCCGCGTCCACTGCGCTCAGGTCTCCCGTAATCAGGGCGATGTATTTGCCGGGGCAGACGGTCTGTGCCTCCACCAGCTCCACGGCCGCCGTCTTCACCATAGCGTCCGCAGCTGTCACGCCTGCGGAGACTGTCTTGAATTCTATCATTCCCAAAGCCCTACCCATAAGGCATTCCCTCCTAAATTTATGACAATAGAAAGCCTGCTTTCTATTGTACCAGTTCCGCATCTGTCTTTCCAGTACCAGATGCTGTTTTATTCCCTTATTGCCCGCGGACGATCACGATATATTTATCCGTGACCTCCTGCACCCTGCCGTCCACAGAGGCATGGATCCCTACGCTCAGGCCCTGGGCGGGCTTCGCGATGCACTGGCCGCAGCTTACCTGGTCTCCCTTTTCCACCACAGGGACTGCGGGAGCGCCGATGTGCTGGCTGAGCAGAATCTTCACCTTGTGGATGTGCTGCTCCCCCTTCCAGGAATCGTCCGGTTGCAGGGGCGCGTCCACATTGTACTTCGACAGGCCCAGCCTGGCCTCCAGCCTCTCCTCGGGGACTTTACGGTATTCCCGGCTCTTCTCCACGGCAGCGGGCTTCACGTCCGCAGGAGGCTTCACGCCGGCCTTCCGCAGGCCCAGCTTGTAGTCCGCAATCAGGCTCCTGGGGGACAGGCCCTGGGGACAGGAGAAGTTCTCGCACAGCCCGCAGGAGCTGCAGAAAAACGTGTTCAGGAACACATTCGTGTCCTGGAAGTCCTTGTTTGCCGCGCTGCGCATGAATTTATGGGGCTCGATGGGATGCCCCAGGGCATGGCGGGGACAGAGGCTGGTGCATGTCTCGCACTGGCAGCAGGAAGAGGCCGCCCGCTTCAGGTCGATGGCCGCGTTCCTGTTCTTGCGCTGTATCAGGGTGTGGCTCTTGTCCAGCACGATGATGGCGTTGGTGGTCTTGGTCACCACATCGCTGTCCGTGGCCAGGTTCCCCATCATGGGCCCGCCCACCAGATAGGCCGGTTCCTTTGCCGTGATTCCTCCCGCATATGCCACGGTGTCCCCAATGGACGCGCCGATAGGCACCCGCAGGGTGACGGGCCGCTCCACCTCCCCCACCACGCTGACCAGCTTGTCAAACACCGGGGTCTGACGCTCCAGGGCCCGGTACGCATTGTAAACGGTCTCCACATTGAAGACGGCCACGCCTTCCTCGATGGGGAGTCCGCCGGGCCGAATCACCCGTCCCGTGGCCTCATAGATGAGCACCACCTCGTCCCCCATGGGATACACGCTGTCCAAAAGCTGTATGCGCATATTCGGATATGCGTCTATGTATGTCTCAATCGCCTTTACGGCGGCCTTGTATTCTCTTTTAATGCCGATGACGGCCTCCTGCGCCCCCACAGTCCGGGCTATGCCGTCAAAGGTTCTCAGAATCTCTTCCGCGCGCTGCTCCAGAAGCTGTCTGTGGAGCTTTAGAAGCGGCTCGCATTCGGCGCAGTTCATCAGGATGACCTCCGCCCTTTCATCCAGCTTTGCATAGGTGGGGAAGCCCGCGCCGCCGGCACCGACGATTCCGTTCTCCTGCAAAACCTGTTTCAAAGCCTGCATTTCCATAAAAATGCCTCTCTCAATCCTTATTCATCTACGATGCCCACAATCGCCGCATCCACCGGCGCGTTCTCCATGCCTACCCGGGCCGCGCTTCCGGTGGCCACCAGCACGGTCTCTCCGATACCGGCGCCGATATTGTCGATTGCCACGAAGCGGGCGGCTCCTGCGGCCATCTCCTGAAGCGGCTCGATAATCATGAATTTATTTCCTATCAGGTTCTCGCTCTTTCTGGTAGAGACGATGCTCCCCACCACTTTGCCTACGACCATCCCACTCTCTCCTCACTTTGCTCTGTGCGTAAATCGGCTCCCGGCTTAAGCTGGGATGATAGGACAGATAGAGAGGGCAAAGCGTTTTCCCGCCCTGCCGCCCCCATCTGTCTGAATGCTGCTGCCACGCTGTCAAAACCTCCGGCTCGTCTGTCCGGCCCATATATTACTATAAAAGTCCCTATGCCATTCTAGCACCGCGAGTGTTTTTGCGCTTCCTATGCGCAAAAACGGAGACAGCTGTGCGCCAAAATGAGCTTCTCTTGCTCATTTTGTGTGCATCACCTAAACTCTCAGACTTTTAGGTATGGTGGTGCGGCTGGCTGGATGGGAGTTTAGGAAGGTATCTGTCGGGGCCGTCCGCGAAGGTTTTCTATTCCGTCAAGCCGTGTATGGCATCCCGTGCAATCATGGGGCGCCCGGCACCTTGTGACAGCAGCGGAATTTATCACTTGATGATGGTCACCATGTCGCCTGTCTTAATCTTGCTGGCGTTGGCTTCGTCCGTGTCGATGTGCATCTCCAGGGTGAAGCTTTCGTTCACGCGAATCTTCACCTGATTGAACACGGTGCCCCTCTCGTTGTCCGCTTTCACGGAGACGATGTCGCCGTCCGCCACTCCCGCGGCCATGGCATCGGCCGGCGCCATATGGATGTGGCGCATGGCGATGATGCAGCCCTCCTGCAGGTAGATAACGCCTTTCGGCCCCACCACGGCTATGGGGGCGCTTCCGGCCACATTGCCGGACTCCCGGATGGGAGCCGCCACGCCCAGCTTCATGGCATCCGTGGCGGATATCTCCAGCTGGGAGGCCTTCCTGACAGGGCCCAGGACCCGCACGTTCTCGATGGCCCGGAGCTTGATTCCCACCACGGTCACCGTCTCGTTGCAGGCGTACTGCCCGCCCATCAGGTCTTTCTTCTTGGTCAGGTGGTAGCCCTGGCCGAAGAGGGTCTCCACATGCTCCTGGGTCAGGTGGATATGTCTGGCGGACACGCCCACCGGCACCTGATAGCCGCCGCTTTTCTGCTCCATCCTGGTGATGGTCTGCAGCACCATCTGAGTAATCATTTCAACGGTCTGTTGTTCCATATTCTCCTCCAATCTCCACAGGAGGCGATTTCAGTCCCCTCCTGTGAAACGGCAGCCGCCGGGGCCGCCGCATTGCGCAGGCAGCCCTCCGGGGACTCCTTATTTCGTCTTGGGAAGAATCATCTCCACATCGTTGTGGGGCCTGGGGATGACGTGGGTAGCTACCAGTTCGCCCAGCTTGGATGCGCTGGATGCGCCTGCCTCTACGGAAGATTTCACGGCCCCTACATCGCCGCGCACCATCACGGTCACCAGTCCGGAACCGATTTTCTCCGTGCCTACCAGGCTGACGTTTGCAGCCTTGCACATCGCGTCAGCCGCCTCAATCGCAGCTACCAGACCTCTTGTCTCCACCATTCCTAATGCTTCCTGTGCCATTTCTTTTCCTCCT
>CAJUFO010000032.1 GCA_910585615.1 uncultured Acetatifactor sp.
CTCTCTTTATCAGCAAACTGCCTGAAAACTGGAAAAATCGTTTCCAAATGCCCAAGGCGGCGTAATTTCTGGTAGTATGCCTAATTTTAGTATGCGAAGTATGAGGAATATCTCCTACCCTATTTTTCTCTTAACGGGCACCATTCAGGTCTTCCATCTGGCAGGTCACCTACACCCAGCTTCCCCATATCGTCAGTCCTGTTTGCATGGTCACAGCAATAAATCTTTTTGCCGTAGTCATACGTCCGCATGAAATCACACTCAGCACAATTATACACTCCATCATCCCTCTTCTCCATATGTATCATCGCCTCCTCCCCTGATGCTGTCATACAGCAAATCGCTTGCCCGGAACCCCACATATTCATGCTCCGGTATGATGCATGGTTCCCCGGAATGCAGGTTCCTCCCCTTCTTCTCCCTCACCGGCCGTATCTCGAACCTCCCGAATCCGGTGAACATCACCTTTTCGTCCTCGCTGAGATAGTCCTTCAGCGTCTCTATGAACGCCCCTACGGCATTGAAAGCGGCCTTCTTGGTCATGCCGCCGTTTTCTGCCATCCTGTCCGCGAATTCTTTCTTACATATCGCCATGGTATCGATTCCTCCTCGTCTCGCTTGATTTTTCTGTCTGTCCATCCTGTCCATCAACTACTGTTCCGCCCTCTTTCATCTCTTTCTGCTCCTGAAAGAATCCCTTGACGAATCTTTTGAATTCCCTGCCGTTTCTGTCCAGCCTTTCCGCATTGCAGGACTTATGGTTCCTATGTTTCTTTCTTTTATGATTGGGACTATTCAAATGTTTCGCTTCTTCACCCTTTTCAGGCGCGTCAATCACAATGACATCCCGGGCATTGTAATTACTCCTCTCGTTCATAAACGGTTTGAAGTCCACCCGATAGCCCCTCTCTATGTGTTCTCCGCACAGATTGGAGCGGTGGATGTAATATGTCTCCCTGTCCTCTCCCAGGATGAATCCATATCCCCTGTCCTGGAAGTATCTTGTCACTCTGCCATACATAATCTTTACATCTCCTCCTTTGTTTTTTTGCGTAGCAAGAATTTTGTGTAGTAATGAAATTGTGGTTTTAAGTTACCATGTGGTCTGCGCGTAATATGTCCCTGTAATGCGCTGTGATGCCCATATGCAGGCTTTCATAGATGATGTATAGAAATATGTGCTGTAGGATTCCAGGCACTAAAATAAGCCCCACAGACGGCTGATTCACTTCAAATGGTTCACCATCGTCTGTGGGACTTATTTATATGTCCGAATATTCAATTACACTTATTTGGCTTTGTATCAAACTCTTTCCTGTTGCCACTACACAATCACTACACATTTTCGCTATCAGAATACATGAATCTGCATAGAGATACATATTGCCCCAAAACAGTCCAAACGTAGATTGTATCAGGCTTTATAGAGATATACAACAATATATCGAATCACATGAAATCAGCCGTCAAACTACTATGCCTAGTTTCATATCCTGATATACCTGTCCGAAAATCCCTTGTTTATAGGGTTTTCGCCTTTCTCTATAATATTGCTGCACAATCTTCCTTACATCAATGCTGTGTTTACAGCCGCTCATCATCTGTCATTTCACCGCATCGCAGAAGCTTTGCGCCTCTCCCCCTGCCGGGCTCTGCGGCTCAGCTCCATATCGATGGTGGACGCTATCCTGTCCTTCACCATCCCGGCTATCTCTGCCGTGTTCATCTTCCCGTACTCCTCATAGCGGATAGGCTCCAGGAAATGTACCTGGGTCTTCACCTTCCGCAGGGAATTCACCCCGAAAGGCTTGTAGGAATCGATGATGGCCACCGGCACGATAGGAGCCTTTGCCCTGGTGGCGCACTTAAAGGAACCGGCTAGAAAATCCTGCAGCTCGTTCTTATTGTGGTCGTAGCCGCCCTCCGGAAATATGATATAGCGTCTACCACTCTTCACCTCATCGGCAATCTGCAGGATGGTCTTCAGCTGCTTCCTCATGTCAGTCTTGTCCAGCCTGCTGCCCTGCACCAAGTCGATGAAAGAGTCCGTGATGGGCAGCCTGGAGCGGTAGGCATCTATGACGATAGTGCAGGGTTCGGGATGGGAGCTCATGATTCCCAACGTATCGAACTTCCCCTGGTGGTTTGAGTACATGACATAGCCACCTTCCTCGGGCAGCAGCTCCTGCCCGAAGCTCTCCGTCTCTATCCTCCCGTTTCGCATCATGATTCTGATGCACTTCCTTGCCATCTTATAGCGCTCCTCCTCCGAATAGCGCTCCCCATGCCGTTCTATATAATGCGCCTTGCAGATATAGTAGACCACGAACGGCAATGAGACCACGACCACGTAACATATCCTTATCACATCAACACCCCATACTCAAAAAAACAAAATCCATGAACCTTTCGCTTACACCCTATTCGCAGCCGTCCCAGCAGTAAGTGCACAGCTTCTCCCTGTCGATTCCCACAGAGGCGATCATATCGTCCAAACGATGGTAGCGCAGGGTGGTGAAGTTCAGCTGCTTCCCGATGCGCCCCACCATCTCCTTGTATTCCACCGTATCGGGATTCACATACGCTTTCAGGTCGATCTCCCGCCCTTCCTGCTCCATCTCCTTCAGCACTCTCCTGGCGATCAGGTCCATCTCCGACTTTGACCTGGAGAAATTCAGATACTTACAGCCGAACATCACCGGCGGGCATGCGGGCCGGATATGCACCTCTTTGGCGCCGCTGTGGTAGAGGAATTCCGTGGTCTCCCGCATCTGCGTGCCCCGGACGATGGAATCGTCGATCATCAGCAGGCTCTTCCCCTCTATCAAATCTTTCACCGGAATCAGCTTCATCTTGGCGATCAGGTTCCGCTGGGTCTGAATCGTGGGCATGAAAGACCTGGGCCAGGTGGGCGTGTACTTGACGAAGGGCCTGGAGAAAGGTATCCCCGACTTGTTGGCATAGCCGATGGCATGGGCGATACCGGAATCGGGCACTCCCGCCACGATGTCCGGCTTCACATCATCCCGCTCGGCTAACAGCGCGCCGCAGTTGTACCGCATCTTCTCCACGCTGATCCCCTCGTAGGAGGATGTGGGATATCCATAGTATACCCAAAGGAAGGTACAAATCTTCATCTCCTTCCCGGGCTGCATCAAAGTATGGGTTCCCTCGGGCGTTATCACCGCTATCTCACCGGGGCCCAGCTCCCTCTGGAATTCGTACCCCAGGTTCAGATAGGCAAAGCTCTCGAAGGAGACGCACCATGCGCCCTCCTTTTTCCCCACGGACACGGGAGTCCGGCCATGGAGATCCCTGGCGGCATATACCCCCTTGGATGTCATAATCAGCAGCGTCATGGAGCCGTCGATGGATTCCTGGGCATACCGGATGCCCTCCACCAGATTGTCCTTCTGATCCACCAGATAGGCCACCAGCTCCGTGGGATTCAAATCCCCGCCGCTCATCTCCAGGAAATGGGCATGACCCTTGGAGAGCAGCTCCTCCGTCAGCTTTGCCGCGTTGTTGATCTTGCCCACCGTGGCGATGGCGTATGTCCCATGGTGGGAACGGACCATCAGCGGCTGGGGCTCGAAGTCCGAGATGCTGCCGATGCCGATGTTCCCCTCCATCTCATTGAAATCCTTGTCGAACTTTGTCCGAAAAGGCGCGTTCTCTATATTATGTATGGCCCTGTCGAATCCCTTTTCTTTTCCATAGACCACCATTCCCGCCCTCCTGGTTCCCAAATGGGAATGATAGTCTGTTCCGAAGAACAAGTCAAAGACACAATCCTCCTTGGATGCAACACCAAAAAATCCGCCCATTCTAAGCCTCCCAAATTCTTATCTTTCTTCCAAAGTATCCCCATATCCTGCGGCTGAACACACAATCAATCTATATATAGCGATTAAATCTTGCGCAAAAACCGGATAAACGGCATGACTGGCTGCGCTATGCGACTGGCAAGAATTAAATGCCGTTTATATATACTGCTTAACGATTTCACTTGCCGTAAAACCAGACCGCATAACGCTGACTGGTTCAATCGCATGATTACATTAGGCAATATTTTGCGTTATGCAGTATAAAACCTTCTTCGTGTTTTTCACACAGTGACTTCCGCTTTCACGCCCAGCAGCTCCTTGTTCTCCTCCAGCACCGGACGAATCACTTCCCTTAAGAAAGCCTCCACCTGCTCCTTGGAGCGCCCCACATATCTGGCAGGATCCATGGATGCCTGCAGCTCCTCCAGGCCCATGGGGAACGCGGGATCCGCCGCGATCAGCTCCAGCAGATTGTTCTCCTTCCCCTCCGCCTTCACGTTGCGCCCGGCCTCCATAGACAGCTCCCTGATGCGCTCATGGAGCTCCTGGCGGTTGCCTCCCAGCTTCACGGCATCCATCATGATGTTCTCCGTGGCCATGAAGGGCAGCTCGCTCATGAGATGCTTCTCGATGACCTTGGGGTACACCACCAGCCCGTCCACCACGTTCAGGCACAAATCCAGGATGCCGTCCACCGCAAGGAACCCCTCCGGAATGGACAGCCTCTTATTGGCGGAATCGTCCAGCGTCCTCTCGAACCACTGAGTGGCCGAGGTGATGGCCGGGTTCAGCGCGTCAATCATCACATATCTGGACAGGGAGGCAATCCTCTCGCAGCGCATGGGATTGCGCTTATAGGCCATGGCCGAGGATCCGATCTGGCTCTTCTCGAAGGGCTCCTCCACCTCTTTTAAATGCTGAAGCAGACGGATGTCATTACTCATCTTGTGGGCGGAGGCCGCGATGCCCGCCAGCACATTGGCCACCCTGGTGTCCACCTTTCTGGAATAGGTCTGGCCGGACACGGGGAAGCACTCCGCGAACCCCATCTTCTCCGCAATCATGGGGTCTATCTTATCAATGGTCTCCTGGTCTCCGTCAAACAGCTCCAGAAAGGAAGCCTGGGTGCCGGTGGTGCCCTTGGAGCCCAGAAGCTTCATATTCCCCAACACATAGTCCAAATCCTCCAAATCCAGGTAGAACTCCTGCATCCACAGCGTGGCCCGCTTCCCCACCGTGGTGGGCTGGGCCGGCTGGAAATGGGTGAAGGCCAAAGTGGGCTGGGCCTTATGCTCTTCCGCGAAATCGGCCAGTTCCTTGATGACATTCACCAGCTTCTTCTTCAGGAGCCTTAAGCCCTCCCGCATCACGATGATGTCCGTATTGTCCCCCACATAGCAGGAGGTGGCCCCCAGGTGGATGATGCCCGCGGCCTTCGGGCACTGCTGCCCATAGGCGTACACATGGCTCATGACATCATGGCGGACCTCACGCTCCCTGGCCTTCGCCACGTCGTAGTTGATGTCGTCCACATGGGCCTTCATCTCCGCAATCTGCTCATCCGTGATGACAGGCCTGCCGTCCTGGCTCAGGCCCAGCTCCTTCTCCGTCTCCGCCAAGGCAATCCACAACCGCCGCCATGTACTGAACTTCATGTCCGGTGAGAAGATGTACTGCATCTGTCTGCTGGCGTAGCGCTCCGACAGGGGGCTCACATATTTGTCCGCGGAATTCTCTTTCTCCATGGAATGCTCTCCTTCCATGGAATGCTCTTTTTCCATACTCATCCTGCTTCTCCTTTATCTATCTTTCCTGCTGCATGTTCCGCATATATTTTCCATATTGTTCTATATCCGCGCTGTCATGTCTTTTCCGACTGAACTATCATATCTTAGAAAAAGCCATAAGTCAATAGGCAGAATCCTCGTACTGGGCCACCATCTCCATGATTTCCGAGGCATAGGCGGGATGCTTGTCCGCCACATCCATGATTTCCTTTCTGGCAGTCTCCGCCACGCCGTTATTGTAGTCGATCTGCTTGCGCAGGGCCTGTCTGCGCTGAATCAGTTCATGGCGCATCTCCACCATCTCCCGCTTGTCAAGCAGAGCCGCCGCCTGACCCAGCCACCGCTGGGGCGTGGCGATCCGATAGCGGGACAGCTTATTCAAAAGTTGCCTGCGGTAGTACTCCGCTTTCCCTTCGGCCTCCGCGAACTCCCGCCTGTCTTCCTTCTCCTTCTGGTACTGCTTCCACAGCCGGTCCAGCGCCGCCGCGCTCTCCGTACCGTATTTCATGCACAGATAGCTTGTCAGGTTCCGGTTGTTCACATACCTGATCTTCACCTTATTCTGCAGGAGAATCAGCTTGTTCACCGCTATCTCCACCTGATGCAGCTCCTTATCGTCGTCCGTGTACTTCACCCATGTCACCGTCACGGCCACAGCCACCGCCGCCACCGCCAGCAGATACCCTACCCGGGTATCCATCCGGAAAGCGAACTGCAGCACCGCCAGCATCAGCATGCACAATACGAAAGCCGTAACGAAAATCACCGTCATCCCACGGAGGTTGTCCATCAGGGAATTCAGCTCCTCCCTACGGTACTCATAGGCATGGCGCTCCCTGTCCAGCCTCCGCAGATCATGCTTCACCTTCCCGCCGTATTCCTCGCACTCCCGGAGCTTGGCGATTCCCTCCATAATCTCGTCCTCATGCTCCCGCAGCCTGTAATAGTCCGCGTCCTTCATACGGTTCTTTCTGCCCCGGTAGCGCTTGCCCTCCTCCTCCAGCGCCACCAGTCTCCCGGCAATGCTGTCCAGGCCTTCCCGTTCCGACTCCGGCAGCGCCTCTATCTCCTCCATGTCCGTCAGGTAGGAGGTAATCAGGGAATACTCTCCCGTCAGCAGGCCGATCTCCTTCGTCGCCTCCCCCATCTGCTCCAGGCAGTTCGCGATGTATCTGCTCCGCTCCTCCTCCTGGCCAAAGTCCACATCGTCCCTGTCGTATACAATGTTCTCCCAGTCGTCGGCACCGCTCTCCTGATATTTCTTTTTTCTGAACAATCTTGACCAAAATCCCATTTTCCGTTTTCCTTTTACCCTCTATATCCATGGAATGCCTTCTATTCCGTGCGATAGCTGTCCTTCAGGGCCTGAATCAGGCGCCTGTTGTCCTCGAGGAATCTCCGCCTGTCCCTGCTCCTGAGCTCCCTGCGGTTGTACAGCCGCAGATAATCCGGCTGCTGTTCCCATTCCCCTACGGCGCGCTCCAGCTTCTTCTCCAGCTCCAGCGTGCAGGGATACCACTGCCCATGTTCCGCGGCGAAGGACACGTAATCCTCCTCGGACAGCTCCATGCGCTTTGCCGCCAGGTAATCCACGCGATATTCCTCGCTTCCGTTCCATTCACAGGCCTGCCTGAGGCATTCCGCCGCCTCCCCATAGAACATGAGCCCGGCATAGGCCACGCCCTTGTTGTGCCAGATTTTCGCCAGGAACTCCTTTTCTCCGGGAGTGCTCTTTCCATCAGAGGAGTCTCCCCGTTCTTCCTCCAGCTTCCCCAGCAGCTCGTCGTATCCCTGCAGGGCCTGTCTGTACTTTTTCCTTTTCACCAGATAGTCCACCTGGCTCTTGCGCTTCTCCAGGCCTGTCAGTCCTGCCCCCTGCTTCAGCAGACTTTCCGTCTCCCGCAGCACGGCCTCGTCAAAAAAGCCCACATACCGCAGAATCGCCAGCACGAACGCGCTGAGGGACCCCTGCCTGTGTACAAGGGGATGCAGCGCCTTTGCCAGCTCCCGCAGGCCGCATTCCTTTTCCACCCAGTCCAGCAGCCCGTCCTCCATCAGGGAGAGGTCCAGCAGAAACGCGTTTTCCTTCAGGCAATAGCACAGTTCTTCCATGCTGTACACATCCGTGCCCAGCCCCGGTATACGATATGGCATTTTGGCATAACTGCCCACACAGACACTGACCCGCATCTAACGCCGCTCCTTCTCATAAACTCATGACTAATCCAGCTCGATCTCTTCCTTCCACACCCTGCCCGAGGAGGCGCGGAACCCCCCGAAGCCAAGGTCCTTCACCTCCACCGACAGACGTTTTTCCTCCTTCAGGAAAAAACGCGCCCACAGCCTGGAAACATTCCCCGGAAGCCCCTCCAGCGCAATGCGCACCAGCCTGCTTCTGCCGGCCGCCGCGCTTTCCGCAAGAGGCGTTATCGTCAGGGCAAGCTCGTTGCCCTCCTGAATGTAGAGCTCCATCACATGCTCCGCCTCATACCAGTTCTCGCCCGCGTCAAGCAGCGCGTAGTAGGATTCCTCCCCCTGTCTGAGCAGCCGCATGCCGATGTTGGCCTTCAGCTTGTCCTTTCCCAGGAACACATGGGCCATGCCCGCCTCTCCCGGCAGAATCCGCTCCTGCATCCCGCAGCAGGCGCCTTTGCTGAACAGATTGTTGCCCTGGAACACCCGCCTGCCCTTGCAGAGGAAGCGCAGGGACTCCTTCATCCAGTCCCTGGCGAACCCGTCCCCAATCAGAAACACGCTGCCTACGCCGCCCTCCCCGCAGACCTCCTCCGCAATCCGCAAAAAGGCCGCATCCAGCTCCTGTTGCTTTTCGCATGTCAGCGCCGCCCTGACGTCCTCCTCTCCCCGGGTAGAATCCTTCCCCCAGCCGGGAAGCGCGTCCTCCGGGAAGTCAAAGCGCCGCTCTTCCACAAACGCCACAATCGGCGTGGTCCGCCTGTTGCACTCCATGCGCATCGCCTGGACGCCTCCCCTGCGGTAGTCGAACAGGATGGAATCGCTGGCCCAGAACTCCTTAGGCTGGCGCAGCATATAGCTGTAAAAGCTTTCCTCATAGCTCTGGATGGCGATTCTGTCCGCCTTCAGCTGGGCGCACTCCACCATGCGGGACAGCACGTCCAGGATCCCCCGCTCCAGCGTGGCGCAGGTAATCATAAGGGCCGTGAGCTTCTGGCTTATCTGGGAGAGAAGCCCCAGGCTCCTCTTGAAGAACAGCGCCAACAGGGCCACCGGGTCGAAGCTCTCCCCGTCTATGACCACCGGCTCCCTGCCGAGCGCCATGGACAGCAGGTTCTCCACCAGGACCCCCTCCTCGCTGTCGGCCCGCAGCGCCTCCCTTCCCCAGAGCCACTGGTTCGTGCCCTTCCTTTTGTAGAGCGCAGCGGGGATATTGAAGACCTCCGCGCCTGCCACCTGGGAAAGCGTCTGTGCCTCGCCGTCCTCGGAGACGGCATAGCTAATCTGGCAGTATTCATTCCCCAAATCGTATCCCACAATCAGCCTGTCACTGTTCAGAAATCCCATGCCAGCCCCTCCCGGTATCCTTTCTACATTTTCCCGTCATTTTATCATTTTAATTCAAACAATCTGCCGCTCAGGAAGTCCTTTTTATAGTACTCCTCCAGCAGTTCATCCATGGTATCATAGTCCTGCATGGCCTCGGCGGTGACGATGTCATCGATCAGCCGGTATCTGCTCTCATCCTCCAGGCCATTGTCGCTCCGCAACAGCGTGCCGCTGCCTGTCACCTGGAAATTTCCGTCCTTCTCCTCTGTGATATAGTACTGCAGGCTCTCCCCGAAGAACAGCACGAAGGCCTTAAAGCACACGCCGCCATATGCCTCCTGCATATATTCGCTGCGGTAGCTCCCCGCCTCCCCGTTCTCGTCCAGGACCGCGTAGTGGATGCAGGCCTTCACCTGGGGCTTTGTCCGGTATTCAATGATGGTCTTGTCGGAGAGCTCCCTCCTAAGCTCCGGGCTCTGCCCGATCTCCTGGAAGAATTCCAGGTAAATCTTCTTCTCCAGCATCTCCGCCAGCAGCTCCTGGATCATGGCGTCGAAAGGCTCGTCCATCTCCCGGCCGTTCTCCGCGAAATATTTCAGGTAGGCCAGCCTGCAGACCATCTGCACCGGCTCCCCCCGCAGGTACATCTGCCGTATTTCGTGGAACACCTCCTGATCCATCAGGCGCTCGTTTACGAAATAGTCGTAGGCGCACTGGGCCAGGAAGGCCTCCTCCACCTCCTGCTTCGCCCCCTGCGAGATATAGTAATGGAAAATCTCCATCTTCTCCCCCACGAAGGCGCCGGAATACAGCATCTGCACCAGCATCCTCTCGCTGAGCCTGTAGCAGTCCGCCCCAAAGGATCTCGCCGCTTTCCAGATGTCCCGCATCTTCCTCGTCATGCCCTGATAGTGCATCACCAGATAGTCCAGCACTGTACTGTTATATTTCCCCTTCCGGAAGATATGGGCCGTGGCCGCCGTCAGCAGCGGATTCTCCGCCATGTCGTACCGCTCTATCATGGCCTCCACCAGCCGCACCAGAATCTTTACGTCCAAGAAATACGGCCCGTAAACCTCCAGCCACTCCCAGGCCAGCCTGTAATTGCCCCGGAGCACCATGAACCGGACCACATCCGCCCTTTCTCTGGCGCTGAGCCCCTCCGGCGGAATCCTCTTCAGGTATTCGTCCAGGGCCCGCATGTCGTCACAGTCATAGTAATATTGCAGGATGCGCAGATACAGCTCCCGCTTCACCTGCCTGTCCGCGTCCTCGGAGTCCGCAATCCGAAGCTCCCGCCTGACCCGCTCGGCAGGCTCCTCCCTGCAGGCGCTCTCATTGTCGCACAGATAGAAGTCCAGCTCAAGCCCCAGCTCCCCAAAGGGCAGGAGGAATCGCAGGAATTTCCCCGGTATCATCAGCTTCTCCATGGTGTATTCCGCATTTTTCAAGAAGCGGTTCTGCCATGCGTCCTCAAAGACTATAGTGTACCTGCTGCCATAGAGCGCCACCCATGTCTTCTTTTCCGTCAGTATGTATTCGCTCGGACGAAGATTCCCCGGCTGATATACGTACACCTTCCTGAGCCTGTCATCCTCTACCTGAATCAAATGGGCGAACAGGAGCCTGGAGAGGGGGCCGCTGATCTGCTCGTCCACCATGTCCGGGCTCAGGAACCTGTTGTACAGGTTCGCCAGGTTCCGGTTGATATGTCCCTTTTTGATCTGGTCCTTGACGAAATACTCTATCTTGAACCGATAGGCCTCATAGATGTCTCCCAGCCTGTCCTGACGCTGACAGATAAAGTCATACAGATACGCCGTGTGGGCATAGTCCATATTGTTCTGATAGGAGAAGTATCTCAGCACCGACTTCGGTATATCCTGGGTCCTTTCCAGATTCAGGGACATCATGAAATGCTCATATAAATTCGTGATCCGCAGCTGGGCCTCCACCCCTGCCCTGTACCAGCCAAAATAGGCGGGCCCCACTTTTCCGCCCTTTATCAGCAGCGTGCAGATCTCCTGGAGCAGCCCCACATCCTTCTTTTTCCCATACAGCATTGAAAGCGTAGCAAAAACCGCCTGCGAATACTCCTTCATCCTGCCGGCCAGGTACAGCGTCTGCTCCACCGCCTCCCGCTTCAGGATGCCCTGCCTGGCCCCGTACCAAACGATCTGCTGCTCGAACCTGCCGAGCCGGTGGAGCAGGGCGGGATTGGCATTCAGCAGCGAAAGTGCTTCGATATACAGCACCGGGCTGGTACAGCCTTTCTGGAAAAGCCCCTCCCAGAATGCCCATCTCTCCCTGTCGGACCTGCAATAGTCCTCCGACAGGTACATCAGAAGCCACCCTACCCGCCAATTGGAGTCGTCCCTTTTGAAGATCCGCTCCACGTCGCCGGCCACCTTTTCCACATAGGCCGCTTCCCCGTGAATCAGGGTAGTCAGATAGAGATAGTAGGCGGTCAGGGTATCCCCCTGGGGGCGCTTTTCCAATATCTCGGCCACGTGGTCCAGCGTCCAGCCTGCCTCATTATAGCGCTCCTCCGTAATCAGCAGCTGCGCCTGCAGGAGCCTGGCGGAAATGTCGCCTTCGTCCAGCATCACCAGCCGCTCTACCAGCTTCCCCGTCTCCTTCAGCCATGCGGAGGTGGAAAGCTTCCTCAGCCGGAATGCCTGATAGAATTCCGTCAGGCGGATGACGCAGCGCTTCCTGTCCGCCGCCCCGCTCCCCGGAACGGCCCCGCTGCCCGCGGAGACCGTCACCGGAACCGTCAAGTCCACATAGGCATTGTACAGCCGGATCCTGCCGAAGCTCCTGCCCCTGCGGCAGCGGCCGCTGTCTATGAACACAGGCAGCCTGAACTGATTGCCTAGGAAGTCGTCGTCTGTCAAGACCTCCTTCTCCGTAAAAAGGAACTCCTCGTCACATTCCACGAAAAGCCTGGTGTACCCCCAGCCGCTTCGCACAATGGAGAGGGTCTGCTCCGTCACCCCCGCCGGCCCGAAGGCGGGCAGCTCCACATATAGCTCCGCCTGCTCCACCATGAATTCCTGAGGCTGCTTCTTGTTCACCTGAACCAGAAATTCCTCCACGTTCTGCTCCTGGCCCCGGTAAGCCGATAGGGCCCTGTAGTCCTCCAGGTACCGGGCATCGCTGCCGGAGAAGATCCGCAGGAACTCCGGGGAATAGAACAGCTTCACAGCCTCCTTCCAGTCGCTTTTCGCCAGGTTGGCGAAGTGGAACAGGTTCTTGATCGTGCCCACAGAGGATTCCGGCATGGCGTGCTCCACGGAGGCTACAAAGGGAATGTAGTATTCGCCGTGGTTGCTGACGATGTCGAAAGCGCCCTTCACCACGTCCCCTTCCTCCAGCTTCTCGCCGTGGAACCGGAAAGGGATTTCCTCCTCTGCGCCGGAGAATTCCCCTGTCAGGCATTCCATCCTCCAGTCCGAGGAGAACACATTGCCTGCCGTGAACAGCCCCGCAGGGGCATAAATCCGAAAGGAGCCCTCGTACTGCTGCCCCTTTTGAATGGAGAATTCTATTTTGGCACAGGAAAAATCCAGAGAACCCTTCTCATAGTCAAAGTCCCCCGCCAGTATCTGATCGATTATCTTCCGCATCTGCATTTGTGCTCACCCGCTTTTCGCGTATCCCTACAGCTGACAAAACCCTATGACTGATTATAGCATTTTGACAATAGAATCTGCCTTTGGATTCTATTGCAGCATTTTGACAATAGAATCTGCCTTTAGATTCTATTGCAGCATTTTGACAATAGAATCTGCCTTTAGATTCTATTGCAGCATTTTGACAATAGAATCTGCCTTTGGATTCTATTGTATCAAATCTTCAGCCATAGGGCAACACATCTTTATGCCAGATTCAGCTTCCTGCTTATGACGAGGTAACTCGCCGCATACAGCAGGGCGGCCGCCAGCAGGTCAATCAGGAACCGCAGATCCATGTTTATGTTCATATAGACGCCAATGGTAGTGGCGAAGCTACGGAACATGGACACCAGCATCTGCTCCGCCACCAATATGAGGATATAGAACAGGATGCCCATCAGCAGCCTAGCCCTGGGTACCAGCTGCCCCAGTGAAATGGCGCCGAACAGAATGGCGTTCGACGTGAACACCCCTGTCAGGGACGCGACTATCCACATCCCCACGAAATGGGCAGCCCTGAAGCCGAACACGGATTCCATCTCCTCCATCATCTCCCATACAGCAGCGAAGAAGTCTGCCGGCAGGAAGCCTTCCGGTATGACTGTCCATACCATGGAGAATACCAGGATGAACAGCGACAGACACACAGAGAGCAGGATGAACAGCGTCCACAGTCCGCTGACCAGTATCTTGCTCGCCAGTATCTGGTTCTTCGTCACGGGCAGCGTATGGGTCAGGTATCCCTCGTCCGTGTACATGGTCTTATAGAAGCGCGCGCCCAGGTAAATTCTGATGCCGAAGGTGATGCAGGCCAGAAGCATGGCGTAAATCATCACGGTGAACATGCTGAAGATGTCCAGCCAGCCGAAGGAGGCCTCGCTGCCGCCGTTCATGGATTTCCATACAGGGGCCCGGAACGAAAGCCATCCCAGGAAGGTAATCGCCGCCATGGCGCCCAGCATCAGGCAGCCCATCCTGTAAGTCCCTTTCCACTCGTGCTTTATCAGCTTCCCTAACATGCGAACACCTCCCTGAAATAAGCGTCCACGGACTTCCCGTGCCGCTCCCTGATATTGTCCACGGAGGTATACAGCACCAGATGTCCGTAGCGCATGAAGATCACCTCATCCAGCACCTGCTCCACGTCCCCTATCAAGTGCGTGGAGATCAGCACGGTGGCATTTGGATTGTAATTGTTCAATATGGTCCGCAGGATATAGTCCCTGGCCGCAGGATCCACGCCCGCGATGGGCTCATCCAGGATGTACAGGTCCGCCTCTCTGCTCATGACAAGAATCAGCTGCACCTTCTCCTTGGTCCCCTTGGACAGCGTGCCCATCCTGGCATCCGGATCCACCCCCAGGCTCCCCAGCATCCCTATCGCCCGCTCCCTGGAAAAGTCCGCGTAGAAATCGCAGAAGAAGTCCAGTATCTGCGTCACCTTTTTATTGCCGGACAGATACGTCCGATCCGGCAGATAGGACACATGCGCTTTCGTCTCCACGCCCACAGGACGGCCGCCTATACGGATGACGCCCTGTGTAGGGGTCAGCAGCCCGTTCAGCATCTTGATCAACGTGGTCTTGCCGCTTCCGTTGGGGCCCAGCAGCCCGATGATCTTCCCCTGGGGCAGCATCAGGCTGACATTGTTGACTGCCACATGCTGCGCGTCATAGGCCTTGGTCAGGCCCTGAATCTCAATCAGCTCGTTCATCTTCCACCTCTCCTCTCCCCTCCATATCCTGCAGGATTCCTACCGCCTGAATCCGGGTATATCCAAGCCCTTCCATCGCGGAAAAATAGGCTTCTCCATGCCGCTTTGCCAACTGCCGCTTGATGTCCTGTATCAGCCGCTCATCCTCTGTGACCACTCTGCCATTGGTCCCCTGGGTGATGATGAGCCCGCTCTTCTCCAGCTCCGCGAACGCCTTCTGCATGGTGTTCGGGTTCACGGCTGCTACCGCTGCAAGCTCCCTGACGCTGGGGAGCTTCCCTCCCGGCTGATAGACGCCGGAAACCACCTGCACTTGCAGACGCTCCACCAGTTGCGCGTAAATAGGTCTGTCATTGTCTAACTCCCAAGCCAAAAGCCTTCCTCCTCTCATCCGCCCTCCGTTCCCTGCAGGCAGATGCCTCGGACACAGGCCTGTCTGCCCATCGCCGCAGGGCATAGTTGTATCAATCCGATAATACAATCATATGCCAAACCGGCCCGCCCGTCAATAGATATGCGTAACATTTCAGGCCACGGCGCATATATTTAACATAACGAATCATATGCGCCCATGCGCAAGAGGAAGATTATGCCCGACATGATACCCGATGCCAATATAACCGATGCACAGGAGCCGGAAACCACGGAAGCTTCTTATAGCGGCACCATCAAGATCAGCGTGGTCTCCTCCATCGGGATGGTCCCCGTGGAAGGCGCCACCGTCACCATATCCTACACCAGAGAGCCTGATGTGCCCCTAATGACACTGACCACCGACAGCTCCGGGCAGACCCCTGTGGCAGACCTGCCCGCGCCGCCTCTGAACCTGTCCCTGCAGCCGGAGAATGAGATACAGCCCTACTCGGAATACAACATCACCGTCACCGCTGCGGACTACGAGCCAGTGCTCATATCCGGCTCGGAGATCCTGGCGGGCCAGCTCTCTCTCCAGCCCGTGCAGATGAATCCACTGGCGGCCACGGAAGAGGAAGAAAAGATTGTAGTCATATCGGACCACACCCTGTACGGGGATTTCCCTCCTAAGATACCGGAGGATGAAATCAAGCCCATGGCGGAGACCGGGGAAATCGTCCTGAGCCGCGTGGTGATTCCGGAGTTCGTCATTGTCCATGACGGGGTGCCGGGGGACTCCTCCGCGCCCAATTACTGGGTGCGTTACAAAGATTACATCAAGAATGTGGCTTCCTGCGAGATTTATTCCACATGGCCGGAGAGCGCGATCTATGCGAATATACTGGCTATACAGTCGTTTACGCTGAATAGGGTGTATACGGAGTGGTACCGGAACCAGGGCTACAACTTCACCATTACCTCCTCCACGGCCTACGATCAGAAATGGGTATACGGCAGGAACATCTTCGAGAACATCGATTACCTGGTGGATTCCGTATTCGCCAACTACCTCTCCAGGCCCGGGGTGCGCCAGCCCATCTTCACCTCTTACTGCGATGGCCGCAGGGTCACCTGCAATGGCCTGAGCCAGTGGGGCTCCATGTACCTGGGGGAGGAGGGATATTCGGCCATTGAGATTATACGGTACTATTACGGTAACGACATGTATATCAATACGGCGCAGATCATCTCCGGGGTGCCCTCCTCCTGGCCCGGGTATGACCTGACCGTGGGCTCCTCCGGCGACAAGGTCAGGCAGCTCCAGACCCAGCTGAACCGGATCGCCAGGAACTACCCTGCCATCCCCACGATTACCGCGGACGGGATTTACGGGCCTGCCACCGCAAATGCGGTGCGGACATTCCAGAGAATCTTTAATCTGCCCCAGACCGGGATCACGGATTATCCTACCTGGTATGAGATTTCGGAAATCTATGTGGGGGTGTCACGGATTTCGGAGCCGGGGTGAGCATAAGCGCGTGAAAACTCCCACAGGAATACAAGATGTCAGAAAGACATGGATTCCTGTGGGAGCCCTCTCTACATCCCTTTTCCCATCTTCCCGCACAGCCCGCGGACATCCTCCAGGATTTCCTCCGGATCCTCTTCCTCCAGCAGTTCCTCCAATACCTCCAGCCAGTCCCGGCAGTAATAATGGATGGAATGCTTCCTGTCATATGCCTGGAAGGACTCTATCCCTTCCTCCTCCAGCAATGTCCGGAACCGCTCATACGCGGCGGACAGATAGACCCGCCCCCGGTTATGTACCACGCTTTCCTCTTCCCTCCTCCAGATGGGAATAGCCCGGTGCTTCAGGGCAAGGTACAGCAGTTTGTCTATTTCGATGCTTTCGTGGCTGAAATAATCCTCCAGATAAATCCTGTCCCCTTCACCGCCTGTCCTCGCCGCCGGATACTCCTTCAGCCACCTGGCCTTTTCCTGGGGAGTCTCAACCAACTCCAGCGGCGATTTGGGCTTGTTCAGGCAGCACTGCTTATACTTCTTCCCGCTTCCGCAGGGACATGGGTCGTTCCTGCCGATCTTGCGCTTCGGCTCCGTCCTGCTGAATTCCCGATCCAGCTTCCTGAGCGCCTGGGAGAAGCTCTTCTCCAGCTCCCTGCTGCGCTCTTCCGCTTCCGGGTCGTCGAACATGGCCCAGCCCCGGAGCATCTGGGCCGCCTGGACAGGGGACTTGCAGAATTTTTCCCGGCTGTCCCAGTATGTGAACACATCGTCCACACATTCATCATATCCGCCTATCATGCCCCCTTCTATCCGGTCGTCCTCATAGAGCCTGCGTATCTCCGGGAGCATCTCCACAAAATGGCATCTGCAGATCACATGTGCCAAAGCGGCGTAGACATAGTCCCCAATCTCTTCCCCATACACGATCTGCCGCAGGAAATCCTGCCAGTCCTGCTTCCCGAGCGTCCCGTCCAGATACAGCTGGCCCATGACCCTCAGCAGCCCGGACCTGACGTAATCGCCCACACCGGGGGAGCGGACGGCATCCATGAGGAGCCGGATGTCGCCATTGTACATATTGTACAGGATCGTCGGCAGGCTCTCTGTCATGGCGTCCCCCATCAGAAAATCCACCGTATCCTCCGGCAGGCAGGCCAGCTCCATCATCTTGGGGAAGAAATCCCTGTCCTGGAACTGGGCCAGCAGGAACATCGCGTAGAAGTGCAGCTGATAGTCCTCGTCCAGTTCTTCGCCCTCTGCGATGGCCTTCTCGACGGCGCTTCGCAGACAGGGAATCGCTTCTGCTCTGTTGGCACATATAATCTCGAATTCCTCCTGTGGGAACTTTTTACTGCGCCTGGTAATCGCTTCGATTGCTGTCTGTAGCTTTTCTATTGTGGTCTCCGCCTTTCTTTACGATTCTTTCTGAGCCTGATAAGCCCTGTCACAGTAGTTCCGCATATCCAGCCACATATCCGCAGAATCTGACAGGACTGTAAGAAGTTGACCCATCTCCCCTACCTCAGCATTATACCACAGATTATTCGTAAAAGCAAACTGCTTGATTGGCTGGCTCAGCTTATCGAAATATTCCTTTGCTATTTGTGGAGAAATGTCCAGTTTGTTCTGCAGGCGTTCCAGGATTTCTTGCTCTGAAGCACCGTGTTCAAGGCTTGTCTCTATGGTTCAATTTGCTCGGCCGTTCTCATAGGCATCTTTTCTAAACTCCCATGCAGCCAGCCGCACCACCATACCTGAAAGTCTGAGAGTTTAGGTGATGCACACAAAATGAGCAAGAGAAGCTCATTTTGGCGCACAGCTGTCTCCGTTTTTGCGCATAGGAAGCGCAAAAACACTCGCGGTGCTAGAATGGCATAGGGACTTTTATAGTAAAGCAATCGCTTTGCCTTTTCCTCGTCATACTCGAATATGCTCATCTTTGTCACCTCTGCTCTGTTCTGCTGTAAAAATTCCTCCAGAATCCCCTGTCTGATACATGCGTCTACGGCCTGGTCTACCGCTTCTTTCAAAGGCCTGTACTTTGCATATGCCCTGACCAGTAATTTCTCCTACTAATGGTTTGGAGGGATTGGCAAGTATTTTTTGCAGCTCTTAGGGACACTGAAAGGGATGGCTTTTTCAGGCATTGTGTGGACTGAATATTAAAATCCTTTCCTGCGGATGGCTGCCGGGCAATAAGTCCCGGCAGTCTATCTCATCTGCATGCCTCAGCGCATCCTGCGCCATCAGGCATCTTGTATACTCATCTGTAGGATAATAGAAAAACAGCAGAAGCTCACGGGGATTTTCATAGTAAGATTCGATGACTTTTGCCAGGACGGCCTGCAGTATCTCTACGGAAAACGGATTGAAGAAATAGCATCTGTCCACCTCTGCCGGAACCGCATACTGCTCCGCGCTTCCCCTGATGAAGCTGGTACGTCTCCCTGAAACCGCTGTCAGCCGATTCATGGCCGCGCTGTCATAAATGCGTTCATCGCACTCAATCCCGATAGATCTGCATCCTGTCTGAAAGGACAGATAGAAGCATACACGTCCTTTTCCGGTTCCATAGTCAAGGAGCGTATGCTTCTTCCCTATATAGCCGCTGTTCGCCAGCCTTTCCAGGACAGGGTAGGGTGTCGGCTCGTAGGGGTATCTGTAGCGGTCCGCATGGGAGTCGTCGCGCCCTGTGGTCTTTATTTTCAGAAGTTTGTCCCATTGGGAGTCGGCTTGGGTCATGGTTTTGGTATCTCTTTTTCTTCTATTTCCACTATAGAAAGTTTGTATTTAATATGGCGGTTTTCAGACGCGGGAAATTCAAATACCTTTTCGTCGATTTCCAGTGATGTCCAATCATCGGTGTAGATTACGCCGTCAATCAGTTCTACCCGCAGAAAGCTGGGCAGGTTGTAGATGTCATGGGCTGTGATTTGTCTTTTTGGTTGTTTCATGGATAGATTGTCCTCTTTTTTTAAGGATATTGTAAAGTATATTGGGATGGAATGCAATACTTCACATTATACTCTTCAATAAGTCTTTTGACCTAAATCTTGAAAATCTGGTATAATATGCGCAGAGACAACAGCTATATCTTTTTGACATCCTGCTATGCCTTGCCGTCGTAGCCAAGCTCAAACGCAAGACCAGCCTTACAGATGTCCCTTTCGCAGTGGCGGAAGCAGAGTTCCTGGCAGAACTGGGCTGGAACCTTTGTTTTCATTTAAACACTCCTTTTGATACATCCTGTTCCATAAAGTATTTCAAATCATTTGGAACACCAAGGCCATACATGCTAGAACCAATATTATAGAATATAATCTTCTTTTCGGCTTCAATCATCTCATTGTAAACCGGAGCAACATAGAACTCATTATTAACTCTGATTTTCTTATCAATCATCTGATGTGCGAACTTCACAAAATCACTACCGCGCTTGTAATTATATATCCCGACAGTCGCTTCATTGGAGATTACTTTCTTTTCACGAACCATAGTCACAAAACCCTGGTCATCAAATTTGATATAGCTCCACTTTGGATGATTCGCTGGCATAGTCATAATTAATCCATCGTAGCTTCCCATCGCAGCGATATAATCATTAATATCTATGTCAACATACTGGTCACTATTAGCAATCATCATAGCATCATCATTATTTATATATTTCTCAGCAAGTAGCACCGTACATGCAGCACCTTCAGTTATGTAATTGATCGGTATAACTGCGCATCCCGGAGCAATAGTTTCCAGCTTCTCAGTAAGTCCATACTTTTCGATATGTTCCCGCTGGCAAATATAGATAAAACGATGCGCACACTTTGGTGTAATATTCTTGGTTACATATTCAATCATGGGATGTCCAAAAACATCAATCAAAGGCTTTGGCATTTCATATCCTGCCTCGGCAAAACGACTTCCACGGCCAGCCATAGGTACAACAATATTAAGCATATTTTAGTCTCCTTCAATTTTCGTTATCACATTCGTATTTATCGTTATTTGCTCCAGGCAGTTTAACTACCACATTTATGCAATTCTCAAGCGTTTCAAATGATGTTGCTTCACCTGGTTCAACAACAATCATATCTCCTTCTGAAAATACCTGATTAAACATCTTGACCTTACCTTTGACAATTACCGTTATCTCAGTGGCTATCTTATGGTAATGCTTCTTCTCGAAATCTCCTTTAATATAACTCTTAACGGCGACTTCACATTTATTGGTTTTGTAAAGAGATGGATCAAAATTACCTACAAACCATCCTTTGACCATATCATTCAGCTTTTCAACCCTCATTTTATACTCTCCTCATACTCTTTTATCTTTGCTGGAGAATAGAATGATTTATACTGTTCTTTAGCAATCTCATAATATCCAATTTTCTTATTCATCAATATTAGCTCATTCATGGACCCAGAGATATAGTATTTCCCTTCTAAGTTATTCTGCTTCAACAATACCTTTTTTCCAGCTTCAATAAAATCTTTTCCATGTTTATAATAATAAAAACCTGCTATAGCATTCTTGGACACAGGCCTTTTCTCAGCAACCTCATTAACCTCATCGCCATTAAGCCTTGCATAGCTCCATCTCGGATGGATATTAGGAAAGGTAATGACTCCTGCGTCAGCACCTATCCCATCGAAATGAGCAATAACATTCCCATAATCAACATCAATAATCTGATCACTGTTCGCAATGATTAGCGGGAAATCATCATTGATATAGTCAATCGCCATTAAGCATGTACAAAGCGCCCCTGCCGTCTGGTTATGAAGTTTTATTACTTGGCTTGCAGGTGTAAGAATCCTTATAGAAGCATCAATATGGAATTTCTTACAATCTTCATCATTAAGCACAAAAATATAGTTCTTTGGCTCAAGAGCTCTGTAATTATCAACTACCATTTCAAGCATTGTTTTCCCATTTATCTCTGTAAGAGGCTTTGGGAAATAAGCATCTTTAAAAAAGGCAGATGTTCCCATTGCTGGTAATAGCACATTAATCATTTTCGTATTCTCCAATTGATTTCATGATGTTATCATAGGTAACATCATAAACAGTCGCAACCTCAAGAACAGAAGCTCCACTTGCTTTCCCTGCTTGAATGCCATTCGGGTTATCCTCAACTACTATACATTCCCAAGGTTTAAGGCCAAACTTATTAATCGTTGTTGTGTACATTTCTGGATCTGGTTTTGATTTCACAACATCCTCATTAGATACCATCATGTCAATATACGGCAGCAGCTCTGCTTTCTCCATCATAAGTTCAATCGTTTTTCTAGTCGAATTAGAACAGACCGCAATTTTGTAACCTTGCCGATGCAATTTCGACAGAGCGTACTCATGATGAAACATAGGATGACATCTTTGGTGCACCATTTCAGCTGTATATGACTGCTTTACTTCATTAATAAAAGGATGGAGAGACTCTGGTAAGAAAAATCTCTTGCTCAATATCTGCAACTTGACTTTCGTAGGAAGCCCGTCGAATGTCATAAGATGGTCATACCTGCTAATTTCCATTCCAAAAAGGTTCAGCGCCTTATTAAGCGCTTCATAGTGCCAATCCTTTGCATCAATCAGAACGCCATCCATGTCAAATAATACCGCTTTAATCTTTGTCATTAAAATAATCCTTTGCCTCATTCGGATAATCTGTACAAAGCATTACCTTGCTAAAATCTATGGCATACCCTTTCAACTTTTTCCAGAACACTTTGTAGTCCTTATATCCATGTAAATCTGGTGAAACAAGGCATATCTCCTTTCCGTTATTTATATGGCTTTTCACTAATTCTTCCGTTATCCAGTCAATTGACCAGAATCCATCAATCCAGACACCGGCTGCGTCCTCGTACATACAAGGATTGGGTTCGACCTCGCTCTGACGTGTAAAAAAACGCAGCTTCTCATCTCTAAACTCAACCATCTGTGGTACAGACATGTCGAAAAGAAAGTAGTTTGAGATATGATAAGTACTTATAAAAGATTGCAGGATATCTTTCAGCCCATCTGCCTTGATGTTAATGGCAAACACATATTGATCATCGAATTCATGCAACCACCGAAAAACTTCTTCGGCATCCTGAGAATATATCGTAGCCATATTGTGGGAAATAACCATACGTTCTGCACAATCTCTAACATCAGACTCGAATCCATATCCCATTTCCAAGGCCATACGAAGAGCTTTGGGAGAATTTCGTTCTATATTTTCATTCCAATAACCGCGATGTGCTAATATCCTCATTATTCCTCTCCCTTTCCATTTACATATATATCTAGCCATTTTGCATGGTTCAATCCGTGTCCATAGAAGTAACAATTGATGTCTCTATGAGATCTGTACTTATACTTTGGCCAGTATAGCAGCAGGTCCCTCTCATCGATTATAATTGTGTTATTCCTGACAAAATCCCAGTACTTTTCAAAAATCATACTGTCTGTATAGGTGCTATCAGGTGCAAAATGCTTCTTAAAATAATTAAATGCTATATATATTTCAGGAACCATAAGCCTGCCTAGTCGTTGAGTCACCTCTTTCCTCTTGGTTGAATTAAATTCTTTAAAAGAAATGTTTTCAGATTTTCTTTCTTTCGTTACATATTGTCTATTTACCTTTATATTAGCTTTGAAAGCATCACATTCTCCGGCTTCAAAAGGTATATCATATAAATTGATTATATCCTTTTTTTCTCCGAAACTTAAATAATCACATAGATAAAACGGAATATATAAATAGCTCGAATCAAGAAAAACTATTCGATTCTTGTTCGTTGAGTATACTCTAAAAACATTCAATAGATATCGCAAAAAATCCGGCTTGTATATTCTTTGATCGGTTCTAGTTTTTAAGACATATCTAATGTTCTCATCATTTTCCATACTTTTGGCTCCGATATATGAATTATATATTTGACAATTCACATGGCAAAATCCTTCATTGTCTGGAAGGGAAGACTCAATAATGTGTATATTTAGTTTCATACATTCTGCTCTAAATTTATTATTCACTTCACCAGTCCAAGTAGAGAGAATGATTATATTTTTCGGATACTGAGAACGATATAACCTTAGAGATTCTAATGTAAAATTATCTTTATAATCAATTTGTCCTTGAACCACAATGCCGATTGAAGCAATTTCGCTATTCCCACACTTCTGCGCTGTTCGGGTTCCACTTCTTGGAATAATACCATAATATTGAATACCATGACCCATGTCGATTTTTTCAAAAACATCATCTAACACAGAGGGAATAGCATGGTTATGGATTTTCTTAATCTTAATGGACGAGAAAAAGAACGGTTCATATAATGAATGAAAAATTTTTGTAAGTTTAGCCATATATTTGTTATCCCTTCCTAAATTGAAATTTCATTTCTGCTACACTTTACCTCTCTTTAATCGCCCAATAACTGCATTCCTAAAACTCTTTCTTTCGTTTTTCGACAAAATGGCAAAAGCGCTTACACCAAAAGTAGACAGCCCAACCGGGATTGCCCATAGAGCAAAAGAAATCCACCCATATACTCTAATATATTGATTAAGAAGTAATCCGCCTATTAATAGCGCAATAGCAGTTAAATAGTTTCTTATGATATAAAAATTGAAAGGATTTTTTTTAAGATTTAGGTACTTTCTTGCCTGTAGCGATATGCACCAAATCGTCAACGCATAAGCTATGGATGTAGATCCAACAACGATATATCCTCCCAAATTAGTAACATTCATAAACACTAACATAAAAGTAAAATTAAGCATACCAGTAACAAGGGTAATCCAACAATTGATTTTTAGTTTATTTGTTAAAGTAAACACATAGAATAAAGGCCTGTTTGTAATTTGCATAATGTCACCGCTTAGCGCAATTAGACCTAAATAGTATATATATTCAGCTTCATTGCCCATCCATATTTTCAGAAACTGCTGCCCCAGTATCACATAGGCACCATATATAGTACATCCCAAAACTCCGCTTGTCTTAATTGATTTAATCAGGCTTTTAACAAGACTATCCTTATCACCTTTAGAGTAATATTCCAATTGTTTAGGCTGAAATGCATGGACAACAAGTACCGAAACAGAGTTGAATATATTTGATAACTGTTTTCCTACGGATACTTGCCCCATGATTGTATTCGTAAGCATACGATTTGTGACAAGCAAATCCAATCCATTGTTCAATACTGCTCCAATGTTATTAAATGAATTCCATATGCCAGACGAGATAATTTCCTTAATACTATGTCTCGAATAGTTCCTTATGTCAATTGTTATTTCCGGCATCACTTTCCTTGAGGAATAGATATTTGCTATAAGATACAGAATTGTGCTAATAATTTGAGCAACAGCAATGGAATATATTTCTAAACCAATAGACAGAATAGCACCCGCTATAAGAAACGCATATAATACAGTTGAAATTCCTTTATTCTTATATGTGATATTTGTTTGGTTCTTAATAAAAATAAGAGAACTAAAAAGTGTTCCAAATATATTAATACAATAGTTAATATAAACTAAAAGAAAAAGAATTTTAACCTCTCTAATAATTTCTTGCGGAATGACTAACAATACGTCAAGCTTAATGATAATAGCAAAAATCGGAAAACTTATTATTGCAAGCAAAAAAGCATCTGCAACCAGAACAGAATTAAAGTATGTCCTTGCCTTGTCAATTCTGCTATTGTGATATTCAATCGCAATATATCGCGCCGCAAAAGCATTTAGGGCAACCGTAATAATGTCGATATAAGTCGTAAAAGTGTGTGATAAGGAAATAAAGCCATATGCTTCGATGCCCAATGTCTGTGTAATATATGGCGTCAGAATGAAACTAACCATATAATTTATAACTGAGACTATCATGCTCCATGACATGTTTTTTGCCAATTGTTTGTTTTCAGTCATAACTTCCTCAATATTTTTTTAGGCTATCCTTCAATCTTTTGTATGATTTATATAAAACTGGTGCATACATTACGATTTTTGCCTTTGATGTCATTTCCTTTTTATATTTATACATCCTACCATTTAGCTGATGCTTTAGTGCCTTATTTTTCTTTTGTTCTTCTTTGTTCAGCATTATATACTTGCTCATAATTGAAAAGTAATATTTACTTGTTTGGATTAGGAGCAATTTTTGGTCAAGATTATCTGTTGAAGAGACGTATATGCTCAGCAACTTGTCAATGGCATTGCCATATCCTTCATATGATTTCAAAAAGTTTTCTTCACTTTTTTCTCTCGCTTCAACCATCTTTGAACCTTGTCTATAACGTCTCATATATAATGGCAAGTCAGTTACTTTTACTTTATCTGCATAAAAGAGAGAAATAAATGAATATTGCTCATCCTCATATAGTTTCTCCGCGCCGAAGAACAAGGAATGATTAATAAGGAACTGCTTTCTATATACTCGTAAGCAGACAGACGTTATATATTCATTAGCTTGAAAACTTTTTTCAATCAATTCTTTTCCTGACATTACCACATTCAGATTTGCGGTTCTCTTATAACGACTGATAACTTCTGCTCCGTCGCTAAAAGAAGTGGCTCCAAAAAGAAGTATATCCAGCTTTTCTTTAAGATTCCCCTTAATATACTGGATTGCATTATCAGCAATATAATCATCACTATCCACATACCAAATAAACTGGCCTGTTGCAAGCTCCATCCCTGCGTTACGAGCAAGTCCCGAACCTTGATTGCACTGATGTACTAAAGTAATATTTTTATAATTTTTCGCATATTCATCACATATGCTTCCTGACTTATCAGTTGACCCGTCATCTACCAATATTACCTCAATATCTTCACTGCTCTGTGCCAGGATGCTATCTATGCATTGAACCAGATACTCTTCAACATTATATATCGGTATGATAACAGATAAAAAAATCATTTGACGTTCTCCCTGTTTTTTGCTAAAATCATTCTTTCCGGTTCCCATTCGCCTTTAATTTTACCACGTTATACTGCTGCGCAGATTTTCTTTGCCGATCCTTGTAAAACCATAAACATAGAAATACACTGAGGTGTAAATGTATTATCTTGTAGAATTGATACCTCCAATAAAACAGCCGGAATCAGCAAAAACAAACTAAAATATGAATTATTTATAGCAGTTTTAGTATTTACAGTTAAGCTTAACACTGATAGCGCAAAAATGAGTCCTCCTATTATTCCAAGCTGATAAAGATACGACATTAGAGCTGTTTCGCCTCCACTGCTTAACCATTCTGTAGTTAATGCCCCAAATCTTTTTGCCGCATTTCCGCCAACCCCTAAGCCATATCCAATAGGTTTTTTAAGTATACTATCCCATGTACCGATAATACCCCAAAAATGTTGTTTCACAACACCTCCAAAACGTCTATAGTAATAAACAGAAAATATGCCCACAAACATTATAAGAGCAGCAACTATTATATTGGCTAAAAGTTTCTTGTCAAAATTTCTAATTTTTCTGCTGCACTTCAATGCGTATGCACCACAAAAGGAGGTAATTGTTACCATATAGCCCCCTTTTCCAAAAGTCAATATTAAGCCTAATAATGTAATAATGCACCACATTCCTTTACGTACTTTCGATTTTGTATAAGTGCCGAAGTATGCCACTAGGAAAGAACATGAAAATAGATAACCCAAATTCACGGGCTCATAATACAAAGATCCCATTCTTATAAACCGTCTATTTAATATTTCCGTCCTAAATACTCCACTGCTATATGCATCAGTTACTATGCTTGAAGTCTTTGCTGAGTAGACCTCATTAATCCCTATCATCTCATATAAACTTCTTCCGCCAATTAGCAGAATGATCCCAGCTACTAATAAGACTAACGAAACGTATAAATAGCTACCTTGAAATTTTATCAGTTTTTCTTCTGTATTTAGGCAATGATAACCTATACAGAAACACATAAAAAAAACTGTAAGATTTCTGATATTAATTAGTACGGCAGAAGCAACCCCTCTTCCGACAATAAATGAAATTGCAAGACACAGTAGAAGCAAGCCAAAAAGTCTTCTTTCCTTCTTGATGCCGTAAAATCCCTTACCTAAAAAGAAAATGAAACACCAAATAATAGCAATCGTCATAAAAGGAATCTGTGTGATAAGTTTTAAGCTATCGCTTTTATTTTCTGTTATATGGGCACCCATTCCAATCATAAAATTTTGAAAACATAGTAACAAAAGAATCCCCACTACACAGTTAGCATCCCCTTTCTTTCTATTCATATATCCTATCAATATATCAATAAGGAAACAGCCAACCACGGCAATGTATGTAAATACTGTTGATATCGATCCAATCATCATCAGCAATAATATCGTTATAAAAAGCAACAATGTAGTTTGAATCTTACTCTTTATCATCTCGTCCTATCCCTGTCTCATCTTCTTTTTTGACAAATATCGTGTATAGACATCTTTAAAAGCAGAAATATTTATCCCTATTTTTGATAAATATTTTGCTGCTAGTCCAATTTTTTTCTCTTTAATGGCCTGAACGACTATTTCGAAGTTATGCGCTGCGTACACTCGTTTCTGCTCGCTCTTTGAGAATGTCTGAATATGTCTTTTCATTTTTTCAAGATATATTACTTTAATTTCAATCGCTTTTCTGATATTTGGCCTATTGATATCTGAATCTTTATGAATCTTTACATAATATTCATTTAATACCGCAATTGGTGCAGTTGCCTGGAAATCCGCCAGCATCTGTAAATCCTGATGCCTGACAAGCTCCTCATCAAACATTCCTGCTTGAATCAAGATTTCACGATCAAGTAAAATGGTTGAAGTAAACATCTGAACACTTCTACTCAATATTTTAAACAGAAGATTGTCATTTAAGTATGGCGGACATTTCTGTATCGGATTGCCATTTTTATAAAATGTATATAAACAAGAACATCCTTTACAGCAAGGGTTCTCCTTTAGGTACTCCAATTGACTATCTATTTTGTCAGGCATCCATTCATCATCATCATCTAAGAAAGCAACGTATTTCCCCTTTGCTGTTTTAATGCCCCAATTTCTCGCTGCTGCACCGTTGATATGCTTTTCTTGTTGAACATACACCAGCCTTTCATCTGAAATATCTTTAAGCTTTTCTTGCACAGCCAGACTATATTCATCATTAGGAATATTGTCATCAACTACAATAACTTCTATATTCCAATGTGTTTGGGCAAGCGCGGAGTTTACCGCCATCAATAACATTTCGCTTCTCTTATATGTTGGAATCACACATGAGACAAGGATATTGTCATGTTCATGATGGACTTCCTTGGCAATGTAAGTTTTTTCTTCAGGAATCCTGACCAAATACAGTCCTCGTTTTCCTTCATGCACTGAATCAATGCAAATTTTATCTCCCCCACGATTCCATCTTGGGTGTAAATCGCACCTGCACTCATTATCATATTTGAATGGACTAAAAACACGGGCGATTCTTCTGCTAGGAGTCTCTTCTGTACAAAGATATACGCTTGCAGTCCTCTTGCGATTGGGATATGTGTCCGTAATTATGGATTTTCCATTTGGACTGTAGCTGCAATGACCATCAGTATTCAGCTCTGGCCAGAGCATTTTATATTCCTGCGTCTTATCTTTCATCAGATAGTAATGATCGCCCGTTTCTTTCTTTCGCAGAAAAGATAATATTTCTTCATTATTCTTCCAGAAGCAATGAGAAACGAAAACATCATCAGAAAGATTATACATTTCAGTTCCATCAACATTCACGGTTACTAAACGTGAATGTTTTCTACCCTTATTAAACCAACGATGCAATACCATGAATCGCTTTCCATTCGGACTAATCATAAGATGATTAACCTTATGCACCGCTTCATTCATAGTCTCATTCGGCTCAAATGTTGCAAAATCTGTATATTTAAAAAGTTCTGTTACTTTTCCAGAAGATATATCTATTTTCCAAATACAGCATCCATCCGGACAAAGAATACTTTGTGTCCTATCGGGTAGATTTGAGTACCCATATCCTGGACGCAGACGATGGAGACGATTAAAATCAAGAGATAGCGCAAAAGAGCCATCCCGACTTACATCATAAATAGGAAAGGCCAAAACCTTTTCTTCTTTCATCTGCTCCACATCAAAAACTACGGAGCAGTATTTTTCGTTGCGGAAATCATTATAGATAAGGCGGCTCTTAAAATCTGGTCCCATCCACTGGGCCATACACCCCTGCTGGACATTCCATGAGCGGGTAGTGCCTATTTCAATAAGTTTGTTGTTATTAACTGTATCAATTAGGCATACCATCCCCGGCTCTTTCGGCGCAACAGACTTATATGTTTGCTTGACACGGATGCAAATCATATACCGGTCTGTAGAATCCCATGGAGACTTGTCGTAATAGCCGTAGAAATATTCGTAATTATCATCAGGACTTACCCGAATTATTTCCCCCTCTGCCCTTATTTTGCTTTTATCAGTAACCACACCTGCCACCTGATAGACACGTTTTACAGCATGTTTTAAACCTGGAAACTGTTCTAGTAGCTTTTTCCCAGCGGCTTCAGCTTCAACAAACCCCATTATTTTCAGTCCCCTCTAACTCTTATTCCCAATTTTCCTGGATGAATCTATCTATCATCTTAACAATGGCCAACGGATTCTTATTTTCCCATTTCCTTAATCCATCTGTTTCGTTGTATATCTTCATGAAGCAATCCCCTAAATCGTCCAACTCCAAATCAGCCATCAACACATAGCCATTGGAGCTAAATGCCTCATTATTCTGAATTTGATGGTCATTGATATGCTCGTTGTATTTCTCAAGTCTTGTAACTGCTATCACTTTCTTGCCAGCATTCAAGGCTTTCATAATTGAACCGGAAGCCCCATGGGAAACCACTATGCTTGCTTCTTCTATCTTCTCCGTAAACTCTTCTGGTGTAATGAAGTCTTTGTATGTGTAGTGTATTGGCTTATATCCACTTGTTCCTATCTGGGCGAACATATCCTCGGTAAGAACCCCATTCTCGTACAGTTCATCCAACTTTTTAAACAAACGGTTAAATTGATAATTTCTTGATCCAACAGTTACAAATATCACAGCAGCTCCTCCATAGACGTTGGGCAGGTACACAATTCTCCATCTATAGGAACAATCATATACTATGTAAAATGATTATTAATATAGACAGCCACCATAGACAGCTTTCTTATAATGTTTAACCTGGGATTCCCACTGGACAATAAAGAGGTCGGAGTGTTTCTCCATTTTTTCCCCAGCTACTGTAGCCATATTGGCACGCCCAAAGGTTTCTATAAAGACAAACTTCTTATGGAATAGCACTGCCATCAGATAGAACGGATACGCCACCATTGTCCCCGTTGTAATCACAAAATCAGGCCTTTCCTTAATCCAGATTCCTACTGCCTTGATTCCATTCACAATCATTTTAATTAGCATTCTTTTATCTTTGAGGTCCGTCTGGCGCATAAAATATTTGGCATCTGCTGGAAAGTCGGTTTTCTCAGTCACAAGAAATCCATCATATTTATCAATAAGTGGTTGTAGCTTCTGCAGCTGCTCCCAGTGCCCGCCAGAAGATGAGACTAAACATAATCGTGGTTTCCTATTGTGGTTTCTCATGCTTAATCTCTCCTAAACAAATCTCTGGTATATACTTTTTCTTCTACGTCATCCAGGCATCTATCATATCTATTAGCGATAATGACATCACAGCCATTCTTGAAATTCTCGAGGTCATTGACAACAAGGCTGCCAAAAAACGTAATGCCATCTTTCAGTGTTGGCTCATAAATTATGACTGTAGCGCCTTTGGCCTTAAGCCTTTTCATGACCCCTTGAATACTGCTATGGCGAAAATTGTCTGAGTTGCTTTTCATTGTCAGCCTATACACCCCGGCTGTGATGGGCCGTTCCTTCTCTGCATTCCACATAGAACTTGCTGTGTAGTATCCAGCTTTTTCCAATACACGGTCAGCAATGAAGTCCTTCCTCGTCCTATTCGCTTCTACGATGGCTTTAATAAGTTCTTCAGGTACATGCTGATAATTGGCAAGTAGCTGCTTTGTATCTTTCGGCAGACAATAACCACCATATCCAAAACTCGGGTTGTTATAGTAATCGCCAATTCTTGGATCCAAGCTGACACCCTTTATGATATCTGCCGTGTTCAATCCTTTTACTTCTGCATAAGTATCAAGTTCGTTAAAGTAACTGACTCTGAGCGCTAAGTATGTATTTGCAAACAGCTTGACAGCCTCAGCTTCTGTAAAGCCCATATATAGCGTCTCGATGCTTTCTTTCTCTGCCCCTTGCTGAAGCAATGAGGCAAATTGTTTAGCTTTTGAAAGAGAGTTTTCATCACATCCGACAATAATCCTACTCGGATAGAGGTTATCATACAGAGCCTTTGACTCCCTTAAAAATTCAGGGCTGAACAAAATCCTATCTGTATTGAACTTTTTCCTTACATATTTTGTATAACCAACCGGAGCCGTGGATTTTATTACCATTATTGCCGTTGCACTGCATTTCATCACTAATTCAATCACAGATTCAACAGCAGAACAGTCAAAAAAGTTCATTTGCGAATCATAATTGGTTGGGACAGCAATGATAACAAAGTCAGCCGAGCTATAAGCACTTGCTCCATCTGTAGTGGCTGTAAGGTCCAGCTCTTTAGTGCATAAATATTGCCTGATATCATTATCCTGGATTGGGGACTGCTTTCTATTAATTTCTTCAACCTTTTCAGGCAAAATATCAACAGCGGTTACATGATTGTGCTGAGATAACAGTACGGCAAGTGACAATCCCACATATCCAGTTCCAGCAACAGCAATATTCATCTTTCAATTCCGTCCTTTAATTCATGTAATATTCTTTATACCATTCAGCAAATTTTCCTAAACCAATTCTTATGTCAATGGTTGGAGTAAATCCATAGTCAGTCTCAAGCGCTTTAGAATCTGCGTATGTCACAGGCACATCACCTGGCTGCATGCCCACAAGTTCTTTATGACCCTCAAAATCATATGTCTCCGGTAGTACACCAGTTCTTACCAGTTCTTCCTGTAATGTAGCTATATAGTCCAACAGTTTCTCTGGTTGACCACCGCCAATATTATAAATTGCATATGGAGGAACCAGCAATCCGTCCCCATCGATTGTTTTTTGTGGTGCACCTTGCATCACTCTATATATACCTTCGACTATATCATCTATATATGTGAAGTCTCTCTTCATATCACCGTAATTGAAAATCTGTATTTTCTCGCCTCTGCTAAGACGATTAGCTGCAGAAAAGTAGAACATATCTGGGCGCCCTGCTGGTCCGTATACGGTGAAGAACCTCAGCCCTGTACTTGGTATGTTATAGAGTTTAGAGTAGCTGTAAGCCAGTAGCTCATTGCTTTTCTTCGTTGCGGCATACAGGCTTACCGGATTATCAACTTTATCGTCAGTGCTGAAAGGCACCTTTTTATTTCCACCATATACACTGGAACTTGATGCATACACAAGATGCTCTACAGGGTAATATCTGCATGCCTCAAGAATATTGAAGAAGCCGATGATATTACTTTCGATGTATGCATCAGGATGATTAATGCTATATCTCACGCCCGCCTGTGCAGCGAGGTTGACGACTACACTAGGCTTGTACTCTTCAAAGATATTGTTCAGCAAATCGTTATCTGCAAGATTACCCTTGACAAATACATGCTTTGCTGAAGAAGTCTTCGCCCTCTCACTGATTAGGTTAAGCCTGTACTTCTTTAAATTAGGATCATAGTAATCATTCATTGAATCAAAGCTTATTACAGTTCCAAAGGACAACTCCGTCAGCAGCCGTAATACAAGGTTTGCTCCAATAAATCCGGGAGAACCTGTAACCAATATTGTCTTATTCTCAAGTTCAACTTTATCTTTCATGCACAGCACTTCTTTATCCACATCCTAGTTTATACCACCACTCGTATAGTTATCAGACGGAAAGAACCATGTTGTATAGCAGCTAATCTCCATAGCTGTTATTGATGCTAGGTTAATAGGCTTTATAGCACCCATCCTCACATTCCCTATAGCTGACTGATATTCTTCCCCATCCCCATCTCACAATCCACAGATTTCTCTCCACTTTATATAAGGCGCATAAATCCCCCACCCTTTGTGATAAACCAGCCCTTCTTTCCCTTTCAGCATATACCTCACCGTACTGGCGCAATGCGCCCTGCACTCCCGGTAGAATCCCTCCTGCAGCCTTACGTAACTCTGCAGCTGCTCCAATACATACCCGCACTTCTGGTACAAATACCCATTCCCATACCTCTCCAGACAAGCCAAGAGCCTGTCCGCATCCAGCTGCGGCAGCCGAACAATACATTCCACCACTTCTTCCAGCCCATCAATTCCCTCAAAGTTATGGAGGCAATCCACCACCGTCTGTTCCAGGCTCGTCACCAGGCTTCCCGAAACCCATTCCGTGTCCGCTCCCATCTTGCGCAACGTCCTACGATAGAACACACCATTATACCGAAAGTCCGTAAATCGCGTCTGTGTTGCCACAAAGACCTCGTTCCCCATCCTCGGCGCATATCCCCACGCCTCGAACGCGCTGCGATGGGAAATATATGCGTCCGAAAAGAGCCTGCTGCCAATCTGATACCGCGTCAGCATCGGCTGCTCTGTCTCTGTGTCCATCACTGTATATAAGTTCCGGTGTATCCTGTCGATGTAGCCTTTCCTCTGGTAATCATTTACCAGATATTTCACCGCGGACGGCTCGCCTACCATGTCAGTGATATCCTGGAAGCTGAAACACCCCATTTCCCGCATCTTCTCATAATACTCGACAACAGAGAACTGTTCTTGCTTTTTATTGCATCCTGTTCCAGTCATTCCGGCCATTTCCGCCATTTTCCACCCCTATCCATCACGACAGTTTCCAAATCGTTCGCCTAACTGGCATGTTAGGCGAACTTTTTCGGCCCATTTTGCCACATCTACCTTCCCGCCAAAAACACCGCCAAAAACAAGGCCAAAAACCGAACTAGGCAAATTAGCCAAAATCTCTCTGCAAAACATATGAAAAACCCTGAGAAACATAAGCGAATTTAGCAAATATTGACAAAAATAAATTTAGACTTGCACTATCCTCCCATTGGGTATAAAATGATAAAAGTAATAAAAAAGTTCGCCTAACATGCCAGTTAGGCGAACTTTTTTATAATACACTAAGACATACAATGTTTTCTCTCCGGTTTCCAGGGCTGTTATTCTACAGATTCTATAAACTCAACCGATTCAGGATCCCCTTTGATCTCTCCGAAATAAGCAAGCTGTATCTTCCCATCCCGCTCCGACAGGAGCACTTCCACCTCCAGCTGCGGCATATCCTCCGGATATTCGGCAATGGCAGAGCCCTCCACCCAATATCCCGGCTCCACCAGGAGCTTGATGCCCTCTCCCAGAGAGTAGCTGGAAATCAGGCCCAGCTCCAGTTCAAGGCCCTCTGCCCCACTCTCGCTGATGTCCACCTTGCCCAGCTGCTTATGATTCCTCTTGTCGAACAGCCACAGAGACTTTTTGTCCTCCCCTATGTAATATCCAATCCTCTCGTATAGCTTCTCCTGCATCTCGTCCAGCTCCAGCGCGTAGTCCTGCAAGACATTGTCGTCATCGTACTGTAGGACATGCAGCTCCTGGGCAAAGACACCGGTACCGGTGTAGACATTCAGCGCCACCTGGAGCTGCCCGTCCGCCTGGTTCCAATAGCATTCCGGCAGACGGCACTGGGCAGAAGTATAAATCCAATCAAAATAATTTACATCCCTGCCAATCTCTATAGCCACTCCCTCGCCGGACCGCTCTGCGTCATTATAGCCATAGATTTTGATGCTTTCCTCCGGAATCTCCGCGATGCAGATTACATCTCTCCAGATGCCGGGATCATTTGTGACAGACAGATGCCTGCTCCTGATTTCGTCCCAGTCCATCCTCTGGAACCTGGCTATCACATCTACGGCATAATCCTTCGGAATCCAGATTCCTTCCTCCCCATATGGCTGTACCATAGTGATTGGAATGGGCAGGGCATCCTCGTCCTTCAGAAACAGAATCTCCAGATTCACCGAACCGCTCTCCTCATAGATGCGCTCCAGCCTTACCTCGGAGGGGTCATCGGACAGGTTCAGAAGCGCCACCGCCGCGCCCTCCGGCTCAAACAGGCCGCGGTACTCCTCAGTCGAGCTCAGGAGCGCGTTCGCATTGAGGTCCTCGCCTGCCCCGTTGCTCTCATAGTCCATGGCGCTGCCCTCTATAGGACAGCTGTCATAGGCCATCCCGAAAGCTTCGTTGGTGGAGATGTCATCCAGATAGGTCAGCGACTCGGCGGTGGCCATATATCTCCCCTCCTGAAGCTCATAGGAGATTTCCTCCCTCCAGACGCTCACATGGGAATCCGATGTCCAGGCATAATAGCATACCTGCGCCTTCTCCTCCTCGACGCTCAGCACACGGATGTCCCGATCCACCTCTCTGGGCCACGGGCTGGAGACGCCGAACTCCCTCTGTCCTTCCGGCCCCTGGAGCATCTCCCCTGCCAGCTCCTCGGATGCAAGGGATTCGATGGCATTGCCGTCCCGGTTGACGAAAGCTTCGGCCCATTCGTTCACGAAAGCTTCCGGCAAAGCCCTGTCCGCCCCTGCCATATCCATCGGATCCACCGAAGAGGAGCTCCCTTCTGCCTGGCTATCTCTGCCGGACATCCCATCATCGCTGTCGGATGCCTCGCCGCCAGGCATCTCGCCGTCGCTGCGGGCAGCTCCACCTTCTCCATCCAGTCCGCCAGCAGCGCCCTCTCCTGTCCCCGCTCCGGCAGCCTTGCCTGCTCCCGCAGCCAGCGACAGCCCGTCTCCTGAATCCTCCCCGGATCCCACCGGATCCGTCAGAAAGCATATCGCTGCCGCGATACAGACAGCAACCGCCGCCACAATCGCCCAGAATGCCGGCTTTTTATAATGAATCACGGTCTTGATTCTCTCCCTGACCCCCACTTCCCCGAAAGCCAGCGGGTATCCGAAAGCTGCGCGCCTGTCAAGGCTGCACGCCAGCAGCGCCTCCGAATACATCCTCCTGCCATGCGCATCATACTCTTTTATGACGCTTTCGTCACAAGCCAGCTCTATGTCCCTGCAGAAGAGGGAATACGCCACCCAGACCAGCGGGTGGAACCAGTAGACGCAGACCAGGAGATACCCAGCCAGCTTCCACAGATTGTCCAGCCGCCTTAGATGGGCCTGTTCATGGGCCAGCACCAGGGCGCGCATCTCCTCCGGCATGCCGGACGGCAGATAGATGCGGGGCCTTGCTATGCCCAGGATAAAGGGCGTGTCCGCGAACTCGCTCACATATACCGATCCCTCCAGGCGCACCGCAGTCCGCACCCTGCGCCGCAGCCTGATATAGGCGGCCAGAGAATACAGGGCCAAAATCCCCATACCGGCACTCCATAGGATTCCCGCGGCAGAAAGGGCGTGTCCCATCGGATCGGCATCTGGATATCTGCCTGTATCGGCAACTGTATCCCTGTCCCCGCCCGCAGCCCCGTTCAGCCCCGCGCCCGATGTGGCAGCGGAATCAAAGGAATTGCGAAGCGCCGGATTCACGGCATCATCCAGGAACCGGATGCCGCTGTCCACAAAATTTCCCTCCAGACCGCCTGCGCCGCCGTGCACCGTCTCCCTGCTGGGAATCAGGCTGAATGCGCTCTCCAGCGAGAAAGGACAGACCAGCCGCACCGCCACCAGCGCCCATAGCAGGCAGACCGTCCATTTAGGCGCTCTCCGAACCATCAGCCGCAGGGCCGCCACCGCCAGGATCACCCATCCGGCTGTTATGCTCCTGTTCACAATCTCCACAAAAATTTGTTCCATACTTACACCTCCATGCCCGCCTCTGGCGGGCACTAGATTCCTGGGCCCCCCAGTGCCTACTTCTCCGCAGAAAGCGTCCCATCCCCACCGGGAATGCACTGAATCTCTCCAAAATCAACAAGCCGACGATTCCCATTGCCCCCTCGCAGAAGAATCTCCACCTCCAGCGTCGGCATGTCGTCCGGATATTCGGCGCCGCTAGCGCCCTCCCGATAATATCCCGGCTCCACCAGGAGCTTGATGCCCTCTCCCAGAGAGAAGCTGGAGAACATCCCAAGCTCCAATCCGAAGCCCTCCGCCTCATGCACCCCGATGTCCACTGTCCCCAAATCCGTGTGATCCCTCTTGTCAAACAGCCGCAATCGCCCTGTCTCCTCGTCTATGGAAAACCCAATCCTATTCTGCAGCATCTCCTGCATATCCTCCGGCTCCAGCCAGTCGCTGTCATACAAGACGCCATAGTCATCATATTCCAGCACATGCAGTGCCTGGGCCGCGGCATTGTGCCCCGCGTAGCTGTTCAGCGCCACCTGGAGCTGCCTCTTCTCCCCGTTCCAGTAGCATTCCGGCAGGAGATGGCGGTCAGTCGTGTAATCCCAATCGAAATAGAGCACATCTTCGTCAATCTCCACAGCGACGCCCTGGTAGGAGCACTCCACGTCATTATAGCCATAAAGCCTGATGCCCTCTTCCGGAAGCTCCGCGATCAAGACCACATGATTCCAGCGTCCGGGCTCGTTTACAAGAATCATATTTCTGTCACGGATTTCCTCCCAGTCTATCCTCCTGAACCTGGCTATCACGTCCACCCTACGGTCCTTCGGTATCCAGATTCCCTCCCGGCCATAGGGCTGCATCATGGTAATGGGCATAGGGGAATCCTCTCCCCCCGGAAGCCAGACATAGAAGTTTATCTCGCCTGGTCCCTCGTAGATGCGTTCCAGCTTTACCTCGGAAGCATCCAGGTTCAACAGCCTCCTGGCAGCCCTCTCCGGCTGGAAGAGATCCTGATAGTCTGTGCCGGAGCTGAGCAGGGCTTTGCTGTTCAGCGCCTCTCCCAGCCCATTGGTCTCATAGTCCATGGCAGTGCCGTCGATTCCGAAATATCCGTAAGCCTCAGAATATTCTTTCAAAGTGGAGATATCGTCCAGCCAAGTAAGTTCCTCTCTGGTCACCACATAACCGCCATCCTGCTTTCTATAGAAAATCCGCTCCTTCCAGGCAGTCACGTGGGGTTCTGATGTCCTTGCATAGTAGAGGATACTCGCGTACTCTGGAGCGATTTCATATACCGCGGCATCTTTGTCCGCATCCTCAGGCCATGGGCTGGAGAGACCGAAGCTGCGCTGCCCCTGGGGCCCGGAGAGCATGTCCCGCGACTCCAGGTCGTCCGCCACTCCCTCAGTCGCCAGGCGCTGGACGGCATTTCCGTCCCGTTCCACAAAGGCCTGGGCCCATTCGCTTACCAAAGCCTCCCGCAAAGCCCTCTCCTCCGCTTCCATTTCCGTCAGACCCTCTTCCGCCGAATCCCCCGATACGGAAGTCATTTCTGTCCTGCCTGCACCATCCGGCTCTCCAGCCGCTCCGCCCTTGTACGCCTTATCCTCGTCTCCTCCTGTCCCCGCTCCGCCAGGCCCGTCCATACCATCGCCGCCCTGTCCGTCCGGCACTGTCCCCCGGTTCGTCCCGCTTGCATTCGCCCCGGCATACCTGTTCTCCGACCCATTTCCTCTGCCCGCTTCGGTCGCGCTGTCTGCTCCTGCGGCCAGTGACTGCCCCTCCCCGGAACCGTCCTCAGAACCCACCGGATTTGTCAAAAAGCACACTGCCACTGCGATACAAGCCACCGCTGCCGCCATGGCCACCCAGAACCTGGGCTTCTTATACTGAATCACGGACTTGATCCTCTCCCTGACCCCCACTTCCCCGAAAGCCAACGGATATCCGAAGCCCCCACGCCTGTCAAGACTGCACGCCAGCAGAGCCTCCGAGTACATCCTCCTCTTGTGCACATCATAACCCTTGATGACACGCTCGTCACAGGCCATCTCTATGTCCCTGCGGAGCAGGGAATACGCCACCCAGACCAGCGGATGGAACCAATAGACGCAGGCCAGAGCATACCCACATATCTTCCACAAATTGTCCAGCCGCCTTAGATGGGCACGCTCATGGGCCAGCACCGGGGCACGCATCTCTTCCGGCATGCCGGAGGGCAGATAGATGCGGGGCCGTGTTATGCCCAGGATAAAAGGCGTATCCGCGAATTCGCTCACATATACAGCTTCCTCCAGCCGCACCGCAGTCCGCACCCTGCGCCACAGTCTGATATAAGAGGCAAGGGAATACAGGGCCAAAATCCCCATGCCGACAATCCATATGATTCCGGTGATAGAAAGCACGCGCTGCGCCGGATTCACGCCTGTGCCCGTCCTCAAGTCAGCGTCTGCGCCCGCTTCCCTCCCTATGCCAGGGCCTGCGCCCGCATCACCGTCCTCCACCGTCTCCGGTATGGCAGCGGAGCCAAAGGACCTGCGCAGTGCCGGATTCACGGCATCGTCCAGGAACCGGATGCCGCTGTCCACAAAATTCCCATCCAGATCCGCCGCGTCACTGCGCACCGTCTCTTTGCTGGGAATCAGGCTGAACACGCTCTCCAGCGAAAAAGGGCAGACCAGCCGCACCGCCACCACCGCCCACAAAAGGCAGCTTATCCACTTAGGCGCTCTTCGAATCAACAGACGCAGCGCCGCCACCGCCAGTATCGCCCATCCCGCCGCAATACTCCGGTTCAGGACCTCTACGAAAATATGCTCCATCCTTATCCTCCCTTACCACCCTGGCAGCGCCTATCCTTCCACGTCTTCCCCGTCCTCATACCTGTCCAGCATCCGGCGGATCTCAGCCACCTCTTCTCCGGATAGCTTTCTGCGCCTAGTAAAGGCGGCGATGAAAGCGGGCATGGAGCCCTGGAATGTCTTCTCTACCAACTCGTCGATCTCCGCGGCCTGCACCTCATCCTTAGAGACCAGTGACGTGACCACCGCATTCTCATTTTTGACTATCCCTCTGTCGGACAGCCGCCGGATGACAGTGTAAGTGGTGGTGCGGCTCCAACCCAGCCTCTCATTGCACAGCCTGGCCAGCTTCGTGCTGTTGATCGGCTCATTCTCCCACAGAATCAGGCAGAAGCGGTACTCGCTCTCAAATACTTTCGGTGTCTCCATTTCCTCCTCCTTTCAAGATACGACTAATGCATTAGACTTCCCTCTACCCAAAAGTCTAACTCATTAGACGCATTTTGTCAAGAATAAATACCAACTTTTTAAGCAACAAATAGATACACAGCAAAAGGGCATGCACTCACCGGCGCATGCCCTTCTCAAACACAATGCAACTTTCTTTTCCTATTCTGATTTTCAGATATAAACGGCCCCAGCCCTTACTTCGCCAGCACCATCATAATCTCATTGCTCCTGGCGATGAACTTGGTCATGGCCTCGGGAGACAGCGGAGCCTGCTGGATCTTCGCCAAATCATAGAGCTGCTCGCAGATCATCCCCACGTTCTCGCCCTCCTGGTTGGCATTCACATACTGCACCAGCGGATGGTTGGCATTGAGAATCAGCGTCTCGCCCTCGCCGCCAAAGCCGCCCATGTCCATACCGGGCATGGAATACATCTTCATCATGTCCTGCATGCGCCTGCTCTCCTCGGACAGGGTCAATACGGAGGAAATCTTCTCGTCTTTCAGCTTCTCCACCTTGACTACGAGTTTATCATTCTCCAGGACTTTCTTCATAATCTCTCCCAGAGCCTTTGCCTCTTCCTCCAGCTCCTTAGCGGCCTCTTCATCGGTCTCGGACTTCAATGCATCCGTCACGTCCGCATCGATCCTCTGGAACTTCACGCCCTCATTCTTGGACTCCAACTGCTGGATGAAAGGCTGGTCGATATTGTGGGTCAGGATGACGGCATCCATGCCGTTGTCCCTGAACATCTTGATATACTGGCCCTGCTGCTGCTCGTCTGTGACGTAGTAGATGGTCTTCTCTTTCTTCTCCTCGGCCTCCTCGCCGTCCTTCGCCTGGTCATCCTCGTCGGTGACCACCTCGGCCTCCACTTTCTCGCCGTTCTCATCCACCGCGCCGCCAGCCTCTTTCACCGCTTCGCCGTCAGCAGCCTCTTTGTCCGCGCCCTCTGCTGCGCCGTCCCCAGTATCCGTAGGCTTCACCTCCAGGCACTCCGGCAGGGTCAGGTACTTGCCCTCCAGGTTCTTGAACAGGATGTAGTCGTTCATCCTCTCGCAGAACTTGTCGTCCTTCAGGCAGCCGAACTTGATGAAGGGGCTGATGTCGTCCCAGTATTTGTCGTACTCCTCCTTCTCCGTCTTGCACATGCCGGACAGCTTGTCCGCCACCTTCTTGGAGATGTACTCGGAAATCTTCTTCACGAAGCCGTCGTTCTGCAATGCGCTCCTGGACACGTTCAGGGGCAGGTCGGGACAGTCGATGACGCCTTTGAGCAGCATCAGGAACTCCGGGATGACCTCCTTGATATTGTCGGCGATGAAGACCTGGTTGTTGTACAGCTTAATCGTCCCCTCGATGGACTCGTACTCCATGTTGATCTTCGGGAAGTACAGGATGCCCTTTAAGTTGAAGGGATAGTCCATGTTCAGGTGGATCCAGAACAGGGGCTCCTTATAGTCATGGAACACCTTGCGGTAGAACTCCAGGTACTCCTCCTTGGTGCAGTCGTTGGCATGCTTCGCCCACAGAGGCGTAGTCTCGTTCAAAAGCTCCGGGCGCTTTTTGATCTTCAGCTTGACGGGCTCTTCTTCCGGCTCTTCCTCCTCTTCCTCTGCCTCGCCATCGGATTCCGCCTCCCCGGCCTCCTCCTTTTTCTCTTTCTTTTCCTTCTTTTTCTTCTCCTTCTTCTCGGGCTCGATCACCTCCAGGACTTCATCGTCCTCACGCTTCTCGTCCTCCTTGATGATCTGGGTCTCCTTGGTGTCCGCCTTGGACAGGTAGATTTCCGTGGGCATGAAGGAGCAGTACTTCTTCAGCACCTCCCGGGCCTTGTACTCGTTGCAGAACTCCAGGCAGTCCTCGTTGAGGAACAGGGTGATGGTAGTGCCCACCTCAGTCCTGTCCCCCTCCTCCATGGAGAATTCCGTGCCGCCGTCGCACTCCCAGTGCACGGCCTTGGCGCCCTCCTGATAGGACAGGGTGTCGATGTGCACCTCGTCCGCCACCATGAAGGCGGAGTAGAAGCCCAGTCCGAAATGGCCGATGATCTGATCCGCGTTGCTCTTATCCTTATATTTCTCTATGAAGTCGGATGCGCCGGAGAAAGCAATCTGGTTGATGTACTCCTCCACCTCGTCCGCGGTCATCCCTAAACCATTGTCCGTGAAGGTCAGGGTCTTCTTCTCCGGATTGACGATGACGTCTATCCTCGCCTTATATCCCTCCGGCAGGGTATACTCGCCCATCATGTCCAGTTTCTTCAGCTTCGTCACGGCATCGCAGCCGTTGGAGATCAGCTCCCTGTAAAAGATGTCGTGGTCGTTATACAGCCACTTTTTGATAATCGGAAAAATGTTCTCGCTGTTGATTGATAAATTACCGCTCTTCGCTGCCATGTTACAACATCCCTTTCTT
>CAJUFO010000033.1 GCA_910585615.1 uncultured Acetatifactor sp.
TCTTACCAAAAAGGAGTCATTTTTTACCAAAGACACAAACTTTTTTACACTACCACACATGGTGTTCGGCCCCTACTCATAGCTTTTTCTATACCCGTCCAGGCGCTCCTCCAGATGCCCTTTCGTGTCCATGACCATATCCAAAGTCTTCCCTTCCGTCCTATATCCGGACATATTCCTGCTCTCCAGGCATGCCCATCTGTCCAGCTCTCTCTTGCATAATTCTGCGCACAGCTCTCCGTCGTCTATATACCGCAAAAGGTTCAGACAGTTCAGTCCGCTGTTGTCAAGATAGATTAGATAGCTGTCATCGTCAATCCCTGTCTTTTCAACCGCATATTGGGAACAGCTATATGCGTACAGGGCGCAATGCTCCAAAATCCTGCCGTCATGGTTGAGGTTTTCCCTGCTGGCCCGGTATAGCCCTTTTTCTATCCGAAAGCATACCTCCACTTCCGATACCGCCAATCCTTCCCCTGCATCCCTGGACCGGAATTTCAGAAATTTCTCAAACTGATCCACCATGCCGGCTGTATATGTCAGTACCGACTCCCCGTCCCGCTGGGACTTGTATGCATTTTCACATGCGCTTTCTGCCAGCACGCCTGTCTGAAAGACATTTTCCGAGGTCTCGTAAACCCTGCACACCTCTACGCCGTCTTCATATCCTTTCCACAGCTCTTCCGAATCCAGATTCTTGTGGTTGCTGTCCACAAGCGCTTCAAAGTCCTGCTGCCTTTCTTCAAAAACAGAATCCCCTCCCTCAATCGTACTCGTTCTGTCTTCCTTTTCCGGCATGGCGGAAAAAATATCAGTTACCTTTTTTTCATAGGAATTCATGAGAGCCTTTCCGATGTCCTCCCCCTCTTCTATGACAAACCATTCCAGATGCAGGACTTTTTCATACCACAGCATCTCTTCCGGCTTCTTTCTTTCGTGGACGGCAAAATACAGCCCATAGGCATCATACCTCTCCTCAAAGGTCCACGCAAACTCTTCCTGGAGGGTATATCTGCTTTTTTGGGCGACCAGATAAATAAGCATGCACAATGTAGTCAAAGCTGTCGCTATCAGGCGGTGGCGCCTCTTGGTCCTTTTCTCAATTTCTTTTTGGTACTTTACTTTCCAGTTCTCCCTCTCGCATCTTTTGCACCGTTCCATATTCCAGTGTATCTTATGTGTCTCGCGGAGGGCAAAAATCAGGCATGTAGCAAAAAACAGGCATATAAGCATCATTATGTTCGAATACACCTTTGTATCAACATATTCCACAAACATGCCTTTTCCCCTTTCATCCTATGCCCTTGCCGATTTCTTTCATACAATCGTCCATTATGTCCATAATCTGTTCGTTGGTATAAAACGATTCCTCCAGGTTCAGCTCGTCCAAATCTATAAATGTGTTCGGGCTTCTCATAGCGACCTCCCTTCGGTTCACCGTGCTGATTTCCCTGCCTGAGGCAGTTACGTACATTGTCTTACTCCTGTTCATCTTTTCGCTCTGATAGCTGATTTCTGCCACCAGCTTTTCGTTCAGCTCGAATTTTTCAGCGATAAAGCCGTCTTGATGCGCATCTCTTAATCGCTCTTTCAACAGCTCCTGAAAGCGTTCCTCAAATGTATCTAATTTTTCTCGCTGTCCGTTCTCTATTGTCAAGCAGAACATAGATGCCTGTTTTTCTTTGCCGTCTCCAGCCTCCTCAAGCCGGTTATTGCTGAGGCTGACTTCATTCACATTATACAGTTCCCGCACCTCCAGGATATAGTATACCTTGCCGTCATATTTGATTTCCAGTTGGACCCTCACTTTAATCTTGCCGCTTTTCAGTTTGGTTCCTGTCTTAAATACGACCACCTCTGTCTCCGGTTCATAGGTGCATTCCCATTCCGGGCCAAAGAGGAATTCTTTCCCCTCGGAGGATGTCAGGATGAATGCCCCCAGACCTACGGCAATCACCATAATCACATAAGGAAGCGGAAGCTTCTGTATCCAAGACTTTACCAACTCAAAAAATTCTTTCCTGCCCACTTCGTTCACCTCATACAAAAAAGCCTGCGCATAAAGTCCACATACAGCTACCTTACGCACAGGCATATCCATCCGCTTTCTGCCCTTTATTCTATCTACCTGCTGTATCCTCTACCTATTCATATGCATCTTCTCTTTCTCATTGTTGTTGTGCTTTTGACTCAAAGCATCCATTGACCATCTTGGTCAAAAAAGCGCTCAGCGCTTTGTCTCCTGCCAGATACCAGCAAAAGCATCTGTAAACTTCCTCGGCGCTCCTGTCTTTCATGGCGCCGGCTATCTCCTCAATCGCGGCCAGCATCCTGGCAGCTCTGTCATGCCATCCCAGTCTCTCGGAGCAGGCCTTGGCCGCTGTCGCATCCTTTTTCACCGCTGCCTCCAGGAATCCATATATCTGCAGGATGTCCTGTCCATTGTCCAGCTCCTCCAGGACAAAGGCGAAAGGTGCGAACTTATCCATGAACCTTGCCAGCCTGGCCTGTAAGATAGCATTGTCCGATAGCAGCTTAAGGACTTTGTCCATGCAGGCCTCTCCATTGCCCAGCAGGACCCTTTCTATATCTTCCAGGAACTTGTCTACCAACTCTTCGCTTTCGCTGTCCTGGATTTCCAGATACTTTATGCGGGATATCAACGCGTCATCTAGCAGCATCTCCCAGTCGTCTTCGTGCATCTCCCGGAACTTTTCAAGGCACTCTTTGGCTTCCTGCAGCAACCTGGCGGCTTCATGGGACAGCACCCTCTCCGGCTCGCTGTCCCCGGCGCCCACATCCTTGTAGCGCCTTTCGATATAATCCCTGCCCAGCTTCGTCAGGAAATAGTACCGATACTTGCCGGATGTCCTGCTGTCCAGCAGCTTATATGGAAACTGCTCGAACTTTAACAGTATATTGGACAGCGATGCCGGCGATGTCCCCGCGGCATCCGCCAGCTCTTTATGGGGCCGTTCTTTCCCTCCATACAGCGCATACAGAATCGCTTTCCTCTTTTTCGTCAGGAACTCGTCTATCATCTTTTCCGTCTCTTCATCGATTACGGTATCGCTTTCGTTCTTCAGCGGCTCCTCCTGAGGCAATTCGATTCACCTTTCCTTTCAGTTCACTTTTACTATGCTACCATAGTACAATATCCCGTCTAAAAAGTCAATCTCAATTCACTTTCCATGTTTTCGATTCACTTTACTTTGCTCGTTACCTATTTCTGTATTTTTGTTTATAAAAATATTCTTTTCTTCATTTCTGCATCTGATTTTGTTCAATCCTGGCGCAATAAATTGTTGACAAGCATTTTTTTGTTCCTAACTTACAAGAAAAGTAACTCTTTCTGCAGGAAAACCTACTTATCGCACAAATCATCCTTTCTGTTTTCATCAGCTTTCCAGTTCATCGCTATTTACCCAAAAAGGCTCCCCGGAACTGTTGAAGTCCCGGGAAGCCGGATGACATAAATATCGTAAATCTGAAAACATATGTTCCAAATTCTACAGGCAATGTTTCCCGGCCCACAGCTTCTTCTGCCGTCCGTCCGGCAGAATCACCTCTGCCTCAGCGCCCGCAGGAATCTCTATCTCATAGGCTATCTTCTCCCCCTCATACCGCCAGCCGCTGACGATTTCTCCCACCGGAGACAAGTAAGATGCCTTCGCGTACCGTAACGATTCATGGGGCGTGGGCTGTATGACAATCCGCCCCTGCTCCAGCCGGATGCCGCAGACCCCGGAGAAGAGCCAGCCGCAGACGGCCCCATAGGAATAATGGTTCAGGGAGGCCTTGCCGTCCCATGTCTCCCAGATGGTAGTGGCTCCTTTCTTCACCGCATAGAGCCAGCCAGGCATGGTGTCCTGAAGCAGCAGCCTGTACGCCGTCTCTATGTAGCCGTGCTCTGCCAGCACCCCGCAGAGGAAAGGCGTGGAGAGGAAACCTGTGTTCAGGTGATAGCCGGCATTTATCACCAGTTCATTCAAGTCGGCTGCCGCCTGGCGCTTCTCCTCCTGGTCCAGCAAGTCAAAGGAAATGGCGCGCACGTATTCCGCCTGCCTGTCAGACCGAATCCTGCCCTCCTCCATTGCCAGATGGCGGAATGCGCCTTTGGCTTTTTCGGAAGTCTCCCTGTACCTGGACGCATCCTCCTCTTTCCCCAGGATACCCGCAATCTCAGCCAGCATCTGGCCGGATCTGGCGAAGTAGGCCGTAGCCACCTTGCCCTGGGGCCTGCCCATCACCGAAGCGCCCTCCACATCCGGCTCGCACCACTCGCCGTAGTCTACGCCTGTCTCGATGGCATAGTCGGCGTAGGGGTTCGGGATAGGCGCCTCCTTTGTCGCCCCATTGCTACTGGCTTTTGCGTTCATCGGATCCCTGCCGCCTGTCTGCCGGAATTTCTCCATCATCTCCGCCAGCTTCTCCTTGGGCATGCTGGCCACCATAGCACGGTACTCTTCCGGTACCTGGGTCAAGTCCATGGGCATTCCTGCAGCGGCAGGAGGCTCTCCTTGCGGCTGTGCCGGGTTCGCGGACATCCTGACAGCCTGAACCTTTTCCGGTTTCTGCTCCGGATTCGCGGACATCCTGACGTCCTCGGCTCGATGCTCCTCTGGCATCTGCGGCATTGGCGGCTGGGCCTGAGGGTACTGCGCCTCTGTCCCCTGCTGCCCTCCCTTCCCCGCGCGGCTCTCCAGATAAGCGAACCATCTGCGCATCATATCATAATTCTCCTCCAGGATCCGCACATCCCCATACCGCCGATACAGCGCATAGGGCACAATGATACAGGCATCCCCCCATCCCACGGAGCCTGCCAGCATCCTCGTGAAAAACGACGGATTGTTGTTCCTGGGCGCGATGTTCGCCACCTTCCCGTCCTCGTACTGATTCAGCCTGCACTCCCCCAGCCATTTCCGAATCACCGGATAACAGTCCTCCAGATATATCCCCGCCTCCGCGAACACCCCCATATCCCCCGTCCAGGCCGCCCGCTCCCTGGTAGGGCAGTCCGTGGGCACATCGCAGAAATTGGACTTCTGGCTCCAGATGCTGTTCTCCACCAATCTGTTCACGGCCTCATTGGAGCACTCAAACCTCCCCAGCCGCTCCATCCGGGAATACACCGCTATAGAAGCAAAGACCGCATCTGTCAGATCCACATCCGTCTCCACCTTCGCGTACCGGAAGCCCCAAATCGTGAATTTCGGCTTATAATGGTTCTCCCCCTCCCTGCAGATATACACCACCTGCTGCCTGATGCCGCCCTCCTTGTGGCGCTTCCTGTCCTGGAAATTCTCCGTGGTGAAATTCCCTTCCTCGTCCAAGGTTTCCCCATGGGTCAGCACGATACGGTCTCCCGCATGTGCATTGACGGTAAACTCCACATACCCGGCCAGGTTCTGCCCATAATCGATGACTGTCTCCCCATTCGGAGTCTTCAGCAGCCTTCCTGTAAAGCGTTCCGCCTCCACGACAGGCACACAGTTGGAACAGACCAGATTCTCCACCCCGAACTCCGCTGTCCTGACCCCATGATACGCCCCAATCTCCTCCAGCCTGGCATCCACCACCTCGCCCTGCTGCATATCATCCTCGCGGATCGGCCCGTTTTGGGAAGCCTCCCAGCTCTCATCGGAGACGCACACCGCCCTGCCCTCCACCTCCAACTGGAAGTACAGCGCCACATCCTCCCCATACAGATTCCTGTCTCCGTCCACGCCGGAACAGCTCCGGTACCATCCGTCCCCCAGAATCACCTGCACCTGGTTCTCCCCCTCTGTCAACAGCTCCGTCACATCATAAGTCTGATAGAACAGCCGCTTGTCATAAGTGGAAGTCCCCGGTGCCAGCACAAACTCCCCCACCCGCTTCCCGTTCAGAAACGCCTCATACAGCCCATGGCAGGTGATGTATAGCCTGGCTTCCCCCTTTTTCTCCAATACAAAGGATGTCCTCAGATAACTGGCCGGCCTATGAGGCTGCCAATCAGCCTTCCCGGACTGCGGCCCTCCTTTCCGACCAGCCTCCCGAGCGCCTCCCGGTACGGCACCTGAATCACCTACCGCGGCATCCCCCAGTCCCCAGTCCGGCTCCGGATCAATCCACCTTGCCACGAACTCCTCCCGCTCCAAAAGCCCCATCTCAAAAAAGGCCTCCTCGCTCCAGTCCCCGGCCCTGTCCTCCTCATCCCACAACCGCACCCGCCAGAAAACCCTCTGCCTGCTGCCCACTCCCCCACCAAACAAAGCATTCATCCCATCACTGCTTACCTTGCCACTGTCCCAAATGACCCGATTCCCGCAGACCGCCTCAATCTCATAAGCCGTCTGCCTTTTCCCATTCCCACAATTCCAAGACAAATACGGCTCCCTGACATCAATCCCAACAGGATTCTCCATATATTCCGTCCTCAACCGAATCGCTTCCACAAAAAACTCCTCCTCACACTTCATCCACTCAAAACACAGTCCAACCAATTTGTAAAAATCATTGTAAAAATCGCAGAAATCTCGGCGGCTGGGGCCGCATTCTCCCCCCCGGCCACCTACCTCCATCCTACGGCTCCATGTCCTTGATGTCCAACACCACCCCGTCATAAGCCGAATACCCCCGGCTCTCCGGCTCTCCATCCTCGCCTTCCGCAAAGGAGAGCATAGCCGGTGCATGCACGTCAGCCCTGTCGAACACCGCCCGCAGCCTCATCTCCCCGGTATGCTTCCCGGTGACGGAGAGGTCAGCCTCGAACACCGTCTTCCCCGGCGCGAATATGCTGGCCGGAGCCGTAACCGTCATACTGCCATTATAAAAAGCCTCCCCATCGTCGCTGAAATCCTCATATACCGTCCGGTATACAGGCGGATTCCCCGTCCCGCCCTCGTTCAGCACATACCCTCTGGCCTTCCCTTTAACCTTAATGGAAAACACATCCTCCACAGCCTTACGCTCCGGCGCTCTCCCAGGAAGCGCATAAGGTATCTCCCCTTTCTCCGGGGTCACCCCGAAAGGCACCGACTTCCCAGGCACATAATCCAGTAGACGGCACATCCGCAGCCGCTTCTTCACAGGCCCCTCCGCAGGCCGCGTCCCCTCGTTCCACATAGCCCGGGTGCTGTCCGGATGCCAGCTAATGGGGGAATAATATACCCATTTCCCCTCCGGGTCGCTCAAATCTACCCCTGCATGGCCCCTGCCCTCCTTCCGGGACTTCTCAATGTCAATCAGCACAGGCCCCACATTCCCCTTCCGGAACGCACGCACGCCGCTGACGCAATACATATAAAGGCAATTGATGAACTTGCTGCGCACCGCCATGGACTGCGGCTGGGGCACCAGGCCGAACACCCCGCAGTTCGTTTTCTCCGAGAACCGGGTGGACATCACCACCCCCAGCCTTTCATCCGCCGAGAAGATAGTCGTCTCCTCATACCCCGGCGTATCGGTAATCTGAATCAGCTCCTCGCTGTCCAAGGCCAGCACCATGCTCTCGCTGACGCTGTCCCCGCCGCCCGCCATGGACAGGGCCCTGCCGCCCCGGACGAACTGCTTCAGCTCCCCGCCTCTGGCCGGCAGCGTGACGCTGTATCCCTCATGCTCCGGATCCGGCCCACAGAGCCTGTCGCTGCTGATGGCGCATATATCCTCCAGCCGGTAGCAATCCTCCTCCCGCTCCAGACGCCCCAGATAGTTCATGGAGCCCGTAGACGTCAGCATCGTCCAGGCCATGTGCCTGTTGTCCGGGGCGATTACGATCTCCGACCAGTGCATGAAGATATTCTCCCCATGCTCCAGATGCTCCGGATAATACAGGCGCACCAGCTTCGCCTCTCCACAATGGTCGATGTCCGGGCTGCACTCCAGCACATAATCCCCCAGCAAAATCCTCCTATTGTCCGCAAAGCACATCCAACGGATACCGTTCGCCCCGGGGAGCCGGGGAATCTCCCCGTCGAAGACCTCCCTGACGTCTGTTCCGTCATCATTCATCGTGACTACATGATACCAGTCTTTTCCCTCATGTTCCTCAGCCGTGCCGTAGGAGACCAGCACCCTGCCCGAATAAGTATATGTGCCGGAAATGTCCTCCGATTCCCAGGGAAGCGGGATGTCCCGGATCTCGATGCGTCCAAATTCCTTGTTTTCTATCACCATAATCCGTCTGTCCTTTCTATATGTATAGAAATTCTTTGTATCTAAATTCTTTGTATCCGGATTCTTTCTCCGGCAGCCTGCGGTTCCCATATGCAAGACCGCCGCCTATGCTGCGTTCTGCTTTGCCGCGGCCTTTTTCTCGGCGATGCGCTTCTGCACCTCCACCATCTCCTCCTTATCCAGGCTGCAGAACCGCATGGCGATCAACGTGACCACCCATCCCCCCAGGGGCAGGCCATACATCAGCACCATGGTCATCCAGAAGACGCCCCCTGTCAGCGCGTCCGTAGGCTGAGGGACAGTCTCCGTGTAGCCAATCAGGGCCACAGCCGCCGAGGCAATCAGGGCGCTGGCGGAGGAGACTATCTTGTCGATCAGGCTGTAGACGCCTGTCACCACCGCAGGGATGTACTTGCCCCCCCTGTCCAGCTCATAGTCGATGACATCCGCCATGAACGCGGTATTGCCGCTGGTGATGCACATCTTCGCGCCGTTGGTCAAAAGCTGCAGAATCATAAAGGCTATCATCAGAGGGAACATGGTGCTGATATCGCGGGTATCGCCAAACAGATGGAGCCCTGCGAAGAACAGGATGGAAACCACCGTTATCCCGATGCAGACATAGTTCCAGTCTATGATGGTCTTCTTGTTGCCCCATTTTCTGGCATAGGCCGCTCCCACGAAGACGAAGAGGATGGATGGAATCATGCCTATGGTGCTCAATGTGGTGGAAATCGCCATGTCGCCGATGATGATGCCGAAGAGCATGGTGCTCACGATGGACTGGCTGGCCACCTGCTGGGCAATCTTGTCCGAGGCCCCGGAGGCGATGAAGCACAGCAGGGGGCGGTTGTTCCGCAGCACGTCCAGCATGTCCTTCGCCTTCAGCTTTTCCTTCCTGGCAGTGACGCCCACAAAGTTCTCAGGCTTGTCGAATTCCGACACGCCGATACAGGTCAGCACAAGGCCCACAGCGGAGATGCCGATGGTGAGCCAGCAGGCTGCTGCCAGGAACTCCAGGGTGTAGCCCCCGTACTTAGGCATCAGCTGCGTAAAGGCAATCAGGTTCATGGTGATAGGGACCAGATAGTTGAACACGGTTCCCACCACGCCCACGATGGGGCGCTGCTTCGGGTCGTTGGTCATCAGCGGCCCCACGGTCTGGGAGGTCATGTTGAACAGGGTGTAGCCGATGATATAGATGACATACAGCGCTATGTACATCACCACGCCATGGCCCTTACCCGCAGCCCAGTTGTACATCTCCAGCACCGCAAAGACCATTATCAGCCATCCGGCGGCCAGCAGGATGCGTATCTTGCCGAACCTGGTGTTGACCTTGTCGTATACAAAGGCCAGCAAAGGATCCGTGATGGCATCGAATACCCGGGTGAATGTCAGGATCCCTCCCACTGCCAGGGTGGCGATGCCGAAGCCCACGTTGGCGCTGTAACTTGCCATGCCCGTGAGGAAATAGAAGCTCATGCCCACCATGCCGCTGGTGGCGGTGAGTATGATCTGCCAGGCCCTGGCCCGGCGGTACTGTACAGTTCCGTTTTGACTGGATGCGTTCTGACCGGATGCGTTTTGAGACATAATGAAGCCCTCCTCGTTTCGATGATTTTGATATGACGTTCCGCTGTTTCTGTTTCCATTATACATAGATCCCTTTTTCCCATGTTCAAAAATCACTTATGCCGTTCGTTTTTTCATGATTTTCTGAAAAAAAGGCCCTTAAATGTCAAATTATTTCACACGCTCTCCCGGATTTCGTGTATACTGAAAATATCCCGAAATCTCAATTTGTGTATTGGAAGAACCTTGGCAACCGAATAAAGGCTTTGCACCTTTTTTTAGTGCAGAAGCCCATATAGCCAAAAACGAAATATTATGCAAAACTAGGAGGTCATCTTATGCGTATCAGAACAGACATCAATGTGATGGATTTCCTGAGACAGGTTCAAAAATGCCGTTCGGAGGTGCTCTTCGAGACCCCGGAGGGTGACAGATCGCCCTGAAGTCCACTTTGAGCCAGTATATCTTCTGCAACATAGCCCAGAACGTCCCTCTGTTGGAAAGCGGCAGCATCCGCTTCTCCCGCAAGGCGGACGAAGAGATTCTGAAAGAGTATCTATGTGAATGAGAGGAGCATTCATGGACGTTCGGCAAAAATTGGACTTTTTGGAGCAGCTGATCCGCTGCTGCCATGATATCTCGCTGCGCAGCTATCCGCCGCAGCTTCTCTCCGAATCCGGCTTTCCGGGACAGGCCTCGGACAGTGACAGCCTATTGATCCTGCTGAACCTGGAGGCCCATCTGCGCAAGCACATCCGCGATAACGCCAGAGAGCCTCTCTTCCTGGCAGACCAGCTGGGCCTAATCTGGATTGCCGGGCTTGAATACCAGGAGGATTCCCTGAAGCAGATCCATATACTGGGACCTGCCTATTCCGGCAAGAATTCCTTCCAGGTCATCCGCGGAAAGCTGGAGGAGCACAATCTGTCCGTGGCAGTCCGGGCCAGGATGTTCCGGATTTTCCAGCACATCCCCGTAATCCCCACCAATCAGCTCTTCCAGTATGCGGTGATGCTGCACTACTGCATCACCGGACAGCGAATATCCACCAATGACATCCGCTTTGCCGAGGAGTCGGGCCGGATATCCTCCTCTTCGGAGGCGAACCTGATCACCACGGAGCACCGGGGCATCTGGATGGCGGAGCAGGAATTCATGAACATGCTGCGGGAGGGGAACCCCAATTATCTGGAGGCCCTGGCCCGCTCCAGCAGCATGAGCAACGGGCCCCGGTTCGACATCGGCGACTCCCTGCGCTCCGCCAAGTCCACCGCCATCGTCCTGCTGACCCTCTGCTCCAGAGCCTCCATCGAGGGCGGCGTAAGCTCTGCGGTGGCCTATACTCTGAACGATTACTACATGCAGATGATAGAGGACTGCCAAAGTATCCCGGAGGTCACCAATACCTGTAATACCATACTGGCCGACTATGTGCAGCGCGTCCGCCAGTCGAAGTCGGATTCCTCCCTGTCCCTCCAGATCAGGAACGCCTGCGACTATATCTCCCTGCACATCCGGGAGAAGCTGTCCATGGATGTACTGGCGAAAGAGGCCGGGTACACGGAGTACTATTTCTCCCACAAGTTCAAGCAGGAGATGGGGGTGAGCGTGGCGGATTACATCCGGCGGGAAAAGGTCCGCCAGGCAAAACTCCTGCTGTCAGGGACGAAGATGAACATCCAGGAAATCAGCGATGAGCTGAACTTCGGCTCCAGGAGCTACTTCTCCTCCACCTTCCAGAAAGAGGCCGGGATGTCCCCCAGCGAGTACAGGGAGCGGAACCGAAAGGAATAAGTGTGAGAAGACTCACACAGAAGAATGCCCAAAGTGCGGGCATTCTTCCGGACTTGCACCTCTTTATTCATTGCTTTCATGATTTGCTCAAATAATCTTCAGAAACTCCGCGGAGAGCTGGAGGGATTTTATGGGGGATTTATCCACCCAGTTCTTGTGGCTCTCCAGGATGATGGCTTCCACCCCTACGGCCAGGGCCTGTCCTGTCAGGGCTTCCAGGTTCATGTTCCCGTAGCCCAGCTCCATGCTGTCGGACTTTAATAGCGGCGTCATAGAGGGGCCGGTGAGCCTGGTGCCGCGGTCATTGATATGGTAGAGCTTCATCCTCTCCCCAAGCTGCCGCATCAGGGCCAGCGCGTCCACTCCCGCTTCTGTGGGCCAGTAGGAATCGAATTCGAAGTTCACGTACTCCGGATCCGTCTCCTTCTGCAGGAGCTCATAGGCGGTCACCCCTTTCGAAACCTTGCGCAGCTCGCAGTTGTGGTTGTGGTACAGTAAGGCGATGCCGCTCTGGCGAAGCTCCTTTCCCGCCTCATTCAAATCTCTGGCCAGGCCGCTTACCGCCGCTTTGTCAGAATAGTCGAAGCGGTACATGCCTGTCACCACGATATATTTCGTGCCGAATTTCCCGGCCTCTTCTATCACTGTAGAGGTCTCCCTCCGAATCGTCCCCAAATCCTCGTGCACGCTCACCACGGACAGCCCTGCCTCTTTCACCAGAGCGGCCCAATCCAGCCTGCCTCCCCTGCCCACGGGCATCCCGGCCATCTTCGTCATCATGCGCACCAGGAAGCCTGTGGGGCGTATCATGAAGCCGTTCAATTCGATTCCGCCATATCCCGCTTTCCTGATTGCCGCCAGGGTATCCCGGGCCTGGGCCTCGTTTGCCGTCACTGTTCCCAGCATGATCTGCTGTACTGCTTTTATCGGCATATCTTCTGCCTCCCTTGTCATGTCCATTTGCTGTCTGCGTATTGCCGTATAATTGCGCTATTATGCTTGTTTTTTCGAACACAATGTACGCTCTATGCCATCTCAGCATGTGCTGGACGTTGCGCCCTGTCAATCCGTCTTTCCTTTTTTTATTTTTTGGAGGATGCGGTTCAACTGTTTTATCGTTTCCTCCTCGATGTTCCCCGCCTGTTTTAAGAGGCTGATCAGCGTCATCCTGCCCATCATGCGCTGGAGGCCGGGATTGTCCTTTACCGCCTCCGCCACGTCGCCTCTGGAGGCAGCGCCCTTCTCCATCATCCGGTTCACGATGGCTCCCGCCTCCGGGTTGGCCCGCAGGTCTGCCAGGGTGTCGGAGACGGAGAAGCAGTCCGGATTGAATTCGTCCTGGTCGAACCAGTTGACTACGTCCTGTTTCTTCACGAAGATATAGTCCGGGTTCTCGGTTTGGGCCCTGCGCAGGGTGATGCTGTCGGACACCTCCACTGTTCCATCAGGCAGCTTTGCTTCCGCCCGTGCCTCGATTATGTGCTCTCCGGAGATGGGCACCTGGAACCGGAATACCCGCCTGCCCTGCTGGGTGTCAAAGAACTTCCCGTCCACGTACAGAGCCACCTCCTCCGCGTTGGAGTAGACCTTCACCTCTGTCATGTCCTCCGCCCGGTCTATGTACCGGCCGCCGCAGATATGTACCATGGGGTCCTTATTCCAGGCGGCTTTATAGAGATAGAAAGCGTCTTTCCGAATCTGTCTGTCAAAGGTCACCAGGCCTTTCTGGTTCTCTCCGTGTTTTCCACCCTCGTCCCGGCCATCCGCCGCGAAATCGAACAGGTTCCACACATGGGTGGCCCAAAGCCAGGGCCGCTCTTCTATCATGTCCAGGATGTGCTCATGGTACAGGGCCTGGTAGCTCTCCGTATAGTCCCCTTTCTCCGGCGCGCTGCTCTGGAACTGAGGATTGGCATCCGCGCCGTACTCGGAGAAGCCGATGGGGCGGTCAGGATACCTACTGTGGTATTCGTCAAAGAACTCCTCGTTCTGTGCCAGCTCCCCCAGATACCAGCCAAAGTACAGGTTGTAGCTGTTCACGTCCGGAATCTCCAGGATGGGGCTGTCCGTCTCCAGCATGAACACATTGGCCATGGTGGTGGGGCGGGTGGCATCCATCCGATGGCAGAGGTCGTTCAGCAATCTGTGGTTCTCCAGCAGATCCTCGTTCACGGCGCTGGCGGCGGTAATCTCGTTGCTCAGGCCCCAGACCGCAATGGAGGGATGGTTGTAGCACTGGGCTATCAGCTCCTCCATCTGGGTCAGGGTGTTTTCTCTGCCGTTCTTCATGTGCATAGTGATGTAGGGGATTTCCGCCCAGACGATGATTCCGTTCTCATCGCAGAGGTCGTAGAATTCCTGGGCATGCTGGTAGTGGGCCAGGCGCAGGGTGTTGGCCCCAATCTCCCGGACAATCGCCATGTCCCGCCTGTGATGCTCCAGGGTCAGCGCGTTGCCCACTCCCTTACAGTCCTGATGGCGGCTGACGCCCCGCAGGGGATAGCTGCGACCGTTCAGGAGGAAGCCTTTTTGAGAATCTATCTCAAAGCTACGGCAGCCGAATCGTGCGCTCACCTCATCGCCGCTCTCCAGCGATGCCCTGGCTGTGTAAAGGTAAGGGTCGTCTACGCCGTCCCAGAGATGGACGTTCTCTATTTCGAACACTGCCACAGCGTGACCGTCCTCTGATACGGCGGTCTGCGTCCATCGGGGCGCTGCCTGGATGCTGCCATCTGCGGTGCCGCTTCTTTCATCGGAGCTTCCACCGTTACTCTCCTCTCCCTGCTTTTTGCCATTTGTCTCGCCACAAGCAGCTTTCACTCTCTGTTTTTCGCCAAGGGCCCCTTGGCCATTGCCACCTGTCTGGTCGGCGCTACCTGCCATGCATCCGCAGCCCTCCAATGTCACCGTCACGTTCCCTGCTCCCGTCTGCCAGGTCTCTACGGTCACCCTTGCGCTTCCCGCCGCCAGATTCACCTCCGGGGTCACCTTGATGCCCGGCGCACCGCAGTAGGAAAGGTCGAAATGCGCCTCCGGAACCACAATCAGGTTCACCTCCCGGTACAGGCCGCCATAAAAGGTAAAGTCCGCTTTCTGGGGATAGACGCTGTCACAGCCGCTGTTGTCCACAGAAATGCTCAGCTCGTTCCTGTCCCGCAGATGTTCCGTCAGATTCACCCGGAAAGCGGAATATCCCCCCTGATGGCTTGCCAGCAGCTCACCGTTCAGGCTCACCTGGGCCGTCATGGCCGCGGCTTTCACCTCCAGCCAGACCTGGCTCCTCGGCTCCATGGCGGGCCTTTCCAGCTCCCGCACATACCGACAAGTACCGCGGTAATAGTCGTTCCCTCCGTCCTGGCCGTCCACCGCGTTCCAGGTATGGGGCAGGGCCACCTGTCTGCACTGCCCGTCCTGATAGAATTTCCAGCCCTCTTTCAAAGAAATCACTCTTCTCATGTCGCTCTCCTTGCTTTTATTTACAGAGTCAGATGTCCGATATTGGAATGTTCTTTTTCATTATAAAGAATATGAAAGGTTCGGAGAGTTCAAAAAGTCGTGATTGTGTGCAAAAATTCATGCAGTTTTGAAATATCCCCTGATTTTCTCAAAAATATGTCCATTTCCTGCTTTCACCGCCGCGCCTTATGTGTCATACTGTTTCCAAAGGACTTACCCGATTTCTATCAATTTCCACAAGGAGGACATGACGCATGCAATTTGATAAGAACTTTTTCCTAGGTGCCGCCACCGCTGCCCATCAGGTGGAGGGCGGCAACATCCACAGCGATTACTGGGCACAGGAGCATATGGTACATACGGACTTTTTAGAGCCCAGCGGCGATGCGGTGGACCATTATCACCGCTACGCGGAGGACATCCGCCTGATGGCCCAGGCCGGGCTCAACGCCTATCGTTTCTCCATCGAATGGGCGCGCATCGAGCCTGAGGAGGGGCGGTTTGATGAGGCGCAGGTTCTTCATTACAGGGATGTCATCAACACCTGCCGGGAAAACGGCATCGAGCCCGTGGTCACCCTGCTCCACTTCACCAGCCCCAAGTGGCTGATTTCCAAGGGCGGCTGGGAATCTGACGAGACTCCCGGCTATTTCGCCCGCTATACCCGCTATGTGATGGAGCGGCTGGGAAACGACCTGCGCTATGTCTGCACCATCAATGAGGCCAATATGGGCATACAGGTGGCCGCCATCGCAAAACGCTATATGCGGCAGATGATGGCGAAGATGCAGGCCGCCGGGGCGGGCGGGCAGGCGGCTGCTGGCGGCGGTACGGCCACGCAGAAGGGCCATGTATCCGCTAACGACGGTACGGCCATGCAGAACGGCCAGCACACACGCGAGGAAAGTCCTGCCGCGCAATGCCGTACACAAGCCAGTCAGCAGTCCAGCCAAAATAGCGCCGCGGCAAAAGACACCACCGTTCAGATGGGCCTGAACCTGGAGAAGATGATGGCCAACCAGAAAGCCGCGGAAGCCGAGCGCATGGAGCTCTTCGGCGTCCCCAAGACCGAATGCTTCACCAGCCCCCGGACGCCCCATGGAGACGAAATCGTCATGGAGGCCCACAGAGCGGCCCGGGCCGTCATCCGTAAGCTAATGCCCCATGTCCGTGTGGGCCTGACCTTAAGCCTCCACGATATCCAGGCCCTTCCCGGCGGCGAGGAGAGGGCCGCAAAGGAATGGGACGAGGAATTCCTCCATTACCTGCCCGCCATAAAGGACGATGATTTCCTGGGCGTACAGAACTATACGCGCACCCGCATGGATGCCTCCGGCGCCCTGCCTGTCCCCGACGGGGCCGAAGTGACCCAGATGGACTACGAATTCTATCCCCAGGCCCTTGCCAATGTCCTTCGCCGGGTGGCAGCGGACTTCAAGGGAGACCTGTTGGTGACGGAGAACGGCATCGCTACCTCCGATGATGCCCGCCGGGTGGCTTTCATCCAGGCCGCCCTCTGTGGCGTAAAGTCCTGTCTGGAGGAGAATCTCCCTGTGAAAGGCTATTTCTACTGGAGCCTGCTGGACAACTTCGAATGGCAGAAAGGCTACTCCATGACCTTCGGCCTGGTGGCCGTGGACAGGGCTACCCAGACCAGGCATCCCAAGGAGAGCCTTTCCTATCTGGGGAGCCTGCGGGGTTAAGGACATCCGTTTTTTTGCATTTACCGCATATGCCGCCACAGTCGCATTTGTTATGTATCCTCATCTACAAAATGACAAACCGGATAGAAAGGATGACTTTATATGAAAAACAGATACTTCTGCAACCCCCTCAACTTCACCTACCAGTACCAGTTCAACCAGAAAGAGGGCGGCTTCTCCCTGAACCGGGAGGCCGCCGACCCCTCCATGATCCTCTTTCAGGGTAAATACTACATCTTCCCCAGCATGACCCGTGGGTTCCTGGTCAGCGAGGACATGGTGAACTGGCGGCAGTGCCCCCTGACCGGCGTCCCCCTGTACGACTATGCCCCGGACGTGCGGGCCATAGGGGACTGGATGTACTTCTGCGCCAGCCGCAGGGGAGAGACCTGCGACTTCTACCGTACCAAAGACCCGGAGGCCGGCGTGTTCGAAAGGATTCCCGGCACCTTCGACTTCTGGGATCCCAACCTTTTCCTGGACGACGACGGGAGGCTGTACTTCTACTGGGGCTGCAGCAACATGACCCCCATCTGGGGCGTGGAGCTGAACCCAACGACCATGGAACGGCTCGGGGAGCCCGTGGAGCTGATCCACAACCACAAGACGAAATACGGCTATGAGCGCACCGGCGAGGAGCACCATTATGACCCCTCCTCCAGCCGCATCGTGCAGATTCTCAAAGAGCAGATTGCCAAAGCTTCCGGCTGCCGCCCCGAGGATGTGACAGATGTCGCACCGGCCATCGAGGCCACGCCGGAGAGCTACCGCCCCATGCTGAAAGCCGCCCTGTCGGACAATCCCTACATCGAGGGGGCCTGGATGACCAAGCATGACGGCAGGTACTACCTGCAGTACGCCGCCCCCGGCACCCAATACAACATCTACAGCGACGGCGTCTGCGTAGGCGAAAGCCCCCTGGGGCCTTTCACGGCATGCCCGAACAATCCCTACTCCTACTCCCCCGGCGGCTTCCTGCCAGGCGCGGGCCACGGCTCCACCATGGAGGACAGGCAGGGGAACTGGTGGCATGCCAGCACCATGCGCATATCAAAGAACCATGATTTCGAGCGCCGGATCGGCATCTGGCCAGCAGGCTTCGACGCGGACGGGGAGCTGTTCTGCAACCAGCGCTACGGCGACTGGCCCCAGTCCGTCACCGGGGAGAAACAAGACCCCTGGGCACCTCCGGAGTGGATGCTCTTAAGCTACGGGAAGACCGCCACCGCCAGCAGCTGTGACTGCCCGGAAAAGGACGCCTCCCACGTGGTGGATGAAAATGTGCAGACCTGGTGGAAAGCCGCGGGAGGCGATGCCACCCCCTGGCTTCTGGTAGACCTGGGCCGCTGCTGCAGGGTACATGCGGTGCAGATCAATTTCGCGGATGATGTGGAGACCGTCACGGAGCTGCCCCAGGGAGCCCGGCTTACAGGAGACCCGGGCAGAGGACGCTATATCGAGGAGCGCTCCTTCGCCACCAGGTGGTTCCTGGAGACCAGCACGGACGGCGAGCACTGGTACGAGCCGGAGGACTGGCGGGATACCGACACAGACCTGCCCCATAACCTGGTGGTCTGGGAGGACGGCCTGCCCGCCACATATGTGCGCCTGACCGTCATCGACACGCCCTACCACAGACCGGCCTGCATCAGCGGCCTGCGGGTGTTCGGCACGGGCTGCGGCAACCCTCCCGACCCGGTGACGGAAGTGGAAGCCACCCGCCTGGACGGCATGTCCATGAATGTCACTTGGAAAGAGGTCTCCTCCCGGAACGAAATCGCTTCGTGGAACCATGCTGGCTCACGCAGTGAGGTTGCTGTGGGCTATGAGGTGCTCTGGGGACATGCGCCGGAGAAGCTCTACCACAGCTACCGGGTATTCGGCCGGACGCAGGTAGAGATACGCGCTTTGATGTCAAATGTGGAGCGGTATTACGTCCGCATCGATGCCTTTAATGAATGCGGCATCACCGAGGGAAAGGTCTTCCCTGTGGACGGTGCCGTGTAGCAGGCTTTGGGCGTGATTTGACACTGCGTTTTGTGGAAAAGATAGGGCTGTGGGGAATTGCTGTCACTCCATTTCCCCACAGCCCGGCCTGTAATTACAGCCTCGCCTGATTTATCCGAGGCTATCTCTGTATGTAAGCGGACAATTCCGGATAGCTTTCCATATGATCCCGTATCAGCCATCTCTTAAAAGCCGCAAAAGAAGAACTGTCACCTAGCTGCTTTTTCAAAAGATATTCCAAATCTTCCTTTTCTTCACCCTCGGCTTCCTGATATTCCCGAACATACTCCTTGAATGCGGAAAGCTCTTTTCTCAATATCCTTCCGCCAGTCCGTCAGAAGAATACAGGAATGGATTCTCCAGTTCCATGCATCTCTCCAGGTCGAATGCCTTGGCATTGGCAACAGAATTCAGGATGTACGGAGAATGCGTGGTGACGATAAACTGAATCCTGGGGAAAAATTCCGTCAAGAACGGAAGAATCTTTTTCTGCAGCTCGATGTGCAGATGCGTCTCAAGCTCGTCAATAAGCACGATGCCTTCCACGTTATATTCGCTGAGACGGTCGCTGGAGAGCCAGTTCCTGTCCATCCTCAAAATCAGGTCTGAGACCATATGGATGACCGAAGAATATCCGTCTGAGAGCTCATCCAGCCCAAATGGATTCCTTCCGTGCTGATGAATCTTGAAATCGTATTCTTTATAACGGTATTCTAACTCAATGGAATCGTCTTCCAGTAAAATCCGTAGGGCTCCTACGAATCGGTCGAACCATTTCTGAATCCTGTCCGCGTTTGCCTTGTCCCCCTCGTTCCTCGCATAGGACGAGTTTTTCCGACTCTGTCTCTGCCTTTTTCATTCTTTCTGCTGTACTCAAAAGCCCAGGCATATAATGATTCTTTAAATTACGCAGATTCCCTTCATTAATTGCCCGAAGATACTTCTGCACAGCCATCAGCAGGGAAGTCTTCCCGGAACCATTCTTCCCGGTAATCAGCAAATGCTGCCTGCTCACCGGATTCAACGATATCACGATGTCGGATAAATGCCGCAGTCCATCAATCTTGATTTCTGTTATATAATGTTCCATCTGCGCTTCTCCTTCTGAATCCCTTTTCCAATTATAGGAAGCAAGGACAGCTTCCGATAAGTTATACAATAGGAAGCAAATGCAGCTTCCCATTGTCAGTCAGCGCCAGAATATTGCAAGGGAAAACCTATTTCTTCCGTGCCTGAACCACCCGGATGCCGAACAGCGTCCCTACCATCAGCACCACTGCCACCGGAAGGGCAATCAGCGCGTTAGGCACGAAGCCAGCAAAGAGATACGCCACGAAGCTCACCGCCGCTGCGGTCACCGCATAGGGCAGCTGGGTGGACACATGGTTCACATGGTCGCACTGTGCTCCGGCGGAGGCCATAATCGTGGTATCGGAGATGGGCGAACAATGGTCGCCGCACACCGCGCCCGCCATACAGGCCGAGACGCATACCACGCCCAGAGGATTGGTCAGCGGGAACACGTCCAGGGTAATGGGAATCAGGATGCCGAAGGTACCCCAGCTGGTCCCTGTGGCAAAGGCCAGGAAGCACCCGATCAGGAACACCACCCCAGGCAGAAACGCCTGGAATGCCCCGGCGGAACCCTTCACCACGCCCGCCACGAAGTCCCCTGCCCCCAGGGAATCCGTCATCGCCTTCAAGGACCAGGCGAATGTCAGAATCAAAATCGCCGGCACCATAGCCCGGAAGCCATCCGGGATGCAGTCCATGGTCTCCCGGAAGGTCATGGTCCTGCGCAGGCAGTAATACAAAATGGTAAAGGCCAGCGCGAACACGGAGCCCAGCATCAGTCCCACGGACGCATCGGAATTGGAGAATGCCTCCACGAAGGAAGCCCCCTCAAAGAACCCGCCGGAATAGATCATGCCCACCACACAGCAGACGATCAGCACCGCGATAGGCAGCACCAGATCCAGCACGATTCCCTTCTTCTCCTCCTTATCCGCAGCCATACCCGCATAAGGGTTCTTTCCATTGAACAGATCCCCTGTGGTGCGGGCCTTTTCCTCATATTTCTCCATAGGGCCGAATTCCAGCTTCATCACGGCCATGCCAATCATCATCATGATGGTGAGGATGGCATAGAAGTTGAAGGGGATGGCCCGGATGAACAGCGTCAGGCCGTTTCCGTCCTCCACATAGCTGGCCACCGCGGCCGCCCAGGAGGAAATCGGCGCGATGATGCACACTGGCGCGGCAGTGGCGTCAATCAGATAGGCCAGCTTCACCCTGGAGACCTTATGCTTGTCCGTCACCGGGCGCATGACGGAGCCCACTGTCAGGCAGTTGAAATAGTCATCGATGAAAATCAGCACGCCCAGCGCCACCGTGGCCAGCTGCGCGCCCACACGGGTCTTGATGTGCTGCGCCGCCCAGCGCCCGAAAGCGGCAGAGCCGCCCGCCTTGTTCATCAAAGACACCATGGCCCCCAGAATCACCAGGAATACCAATATGCCGATATTGTACCCGTCCGAGAGCACGCTCACGATCCCGTCCTGGAACACATGGAGCACCGTGCCCTCAAAGGAGTAGGCCGAATATAGCAGTCCTCCCATCAGGATTCCCACGAACAGCGAGGAATACACCTCTTTGGTAATCAGGGCCAGGGCGATGGCCACCACCGGCGGCAGCAGGGCCCATGCCGTGCCGTAGTACCCGCCTCCATCCGCTGCGCTCCCGCTCCCTGCGCCAAAGAGCAGCGGCGCCGCCAGCACGGCCACCAGGATGACCGCCACCAGGATTCCCCTGATCATGTTCCCTTTTCTCTTGTCCATACCTCTCTCCTCTGATGTCTGCGCTGTGCGGATGCCTAGCGCTGTGTAAGCTCCCTGGCCTCCACGCCCTGGCCCGCCACCAGCTGGAATCGGCAATAGGATTTCCACCAAAATCCCATTGCAATGGATTGAAAAAGCCATGACATACTCTGCCATGACTTCGCAAACATACCCGGAGAATCATAACAGCGCTCCGTCCCCCAAGGGGACGACAGTCCGTGAGATATTCTCCCACGACCCGACGAAACGCCCGGCACAGGCCTTTTTTCGTCTCGGCGGAATCCCCTTTTTAGTCCCCTCCCGCTGCCCGGCCAATCAGGGAACTGTACTCTTGTCATCCGCGCCTCCATCATGCTGGGTATAATCATAGATGAAATAATCACGTTTGTCAATTATTATTACAAAAATTTGATGATGAAGATTCCATATTTCTTTTTATAGCTTTTTATGAAAAGTTAATGCAATGCTTTATTGACACACGTAATATTACGTAGTATGCTGTGTATAATAAGGAAAGGAGATGCAAAATGCCCATAACGCCGCGAGAAATGATAAAGCACCTTAAGCAAAACGGCTTTAAAGTGGTCGGCCAGAACGGTTCCCATGTAAAAATGCGAAATGACGCAACCGGATGCCAAACCGAAATTCCTTATCACAGTACAGCCTTAAAGAAAGGCCTCGAACAGGCGATACTAAAGCAGGCGGGCCTCAAATAGTCTCGCTCAAAAAAGGAGGACGCATATGAAGAAATTATTTTATCCCGCACTATTTCATAAGGCAGAAGAGGGCGGCTTCTGGATTTCTTTCCCTGATATCCCGGAATGCCTTACCCAGGGCGAAGACATGGAACAGGCCTACGAAATGGCCGTGGAGGCACTTGGCCTGGCATTGACCTGCCGTGAGAAAGAGCATCTTGCGATTCCTGCTGCTTCTGACCCCACAACACTCACAGCCGAACCCGATTCTTTCCTCGTAGTGATTGAATTCGACATGTTTGCCTACAGGAAGCGCACAAATTCCCGCGCCGTGAAGAAGACCCTGAGCATTCCGGAATGGCTGAACGAAGCGGCGATTGCCATGGATATCAATTTTTCCCAGGTTCTGCAGGAAGCCCTTCTCTCAAAAATACAGATGTGAGCAGTAAAACGTTCAGGCTCTGTCCCTCTCCTAATGTCATGCAATTGGATTTGCCTCCATGCTAAGCCGGCGGACTTATGGGTGTCCCATAAGCCGCCGACTCATATTCATGGCAGAAAATCCGCCAAAACTTATTTGCGGTTAGCTTCCGCTACCCTACAAAAGCCTCTCCTGCTCCAGTGATGTCTGCTCCTGCTGTCGGTTACAAGCCGTTCTTTTCCGCCTACTTGCCCTCTGCCCACGCATCAATCCGTGCCTGAACCTCTGCAACAATTTTTTCCACACCGTTCTCTTTCAGCTTTGCGTTCATTTCATCAATCGTCTGGTTCACAGCCTCCGCAGACTCATGCCTTCCGCCCGCCAAATCGGTGTAATACTCGCTTACCACGTTGTTGCATGCGGAGAGCTCGTTTTCAATCGGTGTGGTATCCAGCACAAATCCCATATGGGCGGCCAGAATCGCCTCATTGTTGTACTCCGCCATCTTCTGGAGCATGATGCCGTCCGGTCCGCTGTAGGATTCCGGTGTGTCCACAATGGTCAGATTCCCGTAGAACGGGCCATACCACTGTAGCCATCCCGCATTGGCCACATCCGCGTTTCGGTTTGCCAGCTGCATCTTGCCATCCGCATCTTTCTCCCAGTGCTCCCCTTCCACACCGAAGCGCAGCAGCGTGGCGAGGTAAGGATCCGTGTTGAACAGCTCTATGGCCATCATCGCGCGCTCCGGGTTCTTGCAGTTAGCGCCGATTCCTGTCATCGCTCCGGTATAATTGCCGCCATCCGTCCAGACATCATCGAATACCACCAGCTTCGTGGCATAGCTGTCCCCATACAGATGCTCGTCTATCCAGGCATAGCCCCATGCTGCGTTCAGCAGCGTAGAGGGCTCTGCCAGCAAGTTTGTCTCAAATATCGATCCATCGTATGCCAAGACACCTGTCTCCACCATACGCTGCTTGGCCAGACACATCTCTCTGAAAGCATCGGTTCCATAGAAATTAAATACAGTGTCCGTTCCAAACTCGGATACCGCTTCCTTTCCGGGAATATTGCAGACAGCCAGTTCGCCGGCCCCGAAGCGCTCCAGCGCCACCCAGGAAGGGCAGATGTCACCGGCGTCTATCATCAGCGGATACTCGGCATATTCCGGGAACTTCTCGTTTCGAAGCTTTACCGCTTCCACCAGGTACTCTTCCATCTCAGAGAAGTTTGCCCAACCCTGCTCCATGTCCAACTCAAGCTCATCCGCAAGGGTTTTATTATAGACATAACCTATGATGTAGCAGTTGTCTTTCAACACCGGAACGCCGTAGATATGATCTTTTACTTTCAGGGAATCCCAGACGCCCTCTCCAAATAGGCTCTTCACACCTGAACCATACTCATCCCAAACGGTATCTATGGGGAAAAACGCGCCCATATTCGCATAATTGCTGTAAGGGATGTCGCCGCAGATTGTAAAGATATCCATCTCCTCTCCGGACATCAGCCTGGTGGGCACGGTCTCCTTGAAATCTCCTGCCTCCATGGGATTCAGGATGACCCTGCAGTTGAGCTTCTCTTTAAAATACTCATCCAGAGCTGCCTGAATCAAATCCACATCCTTGATGTTGTCAGGCTGGTATGACAACGCGTCCCACTTCAGCTCCACATATTCCAGGTCTGCCGCTCCTTTTTCCCCCGAGACCACCTCCGAAGACTCCTCGGCAGAAGACTCCTCCGAAGGCTTCTCCTCAGCAGACTGCTCCGTGCTCTCTGGAGATTCCTCTTTTGCCTGAGAGCTCTTCTCCCCTCCCGAACTGTCTCCACAGCCGCTGAGCATGGCGGCCGTCATGGAAGCGACGCACAGCATTGCCACTAATTTCCGTTTCATACTTCATCCTCCTCTTGTTGTTAATAACGTCATTTATTGCACCATGTTTTGCACATGGGTCGCAATCACTCCTTGATACTTCCCATTGTAAGCCCCTGTACGAAATACCGTTGAAAGAACGGATAGGCGAACAAGATGGGCACGATTGCCAGCACGGTACATGCCATCCGCAGATTGGTTCCGGGCAGGCTCTTCAGCATGGCCAGCCCTTCAGGCGTGGCAGCGACTGACGAATTTGACTTCAGATAATCCACATTATTCTGCATCTTTGTCAGCAATGTCTGCAACGGCACCAGCTTGTTGTTGTCTATGTACAACATGCCCGTAAACCAGTCATTCCATTTACCTACAAAGCTGAACAGCCCGATGGTTCCAAGCCCCGCCTTGAACAGAGGGCACACGATCCGGAAAAAAATCGTAAAATGCCCTGCTCCGTCTATCCTGGCAGAATCGAACAGCGCTTCCGGTATGGAAGATTTGATAAAGGTGCGCAGGATGATGACATAATAGGCGCTTATCAGCCCCGGTATCAGCAGAATCCAGAACGTATCCCTCAAATGATAATACCGCACGTTTAAGATATAAGAGGGTACCAGTCCGCCTCCAAACAGCATAGTGAAAAACAGGAACCATGTCAGTCTCCGGCCCAACCAGAACCTCTTCTGGCAGATGACATAGGCGTACATAGCCATGATAAGCAGCCCCAGCGCTGTGCCGAGCACAGAGTGCGCAATGGTGACAAGATAGGAATACACCAGTTGACTCCCCATCTTAAACGTATAATAGTACCCCTCAAAAGACCACTCCACAGGAAAGAAATTATATCCCACCTGACTGATGCTGTTCGTGCTGGAGAAAGATATGATCACAATCAGAAGCAAAGGCAGTACAGTCAGCAGGGCAACGATTCCCAGTATGAAAATAAAGGCCAGATTCCATGTCCAGCTTATCTGGTTCAATTGTTTCTTCTTTTTCATCGCTTTCCCTTTCTCATCACAAGTCATTCCATGTATAACTTAGAACATGGCGCTGTCAGGATCCACTTTGGATACGATCTTATTAGCCAGCAGCACGAATACAAATCCTACCACTGACTGAAACAGGCCGGCAGCCGTATTCATCCCCAGGTTCACCTGATTCTGCAACCCTCTGTAAATATAGGTATCGATTACATTCGTCACAGGGTACAGTGTCCCGCTGTTTTTCGGCACCGTATAGAACAGGCCGAAGTCCCCGCGGAAGATGCCGCCCATAGCCATGATGAGAGAGACCGCAATGATGAAGCGCAGGTGAGGAATCGTAATGTAGACAGCCTGTTGGAACCGGGATGCTCCGTCCAGCCTGGCGGCCTCATAGTAGTCGCTGGAAATTCCGGAAATCACCGCCAGGTACACCACTGCCTGATAGCCCACACCTTTCCAGGCATTGATAAACACTAGAAGCGGTGGCCATATGCTAATCTGCTTGTACCAGTCCACCAGCCCCTCCTGCCCGAACATTTGAAGAACATGATTCACGTATCCATGGGAACGCTCCAGAAAAGCCGCCACGATAATCGCCACCACCGCCCAAGACAGAAAGTTCGGCATCATATAAATGGTCTGCAACATTTTCGCCAGCCTCCTTGAGCGCAGCGAACTGAGCATCAGGGACAATACCACCGCAAGTGCCATATTCAGGAAGATAAATACGATGTTATAGAGCACCGTGTTCCTTGTAATGATGAAGGCATCCGATGTGGCAAAGAGGAACTTGAAATTGTCGAATCCATTGAACGGAGAGCCGAAGATTCCCTTCTGCACATTGTACTTCTTGAATGCCAGAACCAGTCCGCCCATGGGCAGGTAGCTGAAAAGAATCAGCAGCGCCACACCCGGCAGAGCCATGATATAAAGCGGGATGTCCTCCCGTTTGAATTTCCTTGTCATCGATTTCTGCTTCTTCAACACATCTCCCGTCCTCTCATTGTAATCCAGTCCCTGATATCCCATTGCCTTGCTGCAACATTGATAGAATCAGTATAGCATGGTGGCTATTTAATCAAAATAGATTACTTTTGGATTCTGATGTTTGAAATTTTTATTTTCCTAAGAGAGGTTTTTACATACAAATGTCCGCAGAGCCAGCTATGCGCCATGCTCTGCGGACATTATAGAGTAGAGGCTGATGAACTCAAAAGAACCTCAACAACTGCAGATACCTCTTGCCCTCGCTTTCCGACACCCTCTCCCCAAATTTCTTAAACCGATTATAATCGCTCTGATAAAATGCCAGTACCTTATCTATATTCTCACAATCCAAATATACAACGCCTCCCCCAACATAATACTGCACATGCTTCAATATCTCAAAAGTCAAATCCATCAGTTCATTTCTACTGATTCTCCAATCATCAAATACCGCACTGTTTTTTCCGAACTGCGCAATCAGAAATGCCGATATATTATATTTGTCCGTGTCTTCCTCTAATTTTGCATATCTTGACAATTTCCGACGGGCTGTACTGCTTATATTGGTATTTGTTATCTCGACTGCTTTATGGGCCAGCGTAAATATTCCCATCAATGCGATTTCTCTGCTATCGGTCTTCCTTATGACTAGATATGTAATGGATAATTTCTTTCTTGCGAATTCAATAGATTTACTTCGGACAAAATCTTCCACCTCTTCATTTAACGGAGATGAAAAATCCGAGAGGAGCCGTTCCAGTTCCTCCTCTCCGATTGCCTTTAGCATGTCCTGGATATTAACAGCTAGCATTCATTCATCTTTACCTGTCCTCACTGTCATGAATTTTCGAATCTCTTCTATATTGGCCACAAGTGGGATTACAGATGCAGCGGGCACTCTTTCTGGATCTCTGGCAGACGCATCCAGCGCCTCAGCGAAATTCTCCGCTTTTTGAGGATCCATAATCCTTATATTCGAAAAAATACTAGATGTAGCCATGAAAACACCTCCCTTGTTCAGTTGCCTGGGAGCCTCTAAAAAAACTCCCACCTATAGTTTTGAAATTGAAGCAGGAATTTTCCGATCTGTACGAAGAATAGAACCGATTACAGAAAAAACTGGATGAAAATCTGCTTTAGATTTATCTTACCATAAAGCGACAGTTTTTTCAATTGTATTTTATTTCGTTTTATAGATATCTGTATTTCATCACATCATCCTTAATCCCAGCTTGACGAAAGACAAACCACTTGATAGAATAAAATCAGAAAGGAAAAGCCTATGTACACCCTACTTTTAGTCGATGATGAAGAATTTGCCCTGGCCGCTCTGCGCCATGCCCTGCCCTGGGAAGGATACGGCTTCACGGACATCCATACCGCCACCTCCTCCCAGGATGCCTGGGAGATATTGACAAAGCAGCGGATAGATGCCTGTTTCATAGATATCCGCATGCCTGGCATGACCGGGCTGGAGCTGCTGGCGGAGGCTGGACGGCACAAGCTGGAGACGCTTTTCGTGGTAGTCTCCGGCTACTCCGACTTCTCCTATGCCAAACAGGCCATCCAGTTCGGTGTCCTGGACTACTGTCTGAAGCCTGTGTCCGAGGAGGAATGTCGCCCTGTCCTGGAGAAGCTGGCCCGGCACATCCCCCTGAACCGGATTTCCCATGACCCGGCCTATGCGTCCAGGCTGCTGGCGGAGCCGGAGTTCTGCAGTGATTTCCTCTCCGGCCTGACAGCTGGCGGCTCCGATAAGCTTACCTTACTGCTGGTTCGCAGTCCAAAGCTTAATCAGATTCTAAGGGCAGCGGATTCCCTGCTTCCAGCCAGGGCCTTCTTCCTGGGCGAAGACGAGGCTTTCCTGATTTGGAACGCCTCCCCTGACGAAGATGCTTTTGTCCCCTTCCTCGAAAGCTGGGAGCAATCGGCCCTTTTGATATATGGGGGCACCTCCCCGGAGCATGCGTTTTTCCAGAATGCCTTCCGGCGCATGCGCGTCATCTGCCATTCCCAGGGCACTGCCCCCACAGGCATGGTAAAGCTCTCTGCCGTCAATGAGGAGACGACGGCCTACCTGGCCGGCATCCTTTCCTACATAGAGGAAAATTATGCCAGCCACCTGACCCTGCAGGACCTGGCCCACCAGTTCGGGGTCAATTACAGCTATCTAAGCCAGCTGTTCAAAAAGGCCACCAACCAGACCTTCGAGAAGCACCTGGCCAATATCCGGCTGACCCACGCCTGCAGGCTGCTCTCCGATACCTATATGCCCATCGCCGATATCGCGGAGCAGGTGGGCTTTCGGGATTACCACTATTTCTGTACGGCCTTTAAGCGGTTCTGCTCTATGACGCCCTCCCAATACAGGGATGCCCACAGCGCCCCCCCGGCAACTGACCTGCTGTCCCTCGCCATACCCCACTATGGGCATGTGCGTGCCATACCCCCGCAGACCTCTGTCCCGCACCACGTCCAGAGCCTGCCCCCACCCCAGGCAGGCCCGGAAAGGAACCTGAAAGCATGCATCTCTTCCAGAAATACACCCTGGCCAGGAGGGTCTACATCCTGTTTTCCATGACCATCGCCCTCTCCCTGACCACATCCCTCCTCTTTTATTTCATCGCCTACCGCTCCATGCAGCAGGAGAAAGCCCGCAATGTGGAGAGCATTTCCCTGAACCTGGTGCAGAATACCGAGGACATCGCTGCCTCCGTCATGCTGATGTCCGAGACCATCTCCACCACACCCTACACCCGTTCCATACTCACGGAGACCAATCCCGCCAGGAAGGTGTCCCCTCAGCAGTTCCTGAACCGGCTGATCACCAGACTGATCAAGAGCAACTCCCATATCCACAATATCCTACTCCTGGACAGCCAGGAGTCCATATACAGCTTCAGCAGCTTCGACTATTCTCTGGCGGACAGGCTAAACCAAGATTACCGCATCCTCTCCCTCGGTGCTTATCCTGACGGCTTTACAGGGGCGCTTCGCCTGTCCGGTGAGGATACGGCATATTATGCCTATATCCAGACTATTTACGATGACGGCAATGATATGGCGGCCAGGAAGGAAATCGGCACCTGCATCATCATCTGCTACGGCAGCCCTCTGAGCGCGCTCTGCAGCAATTCTGCCACCTCCCAGGACTCCCTGTTCGCCATTCTGGATGACGAAGACCAGATTTTGGCCTGCAATCAGGAGCTTGCGGACGCCTACCAGGCGCTGGCCCACCCTGATTCGAAGGACTGTCTGTACCTTTCGCACCAGCCTGCCCTCCCCACAAACTGGCGGCTGGTCTGTTCCGTGCCCTACAGGGAGCTTTATTCGGAGCTGGGGCTGATCTCCCACCTGGCGGTCCTGCTCATCCTCATCCCTTTCCTGGCCTTCCTGCTGCTGGCCCGGCAGATCAGCACCAGCATCACTTCTCCGCTGACGAAGATCGTGGACTTCCTCAAGGAAGACTCCTACTATATCCTGCACCATTCCCTGGAGGCAAAGGGAAGCGCGGAAATCGCCACGCTCACCGCCAACATCAATCGGATGCTGGCCGAAATCAACGACCTGAACCACACTGTGCTCCAGAACCAGGCCCATATGTACGAGGCAGAGCTGGCCAAGAACCAGGCCCAGCTTCTGGCCCTGCAGACCCAGATCAACCCCCATTTCCTCTACAACACCTTAAGCGCCATCCAGGGCATGGCCTACCAGAAAAAGACAGCGGAAATCTGCACCGCAGTCACTGCCCTCTCCTACATGATGCGCTACAATATCAATGGGGACAGCATGACATCCGTGAAAAACGAATTCCAATGCATCGAGAAATACCTGCAAATCATAGATTTGCGCTTTTCAGGCTGCTTCCGGTTCCGGCTCTGTATGGAGGACGGCACAGCTGACTGCCAGATGCCCCGCTTCCTGCTGCAGCCCTTGGTAGAGAACGCCATATCCCACGGCCTGGAGCCCCGACAGCCCATGCAGGGCACTCTCCTTCTGTCCGTCAGCCTCCTGCCCGGTGAAATCCTCCATTTTGAGTGCCGGGACGATGGAATCGGCATGCCTCCAGAAAAGCTGGAAAGGCTGCGCCAGGAGATGGAAGCTGCTCCCATAGGCTCCAATCCCCAGCCGGAAAAGCGCACAGGCATCGGCCTGCCCAACATCCATATGCGGATACAGCTCATTTACGGAGCTCCTTACGGCCTGTCGATTTCCAGTGGGCCGGAGGGAACCTGCGTATGTGCGGAATTCCCCATAATCCCTGAGGCCGGGGCCCAAGTTTCAGTCTGATTGGGGGTTGATGGGGGATGTTTGGGGTTGATGCAGCTGACCGAAATGCCCCTCAACTATCAGACGAATTCTTTTGCCGGATTCTCTTTCTGCGTTATTGTGCTTTTCGGGCATCTGTGCTAAACTTAAGAGCATGAAGGCTGATAGAACAGGCCCGCAAGATACGGCTATAGACGTATTCTTCACAATCGGTAAAGGAGAGACAAGAACATGAGCATTCAGGAATGCAAGCCCATCAAGGAGGGCAAGGTAAGAGAAATCTACGACAATGGCGACAGCCTGATCATGGTGGCCACCGACCGCATCAGCTGCTTCGACGTGATCCTGGGCAACAAGGTGGACAAAAAGGGGACCGTGCTGACCCAGATGTCCAGGTTCTGGTTCGACATGACCAAGGACATCCTGCCCAACCACATGATTTCCGTGGACGTAAAGGACATGCCGGAATTCTTCCGCCAGGACAGGTTCGATGGCAACAGCATGCTCTGCCGGAAGCTAGAGATGATTCCCGTGGAGTGCATCGTCCGGGGCTACATCACCGGAAGCGGCTGGGCCAGCTACCAGAAGGACGGCACTGTCTGCGGCATCACCCTGCCGGAGGGCCTGAAGGAATCCGACAAGCTGCCGGAGCCCATCTACACCCCCTCCACCAAGGCGGAGATCGGCGACCATGACGAAAACATCTCCTTCAAGCAGAGCGTGGACTATCTGGAGAAGCGCTTCCCCGGAAAGGGACAGGAATATGCGGAGAAGCTCCGTGACTATACCATCGCGCTGTACAGGAAATGCGCCGAGTACGCCCTGGGCCGCGGCATCATCATCGCCGACACCAAGTTCGAGTTCGGCCTGGACGAGGACGGCAACATCGTCTTAGGAGACGAGATGCTGACTCCGGACAGCTCCCGGTTCTGGCCTGCGGATCAGTATGAGCCCGGCCATGGCCAGCCCTCCTTCGACAAGCAGTTCGCCAGGGACTGGCTGAAGGCAAATCCCGGAAACGACTGGGTGCTGCCCCAGGAGGTGGTGGACAAGACCATTGACAAGTACCTGCAGGCCTATGAGATGCTGACTGGGAAGCCGCTGTAAGAAATCACTATAGGAAATTTCTCAATACAAAAAACTGAGACAGAGCGAGGGCGAACCGAATGCCCCCGCTCTGTTTCGTCTGGTGCCTCTCTACCCGTCCCCGCCCGAATCAATTTCCTGTCCGCAGGGCTCACAGCCTCCTGAACACCTTCCCCGCCCCAAGGGCGATGGCCAGGGACACCGCGCCGGAGAGGAAGACGGGTATGTATTCAATCCCATCGCAGACCTCAAACAGAACGCCGTACATGGCATTGCCCAGAGGCTGGGCGCACATGGAGACAGTGAGGATGACGGCAATCACCTTTCCGATCAGGTTCTGGGGCGTCTCCGTCTGGATAAAGGACATCATCTGCACGGAGAACATGGTGGAGAACACCATGACGGCAAAGCAGCACAGGGTCAGGACCGCATATGTAGCCATCGCGGAGGAGGACAGCAGCGCCGCCCCTATGGGGAACACGCTTACGGCGCAGGCTGTGATGAGATTGCCCGCCTTACGGACCTCCAGCCGCTTGGCAAAAATCCCCGCGCCAATCCCCCCGGCAAGCCCTCCCGCCGCCAGCGCGCCCTGGGCGAAGCCGTAAAGCCGGTTGGCCTGGGCCGTCTCCAGCTCCAGCACCTCCGTCACCAGATAAGGCAGCGCCACCACGATCATCGCGGACAGGAACAGATTGATGCCGCAGACCGCCAGCAGGGCCTTCCCAATCACAGGCCTGTCTTTCCAGATAAAGCGCGCGCTCTGGGCAAAATCCGCCCTGACTGTCCGGAGGACGCCGCCCTCCCAGGCCTGTCTCTGAAAGGGTATCCGGATGAAGATCTCCATCACCGCCGACAGCACAAAGCACACCATGCAGACCCACAGCACAGGCTCCAGGCCATACGCGCTGTACAGCATGCCCCCAAGCACAGGGCCGACCAGAGAGGCCAGGGAGCTGACCGCATTGATTACGGAATTCGCCTCCATGAAGCGCTCCTGTCCCACCAGCGCAGGGATGCTGGCCTGCACCGAGGGCTGATACGCGCCCGCAATCCCGTACAGGAGCATCAGCGTCACCGTCAGCAGGAGAATCAGGTGCCCTCCGCCCATCAGCAGGGTGAATCCCAGAATCACTGCCGCCGTAAAAAAGTCCAGCGCCACCATGATATTCCGCTTGTTCACCCTGTCCGCCACCATGCCGCCCACGGGGGACAGCAGAATGGCCGGGAGAAAGGCGCAGGCCGTCACGGCGCCGTACAGCGCCGAGGAGCCTGTGTGGTTTAGCAGATACAGCGGCAGCGCGAACCTGACCGTGGCGTTGCCGAACAGGGAGACAATCTGGCCGATGACCACCAGCGTAAAATCCTTTGAAAACAGTTTTTGGTTCTTCATAAACCCTCCTTTCATACCGGACGACGGTATGTATATTATTGAAAACATATCTGCCTTTTTCAAGGCAGATTCTTGCCATTTATTGCATGCTATTTATTGCCTGTCACAGATATATTCCAGGCCGAATTGCTTAAACATACCAGCAGCCTTACCGCCTGGCCTCCTGATAGATAGCCGTCAGCTCCCGCAGCCTCTCCAAAATCTCATCGTCCAGGATATCCAGCCCGAACCCCTGCAGCATCCGGGCGAAGACCATAAACTTCCGGCAGGATTCCTCCACGGAGCTGTCGAATATCATGGGGTTCATCCATACATTGGCCGCCAGCAGGATCAGCTCCGCCAGCTGCTCCGGGTACTCCGCCTCAATGGTGCCGTCCGAAATCCCCTGCCGGATGATGGGCAGGATATAGTTCGGCGCCACTTCGTCGATGGTATCATGCAGCAGGCTGAACAGGAGCTTCGGGTTGTCATGGAAATTGGGGGCCACCGTGAAGATATCGTTCTGCACGGGCCGGCTGATGGACTCCTTGAAAATCCTCTTCAGCTTCTCTCTCCCATTTAAATCGCTGCGGTCACGGATAGCGGCGAGCATCTGATTGGACTGGGCCGTCATCCTGTCCGTGACTGCCATCAAGATGTCATCCTTGGACCTGAAATGATGATAGATGGCGCCTTTGCTGAGCCCCCCCAGTCCACTTATGATGTCCTGGATGGAGGTGTGCTCATACCCTTTCTCCATGAACAGGCGAAAGGCCACGTCCAATATGAGCTCAACCGTCTCCTCCGGATGCTTGTTCCTCGCCAATGCTCCTCCACCTCTTTTCATACCTACCGTTGGTATTTATATTATCATACCATCAATATGTCTGTCAAGACAGAGTTTTAATTTCCGACATTCGCTTTTCGACACCCCGCAACCTCAGCCAAAGGTTGCGGTTCAGCTTTAGCGGCTTCCTGAACGCCCCGCACAGAGAATCTTATGATATCAGGCGTAATACCTGGCCTGGGCATCCCACAGTTCCGTGTATTTCCCGCCCAGGGCATGGAGCTTTTCATGGCTGCCCCGCTCTATGATTTCCCCCTCGTGGAATACCAGGATCTCATCGCAGAACTGGCAGCTGCTCATCCTGTGGGAGATATAGATTCCTGTCTTGCCTTCCACCATCTCCTGGAAGCGAGAGTAGACTTCCGCCTCCGCTACCGGATCTAGGGCCGCTGTAGGCTCGTCCAGTATGACTATAGGTGCGTCTTTGTAGAGTGCCCTGGCCAGAGCAATCTTCTGGGCTTCCCCGCCGCTGATCTCCACCCCATCTTCCAGGTACTTATAGAGGTAAGTGTCCAGCTGCTTCGGCATGCGCTTTACGATGTCCGCCGCGTCCGCCTGCTCCAGGGCCTTCCATATCTTATCGTCATCCCGTTCAAATCCAGCCGTGATATTCTCCCATACCGGAAACGCCAGGAGCTTGAAGTCCTGGAACACCACGCCAAACAGGGCCCTGTAGGCCTCCTCGTCATACTCCCGGATGTCCACGCCATTCAGGGTGATGCGCCCCTCCGTGGGCTCATAGAGCCGGCACAGGAGCTTGATGAAGGTGGTCTTCCCCGCGCCGTTGGGCCCCACCAGGGCCATCCTCCCCCTGATGTTCAGCCTGCAGTCGATATGCTTCAGCACATAGTCCCTGCTGCCGGGATACCGGAAGCTCACGTCCTCGAATACCAGCTCGTATGCCCCGTCCTTCCTCTCCTCCAGGGCCCTGGTTCCCTTCACATGGCTGCCCTCCATGTCCAGGAACGCCAGGAACTTCTCCATGTAGGTGCAGACATTCCGCAGCCTCACCTGACAGTTGATGATGATGAAGCAGGCATTGCCGAACTGGTTCAGCGCGCCCACATACTGGGTGAAGGCACCCACTGTGATCGCCTTTGTCACCACCTTTACGGTCACCAGCAGATAGGAGCCTATGGTGAACAGGCTGTTCAGGCCGTTGTTGGCCTGGATGGTGCGGCGCATCACATCGAACATGCCGCCCCAGTAGGCCTTGCTCTTCTTCACCTCCGCCTCCGCGTTCCCCATGAGCATGTCCTGCATGCCATAGAGCCGGATGACCTTCCCCGCCTTCTCATTGAGGAACACCTGGTTCAGCAGATAGTCCTCCCTCATCTCCATCCCCGTATTGGCCTCAAAGTATGCCTTCTGCTTTTCGGAGAACTTCACGAACACTTTCCCGGAGAAGAAGGCCATCCCCGCCAGGGCGCAGCCGAACAGCAGCAGAGAGGGAAGGGGCCCCGCCAGCCTCTCCAGGAAAGTCCCGGATCCGACCGGCCTTGTCAGGCACAGCCAGATTACCATGGAGGTGGACAGGATCACGCTCAAGACTGCCTGGAAGATGTCCCTGTACAGGGCCAGCACCATCCCCAGGCTGCCGTAGGCATCCGAGGTCTTCTCGGAGAAGGCGATTTTCTCCGCCACCTCCGGGTTCTCCATGGTCTCATAGTCCATGGAGAAGGTCTTCTCCCGCAGCCAGACGAAGATGGCCAGGCCCGCCACGTTGCGCAGCCCCCGGATCGCCGCCTCTGTCAGGCTCACCAGCACGGTTCCCACCAGGTTCGCCCCCAGCAGCGCTGCCGTCAGGACCACCGCCTGTCTGAATTCCCCCAGGCGCAGCGCGTCCACCAGCCCTGCGGTCAGAAAGAGGCTGATATAGGTCTGGGCCAGCTGGAAGACGATCTGCAGCAGGTATACCGGAATGATCTTGTGGTCCGTTTCATGTATCTTCTTCAGCAGCCGGAACCCCACTCTGTGGGTCGCTATCACTTCATGCATGGGCCTCTTCCTCCTTCTCCCCGGAATGCATTTCTTCCTTCTGATAATACTGGGCCTGGAGGTTGAACAGCTCCGCGTAGGCCCCTCCCTTTTCCATCAGCTCCTCATGGCTTCCCTCCTCCGCCACGCATCCGCCCTCCAGGTACAGGATCCTGTCGCAGAACCGTGTGGAGCTGAGCCTGTGGGAGATGAATATGCCTGTCTTGCCGCTTATCATCTCATCGTAGCTCTCATACATCCTGCTCTCCGCGATAGGGTCCAGAGCCGCCGTGGGCTCGTCCAGGATGACGATGGGGGAGTCCTTGTACAGCGCCCGGGCCAGCATCATCTTCTGCATCTGGCCGCCGGAGAGGGTCACGCCTTCCGGATCCAGGTCTTTGTTCATGACAGTGTGCCTTCCCTTGGGAAGCTCCCTGACCCTCTCGGCCAGACCTGCCTTTTCCAGGCTCTCCTCCAGCCGTTTCACATCCTCCAGCCCCTCCCTGACGCAGGACACATTTTCCGCCAGGGGGAAGGAGAAGGAGAACACATCCTGGAAGACAACCGCGTATTCACGGAAGATCTCCTCCCGGGGCATCTGCGCCATATCCTGTCCGTCCAGGTATATCTTCCCGGAGGTGGGGCGGTAGAGGCCGCAGAGGAGCTTGGTCAGGGTGGTCTTCCCGGCCCCGTTGAGCCCAACCAGAGCCAGCCGCTCCCCGGCGGGGATGGTCAGGTTCAGATTGTGTATGGTGTCCTTCTCTCCTCCCTCATACCGGAAGCACACGTCCTCCAGCCGGATTTCGTGGGGCGTCCCCGGGTTCTTCACCTTTTCCTCCCCGTCTTCCTCCCCTGTGCCCAGGTCCATGAATTCCCGGTATCTGTCCATATGCCCCTTGGTCTGGACGATCTGCTGCAGAGCCTGGAACAGCCCTCTCATCCATACGCCGAACCCCGACACGATACCTATGTACAGCAGGAATGCAGGAAGGGTGACGCTTCCCTGGACCATCTGCCAGATCAGATACCCATAGACGATCCCGTTCACCACGAGCCTGCAGATGCCCTCCAGGATCCCTCCCGTCAGAGGGCCCAGCGCCGTCCTGTACTCCAGAGATACGATCCTGTCCACCACCTCATGGAAGGCCCGCAGGAGCCATTTGTCCATCCGGTACAGGCGTATGTCCTTCCCGCTCTCGATGGCGATGGACTCTCTGCGCAGGTAGAAGAAGGCCTGCCGGTTCCTGGCATTCTCCTTTATCCTGGCATAGGTCTTCTCCCGCAGGGGCTTCTCCCAGGCTTCCATGAGCAGGACCTGCCCCAGCAGAAGGAGCAGCAGAAGCAGGCTGGCCCTGCCCACGATGACCCCGTAGACGATCAGCCCCAGCCCATTGGAGATTACGGTCCAGAACAGTTGCACATAGATTTCGATTCCTGAGCCCTCCCCGGAGAACAGGTTCTCCCTGGCCTGTGCCATCTTCCTCTGTCCCTGGGCGCTCTCTATGTAGCTCCCGTCCACCTCCACGCATTTCCGGTAGAATTCGATCCACATGCCGATCCGGAATGTGGTCAGCAGCTTCCCCTGGGTCTCCCGCAGATGGTTGTACAGGAAACGCACTGCCTGGAGCAGGACCACGTATCCCCCCACCAGCAGCAGGATGCTTCCCGCCTCCCGCCCGCTGATGAGACATGCCGCCACTGCCGCCGCCATGGCGGACTCCAGGAAGGGCAGCAGGATCCCCAGCGCCGTGGTGCCTGCGCAGACGGCAAAGGCCCCCGGCCCTTCCTTCTCTCTCAGGCAGCGGAAGGCGTATCTGTAGTTGTCGCCGATGGAATAGGCTGTGCCATCGGCCGCCCGGGTGCTTCCGGGTTTGCGCCCTTTTCCGGTCCGCTTTTCTTTCTGCTTTTCTGTCTGCTTCTGCATGGAATCTCCTCTCCCGGGGCCGGCTGTCTGCCAGACCCCACTATTTGAACGGGTAAATCTGTACAAGCATGTACGTTCATTATAAACAATTGGAGGGGGGATTCAAGTATATTTAGAAAATATTTTTCACTAATATACAATTTTGTTCATTTTTTACAATTTCTTCTTCGCCATTTTGTCGGAATTTACCAGTCTCATTCCCTGTTCCCCAGGGCCTGCGCCGGAAGGATCCTGTCTGTCCGTTCCATCAGAAGGGGCATTTCGCTCCGGTGATATCATGATAGCATATATCCTCCCAGGCGGCTTTTCCGATTTAGGCAAAACAGAAATGCAGCCGATGAATTATCTGCATACTTCGGAGGGTATCCGCACAAACTGAATGATGAGTTTTTAATATATGGTTCGGAAATATGATATGTATCAGAAGTTTCAGACTTATATATCTGATATTATGATATTTTATAAAGTTTCCGACTTGTAAGTCTGAAACTATTTGCTTTTTTCGGATTCATGGGTATAATAGAGATATGGAAATCAGGAGGTGCATCATGACTGAACTTATCAATCGCCCCGAGTATCTAAATCAGCTCATCCAAAACAGGGATGTGGACCTGGTCAAAATCGTCACAGGCATTCGCAGATGCGGAAAGTCCTCCCTGTTGGACCTGTTCCATCGATACCTGTCAGACAGCGGCACAGCCGACGCCAACATCATCCACATGAACCTGGAATCGCTGCGTTATCGGAATCTTTCCGACTACCTCGCCTTCTATGACTATGTCAGCGAGCGCATCCCCAGGAGCGGCAAGACCTATCTGATATTCGATGAACTACAGGCCGTGGCGCATTGGGAAAAGGCCATCGAGTCCTTCCGTCTCGACTTTGATGTGGATATCTATATCACCGGCTCCAACGCATATCTGCTTTCCACGGAATTTTCCACCCTGCTTTCCGGAAGATATGTGGAAATCCGTATGCTGCCGTTGTCGTTTAAGGAGTTCCTGACCTTCTACGACTTCGCCCCTTCTGTCACGGCAGAGGAAAAGTTCCAGCGATACCTGCAGTTCGGCGGTATGCCAATCCTCAGGGAATACCAGTTCAACGAAGCAAGAAGCAATCAGGCGCTGGAAGGCATCTACTCCACGGTGGTATTGCGCGACATTCTCCAGCGGAACAGCCAGGCCGATCAGGGTATGCTCCAGAAGATCATACTGTTCCTCTGCTCCAATATCGGCAGCATCACCTCTCCCAACAGCATCGGCAATGTCCTGTCCAGTGAAGGCGATATCCATGCCGGAAAAGGCAGGAATGTGGCAGGGAAAACGGTAGATAAATATATCTCCATGCTGCGCAGCGCATTTATCTTCTACTCTGTAGGAAGATATGACGTGAAGGGTAGGCAGTTGCTGAAAACCCTGGGGAAGAACTACATCATCGATATGGGTTTCCGCAATATGCTCCTGGGCTATCGCGATGGGGACCGGGGACACATCCTGGAAAACATCGTGTTCCTGGAGCTCATCCGCCGTGACTATCGCGTATACATCGGAAAGGCGGGGGATGCCGAAATCGACTTTGTGGCAGAAAAGCCAAGCGACAGGCTGTATATCCAGGTGACGGAAAGCATGCTGCCGCCGGAGACCCGGGAGCGGGAGCTTAAGTCCCTGCGCATGATACCGGACAATTATGAGAAAATCGTGTTGTCCATGGACAGGAATTATATCAGTTCCTATGATGGGATCAAGTCGCTGTATCTGATTGACTGGTTGCTGGCGTAGATATGGGCTATGGTCGTCATACACTGTCATCTGGATGCTTGCTGGGCATGCAACTATGAGACAGCCTCCTCCGGCAGGCAAGCCTGCCGCGGAGTCGTTTTTCTTTTTATGCTGTGCTGCCCAGCCTCAATGCTCCAACATATTCTCAATAAAAATCCCATACCCCTTCCTGGAATCCTGCACCAGCACATGGGTCACCGCCCCGATGAACTTCCCGTTCTGGACGATGGGGCTGTCGCTCATGAGCGTGTCAAGGAAAGGGCAACATATTTTGACAGATTATTTCAATTTGTAACAGCTTCCCCTCAATTTCCCTTCTTTTTTCAATATTCCGTCCTCGACCATTTCCTTCAAAATCTTCAGGGCACGAGAATCCTTCACATTCAATAGATTCTGGACTTCTCTATTTTTTATTGAGCCCTTTTCCTCTATATATTGGATAATCTTTTTATGATTGTCATTCAATTTATCCGTACTTTTTATCCGTACATTTCCGTACTTTCCATCACTTTATCCGTACTTTTCCGTACTTTTTCCGTGCTCTCCATCTCTTTATCCGTACTTTTTCCAATCCTCGTCTTATCAGGATACCGGAATAAATTGATACGAAAGCTTCCGGCAATTTCCACCAGCTCTGGATCTTCTAGTCCAAGTTCTTTGCATCGCCTGATAATCCTCGGAATCCCGCTTCCCCAATGCTCCATAATATTCATGTACGTAAATGCATACACCAGCGCACGGTTCCTGGGTATAGAAATACCTTCTCTGATATCCTGCAGTCTCAGACTTCCAAACAGCATCCCCGGAGAAGTCACTTCCACGCGGTCATCCATGTCTGCCCCCTCAATGCTCCAACATATTCTCAATAAAAATCCCATACCCCTTCCTGGAATCCTGCACCAGCACGTGGGTCACTGCCCCGATGAACTTCCCGTTCTGGATGATGGGGCTGCCGCTCACGAGTGTGTCAAGGAAAGGACAACAAATTATGACATATTATTTCAATCTATCTATAAATGAGCAAATTTGAAATTCTACCAAAATTGCCTCAAATAGCATCAAACTAAAGACATCATGCCTCTGTGGGTGTATACTGTATCTGCTAAGAAAACAATAACCTGCCAAGGATGATGTCTTATAGAGAACAGTATATACCATTCAGCGCTACTTTACAACTGCTTAAAAAATTTGAGCCTATGCCGTGTCTTCCCTCAGACGGCCATGAAGCATATCATGGCTATCCTGATATCCGTCTTTTCTCTTGGATATCATGGAAAGACCATCGATTTTGAAAAATACAGTTCCTGTCACCGTACCACAGTCGCACATTCCCTCAATAAAGGGAAATGCGATGAAACCATCTCCTCCAAGACAAAGCCTTCGTCACGGGCTCTGCACCCGATTGAAGATGCGTATTTCCACCAGTCCCATCGCAAGGGGAAGCAGGACTATGGACATCAGGCCGTGGCTGTCATGCTCTCCTGTAACGGCATCGTCCTTAATTATGCCGTCATCATGTACGACAAGACCATGTCAAAGGTGGAAATCGTACAGGAGATTGCCAATGAGCTGCCTGTACCACCAGTAATCTCTTATTTCCTCTGCGATAGCTGGTATACATGTCCTGGCTTTAGTTGCATAGGTGCATTGTGCAGTTTTTTAAATTTGCTCATTTATAGAATTTTACTTCTTTTAAGTTACAACAAGCTCTGAAAGGCACTTTTTTGTATCATTCTTGGGTAAAACCTTGGATTAATCTTGTTGATAATCTTTTCTTTGTAATACTAAAAAAGCTCCACACAAGCGTTTTTTAATCATCCTTGGGTAAAACCTTGGATTAATCTTGGGTAAACCTTGGATTAATTTGCACTTATCCAAGCTACTACTTTAACATCCATCTGGAATGCTGTTGATTTTTAGAATCTTTCGCAATTGTTCCCTGTTTCCTCAACGCGGCAAGCAGATTATGTATTTTATTCTCTTTCTGCTTATCGGATAACGCTGCTGGTAGCTTATCCCATAATAAGTCTCTGATATCCTTTTTCTGCGCTTTCCCATATTGTTTTAGATACTCGACAATTAAATCCCTATAATATTGATCATCAAATGCTCTATTTTTTATATATTTTGCCTCTTCTCCCATCGTCTGTGCCACTTCAGCTGAAAGAAACAACTGGTTCTTGCGCCCTTCGACCAACTTATATTTTCTAAGATGACTTACCGCCTCATTCGACAGGCGACTGCCCTGTCCCTTTTGCACCTGATCCAGTAAATATATGGTTTCCAAATCCAAATCCGGATTGTCATATAATATGAAAGTATATTTGTCATCCAGGGTTTTCCCATAAATCTTCACACCCACCTGATTATAAGTCCCAAAGTCATAATCCGGCATGGGGAAATATTTGGCTTTCAACGATTTCAAATTCCCATCGCTCCATAAGTGATGCCAGGGTTTCGTAGTATTCTGCTTTTGTAGATGATTTATCGTAGTTGAAATAATCCATAATCCTATTTTCCTCATCATCTTATTTTATCAGTCTTCTTACCATCATGAGAATCGGTGGTAGCCTCACCTTAAAAATTTTCATCATATTCCACACTCTTATTTTGAAACAATTGTCTGGTTGGAAATGCTTCTACATGTTCTTTTATTCCCCTGTCCCAATAGGTTCTTCCTTTTTCTGAAAATAAATATAGTCTACTTTTCGCTCTTGACGCAATTACATATAACAATTTATTCGTCTCTTCGCCTTGTTTTGTGCTTTCAATATAAATACTGGGAACTTTGCTATATACCAAACCGAAAGCAATAACGGTTTGATATTCTTCTCCCTTTACTCCATGACAAGTATTAATTACAACACCCTCTTTTTCCCTAAACATTTTCTTAAATGTAGCTAAATCATTTGTTAGACGATATTCCTTATTCTCTAGCCTGTAATTCATCTTCTCGAAAAAATCATCATACATTTTGGTTAAATCAACGTAATCCGCCAACTTGCATTGCAAAGCATCAAGGATATTATCTATCCCACATTTTACAAATTCGCTTCCTTTTTCTTTACTTTCCTTTGCCTGAAGGATAATATCCAGCAATGCCATATCTTCAATATTTATTTGTTTTCCAACATAATTACTTATTTCACTTATGATTTCATTGGCCAGTCTTCTCCTTGATGAAATTTTTTTAGCATTGGGTTCTGTCAATAATAATTTTGTCAATTTATTAAAAGTTTCCCAGTTTGTCGGACTATAGAAAACTGCCTATAATCCGACAATT
>CAJUFO010000034.1:0-37345 GCA_910585615.1 uncultured Acetatifactor sp.
GTTTCGGGCGACCCTATGTTTATCTTTTCATAGGGGATGCTGAACAGTTACCTTTTTTCTTTCTTTTCCATTGTCAGCCACCGAAGCTCACCATCCTTTCCCTGGATTTCCGGAACCAGACGGCCGCTGCAATCCATATCACGATGTTCCAGAAGAGCTGAACCGGAATCACCTCCATAGGCCCGGCGCTTCCCACATGCAGGGACAGGAATGCCCCGCCCAGGCTGCCAAAGGGCTGATACCGAAACCATCTGTCCATGCCGAAGGGCAGGATCCGGAAGGGTATCACCGTGCCGGAGAAAAAGGACACCACCGCGCTCCTGATGACATAGGTGATCCAGGAGACATTGTGGAGCCGGATGGTCACGCAGCAGAACAGGAACTCAAAGGCGAATCCCAGGGAGACGCTCATCGCCAGCGAGGGAAGGGCCCACAAGGTCCGGGGCAGTATGCGAATCCCCAGAAAGGGCGCGGCCAGGGCCATGGGCAGCGAGAACAAAAGCAGCATGGGCAGCCACTCTCCCATCGTCCGCGAAATCACCTGGCCGAACACGGGCATGGGGCGGGTGAACGCCTCCATGCTCCTGGTGTCGTAGTCCCAGGCGGACAGGTATGTCTCCACAATGGTCAGGTCTGCCAGCAGCGCGTTGACATAGGTGTAGCTTAAAAGCTGCTCCACAGACATCTCCACCTCGTATCCGCTCTCCCCCAGCGTCCTCCAGATGAACATCACCGGCACCAGGTACACCACCTTCATCAGGATGTCCGGCACCAGATAAAGCACGCCACCGCCAGTCTTGCCCCGGACGGCCATCCCGGCAGTGGCCATATATTTTTGTATCATTTCATTCTTCTCCTTCCTCAAAGCATAAAAATACCCTGCGCAGACTGTTCTTGTCCGCACAGGGCACCTGTTTTCCGACTATGAATCTATTGTATGGCAGTCCTTACGTTACGGCATGCGTATCACAGGGCTGTCGTACTATCAATCATCCGTCAAATGGTGAGCAGCGCACAAAACAATCTGGTTCAGAAAAAAGGGCATAGTTGTCCCCTGAAGCTGCTGTTCTGTACCCGAAGCTGCGCACGATATCGCTGCCGTGGAATAGTTCTTTGGCTGTCAGGACTTCATATCGCTTCATGCTTCTCACCGCCTTTCCTTTCAATAGTGGAGGTTCTGGATTCTATTATACACTTTCCCTGGACCATGTGCAAGGTTTTTTGCCCGTTACCGTCCTGTTCCATCTGGCCAAAAGAAAAGCCATTTACTGCGCCCCCGTAAACAGCATATAAGGGTTGCATTCCGCATCCTTGTCATAGGCAAGGGCAATGGCAAAAGGATTATGGAGCTGCGGAAAATCCCAGCCTTCCCTGCCCATAAAGGCATCCGGGTCGGACTGGGCTTCCTCAAGCATCGCGCTCGTGTCCGCAAAAGCCGCCATATAAGGCACGCGCAGCAGCACGTCATGGCTTTCTCCGATACGCTGGCGGGGCTGGAGGGGCTGCACACCGATAAGCTCCACCAGCATGTTCTCACAGAGACGGTAGGCGGTCTGGCATACCAGCTTCTCGTCCTTTCTGTATACCACAAAGGAATAGCAGTAAAGGCTTTCCCCGTTATCCAACGTATAGCGGTCGAACTGGAAGGTATCCACCGAATCGCCCCAGTAAGCGGCGGCGCTTTTTTTGATGCGCTCCTGCACCTGGGGCCAGCAGCCTTCAAAGAAATCCCCGTCCGGATTGGCATCCACCCGGACAAAGATACGGATATCCTCCGACTCCGCGGCATCCGGCGTCTTGGGCCACAACGTATCCAATCCCGCGTTCGCCGCAAACCGCATATTTCCGTAATACCAGTCAATGGGTTTGGAAAGCACATAGCGGGTGGGGCAGCTCTCGCCGGAGGGCAGCCTGCAGTAGGCAAAGCCAAACCCTTCCTCGTCATAGCGGCGCACTGCCGCAAAATCCCTGTGAGGAATGGTAAGCTTCATGCCCGGCAGGAGAACCCCTTCCTCCAATGCGGGATTTTTCCACACCAGATTGCCGTAGTATCGTCCATCCCCATAATACCGCTCCGCGATGTTCCAGAGACTGTCGCCAGACGCCACCTGGTACACCACGTCCTCCGGCGGGCCGAATCCCAGATGGACATAATCCGAATCCTCGTCCGTTTCCGGTTCATAGGGGACAAATCCCAGAAAATCGATGAAGTCCGTCCTCTCCAGCCGCTTTTCCCCGGAAAAGTACGGGGAGAACTCCGATGTCTCAGCTCCTTCAAGTTTTCGCACGCCGCGCTGGGGATAGGCCTGCATGGCCTTGTCTTCCAGATAGAAGCTGTTTTCAATCAAGCCCTTGTCCGGATTCACGGTATTGCAGGCAATCCCGTAGATGGGCGGAAGGTAGCTTAAGTATTTCTGGCTGATGGTAACGGCCCCTGTATTGACACAGGTATCCACAATGCCGCCATTGGAGGCACAGACGCCTGCGCTGACCAGGGTCTCCACATAGCTGCGCTCCCCCTGCCGGATGTGGACGCTTCCGCTGTTCTGGCATTTGTATATACTGCCCCAGCTGGCTCCGGCGATACCGCCCGCAAGCTCCACCCCCGTCACATCTCCCATATTGCTGGAGTCCTCGATGCGCCCCTCCTCCGACTGCCGTCCGGAAATGCCCCCTACGGCAAAATCATGCACATAAAATGTTTCGGAAATGGCATCCAGCGTTACTGTCCCCTCATTCACACAGTTTCGGATGATGCCCTGATTGGAGCGGCAGATGCCGCCTGCGAACAGGGCGTTTCCGGCGGATACATTTTCGGGCGCTTCCGTATGCCGATCCGTCCCCGCCTCCACCGTTCCCGTAAACTTACAGTCCGTCATCTGTCCGTAGTTGATTCCTACGATTCCGCCCGCGTCCCATGCACCTGTTACCTTTGCCTGCACCTGGCAGCCCTCGATCACGCCATAGTTGGCAAAGCAGAGGGCGGAGGCGGTGACCACGTCCGTCTTTCCGCTTTCGTTCTCGTAGACGCAATCCTCATAAGTGGTCTGAAACAGGCTGTTTCGGATCGTAAGGTCCGTCACTCTTGCGTCTTCCTCCAATACTGTAAAAAGGAACGCCAGCCAGTTCCCATACGACGTATAGTACCCCTCCAGGGCATGGCCGTTTCCGTCAAAATGCCCGTGGTAGCTGGGAATGGCCCCATAGCTGTTTTCAGGCGGCTCATCCGCCCAATTCTCCCACCCTTGGGTGTCATTTAAAATCAGATCGTCCGTCAGGCGGACATTGGTATAGGAATCCCTGTCTCTGGAAATGAACCACCTGAAATCCTCCTTCGTCGACAGCAGATAGTAGCCCTCCGCATCCTGGGGCGGCGCCAGCGGATCGTAATCCTCTCCATCCTGCGGCGACGGCAGCGGATTCCCGGACTGCTCCTGATATCCGTAAGCGGCAGCCAGGAACAGGCACATCAGGCAGAACACCGTGGCGGCCTGCGCCATACATTTTCCAGAAGGTCTCTTTTTCATATCGAATCTCCAGTCCCAAATGCCCATAGGCCGATTTCCGGCATCCCCGGCGTCGCAGTCAAAAGCCGTATATATTCTATTTCGGTTCATGCAGCAAAACTTTTATGAATTTTTACCTTATTTTTAGTAGCCGTACCTCTTCCTATATTTTAAGAACATAACAGCAGACAGCGCAAGCGCCATCAGCTCCGCCGCAGGCGTCGCCAGCCAGATTCCGTTCACCCCCAAAAAAAGCGGGAGCACGATCATCGTAATCAGCATGAACACAAAAGACCTGGAAAATGCCAGAACCGCCGAAACCACCCCGTTGGACAGTGCGGTGAACATCCCGCTGGCAAAAATATTAAAGCCGATGAACAAAAGCGCAATGGTGCATATCCTGTTTCCGGTCACTGCCAGGTCATACACCGGATTGTCCGGGCGGGCAAAAACGGACACCAGCGGCTTTGTCAACAGGAAGGACGCCGCAACGGTCATCAGACAGATCCCCCCGATTACCCTCAGGCTGACCGCGACCAGTTTTTTCAGCTTTTCCCGGTTCCTTTCCCCATAATAATAGCTGAGCATCGGAGCTACGCCATAGGAATACCCTGTATACAGGGAGCTTGCGAACATCAGCACATACATGATGATGGTGACCGCGGCAACCCCGTCCTCCCCCACGTAATGCAGCATCGTCCAGTTGAACATCATGGTAATGATCCCGGTAACCAGGGCAGTGGCCATCTCCGAGCATCCGTTTGCGGCCGCCTTTACAAGGACAGAAAGCCGGAATGCCGGTTTCCTGAAATGCAGAAGGCTCTTTTTCCGGCTGAAGACGAACAGCCCCACCACCGCCGTCACGGAATAGCCCAGTCCCGTGGCAATGGCGGCGCCGCTGATTCCCATGCCCAGCCCGGCGATGAACACATAGTCCAGCGCCATGTTCAGGACACCGCCCGTCACAGAGCAGACCAGGGAGAGGGTGGCCTTCTCGCTGGCAATCATGTAAAGGGTGAAATTATTCATCAGCAGGATTGGCACCGTGAACACCAGATACCGGCTTAAATATTCCACACAGTACCCTTCCACCTCCGGGGAGAGGTTCATGCCGGCAAAAATATGCTCCATGACCAGATACCCCGCCGCGCACATGACAATGCCCACCATGACATTCACTAGGATCAGGAAGGTAAAATCCTCCTTCGCCTCCTCGCACTTTTGCTCCCCCATTTTCTTCATGATGACTGCGCTGCCTCCGGTGGCAAGCATGGTGGAGATTGCCGTGACGAGCTGGATGACAGGCGCTGTCAGATTGATGGCAGAAAGCGCATTCGTGCCGATCAGGTTCGACACGAACAGCCCGTCGACCATGGTGTAAAAGGACATAAACACCGTCATCGCAATCGTCGGCACGGCAAATTTCAGGATATTTTTCAGCGTTACAGGCTTTTCATAAACATTTGAGTGTTCCATAGATTTTTTCCTCCGTTCACCTTGTATTTGTTTCCTGTGTGTGGTATTGTAAACCATACAGTAACTGTACGGTCAAGGCATGATTGGAAAATTTATGACATGACTGACTCTACACGGATTTTCCTATGAAATGGGCATCAATGAAAATGTCATTGACCAGATTGAGGATTCCATTGTGCAGATCGAGATTCCTGTCATCGGATAGGCAGGCGCATCCGGGGGCGCCTGCCTTTGCCGCCAGGCTGGCAGGGATTTTTGTAGTTTTCATCTGCCAAAGTCTATGATAAGATATTTATTAAGACAGGCAATTTTACCATAATGTGAGGGGAAGGACAAACATGAATACCGAATCAAAAAACATACTGAAGAAATCTGCCGGCAGCTTGTTCACGGCGGTGCTTGCCGTCTGTCTGGGTTCCGGTCTGGGCATCCTTTATCTGGAGTGCATCAGGCTTTTGTCGGACAGCGTCCTGACAAAGAACGGGGGCAGGATATGGGGCGTATTTGCAGTATTTTCAATCAGCCTGATGGTGTCAGCGCTGCTCCTCTGCGTTCAGAACAGGAAGACTTTGACCATTAAGCAGAGACTGATAGAGGCGCTGGAGCAAGATGCCATAGACGTCTGGCTCGGCTCAAATTATAGGAACAGGGAAAATGCCGGGGAAATGCTGCCCATGATTCGGAACGATATCTTTACATACTCTGAGCAGCTTTCAGGATTCATGCTGAAAATGACAGGAACTGCGGTTTCCGTCATTTTGACAAGCATCTATGTCATTCTGATCGAGCCCTGGCTTTGGGCCCTGACCCTTTTCCTGTCCCTGGGAGCCATTTCCATCAGCGCCTACAGGGGACGGAAGCTGCCGGAACAGAATGAGAAGCTTTATTATCATATGGGCGCCATCTATAACCACAATGCGGAGCTGGTGCGGAACCGCGAGGCTGCCTATTCCCTCAACGGTGAGAGGGTTGTGGAGCCTTATCGAAAAGAGATTGCAGACTATAAAATCGACCAGGGAAAAATCCTGGGCACCATGACCACACAGAGGATTCTCGGTTCGGCAAACACAATCCTGAATACCTGCGCCATACTGATCATCGGGGGATACGGGATTTCCAGGGGCAGCATTGCGATCAGCGATTTCATTGTGCTTTTGGCGGCCGTGGGATTTCTGACCAATACCCTGTATCAGATTCCCGCCTGTATTTCAGATTATCAGCAGCTGAAGGGGATGGACAGCAGGATAAGCGCTTTGCTGACCCCACAGGCCACAGCCCCCTGCGGATTTGAGGATATCGGCAAAATCACTTCCATTTCGGCACAAAATCTGAGCTTTGCCTATGAAGATGGAAATGGGGCATCCCATGGAAGGAATCTTTTTGAAAACATAAATTTAGAGTTAAAATCAGGTGAATGTCTGGTCTTAAGGGGAGCTTCAGGCTGCGGCAAGTCCACTCTGCTGAAGATTTTTGCGGATTTCTTAAAAGGCTATGGAGGGACTGTCATCTGCGGCGGCAAAAATCTGAAGAATGTCAGGGAAGGCGCCTTTTGGGGCAGGATTTTATATTTAAGCCAGGAGCCTCAGCTCATTTCAGGCACAATCAAAGAAAATATCACAATGTTCCAAGATGCAGATGAAAGGAAGCTCCATCACGCGTTGGAGCAGACAGGGTTGAAAGACCTGATTCCCAAGTTCGAAAGGGGGATAGACACGCCTGTTTCCATACTGAATCTATCCTCAGGAGAACAGCAGCGAATCTGTCTGGCCAGAGCCTTTTACGGGGATTATGACGTAATCCTTTCCGATGAAGGCTTCTCCGCAATCGATCCGGATTCGCGCAGGGAGATATTCGGAAGGCTCCTTGCTCAGCTCAAGGAAAAATCCCAAATCCTGATTATGTCCTCGCATACGGATTTTGATGTTGATATTGATTCCCAAGGCTTCATACAAATTCTCAATATGGCAGGGAATTCTCAAAATGGAGGAATAAAGGAATGAAAATGCTGAACAGACTGAAATCCACATCCATCATCCTAAAAAATCATAAGCTGAAATTCGCGGCCCTGCTGGCGGCATTTTCCCTCATATCCTTTGCGGTGCCTTTGACTGCGCCCTTTATGATACAGTCTATCATGGGCAAAATAGAAAGCGGCATGGCAGTGACTCCATGGATGATCCTTTCATTGATTATGGCAGCTTTATTCATGCTTGCCTTGGATTACATGATAAATGTATATGGAAATGTAATGTGCGCGAACCTTATCTACAGGGGCTCGGCGGATTTGTATCAGGACCTGTTCGCGCTGCCCTACGGTGAGAGAGAGGCCAAATACAAGGATGAGGATCTGCTCCAGAACATTACCGCATTTACCGATTCCGCTCTCTCCTTATGGGTCATGATTATCAGATATGTGATCGGTGTGATTGTCATAGGCGTTCTGTTGGTTTTAGCGGTGAATGTCCATTATACTGTTTCCTTCTTTCTTTTGGCCCATATCGGCATCACAGTTTTTGCAGGCAAAAAGCTCCAGGGCATATCCGAAGCATATGCCTCCCGGCTCCAGGGCCTTGAAGCCGAAAAAAACAACAATATCGAAGAGCTTATGCATAAAGCGGATTTCATCAATATGAACAGCCTGCAAAGCATCGTGAAAGCTCGTTTTGACCAAACCAGAAGGGATATTTTCCGTGTCCAGGCCGAACAGCTGCATCAGAATAATCTTTATATTTCCCTGCAAAAAGTCATAAGTGAACTGGTAAGCGGATTCATTTATCCTGTGCTGGGGTTCTTGCCATGCAGCGTGAAAATAGCGGGAGGAAACCTGGCTTCCGTGAAAAGCATCCTGGAGGAATCAGGAACCCAGACCCAAAGCATTCAGGAGATGGCGGCATACATCCCGTATAATACCGTGCCAATCGACAATGGGAAGAAGCTTTTTGGCCTTGCAAGGGAAGTAACGCATTCTCAGGAAAAGGGATCTCAAGCTCATGACACTGGCTGCGCCCTGGCCATTGACGGGTTATGCTTTGAGGCAGAGGGCAGGAAAATTCTTTCGGATATCAATTTATGCATAAAAGAAGGGGAGCATATCGCAGTCATGGGCGAGAACGGCAGCGGAAAATCCACACTGCTTCGCTGCATCATGGGGATGTATGCCCCCACATCCGGCAGCATAACGCTATTTGGCAAATCCCCGGCAAATGCTGCTGCATATTTTAGGGAAAACTGTATTTTCGCATATATGCCCGCCGCTTCTCAGCTTTATGAAGCCTCCATCGATGATAATATTCTAATGGGCAGCTTTCATGAGGCAAGCCTGGAGAGCATAAAGAATGCCACAGGTGTCTCTGATTTTTCAAATCGTGAAATCTCTTCCATATCTGAGCTTTCAGGAGGGGAGCAGCAGAGGTTGAATGCCGCCAGAGCCTTTTCCAACGGCGATGCGAAAATCATTCTTCTTGACGAGCCTACAGCGTCCCTGGACAGGGAACACGCCGAGATGTTAATGCGCTATATAAGGAGCAGCAGTGCTACCGTTATTTACACGACTCACCGTGAGGAAGACGCGGCCTTTGCTGACAGGGTGATTCGGATGTGTGGCGGAAAAGAATTTTGTAATGTGGAGAATCAAAAATAATATTTTCATGCAAAACTGAGCCGACCTGCCGTTTTGGAAAAAATACCGCCGCCACTGCCAGCTTAGTGAACACAGTAAATTGCACGCAAACCTGTTAAATTCCTGCGCCTTCCCGCTTAGGCCCTCCGACAGGTATATCCTGGGCCTTATGATGCCCATGCCAAAAGGGGATATCCTTCCGTCTACGATATAGATGTCCTCCTGCAGGGGGATGGATGCCGCCACCCTGCTGCGAATTCTTCCGCCTTTCCCTGGCTTTCCTTTGCCCCGCCGTCTGTATCGGCCACTGCCGCCTTGCCTGCCTGTTCCGCCGGGGCCTCTTCCACCGAGGCCTCTCCCTTTTCCGATGCATACTCACAGAGCACAGGCTCCAGGCTCGGGACCAGGCTGATTCCAAGCTCTAAGGTCGCCGGGCAGAGGAGCCTGAACAGGACAACGCTCCAGAGCATGTAGGAGATGCACTTGGGAAGCTATCATAATTTTGCCCCTTGCAAAAAGTTCTATATCCAAAATTACCCTCACACCCCAATCAGCGCATCAAAAGTCCCCACAACGTTCAGCCGGCCATACCCCCACTCCCGGTTCGGATACGTCAACTCCCCACTCCGCGACGCCCCCCTGACAAAGTAATTCTTAATCTCCCTGCCGGCCACAATCTGGTTGTTCCTCTCCACCACCGCCCACTGCAAAAACTGCGCCACCGCCCCCGCCGTCATGGCGGCGGCCAGGGAGCTGCCGGTCTCCCTGCCCCGGAGCGTGGATATGTCCACCCCGGGTGCGGCAAAGTCCGGCGCTATCACATTGTCCCTGGTGAATCCCCTCCCGGAATCGATATAAAAGCTGTTGTTTGCCGCATTGTAGGTAGAGACGCTGATCACGTCCCTCGCCATGGCAGGCTCTGTCAAAGTGATATAGGGCGATGCCTCCAGAAAATAGGCGGGCGCGCTCATGAACTGCGTGATGGGCAGCCACATATGGAAGCTCCCATTGTGGACGCTTCCCACCGCTTCCACCAGGAACGTCCAGATGCCCGGGGTGGGCTGGGCCACCCGCAGCAGGATCATCTCCTCCCCCGAGGACGGCTCCACCAACGTCCCCGCTACGGTAATCTTCGTCCTCTCATAGACGAAGCTGTAGGTGATGCTGTCCTGGATGCCCAGCCGGATGGAGGGTATGGTCTCCCCGCCCGGAGAGCGCACGGACACGGTGAACACATCCGGCACATTCCCCCACAACTCCATGACGAAGCCCTCCGCGTTTTCCGCCACCCTGACTTCCACCGGCTTCACGACAGCCCCGCCTGACCGGCTCGACGGCTCCATGTTCCCCTGATAATGATGGCCCGCGTTCCCCTCATTGCCGCCGCATACCACCACCGCGCGGCTGCGCTTCGCCGCGATGGCGTCCAGGTAGCGCGGCAGCGGCGCGTTTCCCGCATGGTCCCCATAGCTGGTGCCCAGCCCCAGGCAGATGACCACAGGCCGCTGGAACTGCTCCGTGAAGCTGTCCGCGTACCGTACCCCCAGCATGACATCCGTCTCCTCATAGGCCGGCACGCCCCCGGGCACCATGAAAAAATCCCTGAGGTACTGCTTGGCCTCCTTGAGCTTCACCACCACGATATCCGCCTCCGGCGCAGCTCCGATATAGGTCAGGCCGTTCCCCAGCCTGCTGCCCGCGGCTACCCCCGCCATGGCGGTTCCATGGCCGTTCTCGTCCCTGCTGGGCACTATGCTGTAGGGATCGGGGGACTGCAGCGCCCGGTTGATGTCCTCTCTGGTATATACGGTGCCATAGTGGAGGCCCTCCGGAGGGGCGCCGTCCTGAATGGTCTGATCCCAGATTGCCAGAATCCGGCTGTTCCCCTGGCTGTCCCGGAAAGCCTCGCTGGTATAGTCTATCCCCGTATCGATGATGCAGACGACCACCCCACGCCCTGTCAGGCTCAAAGGCGCCCTCTGGGCCTGGGTGATGCCGCTGACGATCAGGTTGTTAGGGTCGAAGCCCTGGCTTCCCACCTCCCCCTGCATCAGGCCGTACAGCTTAGGCACGCTCTTGTAGTCAAAGATGTACTCGTTCACGTTCCTGACATTTTCCCGGCTGATGTACACGATATTATAGAACTCATCCACCTCCAGATAGCACAGGTCGAAAAAGGCGTACCTCAAAGCATCAATGGGAAAATCCGTGATCACGTCATAATATTCGCTGGAAAGAATCTTGTCTCTGCAGTCCATATCCGGATTCCTTTCCGCAGCAGGCGCTGTGGTATCCCTATTATCCTATGCGGGCCGGGGAAATCCGTTCCGCTCGGTAGGCCGAATAACCTGTAACCGGACAAAGGCGCTCCATGTGCCAGCCCCAGGCTTCTCATTGCAGATCTGCGCATAATCAAGTGGGGAAGAGCCATCTTCCCCTGCTCGCCATGCGGGGTGCGTACAGCAAAGTCGCTAATTTCCATACGCACCTCTGCGCATAAAAAGGGCAGCGGGCCCTCAAGCCCGCCGCCCATGGTAAGTCCCTATAAAAACCCCGGTCACTCCGCCACCAGCACGATTACCGTCCGGGGCGGAATCTTCAGCATAGTGCCATACTGGAAGTCCGTCTCCGCCTGGATGTCCTTCCCGTCCCCGTACTCCACGAAAGTATTGACGCAAACCTTCCAGCTCCTGCCCTCCGGAAGGTTCGGAAGCTGCATGTCCAGCGGGTCCCAGTAGGCATTCATCCCGTAGAAGACGATATCGTCCTTCGTACCCTCCTCGTTCCTGCCGGCATACATGATTCCAATTAGCCTACAATTGTAGTCTGTCCTGCCGTTCCAGGGATAGCCATTGTGGAGGCTTATCTCCGGGAACCCGCACGCCGCGCTCCCCATGTCCTTTCTCACCACAGCGTGTTCCCTGCGGAAGGCTATCATATACCGGAAGAAATCGTGTATCTCCCGGTATTCCTCGAGCCTCTTCCAGTCCAGCCAGGAGATGCGGTTGTCCTGGCAGTAGGCGTTGTTGTTCCCGAACTGCGTGTTGCAGAATTCGTCCCCGGCGTAGAACATGGCCGGGCCCCTGCTGCACATCAGGGTGGCGAAGGCATTCTTCACCATGCGGCGGCGCAGGGTCTCCACCTCCATATCCTCCGTCTCCCCCTCCACACCGCAGTTCCAGCTATTGCCGTTGTTGTCCCCGTCCGTGTTGTTCCAGCCGTTCTTCTCATTGTGTTTCACATTGTAGGAGTAGAGGTCGTACAGGGTGAATCCGTCGTGGCAGGTCAGGAAGTTCACGGACGCGCTCTCCCCCCGCTTCAGCGGATCGTACATGTCCCTGGAGCCGGTGATCCTGGCGATGGCCGTCCCCGCCAGGCCCCCGTCCCCCTTCAGGAAGCGCCGCATGTCGTCCCGGTATCTGCCGTTCCATTCCGACCATCTGCGGAACGCAGGGAAACTCCCCACCTGGTAGAGGCCCACCGCGTCCCAGGCCTCCGCGATCAGCTTCACCTTGCCCAGGATGGAATCATGGGCAATCTCCTCGATGATGGGAGGCTTGCCCATGGGCTCGCCGTTCTGGTCCCTTGTCAGTATGGAAGCCAGGTCGAAGCGGAACCCGTCCACCCGGTACTCTGTCACCCAGTAGCGCAGACAGTCGATGATGAACCTGCGGGTCACAGGGTGGTTGCTGTTCAGCGCGTTGCCGCAGCCGCTGAAATTGTAGTAATTCCCGTCCGGCGTCAGGATATAATAGACATCATTGTCGATTCCCTTGAAGGAGAAGCAGGGGCCGTCGTCATTTCCCTCCGCAGTGTGGTTGAACACAACGTCCAGGATGACCTCGATTCCGTTCTCCTTCAGCTCGTAGATCAGTTCCTTCAGCTCATCCCCCTCGTGGTTGTGCTCCACCACGGAGGAATAGCTGGTGTTGGGGGCGAAAAAGCATACCGTGTTGTAGCCCCAGTAATTATAGAGCTGCTCCCCGTCCACCAGCCTGGCGTCCTCCATCTCATCGAACTCAAAGACGGGCATCAGCTCCACCGCGTTCACCCCCAGGTCCTTCAGATAGGGAATCTTCTGGCGCAGCCCCTCAAAGGTGCCCCTGGCCGTCACGCCGGAGGACGCATCCTTCGTAAATCCCCTCACATGCAGCTCATAGATCACCAGATCCTCCAGGGGCGTCTCCAGGTGCATGATCTTCCCCCAGTCGAAGTTGTTCTCCACCACCCTGGCATGGTATTCGAAGTTCTTGCCGTTCTCCGGCCGCTCTCCCCATTTGCGCTGGCCCGTCACGGCCTTGGCGTAAGGATCCAGCAGCACATTGTTCCTGTCGAAAAGCAGCCCCTTTTCCCTGTCATAAGGGCCGTCCAACTGGAACGCGTACTCGAATTCCTCGATTTTCAGTCCGAACACCAGCATGGAATAGGTGTTCCCAACATGATAGGATTCGGGAAACTCCAGCTTCGCATAGGGCTCCGTCTCCTGGGGACGGAACAGCAGCAAGGTGCACTTCGTGGCGCCCAGAGAGTGAATCGTAAAGCTGACGCCGTTCCAGGACGCCGCGGCGCCGTCCCTGTTGTAGAATCCCGGCCTGACCTTGAAGCCGCCTATCTCATCCAAAGGCTGCAGCTTCTCGCCGCGCTGTGGTTTCAGATGTACAGATTCCATGTCCCCTCCCTCCAGCCGATTCCGGTCGTCCCCGGAATCCCGGGTCTCCCCTTCCTGCCTGGGATTCCCTTTCGGCTTACCATCAGTCATGATTTCCTGTTCCGTGTCAGACTCTTTCCTGCCAAACACTTTCTCGACGATACCCATTCCTCATGCCTCCGCTCATCTTGTCTGATATCGTATACAGCTCCCTCCAAAAGCTTTATCCGGGGAGAAAAACAGCGCTGCGGGAAGAATCCTCTCAGCGCTGCTCTCGTTTCTCTTAATCCATGTTGTTCTCTATACAGGAAATGATTTCCTGCTGAACGGGCAATACCTTCGCGAGAACCGCCTTTGCCTCCGCCGGCTTATCTGTCCGCAGCAGGTTCAGTATCTCGCTGTAGGACTCATAAATCGGGGTAAGTGACAGGTTTCCGGCTGTCCCCTTGATGGAATGCGCTTTCTCTATGGCTTCTTTGTAATCGCTCTCGTCGAAGTCCGGATCCACGGCCTGTGTCCCGATCATCTTCACAAAGGAGCCCAACAGCCTTTTGTAAAGCTTCTCATTCCCCATCAGACGCTTCAATCCGTCATCCACGTCCACGCCCAGAGTTCTCAGCTCATCTAACAGATTCATTTCTACACCTCTTTCTATACTCAATACTTCCCGAAGCCGTCACCCAGGGAAATCACCTGCTCATTGGACGCAGGGGAGGAATAGGAGGGAGCGCTCTTGAAGGAAGAGCTTGCGCCGCCACCGCTCTCGTTGCCCAGATGATAGATGGACAGCATCTCGCGCATCCTGGAAGCCTGGTTGGACAGCTCCTCGCTGGCAGCCGCACATTCCTCGCTGGTGGCGGAGTTGGTCTGCACCACCTGGGACACCTGGGAGATGGCCTGCTCGATCTGAGCCACAGCCGTCGCCTGATAGTTGGAGGATTCCGCGATGCCATTGATGATGACCTCGCTCTCCTGTACCACCTTCGTGATCTCCTCCATGGCCTTCGCGGTCTGGTCTACAATCTTGGAACCGGAGTTCACCTTTTCGATGGAATCCTCAATCAGCTCGGCCGTCTCCTCAGCCGCCTCCTGGCTCTTCGCCGCAAGGCTTCTCACTTCCTCGGCCACAACCGCAAAGCCCTTTCCTGCCTCGCCGGCCCTTGCCGCCTCAACCGCCGCATTCAGCGCGAGGATATTGGTCTGGAAAGCGATATCCTGAATGGTCTTGATGATTTTGGAAATATTCTCGGAAGCCCTGTTGATGCCCTGCATGGCGGAGATGGTATCCTGCATCTGCACATTGCCCCGCTTCACATCCTCGATGGCCTTCACCACCAGGCCTGCCGCGGAATTGGCCTGCTCTGCGTTCTGCCTGGTCTTCTCGGCGATCTCATCGATGGAAGCCGTAATCTGCTGGATAGCGCTGGCCTGCTCTGTAGAGCCCTGCGCCAGTGCCTGGCTGGCGCTGGCCACCTGAGAGGAGCTGATGGTGACCTGGGAGCCCGCATCGCTGATATTGCTCAGTGCATTGTGGTTATCGTCCACCAGCTTCTTCAGGGAATTGCCCAGCAGGTCGTCCGCGGATACCGGATTGACCGTAATGGTCAGATTGCCGTTGGACACCTCTTCCGCAATATGGGACTGATATTTGATGTTTTCGACTACCTGCATGTATTCATCTACCAGCTCGCCGAATTCGTCATTGTTGTACTTCTCCATCTTGATGTCCACCCGGCCCTGGGCAATCTCCTTGGCCGCATCGGAGAGCTGCTTCACGGATTTCTCAATCGTCCTGATCAGCACCAGGGCAATGAAGAAGGTCACCGCCATGGAAATCACTGCCATGGCCATCGTGAATATGGTGGAGCCCAGCAGATAGGTCGACTGTTTTTCAGGATCCACGATATGAATCGCATTCTTTGTGGACAACTGGCCGAGTATGATATTAATCAGCACAAGAATGCTCGGCACCAAAAAACCGATAATCAATTTTGTCTTCATCTTCATGTCTTTCATAGTGAATTATCTCCTCTCATTCTTCATTTTCTGTCATTGCCGCATCCACATTCTCTTCATCGTACAGCAGCTTCTCCGGATCCAGCAGGAGCTTTACCGAAGTGCCCACCTTTCCGATTCCGTAGACGTATTTGTTATGTCCCTTGTCGTTCCGTCCTATGGTGGGCGGCGGCAGGATGTTCTCCTTCTGGATCTCCGCCACCTCGGCAATCTGCTCCACGATCAGGCCCACCGTGGTATCCTTGACGGTGATGACCAGGATGCAGGTCTTGTCGTTGTACTCGCACTCCCCCTGCCTGAACCGCACGCGGACGTCCACTACGGGGATGATCTTTCCTCTCAGGTTGATCAGGCCCTTGATGTAATCCTCCGTCTCAGGAATCTTGGTGATGGCCTGAAACTGGATAATCTGCTGTACATATTGAATCTCCAGACCGAAATACTCGGATCCGGACTTGAATGTCATATATTTGCCTTCCTGCGTGTCCGTGCTGACGGCGCCGGTGTTCATCATTTCATCCATATGATTAGCCGTTCCTTTCTATGATTTTATTCTACCAATCCGGGGGCATCCAGTATCAGGGCGATGCTGCCGTCGCCCAGCTGCGTACAGCCGGACAGGCCTTTCACCTTCTTGATATAGGAAGGAATCGGTTTTACCACGATTTCCTGCTCTCCCACCAGCTTATCCACCAGCAGGCAGATCTTCCGGTCCTCCACCTCGAGGATCAGCATCACGCCGTCCTCCACGGATTCCTGATACTCCTCCAGGCCGTACCAGTTGCCCAGGCGGATCACCGGGAAGCAATCCCCGCGGATCATGACGAACTCATCGCCGTTGGGCTCATGGATCATCATATCCTCCTTCACCCGGATGAACTGCTTGATGACGCCTGTCTCCATGACGAAGGAGGATGTGCCCACCTCCATGACGATGCCGTCGATGATGGCCAGGGTCAGGGGAATCTTCAGGCTCATGACGCTGCCGCAGCCCGGCGTGCTCTCGATCTCCAGAGCGCCGCCGATGGCCTGGATGTTCTGCACCACCACGTCCATGCCCACGCCTCGTCCGGAGTACTCCGTCACCTGCTCATTGGTGGAGAATCCGGGCAGCGTGATGAACTGGTACACTTCCTTGTCGGTATAAGCGAAATCCGGCTTGTTGTCTTCCAGGATGCCCTGCTTCCGGGCCTTGGCCAGGATTTTCTCCCGATCCAGCCCTGTGCCGTTGTCCTCCACGCTGATCCATACCTTGCCGGCCTCGGTCTTGGCGGACAGGGTGACCTTGCCCTTCTCCGTCTTGCCGCTGGCCGCCCTCTCCTCGTTGGTCTCGATGCCATGGTCCACGGCGTTCCGCACCAGGTGCATCAGAGGATCGGAGATATGCTCGATGATGTTCTTATCCACCTCAGTGGAATCCCCCACCATCACGAACTCGATGTCCTTGCCCAGCTTCCTGGACACATCGAAGACGATGCGGTTCATCTTCTGGAAGGTGTTGGTCAGGGGCACCATGCGCATGGACATGATGACATTCTGCAGGTCTGTGGAGATAGAGGCAAGCTGCGCCGCCGCCTTGTTGAAATTGTCCAGGTTCAGCCCGGGCACCTTCAAATCGGAGCTCTGCAGCACCACGGACTCGGAGATCACCAGCTCCCCGATCAGATCCATCAGCTGGTCCATCTTGCTCACGTTGACGCTGATAAACGCGGCCTTCTCGCCCTTGGGCTTATCCTTGGCCAGCTTCTTCTGCCTGCCGGGCTCCTTGGACTGGATGACGAAATCGCCCGGCGTGATCTTGGGCGTCTCGGGTTTCTTCGCCTCCGCCTTGGCCTCATCGGCCTGCTTCGCCTCCTGCTTGGCCTCTATGACCTCCACGCTGGACTCCAGGTCGATCTGGGGCTGGGGCTGCGTGTCGCCGAAGTCAAAGCCCAGCAGGAACTGATTGGCATCGCACTCGAAGACGTCCACCTTCTCGATGTCGTATCCGACGCCTATCAGCTCCCGCACTTCCTCCTCGCTGCACTGTGCCTGGAGCAGGATGCGGAAGCCCTCTTTGATGATGGTCTCGCTGCACTTCTCGTCCGTGAGGAGATCCTCCGGAGAGTACAGGATGTCCTCCGCGATCTCCTTCAGGGCGTAAACGGTCTTGTACGCGTGTACATTGGCCATCTCCGTCTCCGGGAAGAAGTGGATGAAAATCTTGTAGAAGCGGCTGGCGGCGGTGGCCACGGGGGCGATGTAGAAATGCTTCGGCTCCTCATGGACATTCTCCGCGGCCGGGCCCTCTCCTTCCGCGCCTCCGTTCTTGATCTGGTTCAGGAATTTGTCCAAATCCGCGATGATGTCCGTGGCATCGCCGTCCGCGGTCTCGCCGTTACGAATCTTCTCCATTTCATTCGAGATGAAGTCCTCCACCTCCAGCACATGCTCCACCAGCTCCACATGGGGAACATTGTCCGGATGGGACTCCCTCAGATAGAAGAAGACATCCTCCAGTTTGTGTGACACAGCCGTGATATTGTCGAACATCATGATGCCGGATGAGCCCTTGATGGTATGCATGGTCCGGAATATCTCGTTGATGCTGTCCTCGTCAAAGCAGTCCGCATCCTTCTGTTCCAGAACAGTCTCCTGAAGCTGCTCCAGCAGCTGACCGTTCTCGAACAGATACATGTCCAGCATGCTTTCTGTGTTAAAATCTCCCGCCATATCTATCTCCTTTCCTGGGTGCGCAGGCAGCGCACTTTAATCTCTTAGCTGCCGATCAGATCAGGTTCAGCTTCTTCATCGCCTGCTCGAACCGCTCCTGATCGATGGGCTTTCCGGAGTATATGGTGCACCCCAGCTCAAACGCCATCTTCACGTTCTTCTCCTCGTTCAGGGCAGTGGTCATGATGACCTTCACTGCCTTGTCCGCCGGAATGTTCCTCTCCTTCTCCAGATTGCGGATGCCCATCAGCGCCTGATACCCGTCCATCACGGGCATCATGATGTCAAGGCAGACCAGGTCGTAGGGCTCCTTGTCCTCCAGGGCCATCAGAAACGCGTCCACGGCCTCCATGCCGTCCACCGTCACATCACACTCACCGTACTTCGCAAGAAAGCTTGCCATAAATTTCCTTGTCGCGAAATCATCCTCCGCCAGCAGAATCTTCATGTCTTTTCTCCTTTACATTTTATTCAATAACGCGTATGTCCTCTGGGCGATGTCCGTCAGCTTCTCCTGATATTCCACCGCCCCCAGGTCATATGCGACCTTCGGCATCCCATAGACCACGCAGGTGGATTCGTCCTGGCCGATTGTCCTGGCCCCCGCCTTGCGCATGGCCAGCAGCCCCTTCGCGCCGTCTCCGCCCATCCCTGTCAGGATGATGCCCACCGCGTCAGGCCCCGCCGCCTTGGCCACGGAGTCGAACAGCACCTCCACGGAGGGACAGTGCCCGTTCACCCTGGGCCCGGGCTTGATCTCCACCTGGTAGCTCCCGCCCACCTTCACCAGCCTCATGTGCCTGTCGCCTCCGGGGGCTATCAGCATATGTCCGGGCAGCACCCTGTCCCCGGTCTCCGCCTCCTTGACGCGGATCTGGCACTCGTCGTCCAGCCTCTTGGCGTACATCTGCGTGAATCCCGGCGGCATGTGCTGTACACAGACGATTCCCGGGATATCCGTGCCGAACTGCCGCACCACGGCGGAGGTGGCCTCCGTCCCCCCCGTGGAGGCGCCGATCGCCACCACCAGGTTCCCGCGGTTCACGGACATCCGCTCCGGGTTCGCGTGGTTCAGCATCACCGACTTCTTGATATTGCTGATCCTGGCGCTGGAGGCTATCTTTATCTTTACCAGGAGCTCGTTGCGGACGAAGTCCTCCAACTGCTTCCTGCTGGACACCGCAGGTTTGGCCACGAAGTCCACCGCCCCCGCGTTCATGGCATCGAACACCTTGTCGCTCAGGGAGCTGATCACCACCACGGGAAGCGGGTACTGGGGCATGAGCTTTCGCAGGAACTCGATCCCGTTCATTCTGGGCAGCTCAATGTCCAGCGTCATCACATCCGGCTTCAGGGCCAGGATCGCGTCCCTGGCCTCAAAGGGATCCCTGGCCGTCCCTACCACCTGTATCGCCGGATCCCTGCCCAGATTCTGGACCAGCAGTTCCCGGAACACGATGGAATCATCCACTATCAAAACCTTAATCGGCAGCATATATCACCCTGTCCCCCTCTTTGCTTTTCTATCCAATTTATTATCCCAATTATCTGTTCCAGCTTCTGCCCCCGGCCCCTGGCTCATTTCCGGAAAATGGAGGGCTGGATGATCTGGAACGGCGTACTGTTCCTGTCGATGGTCTCCGTGGTCCCGATGAACAGATAGCCCCCGGGCTCCAGCGCGTCATAGACCTTCTGCACCAGCTCCCGCTTCGTCTTGTCGTCAAAATATATCATCACGTTCCGCAGAAATATGGTATGCATTTTCCGCCGGAAGGGGAACGGATCCATGAGGTTGAACTGCCGGAAGATGACCTCGTCCTTCAACTCCTGCTTCACCTGATACTGGGTGCCTCCCGCAAGCTTATGGAAGAACTTCTTCCTCCAGTGCTCCGGGATATTCTTGAGCTGTTCGTCCGAGTAGATTCCCGCCATGGCTTTCTGCAGCACCTTGGTGGAGATATCCGTGGCCAGCACCTTGGTATCCCACTGGCTGTGCTCCATCCCGAAGAAGTCCGTCAGCACCATGGCTATCATATAGGGCTCCTCCCCGGAGGAAGCCGCGCCGCACCAAATCCGCAGATCCTTCCTCGCCGCCTCCTTCTGGCGCAGCCAGGGGAGCACTTGGCTCTTGAAGAAGTCGAAATGTTCGAATTCCCGCATGAAATATGTATGATTGGTGGTGAGGAAGTTCACCAGCATCTTCTCCTGATTGCCTGTGGTATCATGCTCCACAGCGTTCATGAATTCATCGAATGTCTTCCAGCCGCCCCTCTTAATATAATTCTCCAGCCGCCCATTTACAATGACCTTTTTCTGGTAAAGGTCGATTCCGTAGCGCTGCTTCATATGAGAGGCGATTCGTATAAATTCCTCATCCTTGATCACAGTTCATCCCACCTCCTGCCCCGTGGCCTGCACGGGCGCTCATATTCTTATACTGCATAACGCTGAATACTGCCTAATATAATCATGTGCTTGAACCAGTCAGCGTTATGCAGTCCGGTTTCACGGCAAGTGAAATCCTTAAGCAGTATAATATTGCTGTACGTCAATGAACCTACATCCGTCCTCCCGCCTCAGCATAACTGACGGGATATCTTGCGGCATATCCGGAAAATATCCGGATTGAACTTTATCCCCGCCTCCCCCTCCAGGATCCGGAAGGCCTCTTCCCTGCTGTAGTGCTTCTTGTCCGTCAGGGCACAGTAGGCCTGCACGATGGATACGATCTGCGCCGCCAGGGGAATGGCCTCCCCCGCAAGCCCCTCAGGATATCCGCTGCCGTCCCAGTTCTCATGATGGTAATGGGCGATGTCCACGGCCATGCGGACAAAGTCATTGTAGTCGCTGCCCACATGCAGGTCGCCCAGGAGCTTGGCGCCGATGGTTGTATGGGTCTGCACAATCGCCATCTCCCCCGCGTCCAGGGCTTCCGCCTTGCGCAAAAGCTCCAGCGGGATTCCGATATTGCCGATGTCGCAGAGCGGCGCCGCCAGCTCCACGGTATCGATGCATGCATCGGAAACCTTATCCTCGAACAGCGGGGAAAGCTGCATCCCCTGGGCCAGGATCCTGCAGTTCTCCTTCAGGCGCTCTATATGCTCCCCCCGGTAGCAAGAATTCCTGGCGGCGATTCCCGCCAGGGCGTACAGTACGTCCTTCTTCTCCTGCTCGATTTGCTTGAGCTGCTCGCTCAGGGAGGCATGGAGCCTGTGGTTCATCTCCTCCAGCTCCCTGCTGGCCTCGTAGAGGCGCAGGTGCACGCCCACCCTGGCCTGCACCACCTCCGGCACAAAGGGCTTCGTGATGTAGTCAGCCCCGCCCAGCGAAAAACCCTCAATGATATCTTTCGGATTATCGTATGCGGAAATGAAGATAATGGGGATATTTTTTGTCTTTTTATCGTTCTTCAATGCCCTGCACAGCTCATAGCCGTCCATTCCCGGCATGGAGATGTCGGACAGAATCAGCCGGGGGCGTGCCTCCCCGATCAGCTGCAGCGCCTCTTCCCCGCTGGCCGCCGCCACGGGACGGCAGCCCATGTCCTGAATGATCTCCTCCAGGATGCATCTGTTCGCTTCCAGATCGTCCACAATGAGAATCCTGGCCGCGCCTTTGTCCGCGTGCTCCATCCCCGGCACCTCCCTGCCTGCAGCCTCCCTGCTCTTCCTCAAATGTCAGACGCCGCGTCCGCGTCCCGGGCGGCTCCGCCCTGGCCCAGGCTGCTCTGGTACAGCCTGTCGAATTCCGCGGCCGTCTTCTCGTAGTCCCCCTTCTGGATCGCCATCTTGAGCCTCAGGGCCATGCGCCTGATGTCCGGCGGCGCGTCCGCGGTGAGCTGCCTCACCGTCTCCATGAACATCTCCGCCTTCTCCAGGTTCTCCATCTCCACGCTCAGAATCAGCTTCGACAGGTTCTTCTTCAGCGCTTCCCTGTTGGCGGGAGTGCCGTAACGCTTCAGCGCCTGGCCGTCCTCCTCATCGGCATCTGTATGAGCCATGCCGGAAAACGCTGCTTCAACGTCATCCGTAGGGGCACTGGGGGCCGTCTCCTCCCCGCAGTCCTCCACCCATATGGAGAACGAAAAGCTGCTGCCGCCGCCCTTCCTGCTCTCCACGTCGATGCCGCCTCCCATGAGTTCCACCAGCTGCCTGCAGATATTCAGGCCAAGCCCCGTGCCGCCGTACTTCCTGGAGATGGAGGCGTCCACCTGGGAGAAGCTCTGGAACAGCTTATCCCGGTCCTCCTCGGCGATGCCGATCCCCGTATCCGACACGATGAAGAAGATTTCCGCCTTGTCGCCCACCCTGGCGGTGAGCAGCGCCTGGACGGTGATTTTGCCCACCGCGGTGAATTTCAGGGCATTGGACAGAAGATTGTTCAGGATCTGCACGATGCGCAGTTCGTCCCCCACCACATACTCCGGCACCTGGGGCGATACGGTCAGGAAGAAATCCAGCCCCTTCTCGGTGATTCTGCTGATGTGTTGGGCCTTCACGTAATCCAGCATATTTCGAAAATGGAATTTCCGAAGCTCCAGGGTGAACTTCCCCGCCTCCAGCTTGGAAAAATCCAGGATATTGTCGATGATTTTGTTCATGTCGCCGCAGCAGCGCTCTATGAGCTGCAGGGCCTTCTCGGTGCGCCCCTCCTCCAGGGGCCCGCCCAGGAGCTCCCTGACATTGCCCAGGATGCCGTTCACAGGCGTGCGCAGCTCATGGGTCACATTGGCCACGAATTCCGACTTGACCCTGGCCGCCTGTCTGGCCTCCTCCCGCACCTGTTCGATCTCCCTTCCCAGGTGCTCCTGCTCCAGGATATCGTTGGCCATGCAGACGAAGATGCCTCTGGCCTGATCCCGAAGGAATCTGGCCTCCACCGGAAAGCAGGTACGGTTCCTGCGGTACATCACCAGATGGGGCTTCTCCTCCCCCTCCGGGATGCCGGATACGCTCCCCGGGAATCTGAAGACGCCGGGAAACACCTCCCCCATCTGCCTGCCTCGGAGGCTGTCCTCCGCGCCCTCCGGCGCGTATCCCAGCCTGCTCCTGGCAGCGGCATTGGCATAGGTAATCTCACCTGTCCCGTCAAACATCAGCACCATCTCCAGCGCGTCCTCCACGGGAAATGCGCCCGTCCAATCCTCTCCCATATCGTCCCTCCGCCGGCATCTGTTTTCCCCATAAATGAAAACAGCCCAACAATAGAATTCCCGCTTCGCGAAAATTCTATTGTCATGAATGAAAACAGCAGCAGAAGCGTCATCCCCACTTTGCTGCCGTTCCTATTGCAATAACTAGGACGCTCCCAGCATTTCCATGATATTGTGGAAATCTTCCCTGGCAAGCCTGAAGCATTCCAATATATCCGGCGCGAACTGGCCGCATTCGCCGTTGGTAATCATCTCGAACGCCTTCTCCTCCGAGAAGGAACTCTTATACACTCTCGGGCTTACCAGTGCATCATAGACATCCGCTATGGCGACGATCTGCGCGCTGATGGGGATATCGTCTCCGGCCAGGTGATCCGGATACCCCCTCCCGTCCCACCGCTCATGATGGTGGCGGCAGATTTCATAACAGAAACGGTAGAATTCGCTGGTCCTGTCCTTATAGAATTTCTCCAGGATGTCGCAGCCGATGGTGGTATGCGTCTTCATGATGTCGAATTCTTCGTTGGTCAGACGGCCCGGCTTCAGCAGGATGGTGTCCGAGATGCCGATCTTCCCGATGTCATGCATGACGGACGCTCTGGATATCCCGTCCACCGTCACGGGGGTCAGGCCGTACTTGGGAAAATGCTCCATCAGGTGGTTCGCCATGATCCGGGTGTAGTACTTGATGCGCTTGGTATGGTCCCCGGTCTCCGCGTTCCGGGACTCCACCACGGTACTCAGGGCATCCACCATGAACTCGTTGGTCTCCCTGATTTCCTTCTCCTGGGCCCTAATGGCGATCTCCTGCTCCTTTAAGCGCCGCTCCATGTTGCGCTTGTTCTGGTACAGCTCTATGATATTCTTGCTGCGGCGCCTCACGATATGGGTCAAGAAGGGCTTATGTATCACGTCCGCCACGCCGAAGTCATAGGCCCTGCCCTCACTGTCCTCAATGCTCTCCCCTGTGATAAGTATTACAGGGATGGCTTCCAACAGTTTCTTCTCCTGCATATGCTCCAGCACCTTGAAGCCGTCCATGATGGGCATCACCACATCCAACAGGATCAGTACGATATTTTGATTCTTATCAATCTGCTCCACTGCCTCCAGGCCGTTCCCCGCCTCCAGCAGTTCATACTCGTCCAGGCTGTCCTCGAACATCTGCATGAGTATGATACGATTTATTTCCTCGTCATCGACAACCAGTATCTGCTGCTTATCCATCTCTCCACCATTATTTCTGAATGTATTCGTTACCAAATCATGATACCACTTTCCAAAAAGAATGTCAATTCATTAAAGCTTTGCAGCACAAAAAGAAAATGCACAAAATTAAACCCTTCCAAGGCCATATTCTATAGACAAATGCCCTGTAGCTGTGGTAAATTAGAATTACTAAAAGAGGTGAATTATGGATACATATACATTTCAGGACATATTCGACATGGATTTCCTGCAGAAGCTGATAGATTCCCTGTCCGTGGCGCTGCAGGTGGGCATCAGCATACGCGGCCCCAGGGGCGAGCGCTTCACCAAGGACAGCGACTACTGCCGCTTCTGCCGGGACGTGGTGAAGAAGTCCCCTGTGGGCAGGGCCCGGTGCGATCTGTCCGACAGGGCCTTAAGCGCCCACAATGACGAAAAACCATATATCTGCCACTGCCAGTCCGCCGGGCTCACCGACGCCAGCGTCTCGATTATCGTGGAGGGCCAGCATCTGGCCAGCATTTTGGTAGGGCAGGTGCGCCTGGCGGAGGACGTGCCGGAGGAGGAGGAATACCGCACCAATGCCCGCATCCTGCAGTTGGACGAGGAGGAATTCCTGGCGCATGTGCGGGCAATCCCCACCATCACCAGGGTGCAGTTCGAGCATATCCTGGACCTGCTGTCCCTCCTGGCAGGCCAGTTCTCCCAGCTGGGCTGCGGGAACCTGCGGCTCCAGGACGCAATCCGCTCCCTGGAGAGCCAGCGGCTCCTGCACCAGCAGGAGAAGACCGTTCTGGAGACCCTGGCGGAGAAGGATTCCATGACAGGGCTCTACAACCGCCGGAAGTTCGAGGAGGTGGCGGACATGTACGCCGGCCAGAAGGGCCGCCAGATCTGCATGGTGTCCGCGGACGCCAATTTCCTGAAGCTGACCAACGATATCTTCGGCCATAAGGCCGGGGACCAGCTCCTGATCAACATCGCCAAGATCATGGACAGCCTGGCCAAGAGCGACTGGCTGGTGGCCCGCTGCGGCGGGGATGAGTTCCGGGTCATCCTGCCGGACACCACCCTGGAGACCGCCCTTGACTACTGCCGCCGGGTGGCCAGGGACTGCGGCAAGGACACCACTCTCTCTTTGCCCCTGTCGGTGGCTTTGGGCGCGGCGGACTGGGACAGCGAGAAGGAGACCCTCCAGGACTGCTTCTCCAGGGCGGACGTGAAGATGTACCAGAACAAGCAGGCCCTCAAGCATGAACAGCATGTCCCCGAGTACATCATGGAGCGGCTCTACGACAGGCAGATTCTCAGCAGAATCGTGGTGGACCATGCCGCGGAGATGGCCCAGGCCTTTTCCCTCTGTCTGGGCCTTCCCCGGGAGCAGGCCCGGGAGGTGGGCCTGGCCGCCCGGTTCCAGGACATCGGCATGGCGAAGCTCCCGGAATCCTTCTACATCCGCGGGCAGTCCAGGACGGAGGAGGAGACCCTGCGGATCCGGACCCATGTCACCCAGGGCTACACCATGGCAAGGCAGTTCGAGGAGCTGTACAAGGTGGCGGACGTGATTCTCCATTCCCACGAGAACTGGGACGGCACCGGCTATCCAAACCAGCTGGTTGCGGAACAGATCCCCCTGGAGGCCCGGATCATCCACATTGTGGGCGATTACACCTACTGGACCATGCCCACCATTTCAGGGGGAAATTATCCCAGAGACGCTGTCCGGCGGAAAATGGCAGAGCTGGCCGGCAGCATCTACGATCCGGAGCTGACAGAGGATTTCTTCCGCTTCCTGGAGGGCTATCGCCCCTCCGAACCGGAGCCGGACGCGGGGGAGCAGGACTGACCCCCGGAGCAGGCCCCGGAAGCGGGCCGCAGAGCGGAGCCATAAAATGGAACTATAAAATTGAACCCGGAATCGCTAAAGGCCCGCAGGCGGATGCATCCGCTCTGCGGGCCTGGCTTTGGCATGTCAGTCGCTTTTGCGCATATCTTTCAGCGCTGTGCCGATTTTAATCGGATTGCCGTACCGCAGTGTACCCATGCGGTAGAGCTTTGCCCCCAACACGCCGGTGCCTATGATGGACAACACCAGTATCAGGAAGGACACCACGATCTCCCATGCCGCCACGCTGCCCATGGCCACCCGGGCGAACATGGTGCTGTAGGAGCTGATCGGCAGGAAGGACAGCACCTTGATCACTGTCCCGTCCACATTCATCAGCTGGAACAGGGAGAAGAAGTACACGCCCATCACCACCACCATCAGGCCGGAGACGCTCTTGCTGATGTCCTCGGTCTTGCTCACCAGGGCTCCCATGGCCCCGTAGAGGAAGGCGTAGAACAGATAGCCCCCCAGGCCGAAGAAGGCGAAGGCCAGCAGCACGTCCCCGGGGATGTGCAGGAACATATCCAGCATGCCGCCCCACTGCTCCCTGTTGATCTGGTAGGACAGGAGCACCGCCCCCAGGATCACGCCCATCTGGAACACGCCGCCGATGGCCCCGGCAATCACCTTGCCGAAGAGCAGGCTGTTGGGGGAGGTGCTGGTGACGAGCACCTCGATGGCCCGGTTGCTCTTCTCATTGGTGACGGACACCGCAATCATCTGGCCGTAGTACACAATCAGCATGAACACGATGATGACGAGCACGTAGCAGTACCAATAGTTGCTGCCGGAGTCCTTGTTCAGAATCTGCTCCGTGACCGTGATCGGCACATCGTACATGGCCGTAATCTCCCCCAGATCCCAGCCCTTCTCCTGGCTGTAGCTCATCCGGTAGAAGAGCTTCATGGCCTGGTCGAAGACAGCGGTGTTCCTGTCCGTCATGGCCTTGTTGTAGACATAGTATTCATACTGGGTGGCCCCGGTGACCACGAATCCGGCCTCAGCCTCCTGGGCCTCCACCGCGGCCCTCAGGGCATCCGCGTCCTCAGCCTCCTGCCAGAGCACTCCCGGGAACATTCCCCCAAGCGCCTCCTCCTGCAGGACGCCCGCCTGGTCCACGTACAGGTACAGGGATTCCTCCCCCTCCCCGCCGTCACCCTCTGTCTCCTCCCCGCTGCCGTCGGTCACCTGCACGCCGGTGAAGCCGGACATGTCCACGAACCTGGGCAGGAACAGGGCCGCCACCCCCAGGACGGCCAGGACTACGGTGAGCCCCATGAACACCTTATTGGTAAAATATTCCTTCAATTCATATTTCAGTACGATTGCGAATCTTTTCATTCATCTTCACCCACCTTTACTACAAATATATCGTTCAGCGACGGCTCATAGATGCCGAACCGCTCCACTTCCACGTCGGAAGCCGCCAGCGCCGCCATGACGCCCCGCCTGTCCGCGCCCTCTTTCAGCTCCAGAATCAGGAATTCCTTCTTCCTGCCGGAGAGGCTCACCAAATCCGGCCATTTCTGCTCCACCTTCCGGGCCAGCTCTTCCACGGACAGATTCTCCGACGCCAGCATCAGGCGGTTCTTTCCGTACTCCCGCTTAATGTCCCGCAGCCTGCCGGCCAGCACCACCTCGCCCTGGTTGATGATGGCGATCTCGTCGCAGAACTCCTCCACATAGCTCATCTGGTGGCTGGAGAATATCACGATCCTATTCTCCGCTATGAGCTCGTTGACCACGTCCTTCAGAATCTGGGAGTTCACCGGGTCCAGGCCGCTGAAGGGCTCATCCAGAATCACGATCTCCGGGTCGCTCACCAGCGTGGCTGCCAGCTGCACCTTCTGCTGGTTGCCCTTGGACAGAGTCTCCAGCTTCCTGGTCTCATACTCGGAAACCTCCAGCCTGGCGAGCCATTTCTTGGCGCTCTCTCTGGCCTCTCTGGGGTTCATTCCCCGCAGGCAGGCCAGGTATATCATCTGGTCGATGACTGTCCTCTTCGGGTACAGCCCCCGCTCCTCCGGCAGATAGCCTATCCTGTGCTTGGCGGGCACGAACTTTCTGCCGTCCAGCAGGATTTCCCCGCTGTTCGCATGGAACACGTCCATGAGGATGCGGATCGTGGTGGTCTTACCCGCGCCGTTCCTGCCCAGCAATCCCAACGCCTTACCGCTCTCCACATGGAAGTCTACGCCATGGAGCACTTCCTTGTCCCCAAAGCTCTTGCGGATGCCTTTCACTTCTAATCTCATCATGACACCAATCTGCGCGCTGCGGCGCGCGCTCCCAATCTACAGGCCGGATACGCTTTTTTATCCAGCCCTCCTTCACGCTTCCCGGCGCGGCACGCCTCCTGAGCGCATCGCGCCTCCCGGGCATATCGCCCTTTCCGGGGCCGTGCTGCGGGGAAGGTTTTTGCAACAGTCTCCTCAATCCACCGTTTGTGCCCCCCCTGACAGGATTTTCAGCCCGTCGGACAGCTGCTGTCCCAGGCGCTTTGTCTCCTCTCCCAGCAGCTCCATGCCCACGGGCGTCAGGAGATAGGATTTCTTCCCGTCCTCCTGCAGCACCTGGATGATGCCGTCGGAGGCAAGCCGCCCCACCATGGTATAGAGGGTGCCCGTGCCCAGCAGCAGCCTGTCCTGGGTCAGCCGCCCCACGAACTGCATGATGGCATAGCCGTGCCGGGGCGTGGTCACTGCCAGCAGGGTGTAGTAGGTGGTCTCGGTCATGGGTATGTACTTTTTCCGTAAAGCCTCATCCAACGATATCCCTCCTGACGTAAGATTTCGAAAGTATGTCTACCATCAACATGTCGAGTCTCGACATATCGATGATAGATATAAAATAGCACATTTGCGGTGCGCTGTCAACCATGAATTTCATGCCGCCGCAATGCCGCCCCGATTCTGTTGTAATCCTGTTGTAATCACGCCCCAATCCCATATCCGCCATGCCGGAAATTTTCTGCGCCGAAAAAGGCCCGCCAGGCAATTTCACTTACCTGACAGGCCCCTCTCCCCTCGCCGGGATTCCACCTTATGCTTCTTCATATCCTCTCGGAATCTCTTTCCGGAGCTCCTTTAAGCGATTCCCCCGCTTTTCCAGGTGCCTTGCTGCCCCAATGCCTGATTCTGCTTTCTGAAATTCCGAGAGTCTGTTCTTCCGCATACCGCCCCAGCCCGCACTGGCAATCTGTCTGCGGCAGTCTCAATCAGGCGCGCCACGGCCTGAAAAGAATCGGCAGTTCGCACACCCTTGACGGCCTGGAACTGCGAAGCAACGAACCGCTGCAGCCCCAGCGCAAAGACGCCCACTCTTAACGGTCATAGAACTGCGCCTGCGCCGCGTACAGCCTGGCGTACTCCCCGTTCTTCGCAAGCAGCTCCTCATGGGAGCCGTCCTCCACGATCCGGCCCTCCCGGAATACTACGATTCTGTCAGCAAGAGACGCGATGCTGATCCGGTGGGTGACCATGATCACCGTCCGCCCTTCGGTCATGACCATATATTTCCGGAACACCTCGGCCTCGGCCACCGGATCCAGATTGCTGGTGGGCTCGTCCAGCACGATGAAGTCCCTATTCCGGTAATAGGCCCTGGCGATGGCAAGCTTCTGCCACTGGCCCCCGGAGAGGTCCGTGCCTCCCACGTCCTTTCCCAAGTCGGCGTCCCTGTCCACATCCCCAAGCCCCGCAAAGTCCAGGGCTCTGTCGATTTCCTCCTCCCTGCGCCCCCTGTCCACATCCCCCAGGAACACATTGTCCCCAACGGTGAAGGTGTGGAACCGGGCGGGCTCCTGGAACACGCAGGACAGGGAGGCGTACCGCCTGGCAGCGCCCATGTCCCCCGCGCTCCTGCCATTGATAAGCAGCTCCCCCGCCGAGGGTTCCAGCATCCCTGTGAGGAGCTTCACGAAGGTGGTCTTCCCCGCGCCGTTCTCCCCCACGAAAGCCACCTTCTCCCCCCTGCGGATGGTGAAGCTGACGTCCCTGATCCGATAGGCGTCCGTCAGGGGATAGCGGTAGGTCATGTTCCTGGCCTCCAGGCTCTTTATCTCCACAGGGGCCTTCTCCCCCTCCCCCATCTCCTGTTCTGCCAGGTCGATCAGCTCAAAGAACTGGGAGGCCTCGTTCTTCTTGGAGAGGAAGGAGGCGATGGAGGCGAAGAGCTGGGATGTGCTCCCCATGAGGGTGCCGATCAGGGCCAGCACCGCCCCCAGAGCGCCAACGGAGAGCTTCCCCTGTGCCATCAGCAGGATGGCGAAGATGTTCGCCCCGGCGGCAGCCAGATTGGCCACCAGCCCGCTGGCCAGCCCCAGGAAGAACACATTCCGTTGGTTGCGCTTCTCTTTCACCACATACTCGTCCGTCAGGACCTTCCACTTGCCGTAGAAAAAGTCGAACAGGTTGAAGGCCTTCACCTCCTTGGCGGAGGTTCCCAGCATCAGCTTCTGATAATACCCGGCCTCCCGCAGGACCTTCCCGTTGTCCCGGGAGAATCTGAAGGTCAGCCTGTTGCCGACGTAGGTGGTGTACAGGGTGGGGACCGGGGCAATCAGCACCAGCAGGCACAAAAGCGGATGGAACAGGTACAGGGAGACCGCCACCATGGCCACGGACACCGCCTTGGCGATGATCACATAGCCCTCGATGACCACGCCCCGCTGCAGAGAGCTCCACTCCCCGCCCATGGCCTGAAAGCAGCGGTCTATCATGTCGTTGATCTTCGGCACCTCCATATAGTCCGGGCAGAGCCTGGATATCTTCTCGAACAGCCTGGCCTGGAACTTCTCCTGGAGCCTGTGGTCCTGGACCTTGCTGAGCCGCTCGATGTCCTCCCCGCCGTAGAGATAGCGGTTAGCCATGTCCCCCAGGAACCGCAGGAGCCAGTACAGCACCGCCAGCCCCACCAGAGACGCAAGCTGGACTGCGGCCGGATCCGGGCTCTCCGCGTACAGGTTCGCATTGTCCAGATATTTTCCCCATAGGAAGGCGACGACAGGCTGGAGGATGCTCAGGAACACCGCAATCCCCAGAAAGATGCCGCACATCAGCTTCGCCGAGGAGAACACATAGACAAAGAGCCTGGTGAGATAGGAGAGCCTGCGGGGATTCTCCCTCAGGATGTCCCGTTCAAAGACAGCAGTGTAGTCATCATGTCGGATTTCATATGCCGGGCCTGCCTGGGCCTCCCGTGCCTCATTCTTCTTCGCCATAATCCGTCCCCTCCTCTCCGCGGCTCCCGGGGCGCTGCCCTCCATGCCTGTACCACTGCCTCTGAGACTGGAACATCCGGGCATAGATGCCCTCCGCCGCCATCAGCGCCTCATGGGTGCCCTCCTCCGCCACCTTTCCGTCCCGGATGACGAAGATCCTGTCCGTGATCATGGTGGAGGCCAGCCTGTGGGTGATGAACAGTGCTGTCTTGTTCTCCACCATCCCGGCGAACTCATGGTACAAATCTGCCTCTGCCATGGGATCCAGCTGGGAAGTGGGCTCATCCAGGAGGAGTATGGGCCTGTCGCCCATGAACGCGCGGGATATGGCGATTCTCTGCCACTGGCCTCCGGAGATGTCGGTGCCGCCCTCAAAGTCCCGGCCCAGCAGCGTGTCGTATCCTTCCGCCAGCTTTTCGGTGAACTCGTCAGCCTTTCCTTTCCTGGCCGCCGCCCGGACCTTCTCCCGGTTCTCCATTTCCTCCACATCGCCCACGCCGATATTCTCCCCTATGGTGATGCTGTACCGGGAGAAATCCTGGAACACAGGGGCGAACATCTTCGTCCGCACCGACAGGGGATAGGACGCCAGGTTCCTGCCGCCCACCAGAATCTCGCCCCTGTCCGGGGCAAACAGGCCCAGCAGCAGCTTAATCATGGTGGATTTCCCCTCGCCGTTGGCCCCCACGATGGAGCCCCTCTCCCCGTCCTTTATGTGGAGGCTCAGCCCTTTCAGGATATCCTCCTCCGTGCCGGGATAGCGGAACCACACATCCCTGAACTCTATGTCATGGCTTTCGGGCAGCTCCGTCTCCTTCCCCTCGGGTTCGTCCGATAAGGCGAAGAATTTATCGTAGTATTCGTATGTATTGACATGCATCCCGGACCATTTGAAAAAGCCCGCAAAATTCTCCAGCCTACCGTATATCTCGCCGAACATCACGCCTGTCACGGCGATGAACAGGCCCACTGAGATCTGCCCTCTGGCGAAGAGGATCAGCAGGATGATCACGTTGGCGATGGAGCCGATCTTGGTGATGTTGCTGCCCAGGAGTATCTTTCGGATATTTTTGAAAAAGAAGCGCTCGTACTCCTGGTTCCGCTCCTTGAGGCGTTCCCTGTACCGGCCTATGAGGTAATCGGCGTTCCCGCAGGCCTTCAGCTCCCTGGTGAAGTTCCGCGACCGCAGGTATTCGCCCAGAATGGTGTAGCGCCTCTCCTTCTTCCAGTAGGTCTCCATCTCCATATAGATATTGTAGTTATTCCTGCTGGACAGGAGGGTTTCCAGGGCAAAGGGCGCCAGGACCGTGATCAGCAGCCACCAGCGTATGCCGCATATATAGCAGAGCGTGCCTATGCTGGCGATCAGCCCGGAGAACCGGAAGTAGACATACATGGGGAACAGATGCCTGGCCGCGTTCTCCACCCGGTTGTAGGCCTTGTCGATGATCTCCATGGACTCCTCGTTCTCGAAATGCTCGTATTTCAAGGTCTTGAGCTTGCGCAGCATCCGGCCCTTATAGGCTGTCTTCAGAATCAATTGGGAGCGGGGCTCCACGTACTGGAAGATGATGCCGGAAAGAATCTCCGGCAGGAGGGCCGTCGCCACGAACAGGGCAAGGAAGATAATGTAGTCTTCCATCTGCAGTTGGCCCCGCGCCACCGCCAGGCCGCCGTCGAAGACATTCTGGTTCACATAAATGCTTATGGGAACCAGGATTCCGTCTATGATTGTAGCCAGGAAGGTCAGTATGACGATCCAGGGGGATTCCGAGAAGAGGATGCTGATGAGGTCTTTGTAGGCTTTGAAGATTCTTTTCATGATATGCTCCTTTGCACGGCTTTGGGTCCTTCGAATCTTTTTCACAGGTGGTACACGCTCATGATTTCCAGCATCCGCTCCACAGCCCGCAGCCAGAAGCCGCCGAACAGGATCCAGCCCCAGGCGTTCAGGCCCGGATGGGCATCGTGCAGCTTCTCCCACAGAGAAAAAGCGGCCGCAAGCAGTAGATATACGATGAGATAGACACAGATGTCCGACAGTGCGGGGAACAGCAATGAGACAGCCGACAGCGCAAGCGCCGCAAGCCCTGCGGCCCGGGGAAGCCAGGGATGGGGGCGCGTCTTTTCGAAGCTCCCAGCTCGCTCCGCTTTCCCTGCCATGTTCTCCGGGCTCCCTGCTTTCCCTGCCATGCCGAAGGCCAGTATCAGCACCGGCAGTCCAACCGACAGCGCAGGCAGCAGCTCCCCCAGCCATTCCAGCAGGGCAGCTCCCGGCCATCCCGTGAAAAACGTCTGGCGGATTGCAAGCTTTTCCGTGCCGTCCGCCAGGTGGACCAGACTCGCCATGCTCATGACAGGCAAGAAGGCCAGGCTGGCGGAGGCAAAGCGCAGGAACGGGGCCGGGCGCAGCCGCTTTTGCAGGAAGCAGGGCAGCAGGAGCAGCACCAACAGGCAGAGCATCCCCGCCGCGTCCACCGCGAAATCGTACATCCGGCGATCCTCCGCCCCCGCCTTGATGGCCAGATAAAGGCCCGCGCCCTCCGCGGTCTGCATGTCATGGAGCGTCAGCCCGGCTATCGCGATGAGAAGCAGAGCAGACAGTGCCTGAATCCATTCCGCATATCGCTTCCGCAAGCCCTTCCCTTTCATCCTTCCCCGTCCTTTCCCGATTTGTCGCTACTCGTTCCTGTTTGTTTCTATTTATTGCCGTTTATGGCCATTTTCTTCTATTTATTTCCATTTGTTCCTGCGGCTGGCATTCGTTTTTCCGTCAACTGTTTTACTGCACCACGGCCAGCACATACACCGCATAGACCCAGTAGCACAACGCCATGCCCCCCGCGTAGATTTCCATGTCCCGCCGCTTCGCCAGGATGCCCTTCAGCACCGACAGGCTCAGTGCGATGCATGCCACCATTGTCCCGAAGGTGGCCCTGTCCGGATAGTGGGGCGACAGCACCATGGCCCCGTAGGACAGGACGGCCAGGGCCAGCAGCATCCACTGGGCGGGCCGAAGCCTCTCCTTCAGGCACACCGTCCAGAAGAGAAGCACCGCCGCCAGCAAAAGGGCCGCCGGGAACAGATAGTCCGCCCCCGCCCGCAGCATGGAGAACAGCCGTTCATACAGGAAAGCGCCCAAAGGCAGTTTCTCCACAGCCTGGGCCCGGACGAAGTTGCCGGGGGCGGCCACCACCAGGATGCTTCCCAGCAGGCATGCCGCGGGGCCGCCCGCCATCCAGGCTTTAAGCCTGCGCTTTTTTCCCTTCACCAGATAGCCCACAGCCGCCAGGGCCGTCACCAGGCTGGCGGGGCCCATGTTCTCGTTGCTCCAGCCCGCCATCAGCCCCAGGGGCCAGATCCAGAGGTTCACAAGCGGCAGGTCGTCCGCCTCCGGCTCCTCCGTCTGCCTGAGGTAGGGCCACAGGAACGCCAGAATCCACACGGTGGAATAGACATAATTCACCGTCCCCGCCTGCCAGAACATGCTCATCTTTACATTGGCATTCAGGGCCACAATCAGGGAAGAGGCGCACAGAAAGCAGAAAGGCTTTCTCCAGCCTACCGTCACGCACACCATCCAGCCCAGCACAAGCGTGGCAATCATATTCAGCATATCCGCCCCCAGCTCTCCGCACATCAAAGTGAGCTGCAGGATGCCATGTGTCACGCAGCGTCCCCCCCAGTTCAGGAAATGCCAGACCTGGCTCTCCATCACGTCCCCCAGGCCCTGCAGAGGGCGGTCGGTGGCCAGGTTGGTGGCATACCAGAGGTCGTCCATCATGAAGGGTATCCGCCTGTGGCCCAGCCACTCCATGACGGCCAGAATCAATATGCCCGCTACTATCGCGGCGGTTGCGCAAAATGCCCTGTTTTTCTTTTCCATATGCTCACCGGACTCCCCAATCCTTACATGCTCCATGTCCCGAACCGCCATGCCGCCTCCCCCCGCTCAGCCATGCCTCTCCCCCTGGCTGTCATAGGTCTCGCAGAACCTGGCCGAGAAGGAAGGCTCCTCCCCCGCCACGTACAGATGGGAGATGTCGCCGAAGGCGCTTACGCGGAAAATGGCTTTCCCGGGGCAGCGCTCCTCTGTATGAACCGTGGTCACAGAGGACGGCGCGGCACAGAGATGGTGCCAGAGTATCATGGGTGAGGTGTTCATCAGGCGGCTCAGCAGCACGCACTCCATGCCGAAATGGCAGAAGAAGACAATCGTGTCGCGGTTGGGGCGCTCCGCTCTGTAGAAATCGCCCTCCCGGACATAGCCATGCTCCGCCAGCACGGCGTCGAATTTCTCGACTACTTCCGCGTAGGCTTCTCCCACTCTGCCCTCCCGCATGATGTCCGTATCCGCCCAGCTCTCCCGCCGGAAATAGGCCTCCTCTGCCGTCCAGTCCTGAGGCAGCCAATCCCATGCAATGCCCCGGCTCCCCTCCGCCACGTCGGGCCTTTTGATGCCGGGCCAGAATTCCCGCAGCCACTGGCACTCTATGGCTGTCTTCCCCATCTTCTGCAGAGTCAGGGAGGCCGTGTCCTTTGCCCTGCCCAGGGAGGACACGTAGACTTTCGCCACATCCATCCGTGAAATCCTGCGGGACAAAAGCTCCGCCTCCCGCCATCCCTTTTCCGTCAGGGAGTCCTTCTCATAGTCCGGGTCTCCGTGCCTGATAATCAGCAATCGCATGTCTGTCCTTCCTCCTGTTCTTCCCCCGCCTCGCCGAAGAACCTGTCGCAGAAGCGGTCCCATTTCTCTTCGTATTCCCCGTGGCTTAGAAGTGCCAGATCCGCGGGCGTATATACGCCGCGCTTCCTCGCTTCCTCCACGAACCTGTAGACCCAGTCGTCCGATGTCTCCGCCACGGCGCGGACATGGCTCCAGCCCTGCGTGACCGCGTAGTACAGCCGCGTGTGCCCGTCCAGGGAGATAAATCTGTCCTCCCAGGGCAGCACCTGGATGATGATGTCGTCGGCCTTGTGGATGAAGCTGCCCACTGCCCGGACCTTGTCCTCATCCACGTAAAACTGGGAGGGCTGAATCTGCTCCAGCCCAAGGGTCAGGAGCCGCGCCGGGGGATATTCCCGGACGACTACGCCTTTTTCGTCATAAAACCGGGTGATGTGGGGCGTATAGAAGCGGAACCTCTCTATGACCTGTCCACAGGCCTCCGGGCCCGCCCCTCTGATGACGGCTTCGCTGTCGGATATGATCTCCACCTCACAGGGCATGCCGTCCGCCAGAAAGCAGCCGTGCTGGCAGAGCACCCGCTGGGAGAAACGCCCGTCCCGGTAGGTGTCTATTCTTTCGATTTCCATAAAAATCCCCTCTTTCCTTCCGAAATCCGGCGGTTCCCTGTCAGCCCTGGCCACAGATTTCCAGTCCTGCCCATTATAGCATCAATGCGTCGGCTTTTCCATTCTTTTTTGCCTCTTCCCGGAAACCCGGAAACCTTTCACAGGCCCGCGACAGGCCGGACAGCGCCCCGAACCGTTGCGCAGGCCCTTTTCCAAAAAAGCAGCTGTCAGGACAGAAGCTCGCGCATGATGCTTTTCAGGGAATCGCCGTCCAGGTATTCCAGCATGTCCTCTATGGACTCTTTCTTCCGCGCCTTGCGTATCGCCAGCTCCTCCAGCTGCCTGTCCTCCATGTAATCATAGAACGCCTCCACAGGGTTGCCTGCCTCATACTGCCCCAGCGCAAGCTTCCCTATGTCGTCGTTGTCCAGGTATTCCAGCATGTCCTCTATGGATTCCCCGTTCCCTATCCTCTGTTCCGCCAGCTTCCTGAGCTGTTCGTCCTCCATGTAATCATAGAACGCCTCCACAGGGTTGCCCGCCTTATGCTGCCCCAGCGCAAGCTTCCCTATGTCGTCGTTGTCCAGGTATTCCAGCATGTCC
>CAJUFO010000034.1:37445-42974 GCA_910585615.1 uncultured Acetatifactor sp.
TCTATGGACTCGCCCCTTTCTATCCTGCGCTCCGCAACCTCCCGCAGGGTCTCGTCGTCCAGATACGGGTAGAAGGCTTCGATGTGGTCTCCGTTCTTCAGCAGCATGCTGTCCGCTAGCTGCTCCACCTGCTCCGGCTTCAGGATAGGAACCGCGGCCTCCAGCTCCTCTTTCGACACCTCGTTGCGCTCCACATATTCCTGGATGCCGTCCTCCATGGCGCTGTGAATCAGTTCCACCCTTCCGTCCAGGAGCTCGTCCACCGTGCAGTCGAACAGGGCCGCCAGTTGGGGCAGCTTGGAGATGTCCGGCATGCTGTTGCCGCGCTCCCAATTGGAGACGGCCTGGAAGCTTACGCCCATTTTGTCTGCCAGCTCTGTCTGGGTCATATTCCGGGATTTTCTCAATGAGACGATTTTTTTACCCACCTGTTTCATATTGAACATAATCATACCCTCGCTTTAAGTTTTTGAAAAAGCTTTTTCTGAATGGATTGTAACACAGAAGCCCGCATCCCTGCTATAAAGAAATGCTTGAATTGCCGGTTTCCCCATAATTCAAGCAGCTCTTGAAGGGATGGGCTTCCATCCGAAGCTTCCAAAGGAAGCTCCCGCAAAATCCACGGAATGTACCCTGTCCGTCCAAAAAAGCCCTGCAGGCTGCCATGGGGCGCTCCCCCCGGCAGGCCGCTGCAGGGCCTCTTTATACTATAGTTTTATAGTCATCTTTTCGCTGTCAGGCAGTGCTCCGGGCACCGGAAACCTTCAGGCACCGGATGGCGTTCAGCACCGCCAGCACCATGACGCCCACGTCCGCGAAGATGGCCAGCCACATATTGGCCAGGCCCACAGCCCCCAGGAGCAGGCAGGCCGCCTTCACAGCCAGGGCGAACACGATGTTCTCATAGACGATGGCCAGACATTTCCGGGAGATCCGTATGGCCAGGGCCAGCTTCATGGGATTGTCGTCCATGAGCACGATGTCCGCCGCCTCGATGGCCGCGTCCGACCCCAGGGCCCCCATGGCCACGCCGATGTCCGCCCGGGACAACACAGGCGCGTCGTTGATGCCGTCCCCCACGAAGGCCAGGTTCTCCTTTGGCCCCTTTCGGGCCAGCAGGGCTTCCACTGCCTCCACCTTGTCCCCGGGCAGCAGCTCGCTTTTTACCTCGTCCAGACCCAGCTGCCCCGCCACATGCTCCGCCGTGAGACGGGTGTCTCCTGTGAGCATGACCGTGGTCTTCACGCCTGCCGCCTTCAGGGCGGCGATGGCCTCCTTCGCCTGCTCCTTCACCACATCGGCTATGAGGATATAGCCCGCGTAGGCTCCGTCCACCGCCACATGGACGATGGTGCCTGGCTGCCGCGCTTCTTCATAGGGCAGGTGCAGGCTCTCCATGAGCCTGGCGTTTCCGGCCGCCACGCTTACGCCGTCTACTCTTGCCTTCACGCCGTGGCCGCTGATCTCCTCTACGTCGGCCACAAGGGAGAAACGGATTTCCTTGCCGTAAGCATCCTTCAGGCTCTTGCTGATTGGATGGTTGGAGTAGCTCTCCGCGTAGGCCGCCAACTCCAACAGGCGCTCCTGGGCCGACTGCCGACCGCCGGCTGTCGCGGAACCGGTTTCCTTCGGATGATGTCCACCATCAGATTCCGGCTCTCTCCCTTCTGTATGCGTCCAACTCCCGGCTTCCCGAGCCTGCCGTGCGCTCTCAGCTTCCTGGCTGTCTTCCTGGAGCCCCATCGGCGCCCCATCGTGGGCCTGCCCAAGCTTTTGCGCGAATTCCGCCGCCGGGCAGATTTCCGTCACCTGGAACACGCCCTTGGTCAGCGTCCCCGTCTTGTCGAAGACCACGTACTTCGTCCCGGCCAGGGCTTCCAGGTAGTTGGAGCCTTTGACCAGAATGCCGCAGGAGGACGCGCCGCCGATACCCCCGAAGAAACTTAAGGGGATGGATATCACCAGGGCGCAGGGGCAGCTGATGACCAGAAAGGTCAACGCCCGGATGACCCATGTGCTCCAGTTCGCCGGATTCCCCAGAATCAGGTTGACCACCGAGGGAACCACCGCCAGGGCCAGGGCGCTGTAGCAGACGGCAGGGGTATAGTATCTGGCGAACTTGGTGATGAAGTTTTCCGTCCGGGCCTTTTTCATACTGGAATTCTCCACCAGGTCCAGAATCTTCGACACCGTGGACTCCCCGAATTCCTTGGTGGTGCGGATCCGCAGCAGGCCTGTGAGGTTCACACAGCCGCTGATGATTTCCTCCCCCTCATGCACCTCCCTGGGCACGCTCTCCCCGGTGAGGGCGCTGGTGTTCAGGGTGGACGCTCCACTCATCACCACTCCGTCAATGGGTACCTTTTCCCCGGGCTGCACCAGGATAATCGTGCCCACCTCCACCTCGTCAGGGTCTACCTGCTCCAGATTGCCCTCCTGATCCTCGATGTTGGCATAGTCGGGGCGGATATCCATCAGGGCGCTGATGTTCTTTCGGCTGCGTCCCACGGCCACGGCCTGGAACAGCTCGCCAATCTGATAGAAGAGCATGACCGCCACACCCTCGGCGAACTCGCCCTCCAGCCCCCTGCTCTCATTGTAAATGCCCAGCAGCATGGCTCCCACCGTGGCAACGGCCATCAGGAAGTTCTCGTCGAACACCTCCCCGTGGCAGATGCCCAGTGCCGCCTTGCGCAGGATGTCATAGCCTATAATGAAGTAGGGCACCAGGTACAGTGCGAACCGCAGATACCCCTCCACGGGCGCGAAGTGCAGCGCCACCATGAGGACTGCCGCTGTGATGATGCGGTACAGCACTTTTTTCTGTTTCTTTGTCATATTTTTATCCTGCCTTTCCCATAATCAATCCGATTGAAAGGAGAGTCGCCTTTCTCCATCGCTAACCACATGTCTATGCATACTGGCCTCAGGCTTTCCCCAGCCCTCTGCACAGCACAAAGCCGTCCAAGCCCGGCACGCATTTTCCTATGTGACGCAAAAGAACCGCCGAAGCGATTCTTTTGCAGGCTGTCCCTTTAGTCCAGAAAAATCTCGCAATCGTCCTCCACCTTCTTGCAGGCCTTGCGCACAGACTGCATGACGCCTTTCTCGTCCGCGCCCTCCGCGAACTCCACTTTCATCTTCTGGGTCATGAAGCTAACGGTGGCTCCCTGGACGCCCTCCACCTTCTTCGCCGCTTCCTCCATCTTCAGGGCGCAGTTCGCGCAGTCTACCTCGATTTTGTAGGTTTTCTTCATAGGTTCCCTCTCCTCCTCATTTCCGGCTCTATATGAATGGATGTTTTTCATATGAACCATTGTTCATATGTTTATATTACCATATTTTCATGGAATGTCAAGACCTGAATGAAAATTTTGATTCCTATGTGTATTTTTCAGGTTTTTAATTTCCAAATATCCCTTCCGAGGAGAACCTGTACGGACAATTCTGCCCCTCTCACGCAATCCCCGCATGATTCGGCTTATCTTTCTTGTGCGGAATCCAATCCGTTCACTCATTTCTGTCGCCGTAATATTCGGCATCTTTTCTCACATGGCCAAAATCAGCTCCAAATCGTGGGAAAGCCTTTCACGAGAGCACTTATTATCGCCATTGGCGATATTCTCCTCCATATGGCGTCAATTCCATCCGGTCACTTGGATGCAAAGCATGGGAGACACTTGAAGCGGCAAAGATGGCGTGAGAGTTTCACATTAAAGCGTTCTGATGAAACGCCATGATTTTAAAGTCCTTTCATCATGCGTGTGGACATCAGGCAGGTTTCTCCATTGGCAAAATGAATGATTCGTTTTTTTGTGTCAACTTCTTTTATGTTCTTTTTGTTTACCAGAAATGACCGATGGCAGCGTACAAAATTACCGCCTAATGTGTTTGTCAGTTCTTTTATGGTGCTGAAAAACTCAATTTGCCGGTCTTTTGCATGGAGAATGACTTTATGGATATTGGCGGAAGTCTCAAAGAATAAAATATCGTCATAATCTATGCCGATTTTCCGCCCGCCGCTTTCAATCGTGTAGACTTTGTGTGTCCTGTTGGTCTGCAGTGTATAGCGTTCCATTGCATTTAACAGGCATTCTTTGATTTTCACTTCCGCTTCGGCAGGGTTGTCTTTTAATACAAAATCCATGGCCTCCACACGGTACTGGAAGGTCATATAGCTTAGTTCAGAATGTGCGGATATGAATATGATGAAACCACGGGGGTCAAATAATCTGATTTTCTGAGCCAGTTTCATGCCGTTTATATTGCTGCCCAAGTCGATATCAAGGAAATAGATGCCCGTGTTCTGGCTGGTCTTAAGTTTTTCCAACAGCGTATAAGGGTCTCCTGTATCTAAAACAAGCTGCATGTCCAGTTCTTCTATCAGGACAGCATTTTGGATGGTTTGGACGATAGCCTGACGCTGCACGGCATTATCCTCACACACAAAAATATCCAGCATATGATGTCACTCCTTTCCGTCGGCAAGTTCCATATGTTGCATGAAACAGCCGTGCTGCACTGTCGTTTCCAACAGCACATTGTCATAGGAATTGATGATTTTCTGGGCGTTGGAAAGCCCGATTCCCTGATGCCCGGTCTTTGTGCTGAATCCACTTTGCTTTAACTCATGCAATGCTGCGCCATTATCCTGAAAGCCGTTGCTTATGATGATGGATACGCCAGCATCATGCCGAATGATATTTAAGCCTATCTGGGGCTGTTCCATTGCAGATGCGGCTTCAATCGCATTGTCTAAAAAAATTCCCAGTATTCTGGCAAGGTCTACGGTATCCATTGGAAAATCGTCCACCCTGTCAGGGATGTCAATTGTAACGTCAATCCCTGATTCATGAGCGTAAATCAATTTTGCGGAGAGCAGGCTTTTGATTTCCAGCACACCTATGTTGCCAAGCTGGTTCAGCTTATAATCACCCTGGTCAATCAGATTCTTCGTGGGGAAGATATTCGTTTCAAAAAACTGCTTTAATTCGTCCATATCGCTGTTTGCAATATAGCCGGACAAGGAGAGCAGAATATTGATGTAGTCATGCTTAAAGGAGCGCAGGCCATTATACATGATTTCTAAATTGCGCGTGTAGTCCTGTAAATCCTGTAAGGCTTTCTGTTTTGCCTCTGTTTGTATTTTCTCCAGATAGGAATATCGCATAGCGAAAAGCAAAAAAAGCATAACAAGCAGATATCCTAAAATATGCAGGACATTATTATATATCATTTTGCCGACAGAGCCGTTCTGCCCCGGAATCAGATTATCAAACAGATAGATGGTTATCAGGAGCAGTGATGCGGCATCAATCAGATACCACGTCTGCTGAAAGCGTAAAACGCCTTTTCCGGACAGTAACAGTTTTTTAAGAAGCCTGCCGCAAAACAACGTGATTAAATAAAACAAAAAAGTGTAGATTAGATTAGCGCCGAAAGAAATATACTGCCGGCTTATGGAAGACAGCGGCGTCAGCAGATTAACTGTTACGATAGTAAGTATAAAACCAATCATACCCATACAGA
>CAJUFO010000035.1:0-10166 GCA_910585615.1 uncultured Acetatifactor sp.
CCATACTGTTTCCGTATGGTATCAATTTCATCTAAAGTAAACAGTTCTTTGCGCAGTGGGTTATCTTCGTTTAACACAAAGCCATCTTTTAATATATCTCCGACAATGGTATTGCCAATAATCAAAACATCTGCACCTTGAAATTTCTCTGACTTTGGAAAAGGCTTTACATCGCATGGTGCATACATGCCCTTGGCGTACTGACACAGCCTCCAGAACCAAGTATGATTACATTCATGTTATGTCTGCCTCCTTCTTTTCATAAAATATTAATGTGAGTCTTTCGTTAAGGACCTTTGTTTTTCCCGTCTGGCGATACCCCATTTTTTCATACAAATGACAGTTTTTAGACTCCTGCAAAATTGTGTCCAGCTCCCAGTTTTCGTTTCCATGCATTTCTTCACACAGCCGGATTGCTTTCTGTGCAATGCCTTCCCCTTGAAATTCCGGCAATATAAATATTGGGGAAATTCTTTTGTTTTTTCCAGTAGGTCTTCGTAATCCTGCTCATCCTCCATGACGGGGCCGCCGTTGAAGGTCGGCTGGGGGCAGTCAGCCGTCCTGTGGGGGAGCCAGAACTGCACATGCCGGTCTAGGCCCAGGGCAGTGGCCAGCCCGTCCCAGGGAATGTGGGTTGAAAGCCCCTGGCTGTGCCAGGCATCCAATGTCCGGTCCCACCAGGAGGCCCATTCTATCATGGGGAGCCGGTCGTCCGGCCTTTCAAAATGAAGCGTCGCCAGGACGCGTTCTCGATTTTTCATATTTTCGTATTCTCCTTTCCGATTTCCTGTCTCTGGCGTCCGATAGGAGGCAATATCTGTCGGCAGAGGCCCGCCATGTTGATAAAGATATTTTACCATATATCATAGGACGGGTAAATGTGGCCCGGTTGTCTTTCAGGGACATGCCGAAGGCAACAGAACCATACAGTGGTATGCGTGGCTTCTGCGGAGGGGCAGGCCGATTTCGGGGATTTCTTTGGGGCAGATTCCACATTTCCGGCATGTGGTTCTGTGCTTTCTTTGGGAAAACCGAAAATATCCCTTTTTTTGTCCCGGAAAGTATGGTACAATTCCTTTATTAAATAGAACGAAAGGAGAGGGTTGGCAATGGACTCATGCAAATATTATCTTGCGATAGACATCGGCGCGTCCAGCGGCCGCCATATCCTGGCCCATCTGGAGGAGGGAAGGATGGTGCTGGAGGAGGTGCACCGCTTTCCCAACGGGATGGTGGAGAAGGACGGCGAGCATGTCTGGGACGTGGACGAGCTGTTCCGGCAGATTAAACTGGGCCTGAAGAAATGCGCGCAGCTCGGCAAGATTCCGGTCAGCGTGGGCGTGGACACCTGGGGGGTGGACTTCGTGCTGCTGGACGGGGACGGCGCGCGCATCGGAAACGCGGTGGCTTACCGGGACGGGCGCACCAGGGGGATGGACGAGGAGGTATACAAAATCATCCCCGAGGACGAGCTGTATGCCCGCACCGGCATCCAGAAAGCCATTTTCAACACGATTTATCAGCTCATGGCCCTGAAGGTGAAGAAGCCGGAGCATTTGGAAAAAGCCCACACCATGCTGCTGATGCCGGATTATTTCCATTACATGCTCTCCGGCGTGGCTGCCACGGAGTATACAGAGGCCACTACGGGACAGCTGGTGAGCCCCCAGACCAAGGATTGGGACATGGAGCTGATCGAGAGGCTGGGATACCCGAAGCGGATTTTCCAGCGGATGGTCACCCCCGGCACTGTGCTGGGAGACCTTACTGCAGAGGTGCAGGCGGAGGTGGGATTCAACTGCAAGGTGGTGGAGCCTGCTACCCACGACACCGGCTCCGCGGTGATAGCGGTGCCCACGGACAGCGACGACGCGCTGTACATCAGCTCCGGCACATGGTCGCTGATGGGGACGGAGCTCATGGAGGCCAACTGCTCCCCCGAGAGCAAGCTGAACAACCTGACCAATGAGGGCGGCTATGACTATCGTTTCCGCTATCTGAAAAACATCATGGGGCTGTGGATGATTCAGTCCGTGAAGAAGGAGATTGGCGGGGACCTGGGCTTCGGCGAAATCTGCGGGATGGCCTCCAGGTGCAGCATCCCCTCCATCGTGGACTGTAATGACGACCGCTTCCTGGCTCCGGAAAACATGACGGAGGAGGTGCAGGCGGCCTGCAGGGAATCCGGGCAGCAGGTGCCGGAAGGTTTAGCAGAGGTGGCGTCCGTCATTTATAACAGCCTGGCCCAGTGCTATGCAAAGACCATCCGTCAGATTGAGGGCATCACGGGCAAGAAGTACGACAAGATACATATCGTGGGCGGCGGCTCCAATGCGGAATATCTGAACAGGCTGACAGCGGCGGCTACAGGTGTCCCTGTGTACGCGGGCCCCACGGAGGCCACGGCGATTGGCAACATTGCGGCGCAGATGATGACGGCAGGGGAGTTGACGGATCTGAAGGCGGCCAGGGCCTGTGTGTTCGCCTCATTCCCCATCGACCAGTATCAGCCGTGAAAAGGGATTGTTTCTGAGACATAGTTTTTTCAATATTCTATAGAGAAAGGATAAGGAAATGACAGCAAAGGAAAGATTTGAATCCGCAAAAGAGATTTACTCCTCCTACGGCGTGGACGTGGAGGCAGCCATCAAAAAATGCATGGAGGCTCCCGTAGCGCTCCACTGCTGGCAGGGAGACGATGTGACCGGCTTCGACCACGACGGCCCCCTGACCGGCGGCATCCAGACCACGGGCGATTACCCTGGAAAGGCCAGAACTCCGGAACAGCTGATGCAGGACATGGACAAGGCATTGAGCCTGATGCCCGGCAAAAAGAAGCTGAACCTTCATGCCAGCTATGCCATCTTCGAGCCCGGCGAGTTCGTTGACCGGGACAAGATTGAGCCGAAGCATTTCGCCAAATGGGTGGCGTTCGCCAAGGAGAGGAACATGGGCATCGACTTCAACCCCACCTTCTTCTCCCATGATAAGGTGAAGGACGGCCTGACCCTCTCCAGCCCCGACGAGGGAACCAGGAAGTTCTGGATCGACCACGGCAAGGCATGTATCCGCATCTCCCAGTATTTCGCGGAGGAGACCGGCGTTCCCTGCGTCATGAACATTTGGACCGGGGATGGCTACAAGGACGTGCCCGCAGACCGCATGGGCCCCAGAATGAGATACAAGGAGTCCATCGAAGAGATTCTGTCCGAGCCCTTTGACAGAGACAAGGTGAAGCCCTGCGTAGAGTCCAAGGTGTTCGGCATCGGCGTGGAGGCGTATACCGCGGGAAGCGCTGAGTTCACCTTAAGCTTCGCGGCCACCCATGAGGGCTGCCTGCCCCTGATGGACAACGGTCATTACCACCCTACCGAGGTGGTGTCCGACAAGATTCCCGCATTACTGTGCTTCTACCCGGAAATCGCCCTGCACATCACAAGGCCTATCCGCTGGGACAGCGACCATGTGGTGCTCTTCGACGACGAGACCAGGGAGATGGCAAAGGAAATCGTCAGATGCGACGGCCTGGACAGAGTGTACATGGCTCTGGACTATTTTGATGCCAGCATCAACCGGGTCTCCGCCTGGGCCATGGGCTTCCGCAGCTGGCAGAAGGCTCTGCTGACGGCCATGTGCACGCCCAACGAGGCGCTTAGAAGGCTCCAGGACGAGAACCGCATGACAGAGCTGATGGTGGAGCAGGAGGCGGTGAAGACCCTGCCCTTCGGTGATGTTTGGAACGAGTACTGCCAGCGCTGCGGCGTGGTGTCCGATAAAGATTTCTATAGCGAGATCAAGAAGTATGAGGACGAGGTGCAGTTGAATAGATAAAAGTGTGAGAAGAAGTTCTGGGGCGTCAAAAAACACACCCAAGAACTTCTGGGCTCGCGGGCGAATGAACTCGCAGCGCTTTATATAATAACAGTTTATAGGGCCGGGGTGCCAGTGCGTTTAGCCCCCGGCTGTTTTGCATCGGCGGGTTTTAGAGGTTGTGGATTTTTAGAAGGAGGTCGGCATGAACAGTATCTTTGGCGTGAAGGTGATGGAGGATTATATCAGGATGTGCCATGACGGCGTGAGGCAGGGGGCATGAGAGGAACGAAGGGAACCTGACCTACCGCATGAAAGAGGATTTATCTCCACAGGCAGACTGTACCTTCTTTTACAGTTCCTGGAGGTGGGTTCCCGGATATGGATTGGAATCAGCGCATGCGTTGGAGCGTGCCGGAGCGCACGGGAGAGGATTAAATCATGAGTGGAGAGAAGAGATACGGCCCGAGGCGAATCGGGATGCTGCTGCTGGGAATCCTGCTGATTGGCATGTGTGTGGCCTCGTACCGCATGAGCGGCTTCGGGGTGGACGCTTTTTCGTGTATGAATCTGGGCGTCAGCGGGTTCCTGGGGATGAGCTTCGGGAGCTGGCAGCTGATTGTGAACGCGGTGCTGCTGGCGGTGGTCTGGCTCGCCATGAGGCACTGCATCGGGCTGGGGACGGTGGTGAATATGGTCTGCGTGGGATATACGGCGGATTTCCTCTGCTGGCTGTGCCTAGATCAGCTGGGGCTTCCGACTACCCTGCCGGTGCGGATTCTGCTGTTGCTTCTGGGGACGTTGTTCGCCTCTCTGGGCTGCGCGTTCTATATGACGGCGGACATGGGAATCTCGCCTTACGACAGCGTCGCCTTCATCATTACGAAGTATGCCGGAGGAAAGGTATCCTTCCGCTTGGCCCGGGTGCTGTCGGACGTGACGGTAATCGTGATAGGGGTGGCGTTCTGCGCCATGGCCCATGACAGCATCTGGGCCATCGTGGGCCTGGGCACCATCGTCAATGCCTGCTGCAACGGGCCTCTGATTCAGTTCTTCCGGGAGCGGATCGAGGAGCGGATCGGGAAAAACGGCACTTGACAATTTGGATGTCTTCCTGCAAAATCTCTCTTCAACCGGGATTTGTACTGTGGGTTTATGTCAGGAGGACGGCATGAACATTGAATATTTGAAGGATGACGGAATAGATATCGCAGTCGTTTCCGGTGATTCTTCGCATTATACCAGTAAACCCCTGAAAGATTTTATGTATGAGTCGAACCATGGGAAAGACTTTTTCTTCGTGCCAACGAGGGAAGAGGCAGTGCAGAAATTGACAGGCACACAATAATAAGCGCGTACAGATTCCGGTTTTCTGTGGGGCGATTCCGCGTGGAATGGCATCTCTTCGGAGGTGCTTTTTCTGTTGCTTATTTTTGGAAGAGAAAGGGCCCTGACGCAGGCTCCCTGTTTTCGTTCACCGGAAAGCGAGAAGCGACAGGATAGGCGGAGGAATCTCTCCCGGGGAAGCTATGTGGCGAGCTCCTCGGCCATCTGGTGGAATGGCGGCGCGGGGATTCTTTCACCGACAGGGGATTGACAAAAAGTATGACATTATGTTATATTTATTAATGTCAACAGAACGTCATACATTAGGAGGGAAAGCAGTGATACAGCAAATATCCGATGCCGAGCTTGAAATCATGAAGATTATATGGGGAAATCCCCTGGAGGTGACATTGTTCCCCTATATCATGGACGGGCTGGCGGCCAGGGGCAGGCCTTGGCAGAAGAACACCCTGATTGTCCTGCTGTCCCGCCTGCAGAACAAGGGCCTGCTGAGCGCCAGGAAAGTCGGCCGCCGCAACGAATACACCGCGCTGGTTTCGGAAGCGGAATACCAGACCGCCCAGACGAAGCGGTTTTTGGACAAAATCTATGAGGGCAGCGCAAAAGGTCTGGTCACCAACCTCATTTCGGCCGATCTGCTGACGGATCAGGAATACGAGGAGCTGAAGAATCTGCTGGAGGAAGGGAGAGGGAAGCAATGAACACAGTTTTGAAAATCTTCCTGTTCCTGTCCTTTTCCGGCAGTCTGCTCATCCTGGCCCTGCTTTTGGGGAAACGGTTCTTCAGAGACAAAATCAGCAGACAATGGCAGTATTACGTCTGGCTCGTTGTGGTCTTGCGGCTGCTGTTGCCTTTCGGGCCAGAGGCGGATCTGCTGGGAGGAATCTATCAGGCTGTGGATCAGGTCATAGCCCAGGCCGCGGCTTTGCCAGAGCAGAATACGTCTACGGGGCAGAGGCAGCCCGGACCGAATGCGTTGGGGGACGATGCAGCTCCCGCCGATGGTCTGGTGCAGGGCCATGAAAATGCGGACAGCCCGGGCAGCTCGGATAGTCTGTACGGCCCGGGCGATTTGGACAGCTCAGATAGCCCAAGTAGCCTGGATGTCTCAGCAGAGGGACTAGCAGCAGTCCACCCGCTACGGGACATTGGCAGATTGCTGCGCGACCACATCTGGCTGGCCTGGCTGGTGCCGGGGCTGCTGATACGGAAGATAACCGTCTATCAGAGCTTTCTGCATTACATCCATGTCGGATTGGCCCCGGTAACTGACATGGAAATGCTGAATCGGCTTTCCATAGCCGCGGAGCGGGCAGGCGTCAAGAGAACCGTAGAGCTATGCGTCAATCCCCTGATTTCCTCGCCGATGCTGATTGGCTTCTTCCGTCCATGCATCGTGCTGCCTGGCGCGGACAGGAGAGCAGCGCCCAGGACTATGGGAAGGCCTTGCTGAACGCGATGGCGGCAGTGGGGAGATACAGGGAAAATACCGGCGCTGTCACTTTGAGCGCGAACAAGCGGCTATTGAAGGAGAGGCTGGAGGCAATCATGGAATGCAAAGGGAGATCAAAAGGGATTAAAATATTGACGGCTGCATTGACCCTGTGCGTGATTCTGGGAGCGGCCTTTATCGGGGTCTACAAGCTGGGAATCGCCGCGGGGAGCGCTCAAACGGCAGCCCCCTCCGGAACGCCGCCGGACGTAAATGGCATGTCATCGGATGCGATTGAGGCCCAGCCGGACACGAGTGAGGCTCAGCAGGATGCAGTGGACACTGATGCGCGGCCTGAACTGGGGCGGGACGAAGCGTCTGACGAACTGGAGGAAAAGCGGGAGAAAAAGTGGGAAGAGGCGCAGACAGCGGAATATGCGGCGGCAGGCGTCACCATGGACGGCAAGGACTATTACTATCAGGGGCAGCTCGTGAATATCTTCCTGGACATCCGAGCCGACAGATCCTTCTACACGCTGGATCTGAACCCGGCGGGAACCGTCAATATCAAAATCATCCGCGACGCGGATAACAAAATCTTGGATGTGGCCTACATGACTGAGGCGGAGGCGGCCGAGCTGCTGGAAGACATTGGCGACGATGAAGAGAATCCTGATGAGGAGGATTTGCAGGAAACCGGGAAAGGCAGAATCTGGCATCCCCACCTCATCCCCATCGATTTGGAAACCATGGCGGAGGGGGAGATTGCCTGGCTGGGAGACTATACCTTGTCCGATGGGGACAGACTATGGTACGCCGTGACTGCGGAGACGGGAAACCGTCTGCAGGTTGGCTTTGCCCGGCCCGGGGACGAAAGCTTGAATGAGGTCTATCATTCCGTGTCCAATCAGCGTCAGGAGGACGGGACGCTGGAATGCATCGCGTCCATTACCTGTAAGCCTCCGGCAGAGCCCGGGACATACAGGCTGTTTCTCCGGGCCCCGGAGGGCGCTTTGGAGAATGTAAAGGGGAGCGTTTCTATAGGATATAAGGCAGAAGCAGAAGACTACGGACAAGTTCCATGACAAGAAGTCCTGTTCATATGGCGAATCCTATGCGCAATGGCGCAGTCGCCGCAGGACGCAGAAAAGCCGCAGCCTCTTGGTTTCATCGGATAACGAAAGGGCTGCGGCGATTTTGGCTTGGTTACCTTTGATTACCTGAGTATTTATACTGCTTAACGATTTCACTTGCCGTGAAACCAGACTGCATAACGCTGACTGGTTTAATCGCATGATTACATTAGGCAGTATTCAGCGTTATGCAGTATAGCTATCAAGACCACTATGCGGTACACGAACCCTAACCTGGAGGAAATCAGGAAAAAAGCTGAGTTGCTTTGAAATGTCAGGGCAGATCGCTAAAATGCGGAGAACTGTGGATATAGGGGATGGAGAAAGGGGGTGAAGCAAAAGTGATTGACAGGATATGCAGATACATCCAAGGCGTGGAACTGAATGCGGACAGAAGGTGCCGGGACGAACTAATCGAAATCAGCAATAAGCTTATGGGTACGCTGGCTCAGATATTCGAGGCAATCACCAGATTCATAAGAAGAAATGTAGATAATCCTATCGCATTACAAGATAGTACAAATTTTCACAAGCGAACGGGACTACCATCGCAACAGAAAGTCTGTTTACCCTTTTGATTACCTTTTGGTGAAAGGAAAGGAGACAGACTCCACGAAACCAGTAAAATCAAGGCTTCCCGGGCATAAAAAATGGAAGCAAAGGGGCTCGAACCCTTGGCCTCCCGCTAGTCAGGCGAGCGCTCATCCCAGCTGAGCTATGCTTCCATCTCTTTTACTATATCACAAGTCAGAGGAAAAGGGAAGAGGTAATTTTATTTTTTTACAAAGGCTTTTTTACATCTTTTTTACATCTTTTTTACAAAGCGCTATATAGCCGTTCCGTTGCGTGCATGCATCGTGTCTGCCAGGTTTGCGGAAACCTGCTTCGCCGCCGGCTGCGCCCTGCTTTCCGGCCAGCCGGCGGCTCGCGGTTTTGGCAAACATCCTACCCCAAAATATCCATCTGCTTATACTCCTCCAGCCGCTGCCGATAGGTATCCCAGTCAAGGCCGGAGCAGACGAACCGACAGTCGTCCCAGATGCGGGACAGCTCCGCCTGCACCTGGGGAATGTCCCCGGGATCTCTGCCTGTGGTGCGGACATAGTAATCCGGCAGCATGGAGCAGCCGTTCATGAAGCTCTCCGTCCCATCGGGCTCCTCCCCGTTGCTCAGCGCGGCCAGCAGCCGCAGGTGGCTGTCTATGTAGCCGTTGATCTGGATATGCACGCCGAACATGCCGTTTAAGTCGAAGACCTGGAAGGGCGCCTTGCCGGGGACATCGATTTCGCCTCCTGCGTAGAAGGCCTCGGAATCTCCCAGCTCGTAGAGGGCATTGCAGATGTCCATCAGCCTGCCGTATTCCTCCTGGGTGATGGGCTGCCGGAAGGACTGGAACATGAGGTCCACGGCATAGCCCAGCTGCCCAAGCACTTCGCAGCCGGGAAGCTTCCCCAGCCTGTCCCCCAGCTTCACCAGGCGGGCGATGGTCAGCAGATCCCAGAGCCTGATCTGGATATCCTCCATCTCTTCCGCCTTGCCGGTGATTTCCTCGTAAATGTCATTGTACACCAAGGTGCCGTCCTCCAGGGTGCCGATGCGGTCGGAGCAGTCGTCCACCAGTTTCTCCCCCACCTTTTTATAGACTCTGTCATCGGCGCTGAAGATGGTGTCCGCCCGGTGCAGCCACAGCACGGCCTGGTACAGGTCCTTCCCGTCCATGGCGGCGACGCCCATGTCGTAATAGGCCCTGGCAAGCCCCGCCCAGTCGTGCTTCTGCTGGCAGATCTTCAACTGTTCCTCAGGATTTTTTGATTTTGACTTTGATAGCCCGAACATAATGTCTCGACTCCTTTGCGCATTGATTATTTTACCTCATTTTATAACAATCCGGAAACCATGGCAAGAAAATTTACAGACAAGGGGCGAAAAATATGCTATCATGGTAGGAAAGTGCAGGAGGCATGGATTATGATTCATTTTGAGAAGATAACGGAAGACAATTTCAAGGCAATCGTAGAGATGAAGCGCCCGGACGGCGAGAGGTTCGTGGCCTCCAATGCCTATTCCCTGGCCCAGGCGTGGCTGTACAGGGAGAGCGGTGATGTCTATCCCTTTGCGATTTACAGTGAAGGCGAGCCTGTGGGCTTCATGATGCTGGACGAGGATCTGGAGGAGAGGTGCCTGGTCATATGGCGGATTATGTTTCCCGTGGAGCACCAGAACAGGGGCTACGGCACCCAGGCCGTCCGGGAAATCGTCCGGCTGGCGGGGGAGTCGGGGAAGTATGATTTCCTGATTCTGGATTATGCGCCGGAGAACGAAATCGCCAGGCATGTGTACGAGAAGCTGGGCTTTCAGCCCACAGGGGAAATCAACAATGGGGAGATCGAGATGAGGCTGGATTTGTAAGGGTCTGGAGACTGACAGGGGACGGGCGTGATAAT
>CAJUFO010000035.1:10266-42487 GCA_910585615.1 uncultured Acetatifactor sp.
AGGGACGGAATGGAGAGGATGAGGGATGCTGCAGATTGCCATATGTGACGATGAGGCTGCCCAGTGCTCCTTATTGGAATCCTATGTGAGGGAGTGGGAAAGGCTGCGGCGGCAGGAGGCGGACATTGCGCTTGTGGGGAACGGGGAGCAGCTCCTGTTCCACTGGGAGGAGAGGCGCAGGGACATCCTGCTCCTGGACATCGATATGCCGGGCGTTGACGGCCTTTCCCTGGCCAGGAGGCTCCGGAGCCGGGGGGAGGATGTGCAGATCGTCTTCGTGACCGGGCTGGCGGAGTATGCGCTGGAGGGCTATGATGTGGAGGCGGTGTCCTATCTAATCAAGCCGGTGTTTTATACTGGTACTATATAGGGCAGGTGGGGACTATAGAGAGAGGATTGGGAAAGCGGATGCTGGGCTTCGGCCTGGCGGCGGGGTGCCTGGCGCTTTCCGCCTGGATTCCGCCCTGGCTGGCATGGCTTCTGGTGACGGGGGTGCTGTTCCTGTACAGCCTTTTCTTTGACGGGGAGCCCTTTGGACGGCAGTGGTGGCGGGTGCTGCTGCCGGGGCTGCTGCTGGCGGGCTGCGCCCTGGTGCCCCGGGCCTTAGGGCTTTGGAGCGCAGGCTTCGGGGACAGCCCTGTGAAGGCTGCGGCAGCCGCGGCATTTCTCTGCAATGGCCCCATCCTTTTTGCCTTTCTGCTCCTGTTTTCCGGAAAGCGCCAGAGCCTGCGGCTATGGAACGGGATTCTGACAGCGCTGTCATTTTTGGGCGTCACCCTGTTCCAGTGGCTTCTGTGCGGCACGGGCCGGATAGCGGTGGAGAGAAGCCTGCTGGGAACCCTGCTGTGGGGCAGCGCGGCCCTGGAGGCCCTGCTGTTTCTCACTGTGGAGGGCACGCTGTATTTTTATAAGAAGGGTTTCGAGTTCCGCACGGAGCAGTTCCGCAGCCGGCTGATGGAGCACAGCTACGGGGAGATCAGGGACATCTACATGGACGTGCGGGGCTGGCGGCACGATTACCACAACCACATGCAGGTGATGAAGGCGAAGCTGTCCATGGGGGATCTGGATGGCATGGGGGCCTATCTGGACCAGCTGGAGAGGGAGCTGGATCGGGTGGACACTCTGGTGAAGTCCGGGAACCTGATGACGGACGCTATTTTAAACAGCAAGCTGACTCTGGCCAGGCGGAACAACATTCAGGTAAACTGCAAGGCGAAGCTCCCGGAACGGTTGCCCATGGAGGACGTGGATCTGTGCGTGATTCTGGGCAACCTCTTGGACAATGCCATCGAGGCCTGCCAGAAGTTGGAGGAGGACAGCCGTACCCTGCGCCTGTACATGGCGGTGAACAAGGGGCAGTTCTACCTGTCTTTGCAGAATTCCGCCCCGCAGGAGCCGGATTTCGATGCCAGGCATTACATCACCAGCAAGAGAGGGAACCACGGTTTAGGGATGAAGCGGGTGAAGGCTGCGGTGGACAAATACCAGGGCTACCTGAACCTGGCCAACGAGCCGGGGATATTTGCGGCGGAGGTGACCATGCCGCTTGCGGACTTTTCGTGAAAAAAACATGACATTTCGTGCAGGAATCCCCACAAAAGGGGATTCCTGTTTTAAAATGGGGAAAATGCAAAAAGCAATTCGACCCGGAAGAGACCGGGACGGGAAGTTGGGAGGAGGCAAAAACGGATGAAGAAAAAAGCGGATAAAACGAAACAGTATTCCCTGTGGGATAACTGTCGGTATGCCCTCCGCCAACTGCGGCAGAAGGAAGGGAATATGGGCATGGCCGTCTGCGGGGGCGACGTGGCCCTGGGGGTCCTGCTGCCCTTCCTGGAGGCGGCGCTGGCCGGGGCGGTGGCGGCCATCCTGACGAGCGGCAGACGTCCGGAGGCGATTCTTTTGCTGGTGGCGGGCTATGTGGTTCTGCTGCAGACAGTCCGGTTCCTGCAGGGGCATCTGCGGAACCTGCGGTTTAAGACATTGTTCCTGCTGCGAATCGACATGGGGATGGATTTCTTCAGGAAGACCGTGTGGATGGACGGACAGAGCCTGGAGAGCGCCCAGGGACAGAAGAAGCGGAAGGATGCCGGTAGGAATCTGTACTCGGGGAACGGCCAGGGGATAGAGGCCTATACAAAAGCCTGGTGCGATCTGGTGATGCAGCTGATCGGCCTGGTCCTCTATGGTGCGATTGTGGGGCAGGTCAGCCTGATTCTGCTGGCCATATTGGTCATGCAGACCCTGCTGGTGTCATATCTCCACACAAAGGCGGGAAAGCGCGCCTATGCCATGGAAGATGAGATTGAGAAAAAATGGGGCATATTCCAGTATCTGCGGCGGGAGACCGTGGTTCCCAGCAATGGAAAGGACATCCGGATGTACCGGATGGACAAATGGTTCCTGGGGATGTTCCATGGGCTCATCGACAGGGTGTGCGCTCTGATAGACAGGCAGCAGACCGGGTACATGGCGGCTGGCATGGCGGAGAATCTGCTCACCTTTGCCAGGAGCATGGTGGTCTACGGGTGGCTCGTCCGGGAGATGGCAGCAGGAAATATGACGATACCGTCATTTCTGCTCTATGTGGGAATCGTGGCAGGATTTGGCGCATGGATGAACGGGTTGTTTGAGGCCTGGCGGAAGATTCTGGAGAATGAGAAGCTTATGGACGACTACCGGGACTTCATGGATTTCGGTGTGGTGGAGGAAGGAAGACAGGCGCCGGAGAGACCCGGGCGCACCCATGAGATTCGGTTCGAGCATGTGTGCTTCCGATATGAAGGCAGCGAAGAAGATACCATCCGGGATTTGAACCTGACCATCCGGCCGGGAGAGCGCCTGGCGCTGGTGGGGCCAAACGGCGCGGGCAAGACCACTCTCATCAAGCTCCTGTGCGGCCTCTACCGTCCTACCTCCGGCACTGTATATCTGGACGGAAGGGACATCCAGTCTCTGGACCAGAGGGCAGTCTTCCGGGAATTCGCTGTGGTGTTCCAGGACGTGTTCGCCTTCTCCTTCCCATTGGCGGACAATGTGTCTTGTGTGGACTGTGGGCGGGAGGATTCGGAAAGGCTTCGGGAGAGTCTGGAAAAGGCGGGGCTCTGGGAGCGGGTGCAGGCGTTGCCGAAGGGGGCGCAGACTTTCATGAACAAGGATTTGGACGAGGCGGGCGTGGCCCTGTCCGGGGGTGAGGTACAGAAGCTCATGCTGGCCAGGGCCCTCTACAAGGACGCTCCCATGGTCATTCTGGACGAGCCCACCGCTGCCCTTGACCCCATTGCGGAGAGCGAGATGTATGAAAGGTATAATGAGCTGGTTCAGGGGAGGACGGCTGTCTTTATCTCTCACAGGTTAAGTTCCACACGGTTCTGCGACAGGATTCTCTTCCTGGAGAATGGCCGCATCACGGAGGAGGGGACCCACGGGGAGCTGATGCAAAGGGGCGGGGCCTACGCGGAGCTCTTTTCCGTCCAGGCCAGGTATTATAAGGAACAAAAAACGGAATGCGCAGCGACACTATAAAGTCGCGAGAGCGCACGAGAGCAAATTTCATGAGCGCATTTCGAATGAAATTTGCTCTCCGAAAAGTGCGCCGAAGAGACTTTATCCTTCAGTGCCGTCGCGCAGCGACCAAAAATAAAAAACGGAATGCGCAGCGACACTATAAAGTCGCGATGGCGCACGAGAGCAAATTTCATGAGCGCACTTCGAATGAAATTTGCTCTCCGAAAAGTGCGCCGAAGAGACTTTATCCTTTAGTGCCGTCGCGCAGCGACTTTATTCAGAAAGGAAGGGCAGTATGCGTGAATTGAAATCTATCCATAAAATGGGGATTCGGCTGTTGAAGATGATACACAGGGAGGATTCCTCCGTCATCCCTCTGCATCTGCTGGATATATGCCTTTCCCTGGCGCAGATCTACGCAGGGCTGTTCCTGACGGCGGGGCTGATCGATGCGCTGCTGGCGGGAGCGTACCGTGAGGCGGCATGGCAGGCCGTGGTCCTGCTGGGGGCCACCCTCCTGCTCGGCCTGGCCCAGCGTCTGCTCCAGAGGCGGTTCAAGAGCCTCGGGACGAGGATGTGGCTGATTTTCTATGTGTGGCTTCGGGAAAAGGTGTTCTCCATGGACTATGAGAGCATGGAGAAGCCGGAGGTGGCCGAGAAGATCCTGTTTTCGGAGCGCACTTCGGACATGTACGGAGGCCTTGACACCCTGCTGAACCACTATTGCAATATTCTGCGGGCGATTTTGAATATCCTGCTGTCGGTTTCCCTGGTGGTCCATCTGTGCCTGACAAGACCGGCGGGAGGCCTGGGCCTGGTGGGGAGCCTGACGGGCCCGATTCCCTCCTTTGGGCTCTTTGCGGTATTGCTCGTGGGTATGTGCGCCTGCTCTTTCCGGGCTTTCACCAAATTTGCCGCAAGGCAGATGGAAATCTTCAACAGCCATACGGGAGTGGAGGAGAAGCTCACCTATTTGCTGAACAATGTGTACGACAATGAAAAGGTGGGAAAAATCATCCGTATCTACGGCATGGAGGAGATGATTCTGGAAAACACCGCTCAGGAAGAACGGGAGAGCAGAGCCTATTTCGAGAAGATGTGCGATGTGAGGAACGCGGCAAACGACGCTAACAACCTGGTGAGCAGCGTCTTCGCTGTAGGCGCCTATCTGCTGGCGGCGCTGAAGGTGGTGGCAGGGGCCGTCACCGTGGGCGCGTTCACCCGGTATGTGGGGGCGCTGAACCAGTTCGGCTCCGCCTGCTTCTCCCTGATTTCCGAGCACGGGGAGCTTCAGAAGATCTGCACCACCATGACGGACTTCCTGGCCTTCCTGGACATGGAGAATCCCCACGCGTCGGGCAGCATCCCCGTGGAGAAGCGGGACGACGGGGAGTATGAGCTGGCTTTCGAGGACGTGAGCTTCCATTACCCCGGCAGCGAGAAACTGGTGCTCAAAAACGTGAGCTTCAAGCTGCGCATCAAGGGAAAGCTGGCGGTGGTGGGCCGAAACGGCGCGGGCAAGACCACCTTCATCAAGCTCTTGTGCCGCCTCTACGAGCCCACGGAGGGGCGCATCACTTTGAACGGCACGGACATCCGCAAGTATGACGAGGAGGAATACCGCCGCATCTTCGGCGTGGTGTTCCAGGACTTCAAGCTCTTCGCTTTTCCTGTGTGGGAGAACGTGGCCGCGGGCTATGAGAGGCAGGACCACCGAATCTGGAAGGCCCTGGAGCAGGCGGACGCAGCCGACCTGGTGAGGAACATGGAGAACGGCCTGGACACCTGGCTATACAAGAGCGTGGAGGACGGCGTGGAGATTAGCGGCGGCGAAGCCCAGAAGCTGGCTTTGGCCAGGGCACTGTATAAAGACGCGCCCGTGGTCATCCTGGACGAGCCCACGGCGGCCCTGGATCCCAAGGCGGAGGCGGAGGTCTATGAGCGCTTCGGCCAGCTGGTGGAGGGCAGGACCAGCATCTACATCTCCCACCGGATGAGCAGCTGCCGGTTCTGCGATGAGATTATCGTATTCCAGGACGGCCAGATTGTGGAGCAGGGCAGCCATGAGGAGCTCTTTGCCGCAGGGGGATGCTATGCACAGATGTGGAACGCCCAGGCGAAATATTACGCATGAGTTTCTTTCCAGGGGGAGAAGGCCGCGGCTTTCTCCCCCTTGGTGGCTTTCCGGGGAGAGCCAGGTGATCCTTGGAGGACAGCGCCCAAATAGCTCCGGGAGCGTCACTTCCACCCAAAGGAAATTATGATTCCCCTGGCCTGCGTCAGGGAGACGCTGCCCGGAAGCTTCTTCCGATATTTCACGATGCCGTTCATCTGGCGGCAGTGATCCTCCGCCTCCTTCTGAAAGCCGCTTGACAAACATCGCTTTTCTCTATATGATTTACATAAATTGCCGGGAAAAGGCGTAAAGAAAAGGAGAAGACAAATGAAACGTGAGAGATTCGGCTCCCGGATCGGATTTATACTGGTGTCCGCGGGATGTGCCATAGGAATCGGAAATGTATGGAAGTTCCCTTATATCTGCGGCGAGTATGGAGGCGCGGCATTCATCCTGATCTATCTGGCATTCCTGTTGATTCTGGGAATCCCGGTGCTGGTCTGCGAATTCGCCATCGGCAGGAGCGGCAGAAAGAGCGTGGCCCTCAGTTTTGAGGAGCTGGCGCCGTCCGGCACAAGATGGCACAGGCTGAAATACATAGGTATCATGGGATGCTACCTGTTGATGATGTTCTATACCATGGTAGGCGGATGGATGATGTACTACTGCTATAAAAGCCTGCGTGGAGAATTCTCAGGGGCTTCCCCGGAAGAGATATCGGATGCTTTCGGCGGGATGCTGGCGGATCTGCCTACCATGACCTTCTGGACGGTGCTTATCTGCGTCCTTGGCTTCGCTGTCTGCCTCTTTGGGCTGAAGTCCGGCGTGGAGCGTATCACGAAAGTCATGATGGGGGCACTGTTGGCCATTATGGTGGTGCTGGCGGTCCATTCCGTATTTTTGGAGGGAGCCGAAGACGGAATCCGCTTCTACCTGTTGCCGGATTTCGGGAAAATGGTGGAGAACGGCATCGGAAATGTGGTGTTCGCGGCGCTGAGCCAGGCTTTTTTCACATTGTCTCTGGGCGTGGGGGCCATGCTGATCTTCGGAAGCTACCTGGACCGGTCACATCGGCTGACGGGAGAGGCGGCGAACATCACCGCGCTGGACACTTTCGTGGCGTTCATGGCCGGATTCATCGTCATTCCGGCTTGCTTCGCCTATGGCATCGAGCCTGGGGCAGGGCCCAGCCTGGTATTCATCACGCTGCCCAACATCTTCTCCCGGATGCCGGGAGGGTTCCTGTGGAGCGCGCTGTTCTTCCTGTTTCTGACTTTTGCGGCTCTGTCCACGATTATTGCTGTATTCGAGAACATCATCGCCTTCGATATGGACTTGTTCGGATGGTCGAGAAAAAAGAGCGTGCTGGTCAGCGCGGTGCTGATCATCGTGCTGAGCATGCCGGCGGTGCTGGGGTACAATGTGCTGTCCGGGATACAGCCCCTGGGGGAGGGCAGCACCATCATGGATCTGGAGGACTTCATCGTGTCCAACAACCTGCTCCCTCTGGGCAGCCTGGGCTATGTGCTGTTCTGCACCCGGAAGAACGGCTGGGGGTGGGAGCGCTTTATGGAGGAGGCCAACGCGGGCGAAGGGCTTGCTTTTCCCAGAGGGCTGCGGGCCTATGTGGCCTATGGGATTCCGCTGATTATCGCGTTCATCTACCTGAAAGGGTATTACGATAAGTTCCAGGGGGAGGGGCCCCTGGTGCTGGCAGGCTGGATGGCCGCCGCGGTGCTGTTCCTTCTGTTCGTGTTCTGGTGCGCGGCGGGGAAGGGCAGAGAAAAAGGATGACTAATCCTTGAAAAAGATGGTTGTGGTCAGCCATCTTTTTTTATTCCCGCAGGCAATGAGCCAAGCGGCCGTGCTTGCACGGCCAGTTGGCGAATGCCGCGAGGGCCAAATACCAAAGTGTCCGAAGGACACTTTCTGCTCTGCAGCGTTGCAAACTTGATACCCCGTTGTTTGCAGCGGGATATTTGATTAGGCAGCATTCAGCGTTATGCAGTATAAGTTGCGATATCCAAAAGATTTCCGCTTGACAAACGCTCAGAAAGGAGATATATTATAGTTACAATAATTAAACGGTGTTTAGTAATAATAAACAAGAACGAAAGACATTGAGAGGAGGATTTATGAAAGCACTGAAAAATGGTGGATGGAAACATGTCCGGAAAGAGCTTTGGAAGAACAGGTTCCTATATCTGATGCTTGCCATACCGCTATTGTATTTCTTTGTCTTCAAATACGGGGCTATCGGATGGCTGGGCATCGCTTTTAAAAACTACAATGCCAGAGCGGGCCTGTGGAAAAGCAAGGGAGTGGGGCTGAAATACTTCAAGATGTTCCTGAACGATCCGTATTTCTTCACGGTGTTGAAGAATACGATTATAATCAGCCTGTGCAGCCTGGTCTTCTATTTTCCGGTGCCTATTATCCTGGCGCTGATGATCAACGAGGTGAAAGGGGTCCGGAAGAAGAAATTCGTACAGACGGTTACATATCTTCCCTATTTCATATCAACGGTTGTCCGACCCTAATATGGAGCAAGGTTTTGAGAGTGTATTGTGTGTATAGCGTTTGAAAATAGTGGAAAATAAGAACTGTATACACAAATAGAAAGAAAATTGTGTATGGTGTTGTAATAGCTGGCTTGCAGGAGCAGAATTCTGGAAGGCAGCTTTTTATATGGCTTTATGAAATGTGATTGTAGAGGAAGTCAAATTTTGCTATAATATGGATGTAGTGGTGGGCTAAAGCAAATCAATCTGCGAGGACATAATATGGATGAAATTAAGGGAACCTTTACGAAAGTGATTGCTATTATAGAAAGTGCAAAAAAGAATGCATATCGGAAGGTAAATGAAGAACTGATCAATATGTATTGGCGTGTAGGACAGTTTATCAGCGAAGAGGCAAAAACAGCATCCTATGGAGATTCGTTTATTGATGAACTTTCCAGATATATACAAGATACATTTCCAGGAATAAAAGGGTTTAATCGTCGTGGCCTTTATCGTATGAAACAATTTTATGAAGCTTATGCAAATTATGAAAAAGTGTCACCACTGGTGACACAAATTAATTGGACAAATAATTTGCTTATTTTGTCAGGTACAAAAAGTATTGAAGAAAAAGAGTTTTATTTGAGATTATGCATACAAGAGAATTATAGTAAGCGTGAGTTGGAAAGGCAATTAGACAGTGCTTATTATGAACGATATATGTTATCGAAAGGGAAAGCACTGCCTGAAGGAATAAAGAAAATAAATAATAATCCATTTTTTGATTCTTATGTTGTTGAATTTTTGGATTTGCCAAGTCCATATAAAGAAAATGATCTTAGGAAAGCACTGATCTTAAAAATGCGAGATTTTATCTTGGAATTGGGAAGGGATTTTACATTTATAGATGAAGAATATAAAGTGCAGGTTGGTGGGGAAGATTATGCGATAGATTTATTGTTTTTTCATCGAGGATTACAATGTTTAGTGGCGTTTGAACTAAAGATTGGAAGATTTAAGCCGGAATATGTTTCAAAAATGGATTTTTATCTGGAGGCGTTGGACAGACAGGTGAAAAAGGAGCATGAGAATCCAAGTGTAGGATTGATCCTGTGTGCAACAAAGAATGATGAAGTAGTTGAATATGCAATGAGCAGGAGTATGTCGCCAATGCTTGTGTCCGAATATAAATTGCAGTTGCCAGATAAAAAAATACTGCGGGAAAAGTTGCAAGAATTAATAAATATATCAGAATAATTTTAAGTTAATGCTATAATTAATCGAAATTGCTTGCATGGAATATTATGAAAACTGAGGTATTCAATTTGAAACTTTCAAAACTAAAGCTTTATAATTATCGTTGTTTTGGTAACGTAGAACAAGTCATTGGTATTGATAATATAACAGCATTTATTGGAAATAACAGAACTGAAAGAACAGCAGCATTGTTGGCATTAAATTGGTTATTTTTATAAACAAAAATATTATGCTTTCTATAATAAGAAGTGAGATAAACCAGTTGGAGAAAAACATAAGGTTGGTAATATTAAGATATGTTTAGCTTTGCTATACAGTGCGGAAACAGTGGTTGAAGTAACATACAGAAAAGGGGAATCATGATGTCACAATATACAAGTTTTCTTGATCTTGCAAGGAAACATAACATACTAGCATTTACTGCCTTGCAGGAAGAGGCATTTCATTCGGAATATATTTCAGATTCAAGAAAAAATCTTTTTGTAATCGGGGAAACATCTTCGGGAAAGACACTGATTCCTTTACTACTTTATGAGAGGGCTGTGCTAGAAGCACAAAGATTGGAAACTCCTTGTCCCAAAATGCTCTTTGTTGTTCCTTATCGTGCACTTGCAGCCCAAAAAAAATTGGAACTGGATCAGTTCTTTGAGAATTATGATTTAAACATTGTCCAGTCTACAGGGGAATTCCGGGAACATGATTTGGATATTCAATTTGGCCATGTGGATATTGCAGTGATGATTACTGAAAAGGTATTTAATTTTCAAGCTCGGGAAGGAGCATTTTTGAGTAAATATGATTTGCTTGTGCTAGATGAGGTTGGTCTGATTGATAATGCTGAGAGAGGAATATATTTCGATTTTTTGTTTGTATGGGGGATTAATGCACATCGAGAGACTAAAAAATTGCGCATGATTGCGCTTGGGACGCCTTTTTACAATTGGGATATTTATATTAAGTATTATAATTTGTATCCTATATTTACGATTGCTGAGAGATCAGTTCCATTGGAAAATAATACCATTTTTTTCAATAAAAATGGTATTTCACAGGTAGAGGGTGACTGTGATATTGTACATAGGACTGCTATCTGGACAGCATCTAAGCTTAAAAAGATAGAAAATGTTCATGATCAGGCATTAATGAAATGTTCGGACTTTGATTTCCTTTGCCCAGTAAGGGTACCTTGTCGCAGTAATCGTTCATTATCTTGTGGGAAAATTAAGGGACCTTGCACTTCGCCAGTAATGATTTTACCAGAAGGTATAAATGTTCATCGTTATATTTTGCAGCAAATATGCCGTCATCATCTATTACAGGGGCATCAGGTTCTGATTTTTGTCAACAATCGCGAAGAAGTTATTAATTTAAGCATGTTTCTGTATCAGTCATTGAGGCAGTTGCCGGAACTTGCGGAGATTTTTCCGTCTCCACCATCAGTAGAGACGTGCCGCAAGGCTGTTTTGGAAGAATGTGGTTTGAATTCGGATGATGTTTATGGCATATTAGAATATGAAGATGGAAGTGAAATTAAAAAAGAGTGCTACCAGGCTTTTATTAGCGGAATTGCGTTCCATAGCGCAGCGCTTCCGAATGAATTGCGAACATATATTGAAATGAAATTGCTTGCTAGCCGGGAAATGAAAGTTGTATGCAGTACAGAAACTTTGGCTTTTGGCATTAATAGTTCCGTGGATGTTGTTGTCATTGCGAGTGTGGCAAAGCAGGAAGATGGTTTTGTCCGGCTGCTCACGATGAATGAATATTGTAACTATATAGGACGAGCGGGTAGGCTTTGTGTTGGGGTAGATATTAGTCAATTGAAAGGAATAGTATATACGCTAGTACGGGATTCACAAAAAGAAGATTGGGATAAAATACGGTCAGGACCATTACCATGCCTGAACAGCACATTTTACAACGATGCTGATGAGAAGATGCCATTTTTTTTGTTAAATTTGATTCCGGAGAATACTAAAGATGGTATTCGTTTTTGTCAGTTTTTTGAAATTGCAATGATGATGCCGAGAGACAGTGCAAATACAGATGAAGAACTGAAAGGATATGTAAAGAATGCAATCAGTTTTCTTACCAGTCATGGACTTCTGGAAAAGATATCAAAACCAGTTCCCCGGGGCCGTGGCAAAAAGACAGGAGATGCCGTATATTATTTAACCAAGCTTGGAAGTCGTTTGAGAGGATATATTCTGGAAAAAAGTGATTACGAAAAACTGGAAAATTCTGTTAATGATTATGTAAATAGTGTATATCTGGAACCAGATAAAACTACATTTATATATCAATTATTATGTACAAAACATGCCTCTTCCGCTTTAAAAGGTGTTTTTGAGAATTCGAATTTGAAAGTTTCATTTGAAACATTATACGATTTTATTTTATCGCGAGAAAGAGAATCTTCTGTAGACTGGCCGCCAATATGGTTAACAAAGAGTAATGAAAAGAATATTTTTGTTTTGGCTGCAGTTCTGGCATGGTGTGATGGAGAGTCGATAAAATCCATTTACAATAGGTATGGTGTACAGTATGCATTGCTCAGTAAATTTTCTCAACAGATTTCATATCTAGTAGAAGTTGCAAAAGAATTGATTCCTGTAAGTATGGATTTAAAACGTCAAGAGTTTATGAGAAAGTGGGCATCAATGGCTGGGAAAAACCAACTTTCTATAATGGGATGGATGGAAGACGAAAGTTTTATAAAACAATGTGATGAGAAAATTATTGGTGCAGAAAGGCTTGCTGTTTCCCTTTATTTTGGAATTAATACTATGATTCATAAAGAGATTATAGATTATTTGGAACAGATTGGAGAAGAATCATCAGAACTCGTGTCACGTTATGCACTCAACTCGTTAAGTCCAGTAACTGCAAGGGAATTTCGAAAAGTTATATTGGCATACATGTTTTTTGAAAGAGATATGCCACAAAAATGGGAAAGCCAAGAAGAACGGAATGATTATATGAGTCTTCGCAGGCAGCGATATTTAGAAGTGAAAAATATTAACCCACTTATATTTAGTTTTTTTGTATCAAAATTTGGAAGCGTATTTACGGATAAAATTGATTAGGAGGAGATAGTTTATGACTCTAACAGAATGCAGAGAAAAAAGAGGTTGGGAAAGTAATCAGGAAATTATTGATATTTTGGAAAAAATGCAATTGCGTATACGAAAACGTATACCTGATGGAGAGTTTAAATTAACAAAATTACAACAGTTAGCAATCGATACTCCAGAATTTTGGAGAGACTGGAAAAATGAGGAATCACAGAATTTGATGATTCAGGGAGCTACTTCCGCTGGAAAAACACTTCTGGCTGAATTGGCTATTATGGATACTCTTGCACATGATCGTAGGAGCGCTATTATTTTAGTACCGTTAAAGTCTATGGTAAATGAGAGAAGAAAACAGTTTGACCATGATATGACCCCATATTTTAGGGTATATGCTGCAAGTAGCGATTACATGGAATATGATGAGCGCCTGATAAAGGGAGACTATGACGTAGCGATAATTGTTTACGAAAAGTTCTTTGCAATGCTTAGTCAGGGAAATCGGCAGATTATGAAAAATTGTGGCTTACTTGTAGTCGATGAGTTGGCGATGCTCAGCAAGGAACAACGCGGACCGAAGTTGGAGTTAGCGCTGGAAATTGTCCGAAGAAACCATGTAGATACAAGGATTATGTGTTTGGCGACCAATGACTGCAGTTCAGATAAAATTTGCAGATGGCTGAATATTGATGAGAACCATCGAATTTTTTCTGCTGCGAGACCTGTTGCATTGGAAGAACATATTTTATTGTTGAATGGTAAGGGGAGCTATCGTACTATTCCAGCAGACTGTGAGGAACTGATGATAGCAAATAATCAGGAGGTGAAGGAAGAGCAACTGACAATACCAGGATTTCAGCGAGAATGGAAGATTGGAGACAAGAAAAAACGACTTCTACAGGTCGTTCTTGATCAGCTGTTTCAGATGGATACGATTCCCCGTATTTTAATTTTTGTTGGATCTCAGGCTGAAGCGGCATCCGTTGCTTCCTTTCTGAAAGATTCTATGGGTAGTTTATTTCCGCTGATTTCAGGAAATGGCGGATCGACAGAATACAATAACTTCTTTCAGAAATTGAAAAGCTGTGAGGAAGATGAAGAACAGATTAATTTGATTCGGAATCTGATTCCGCATGGAATCGCGTATCATCATGCAGGCCTTTCTACGAATTTGCGCGAGCTGATTGAAGAAGAATTTCAGCAGGAGAATTCCATTCTTAAAGTAATAGTTGCAACAGAGACACTTACCATAGGCGTAAATATGCCTTTCGATGCAATGATTATGTTGAGCAATCGCGTTCCGAGAGGAGAAGGTAAACCAGTCCGTTTGACGCAGCAGGAGTACCGGAATTATATCGGTCGGGCTGGTCGGCTTGGACAAAGCAACCATACAGGAATTACATACTTATTTTTGGAGGAGCAGACAGATATGTCTTATTATTGGAAAAGTTATAATAACAAAGAGGAAATTGAATCTGCGCTTGCTTCTGCGAAAGAGGCGTTCCTTGCACCTTACTACATGAGTCTTTTGTTAGACAGCAATAGTAAAACATTTACCCAAGAGCAGATATATGCTCTATTTCAAGACAGCCTTACTCATGTATGTAGGGAAAACAGAGAGTTTGATGCAAATAAATTGTATTATGCTTTATACAATGCATATTTGGCAAATGAGCGCACAGGTGGTGGAAAAGGTCGAGGGAGAGATTCGGTTAGATTATGTGAAATTGAAAAGTTTGGTACGCATATGGCACCCTATGCATTTTCGGTGGAAACATGTATTGATATATATGAAAAATTTTATGAAGGAAGAGAAAATTATGGTCTTCCTTGGGCGATTACCAGCAAAGATGTTGAGAATGATCGTTATCTTCTTGATATCCTATATCATGTGTGTCGACATTATGAGATTGAAAATTCTTCCGTATTATCGTATCCCAAAGACGATCATAATCCGGGTCGTTCGCGAAAAGCAAAGACAAGCGTGATTTCTCAGATTAAGCGTATTTTGGAACAGAAGGATTCAGAAGGAGAGAGGCTATATGAGCTTTGGGAGGAAAGTGAAAAAAACGATCTTTATAGGCTCATAACAACGATTAATCTTGGAAATGAAGATCATATTGTAGAAGCTGCTATGCGTGCAGTTGTACTTTTTTATTGGACGAAGGGGAAAGAAATTCGAGAAATTCGGAAAATTACGGGATTTTCTTCTTTTACAAAAGTTATCGGCGGTGATATTGAGCGAATGGCAGAAGTTGCAAGTTTTCATCTTGATGCAATTAATAAGTGTCTTTCTTCTGCTGATATTAAGAATGATAGTATAGTTGACAGTTTCTATGTTCTGCAGTGTAGAGTAAAATATGGCATGACATGGAACCTTGTTCGACTGGCAAATAAACATATTCATGGACTTGACAGAAATAAACTTCTCCAGTTGGAAAAAGCTGCGAATGAAAAAGGGATGAAACCAGTAGACTATTTATATTGTGAGTCTGCAATAGTACTTGAACAATACATTACGCCTACACAGCGAAACAGTTTGATGGAAGCGTTAGAGCGGAGAGGGGAGACAAATGAATTTAATAGTTTACTTGAGATGGTATGTAAAGATGCCGGATCTAAACTAACAGATCAACAGAAGAAAGGTATAGAACGAATATACAGTTTCGAAAACCAGACTGTTATTTCTTTGTATAATGATATTCGCGATACTGTGAATGATAATGATTTGCTTCCAGGAATCAAGGTTGTTTCAGATGGGTATCCTGAACTACTTTTATGGCAAAGTAAAGAAAGTGGGGATATCCAGATTGGAATCTTAACGAATTATGAGGATCAAGAACAGATTGATCGTCTTAACGGATATTTTAGTAAAGCACGGGAAAAAGGAAATTCGTGTCTTCTTTTGATGCCAAAGTGCGGAGAAAATGAAGATTATCAGTCACTACAGTCTGAAGCTGCAAAAAAGCTTAGATGTGAGACCGTATTTGATAATGAATTTTTTGCTATGATTTTAGCTAATGCAATCCTGAAAGCGATTGTTGAGGAAGATCCATTGACCGCTTTTTTAAAGGATGCAAGAGGTATTTTTACGGTTAATGAGTATAAATACTTCTCGCTAGAAAATTATATTAGTAGCGTTCCTTCGGCTTACAAATCAAACATGTATCTCATTTGCAACAGAAACCGTCTTGCTTATGCAACCCGATTCATTAATTTCTCTGAGTTACAGACACAAATTGGAAAGGAAGTTCAATACGATGTTTTGCCTTGGGGAAGTGCATTAGAACAAATGGATGAATGCATTTTTGAAGTTCCAGTTGTTTTGATGCTTGAAAGGGAAATGATCACTCGTAGCCGTAGTCTACATTCTTTTTTGAATCGGTTGAATCAGAACCGATTTCGGAATAACCTCTTGATACTGGTATCAGAGGATGCGCAGCGAAAATGGAATGAACCTGGTAGCATTGAAACGCAGACATTGGGAGAGTGCCATTGGAATCAAGATTTCTGTGCAATAACACAAATTGTGCTTCATGATACGAATTCAGCGGCAAAAGCGATTCTTGATTATTGCGGTACATGGAAACCAGGGCAATTTACTATCGGCGTTTCCTATGCACATGAAGATACGTTTGAGGAGAAAGATCGGGCAATATTCCGTTCGGATAATATTCTATTGAAGCAGGTGGTGGATCAATTGAAGTTGATATATGGGGAGCATCAGATCCTATTTGATCAGTACAGAAAGGCCAGTATTTTGTTTGATGAAAATCAGGCAAGAGAAAAATCTTTAGATGGCTATCGTACCTGCAAAGTTTGCCTTATTCTTTGGAACACTCTAACGGCTCAGAATAAAAATTGTGAAAAAGAACGAGAAGCAATTTTCAACCATTGTAAGGAGAGTACGGCAAGATATATTTATTTGATTCCAGCCGGAGCTCCAGAAGTACCTGAATCTGAATTTGGTTTGGCATTAAATGAAAATAGGATTCAGACGATTGTAACTGAGGTTGAGAATATTCTGCGTGATATTTCATAATTTAAAGAAATGAGGTCGCTTATGGAGAAATTAAAAGAATGGTTCAAAATAAATTTTTCTAAAGTATATATTTTGGATGGTGTTCTTTGGAGGAATTATTTATCTGTATTAGGTATTGTGAGTTCCATTGTAACATTGATTTCCTTTCTTGGGACAGCACAAAATATGGAAATTAATGTTATATATATCGTAATTGTATTTATTGCGATATTGGTACTGATTTTCATATACATGTGGTGGAGGGCAAATCAACAGAAATATGTGCGACTGAGAATAAATAATACTGAGATAAGGATTCAGGAAGGTAATATTTTTGAGCTATTAGAGATGGAGTCAAAAGACCGAAGAGGAGAAATCAGTATTATTGGAGTAAATGATTATTATGATACGATTGTAGATGATCGAATTATAGCAAAAAAAACATTACATGGACAATATATAGAACGAATTATTAATGCTGGAAAATTAGAACAACTGGAACAAGTGATAGAAACAGATGAAATGATAAACAGGGAAGGTAATTATGCCGAAGATACAGAAAGAACCAGAGGAAGAAAGAGACGGTATTCCATTGGAAGTCTAGTTGAATTTGAAGCTTATGTGCTTGCTGCATTTACAAAATTCGATGAAAATAATAGAGCATTTTTAACCGCGGAAGAATATATAGAATTTTGGATGCGTTTTTGGAACAATATTGATGAAGTATATGCAGGGCGAACAATAAATATTCCACTAATGGGGGCTGGAATTACAAGGTTTAAAAATGGAAAACCTTCAAAACAAGAGTTGCTGGAAATTATGTTATGGTCTTTGAGGATAAGTGGATTTCATAATACTTATGCCGACAAGCAGATAAACATAATCATTTATAAAACAGATATAAATGATATAGATTTTTACCATATCCAGCATAACCGAAGCTTTGGATAAAGGAAAAACGAAAAATTTAAAGGTTATAAAAGTTAGCGTTGCTTGTTAATCTTGTGGCGCTAAGAAAAAGATTTCTTTCTCCTAAATGAAGGGCTAATTCTTCTGCTATGCTGGGAAAATAGAGTAAACGGAAGCGTGGAGGATAGCTTAATAAAGCCTTTTCATATAATGAGGATGGTGTTGCAAATCAAACTTAATAATATAGAGTACATCAACAAACAGAAAATGGGGAAACGAGATGGACGATAATGATACAGAGTCAGGATTCTCACATTGGTATTTTGGAAGAGATGTAGCCCAAACTGTGAAATTACAGATAGATTTGCTTTTGAACTACATTGTAAAATCAGTGAAAAACAAAGAAGAAAGACGAAACAGGTACTTGATTCCGTTAAAGTACCTGCTTTGTTATGTAGAGAATTCAGGACTTCATGATATTCTAAAATTGGATGCAGCTCAAGAAGCGGAATTTGCCTTTCTGTTAAGAAAGCAGACAGAAAAATCTAATGTAAACGCTACAAAATTTATTGCATTCTGTAGAAAAACATTATTTCTGGAAGCGAAAGAGATTAACTGGGAAGCTAATGTCTGGTATGTGGAGAAATTAAATATCTCTCCTAAGAGATACAGCCTTAACAGCACAATAGATAGCTTTTCTTTTTTGGACATTCGACTGGAAGGTAATCGAAAGATGCTCCAGGAGTATATGAGATACATCTTTACAGTTACGAATCTGAATCTGGGTACGATACGCATAAAACAGACCTATATAAAAGAATTTCTTAGATATTTGGAGGAGCAGGAAAAAGCAATACTCACGATAGATGCCATTTCGATAAAAGAATATTTTGAGAAACTGAGTATGCAGAGGATTAGTCCCCAAAGTTATAATAATAAGATTCGGGCGGTTACGATATTTCTCCAATATCTACAGGTGAAAGATGATATTAATCATTTAACAATACCTGTTTTCTTTTATAAAAAGAAAAGTTATCCGAAGAATCATGAAGTCAGAGATTTGGATAAGAAGCTGGATTTGCTTATGCTTCATCTTTCGGAGTTCCCTGAACAGCTGCGTATTATGAGTCTGATTCTACTGTATACGGGTATCAATAAAGGAAAGCTGTTCTTGCTGAGAAATGCAGATTTTTATTACGAGAATGAAGATAGTTGGATGAAGGTGCCTAGTACGAACAGGAGTGTTCCTATACCGGATATCCTTCACTTGCTTGTATTGAGGTATTCAGAAAAGAATCATATAGATATAGAGAGGCTACTTTTTCTGAACAGGGATAAAAAATATACAGCAAGGAGTTTTGAAGAGGCGATCACAAAACAATGTCTGAAATCCGGTATATTGGATGGAGAATATGTATTCAAAGGAAACGGATGCCAGAAAGAATTATGCAAAGCCCTTTATCGGAACGGTACTTCAATCCAGGCAATCCGGGAGTATATGGGCTATTCTACGGATGAAACAGTAAAGAAATATATTGGATGGGTTGATGAGAAAGTGGCCAAGAAGTCAGATGAGTTTTTCAAACAGGAAGAAAATAGTCTGGGAGGGAAACTGTTAATGGCAAAGTATGACAAGATGAATGAAGTGAATCGACAGGAAAGCGAGAAAAAGATACAACTTGCCATTGCTGAGATCCACAGGACTGTGTCAGAGGGAAAACAGATATCCGTATCTGAACTTTCCAGAAATACGGGATTGTCAAAAGGATTCTTTTATAAGAACGAGCAAGTGAGAAACCTATTAAATGAAGAGAAAGAAAAGCGGGATCAGGGAACATTTGCCCAGATTAAGAGAGAAGTGCGAGATAAAAGCCTGGAGAAACAGGTAGAACTATATCAAAGGGAAATAAAGAGGCTATTGGATGAAATTGAAAATTTGAAGAAGGAAAACCGGAAATTGGTTAGAGCGTTGAATAAGCTGCAAAAGGAAGTGAAATAGAGGAAAGTGTGTATAGTGTTAAAACATTGATAAATAAAGGAAAATCTGCTTTGATACAAGTTTTCATTTCCGAAGTGGTTCCGGCCGATTTATATCATCACGGAAATCTGGCAGCAGGCGGGCTGGGGTTCCATCATTTACCTTGCGGCCCTGGCCGGAGTGGATCAGGATCTCTATGAGGCAGCCTCCATTGACGGCGCTTCCCGGTGGAAACAGATGCTGCATATCAGCATTCCCGGCATTTCCTCCATTATTTCCATTCAGTTCCTGCTGACCATGGGCCGGATGCTGAACGTGGGCTATGAGAAGGTTCTCCTGCTTTATACCGGCGCCACCTATTCCACGGCGGATATCATTTCCACCTATGTATATCGGCGCGGCCTGATCGACGCCAATTACAGCTACGGTGCCGCAATCAGCATTTTCCAGGCGGTGATTTCCCTGATTCTGATCTGCCTGGCGAATAAAGCGGCGGATAAGATTGGCGCGACCAGCCTGTGGTAAGGAGGTTATCATCATGACGAAGAGAATAGAAGAAGCATTGCGGCCCGGAAAGAAAAGGAAAAGCCCCGGGGAAAAGGTGTTCAGCGCCATTGTGGCGGTTTTTCTGATCTGCTCGTGCCTGCTGGTCATTTATCCCATTTATTACATGTTCATCTGCTCCATCAGCGACGGATATGCGGTGACCAGAGGGGAGGTCTGGCTATATCCAAAGGGAATCAATCTGAAGGCCTATCAGATTGCGCTGACCTATCAGTCGGTGATGAGGTCCTTCCGGAATTCCCTGCAATATACGGTGGTGGGCACGGCGATTGCCACGATTCTGACCGCCCTGTGCGCCTATCCCCTGTCCCGGAAAGATATGTATGGAAGAGGAGTCTTCACATTTATTATCACCTTCACTATGTTCTTCGATTCCGGCCTGGTGGCCAATTACATGGTGGTATCCTCCCTGCATCTGAAGAATACCATCTGGGCAATGGTGCTTCCGGGGGCAATCAGCGTCTGGTATATGATTATCATGAGGACAGGCTTTCAGTCCATACCGGATGCGCTGCATGAATCCGCTTACCTGGACGGGGCAAACGATCTGGTCATTTTCTGGAAGATCATCCTGCCCCTGTCCAAGGCGACTATGGCTACCATCGTGCTGTTCTACGCGGTGGGCCTCTGGAACGCCTACATTCCGGGCCTGCTCTATATGGACGACAGCACCAAATATCCATTGCAGCTTTTGCTGAGGAATATCGTCATGAGCAGCAGCGCGGCGGGGAACAGCGCCACATCCGTGGCGGCCGACACGGCGGCGCTGGGAAAGAACATCAAATACGCGGTTATTTTTATCACCACGCTCCCCATTCTGGTGGTGTACCCCTTCGCACAGAAATATTTCGTGAAGGGCGCTATGGTAGGTTCCGTGAAAGGTTGATTTCGGCCGTTTGGCCGGTGGTACCATACAGAATCAATAGAATCAATAAGGAGGAAAGAGGATGAAGATGAAGAAAGTAACGAAGTGGCTGGCTGTGGCAGTCAGCGCGACCATGCTGGCAGGAACGCTGACCGGATGCGGCGGCTCTTCCGACCCGGCCCAGTCCGGCGCCTCGTCGGGGGAAGCACAGGAAAGCGGCCAGGGTGGTGAAAATGAGACGGAAAAGGCGGAAGAAGCGGAAAGCGGCGCACCTGCGGAGGGCTCCGATCAGGAGCCGATCACGGTGACCTTCATGCGGTCCAATTCGGCCGCGCAGCCCACCGCGGAAGACAACAAGGTGGTGCAGCTCATCGAGCAGAAGTTTAATATCCATCTGGAACTGCAGCTGATTCCGGATGCCGATTTCAGCACCAAGAAGAGCGTGGCGCTGGCGTCCGCCGATTTGCCGGATATCATCATGGGAGTGAATATTGATGAGCTGCGGCAGTACGCGCCCACCGGAGAATTCCTGAATCTGTATGATTATCAGGACAAGGTGGGGGACTATCTGGGAATCGTCCAGGCAGATGACCGCGCGGCAGCGACGAAGACCTATGAAATCGACGGAGGCATGTACGGATTCCAGAGACTGGAATACAACCGCATCGACCTGGCGCCATTGGTGGCCCTGCGCATGGACAGGCTGGAGGAGACCGGGCTGGAGACTCCCGCTACATGGGATGAATTGTACGAAGTGATGCTGGCCATCAAGGAGAAGTATCCGGATCAGTACGTATTTTCCACCAGGAACAAGACCACCTATATGTTCGGACAGCTGGCCTATGCCATGGGCTCCGGCGGATTCCCCTGCTTCAGCGGTTCTGGCATGTACTATGAGCCCAGGGAGGAAAAGTGGCTGTACGGTCCCACGCAGGATTCCTTTAAGACCGTCATCACCTTCCTGGCAAACGCCTATAAGGACGGCCTGCTGGATCCCGATTATGCCACAATGGACAAGGATACCCTGCATGAGAAGCTGAGCAACGGCAGCCTTTCCATGGTGGTGGACAATAACTCCTTCATCGGACGCGTATACAATCCCGCCCTGGCTCAGGTCGATGAGAATGCCAGGTTCGACATCATCGCCCCTCTGGAGAGCAAGGAAAACGGAACCAGGAGAGCGCTGAGATACGAAAGGGACTGGACGGAGTTTACCTGCGTCAATGCGGATACAAAATATCCGGAGCGCATCATGGAGCTGCTGAACTGGATGTACACGGAAGAGGGACGCATGGTGACCAACTTCGGAGAGGAAGGCGTGGATTATACGGTGGAAGCCGACGGCACGATCAAGACCAATCCGGATCTGATCGCGGAGCATCAGAATGACGCGGACGTATTCTCCGGCATTCAGGGAGCCCTTGGCGTAGGCCTTCTGAGCCTTGGCGAGTACATTGACGAAGCGCTGTACGCGGAGGTATCCGACCCGATCTTTATCGAGCAGGGCAAGGTGATCCGCGGATGGACGGAAGAGGGGCTGATTGATTACAATCCCGCCGTTCCTTTCTTCAACACGGAGGAGCAGGAGGAAGTGACAGAGCTGCAGCAGGCTCTTTCCAATGTGTTCAACGCTGAGATTGAGTCCTATATCAACGGACAGAAATCCTTAGACGACTGGGGCAGCCTGGTGGAGACCTTGAAGGGCCAGGGAACGGAGCGGCTTGAGGAGCTTTTCAATACCGCATATCAGAGGGCTTTGCAGTAAAGAAAACGCAGTCAGCGTTATGCAGTCTGGTTTCACGGCAAATGAAAGCGTTAAGCAGTATAAATAGCTGATTCAGGATATATGCCGGGATGTCGTCAAAGTATCCCGGCATATGTCAAACAAAGAAAGGTGAGGTTATGTTTGATCTGGCGACTGCTGTTGTTCCGAAAACACCTTATATGACTGTCTTTGAGAAAAAGACCGTGGATGTCTTCTGTGAGGAGCTTGCGGGACGGAGCGGCGTGGACCTTCGCGGCAACGCCGTATCCGCCGAGGCGGACACCATAGAATTTTATAATGAAGGAAATCCGGCGGCTTATGGAGAGAACCTTTTGGAGCTGTTCCGCGATATCCCTGAGGCGGGAAAGGAGGGCTTCCGCATCAGAATCGCGGGCGGGGAAGGCCGCAGGCGGCTGATTGTCCTGGGGAAGGACGAGAGGGGCGAATTCTACGGCTGCGCCCGGATTCTCCGCAGAGTCGCGGCCAAAAACGGGAGAATCCTGTGCCCGGAGGAGCTGGACGGCGTGAGCATGACACCGGAATATCCGCTGCGGGGCCATCAGCTGGGATTTCGGGATAAGAACAATACCTACAGCGCCTGGACTGTGAAGGATTTCGAGCGCTATATCAGGGACATGGCCCTGTTCGGAGCCAACGCCATAGAGCTCCTGCCGCCGAAGACGGACGACGCCCTGTTTTCTTCCACCTTTGTGGAGGATCCCTTCCGGCTGATGATCGAGGTATCCAGGATCATCCATTCCTACCATATGGATGTATGGCTGTGGTATCCTAACGTGGGGAAGACTATGACGATTTAGACTGCCTGTACAGGGAGCTGCAGGAGAGGGAGCTGATTTTCTCCTCCATCCCTTATCTGGACGCGATTCTGGTCCCGCTGGGGGATCCCGGCTCCCTTTGGCCGGACAGGGCCATGCAGGTCACGGAGGAGTGCGCGAAGATCATGCGCAAATACCATCCCCATGCGGGGGTCTGGGTGGCTCCCCAGCATTTTCAGCCGGAACCGGGATGGTATGATGACTTTTACAATCTGATTGCAAAGGAGCCGGACTGGATCGACGGTGTCTGCTTCGCACCCTGGGAGCAGCATGAGATTATGGAGATGCGGGATAAGCTGCCGGAGAGATACAGGCACAATATCCGCAATTATCCGGACATCTCCCATAACACGAACTGCCAGTTCCCGGTGCCCATGTGGGACAACGCCTTTGCGATGACGCTGGGCCGGGAAGGGAACAGCGCCCGACCGAAGGCCATGAAATACATACACAATATGATTGAGCCGTACACATGCGGCGCAATCACCTACTCCGAAGGCATCCATGACGATATCAACAAGGTCATCTGGTGCGACCAGGATTTTGACAGCAGGACGGAGGCGGCGGATACTATCCGGGATTATGTCCGGCTGTTCATCGATTCTGAGATTACGGAGGAGCTTACGGATCTGGTGCTGCGCTCGGAGGACGACTGGGCGGGCCCGATTCTTGCGAATGACGGAATCGACAGGGTATACCGCGACATGTGCGCGCTGGATGATAAAGCGGATGAAAAGACCCGGAACAACTACCGCTACCAGATGATCAAACTGCGCATTTTCAGCGACTATTGGACAAAGCACAAATACGCGGCGGATCAGGAGAATGAGAAAAAGGCCAGGGAAGTTCTTGCCCGGGCGGCGCAGCTTGGCTCGGAAGCGGCCATAAAGGAAGCCAGGAGCGCGCTGAACCTTTCCAGAGACGTCCCTGCCATGGAGGAAGTGCTGTCCGAAATGCAGAAGCTGGCAGACGAGCTTTATAAAAACTGCAAGATTCAACTGACGGTCACATGGCACCACGGGCAGCGCTGGATCAGAGGGGCTTATCTGGAGACCGCCGGCATGCCGCTAAACGATTATCAGTATCTGATGGGCAGAATGAAGGAGATTGAAAAGGACTCTGATGAAGAGCGCAGGGTGGGAGAGCTGCTCGCATGCATTTCCCGTGAGGATCCGGGGGAAGGGGGCATCTACTGCAGCCTGGGCACGCCGGAAGGCTTTGCCCATGTGACCCAGTACAGAACCTGGGAGGAGGATCCCGGCTATCTGAAAACGCCTCTGAAGGATCACAGCATTTACAGCATCATGGGTATGTTCCATCAGATGCGGGGCTGGCATGACGAATTCCCCATGCCCTTGAGCTGGGCCTGGAATGCCACCGCGCTGTACGGGACTCCCCTGGAGGTCACCTTTGACGGCCTGGATTCGGAAAAGGAATATGGGTTGAAGGTCTTCTATCCCAATGCATTCCTGAAGGCGGTCCATCATATGCAGAGGCCAGAAGAGGATACGGAATGCCGCTTCTATGCCGGGGACACGCTGCTTGCCGACAGGATTCCCAGACCGGAGATAAGAAGCGGCGCGGTGTGGGAATATAATCTGCCGAAGAGCAGCTATACGGACGGGACGCTCAGGCTGAAATGGCAGGTATACGGGACGCTGAAGGCATTCGCCGTCAGCGAGCTGTGGATCGTACGGAAATAAGGAGAATGGGAGAGCTGGAGCCGCGAAAGCTACGCGGCATGAAAGGGGTTAATATGGATTTTGCAGAAAAATTTCCTGGCGGTGTCTGGCCGGTGATGCTGACACCGTATACGGAAAAAGGCGCGATTGATGAGGACGCGCTTGCGGCGCTTACGGAATGGTATGTCGGAAGCGGCGTCAAAGGGCTGTTCGCGGCATGCCAGTCCAGTGAAATCTTCTATCTGAACCAGAAGGAAAGGCTGAAAATCGTGGAGATTACGATGGAGGCGGCGAGGGGACGGGTGCCGGTGATTGCCAGCGCGAACACCTCGGAGGATATCGAAGCGCAGGCGGAGGAACTGAATGCTGTCTGGGATCTGGGAGTAGATGCGGCGATCCTTCTGTCCAACAGGCTTGCCGGTCCGGAGGATCCGGAGGAAGTCTGGACAGAGAATTTCTACAGGCTTCTGGACAGACTGAATCCGGATATCCGCCTGGGGATCTATGAATGCCCCTATCCCTACAAACGGATTCTGCGCAGCCGGGAAATTCAGGCCATGGTCGGCACGGGGAAATTCCATTTCCTGAAGGATACCTGCTGCGACATCGCGGCGATCAGGCAGAAGCTGGAACAGGTCAAAGGCAGCAGCATACAGCTGTTCAACGCCAACACGGCCACGCTCCTGCAGTCCCTGCGGGACGGTGCGGACGGATACTGCGGCGTCATGGCAAACTTCCATCCGGAGCTATATGTATGGCTCTGTGAGCATTTCATGGAGGAAGCGGCGGAAAAAGTCAGCAATGTGCTCACGATGAGCGCGCTGATTGAAAGACAGCTCTACCCGGTGAACGCGAAATGGCATCTCCGGAATCTGGAGATGCTGCCCGTCCGAATCGAATCCCGATGTCAGGACAGTTCCCTCCTGACGGAAACCTTCCGACAGGAAATCCGAGTGATGGATGAGCTGATTGGGGATACCTATCGGACATACTGTATCTGATGCGGATTTATCTTGATACGGCATGAAATAATACGACATGACGAAGGGCTGACCGGCGGGGCAGCCCTTTGCCGTTATCGGGAAGGGCTTTTTTGTCCGAAAGGCCGTCAGATAAAATTTGACATTTTATGCCAATTGTCTTATTCTAAAAGAGCGGGTTTCCACATATATGCGTATCCGCGTGGGCGGAACGGACAGGGAAGCCCCAGGAAGTGCGGGGGAGGGGCTGTCTTTTATGGAGTCTTCAAACAAAAAGGAACTTATGGAAGCGGATATCAAAGTGAAGTCACTGGTAAAGGCCATCCAGGTGCTCGAATGCTTTACCACGGAAAAGCCGACTCTGGGCATCTCCGAGATGGCGGCCATGCTGGGCTACAACAAGGCGACGGTGTACAACATCGTTTCCACGTTTGCGGCGCTGGGATACCTGGAACAGAATCCCGATACGCAGAAGTACAGCCTGGGATTGAAGTTCCTTCATTTCAGCTACATCATTAACAGCCATATCAGGCTGTCCACGGCGATGGAACCCTATCTGCAGAAAATAGCCGATGCCACCCAGGAAACGGTCTACTTCGGAATCCACCATGAGAACAGAGTCCTGTACCTGGAGGCCAGGACGCCGGGGGAGCAGTTCCAGAGGCCCATCCTCGGTGAGAAGGCGCCCATGTACTGTACCGGCCTGGGGAAATGCCTGCTGGCATTTGGCAAGGACAGTTACCTGGACGACATTTCGGAGCCCTTTCCCCCCTATACGGTGAATACCATCACCCGAAAGGAAAAGCTTCTGGAGGAGCTGGAGGAAATCCGGAAGAGAGGATATTCCACCGACAATATGGAGCATGAATTCGGGATTTCCTGCGTGGCGGTCCCTCTGTTCGGCCTGTCCGGAGAAATCATCGGCGCTGTCAGTGTCTCCGGCCCATCGCTGCGGTTCACCGCGCAGACCATCCCGGTGATATATGCCACCATGTCCGGGATTCTGGAAGAGGTGCAGTATGTTTATTAGTCGTAAGTGTGTATTCGTGCATAAAAACAACAACATTCAAAATAAATCCACAAAAAAATAATAGAAAACAGTGTTAGATTCATTGACATCAGAGCCATGGAGGCATATACTGGAGGATAAGGGCATCTGTGGGCGGAGCCTGCAGGCCGAAGTGAAGAGAACAAGAAATCAAAAGAATGAGATAGTAAAGAGCATGTAAAGCAGACAGTACGGAAAGGAGCACCCATGGCAAAATATTACACACAGGAAATCCCCAAAACGGACAGGATCCCCAGGCTGGTGGCGCATCTCTACGCCAAGATGCCGGAGATTGAGTCCGCCAGGGCCAGACTGATCACGGAATCCTATAAGGCCACGGAGGACAAGCCCGTCATCATGCGGCGGGCCCTGGCTTTCGCGCACATCCTGGACAATATCCCTATCATCATCAGGGAGGGAGAGCTGGTGGTGGGCAGCAGTACCATCGCCCCCAGAGGCTGCCAGACCTATCCGGAATTCTCCTACAAATGGCTGGAGGCGGAGTTCGAGACCGTGGCGGAGCGGAAAGCCGATCCTTTCTACATAGCGGACCAGACCAAGAAGGAGCTGCTTGCGGCGGATGCCTACTGGGAGGGGAAGACGACAAGCGACCTGGCCACCGCCCTCATGACAGAGGAGACGAAGAAAGCCATCGAGCACAACATCTTCACCCCCGGCAACTATTTCTACAACGGCGTGGGCCATGTCACCGTCCAGTATGACAAGGTGCTGGCCATGGGCTACAGAGGGATCATTGAGGAGATACGGCAGGAGCTGGACAGGTGCAATCCCGGAGACGGGGATTACTGCACCAAGAGCCAGTTCCTGAAAGCTGCCATCCTAAGCTGCGAGGCCGTGATCCGGTATGCCCGCAGGTATGCGCAGCTGGCGGAGAAGGAGGCGGCTGCCTGCACGGATTCTGCCAGAAAACAGGAATTGCTGCAGATCGCGGCCAACTGCGCAAGGGTGCCGGAGCATGGGGCCGCCACGTTCCATGAGGCCTGCCAGAGCTTCTGGTTCGTGCAGCAGCTCCTGCAGCTGGAGTCCAGCGGGCATTCCATCTCCCCGGGGCGCTTTGACCAGTATATGTATCCTTACTATAAGAAAGACCTGGAGGCCGGGAGGCTGACCAGGGAATCCGCCCAGGAGCTGATCGACTGTATCTGGGTGAAATTGAACGATTTGAACAAATGCCGTGACGCCGCCAGCGCGGAAGGGTTCGCGGGCTACAGCCTGTTCCAGAACCTGATTGTGGGCGGACAGGACAAAGAGGGGTTAGATATGACTAACGACCTGAGCTTTATGTGCATCACGGCCTCCAAGCATGTGTTCCTGCCCCAGCCTTCCCTTTCCATCCGGGTGTGGAACAAGTCGCCCCACGAGCTGCTGTTGAAGGCGGCAGATCTGACGCGGACAGGCATCGGCCTGCCGGCGTATTACAATGATGAAGTCATTATCCCTTCGCTGCTGAGCAGAGGCCTTACCCTGGAGGACGCCAGGGACTACAATATCATCGGCTGCGTGGAGCCCCAGAAGGCGGGCAAGACGGAAGGCTGGCATGACGCGGCGTTCTACAATATGTGCCGCCCTCTGGAGCTGGTGTTCTCCAACGGCTGGGACAAGGGCGAGAAAATCAGCATAGAGACCGGAGCCGTGGAGGAGATGACCACCTTCGAGGAATTCTATGATGCCTATAAGAAGCAGATGGAGTATAACATCTCCCTGCTGGTGAACGCGGACAATGCCATCGATGTGGCCCATGCCACCAGATGCCCCCTGCCGTACCTGTCCTGCATGGTGGACGACTGCATCAAGCGTGGCAAGAGCGTCCAGGAGGGCGGCGCGGTCTACAATTTCACCGGCCCACAGGGCTTTGGCATCGCCAACATGGCGGACTCGCTGTATGCGATCAAGAAGCTGGTGTTTGACGAGAAAAAGGTGACTCTGGCGGAGTACAAGCGGGCGCTGGCCATGAACTACGGCCAGGGCTTCGATGCCGTCAGCGCGGGAGAAATCGTCACGGAAATCCTGCGTGAGATGAACAGAAACGGCATGACCGTGGACGAAGCCCAGATTGCGGGTATGATTCAGACAGTGATGAACACGGAGCTTCCGGCGGAGGAGAAGAAGAGATACGAAGCCCTGCGGGCCATGATAGACGAAGTGCCCAAGTTCGGCAACGACAACGAGGAAGTGGACATGTTCGCCCGGGACGTGGCGTATACTTACACCAAGCCGCTATTGAACTACCGCAATCCCAGAGGCGGCCAGTTCCAGGCGGGGCTGTATCCGGTGTCGGCCAATGTGCCCCTGGGGGCCCAGACCGGAGCCACCCCGGACGGCAGGCTGGCCCATACCCCCGTGGCGGACGGCGTGTCCCCCTCCGCGGGCAAGGACGTGTACGGCCCCACTGCGGCGGCAAACTCCGTGTCCAAGCTGGATCACGGCATCGCCTCCAACGGCACCCTGTTCAACCAGAAATTCCATCCCACGGCGCTCAGCGGAGAGAAGGGGCTGGAGAACTTCGTGGCGCTGATTCGCTCCTATTTCGACCAGAAGGGGAGCCATATGCAGTTCAATGTGGTGGACAGGGAGACCCTATTGGATGCCCAGGCCCATCCGGAGAAGTACGCCCACCTGGTGGTGCGGGTGGCAGGGTACAGCGCGCTGTTCACGACGCTGTCCAAGTCCCTGCAGGACGATATTATCCGCAGGACGGAGCAGGGGTTCTGAAAGGAACCGCATGTGTGATGCGGGGGACAGAGAAGACTGCGGCGGGAAATCATCATTCTTGAAATAATGTTTTTTAGACAGGTTACTGGGGGATTAGAGAAATGATTATTTTGGATAAACCATATACAGTAAAAGAATTGAATGAAATAAAGCCATATGCAAACGGGTTTGTGAAAGGAGTTGTGGACCTGAATCAAGAACTGATTGCGCTGGATGCAGATATGCATTATGAACTGGCTGATTATCTGAAAGAACAGCGGGGATCAAAAGAAATTGACATGTGGGGATTTAATTTGTGGCTTGAGAACCAGTCAATGGGTGATATTTTGGAATATGATTCTTTCATCAATATCCATAATAATCAGCTTCATGGCTTTCCGCGTGGCGGAATGGGAATATTGGATGCGGATATCATGGCAAGAGCAACGGAGGTAATTTGTAAATGGATTCAGTTTTGAATGAAAAGTGGTTTGAGTTATCCCTTGTGCAGCAGATGATAAACATTGGAAATGAGGTAAAACGGGCACTGAAATTTTCTGCAGATCTGGATAAGAGAGATATGTTTTTTGACAGAGCGATACAGTATACGAATTTTACAATGGAAGACCCTAAAAACGCTCATGTATTGTCGGAGTTACTGATTAGTAAAGAAGTGCTGGAAGATTATCGTGGAGAACATAATCTCGCCTGCACAGGGGAACAGATTAACGGATATTATCAAGCTTATCAATACCTTTTGTAGCACTTTTACGTGGCATAAAGTTATCAATCATGCAGGTACAGACTGTCCCTATAAGGATGACAGAATGGAGAAGAAAATGATAGTAAAACACGAATATCCGATCCTGGAATACAGCACGGAAAAAACCGCAGTCATCAATCCGGACAGGAACGCATCCAAAGCGGACAGGGACGGAGAGGGCGGGGGCGGTTTCAGGCGTTTCCCGAGACTCTGCCTGGTCACATTCTTCGAAGAGGTGCTTGACAGCGCGGTAGAGAGATATGGGGGAGAGAAGATAGGGACCTACGTATCCGAAATGAAGGACTTCCATGCATACCGATTTACAGTGGAAGGCACGGAAGTCTGTGCCGTGCAGGCGGTGGTGGCTTCCGGCTCCATCGCCATGATGACGGACTGGCTGTACGGCCAGGGGGTAGAGGCGATTGTCTGCTGCGGCTGCTGCGGGGTGCTGGACGACATTCCGGAGGGAGCCGTGATCATACCGGTGCGGGCCCTCAGGGACGAAGGGGCTTCGTACAAGTATCTGCCGCCTGCGCGGTTCATCGAGCTGCAGCAGGAGCCCATAGAGCGCTTCCGGGAAGTCCTGTCCGGCCACGGCGTCCCCTACATAGAATGCGCCACCTGGTCTACGGACGGATTCTACAGGGAGACCCGGGAGATGGTGGCTTACCGGAAGGAGGAGGGCTGCAGGGCCGTGGAGATGGAATGCGCAACAATGGCGGCCATCGCCCAGTTCCGGGGGAAGGTCTTCGGGCAGTTGCTCTACAGCGGCGACATCCTCATCGGCGGTGCGGAGGACTATGACGACAGAGGCTGGAACAATAATGTTTCCGCAAGGGAGAGGCTGTTCGCTCTCGCCTTGGAGGCGTTGTGCAAGCTGTAGGGGAAATGCGGATGAATGGTTTTGATGATGCTTTTTGGAAAATGCTGGACTCCCTGGTGATGGATTCGGAAATCGTGACAGACAGGCCAAAAGGGACAGTCCATCCGAAATATCCGGACTTTGTCTATGAGGTTGACTATGGATATTTAAAGGATACTTCATCCATGGATGGCGCCGGCATTGATGTGTGGGTGGGCTCAGGGGAAAAGCGGGTAGACGCGGTCATGTGTACTGTTGACTGCCTGAAACGGGATTCGGAAATCAAGATTTTGATTGGATGTACGGAAGAAGAAAAGCTGTCAGTATATCGAGCCCATAATGAGACACAGTATATGAAGGGTATCATGATAAGGCGCTGAATGGGGCCGGAATTCAGTAACCGTAAGTATGAAATGCCGCTCGCGCGGCGGAATGAGATGAAAAATGACGACAGAATATTTACAGACAAAAGGCCGGATATTCGACATACAACGGTATTCCGTCCATGACGGAACGGGAATCCGAACCATCTGTTTCCTGAAGGGCTGCGTGCTGCGGTGTAAATGGTGCTGCAACCCGGAGTCCCAGGAGTACGGGATCCAGGAGATGACCGTTCAGGGCAAGACGAAGATCATCGGCCGCGACGTGACGGTGGCTGAGGTCATGGAGACCGTGGAGAAGGACAGGCCCTACTACCACCGCTCCGGCGGGGGACTGACGCTGTCCGGCGGGGAGAGCCTCTGCCAGCCCGAGTTCGCCAGAGACCTGCTCCGGGCGG
>CAJUFO010000036.1 GCA_910585615.1 uncultured Acetatifactor sp.
GATAGACCACTCTGCCGCTTTTGTGGACGATTCTCTTCAATGATGCCATACTCTCAACACCTCTTTCCTCATTTGTAGCGCAAATTTGTAAAATATTCTTACCATTTGCAAGCGGATTATAGCAAGTGAACCAGGAAAAGTCCAGATTCGGCCGGAGGAAAAAAGTATGAATTCGACAAAAACCGACATTGTTGTGAACGAGATGGGAAACCGCCAGATGCCGTCTCTCCTCCCACACGACGGGCATTTTGAGGGATGTGAGTGTAATTTATACTGAATGATACTGGTATCCTGTTGTGTTTTTCTGTATACAAGTATCCAAGAGACACAGGCAGATACCGGAAAAACAGATAGGAGGAAAAAATTGTGAAAAGAAAGAAGTTACTTGCACTTCTGCTGGCTTCCGCCATGGCCTTTGGCCTGGCCGCCTGCGGCAATGGAGATACCCCCCCGGCTGACGGCAGCGGGGCATCCAGCCAGCCGACTTCTGAGGAGGGAACTCCAGAGGAAAGCTCTGAGGAGCCCAGCGAAAGCTCCGAGGCAGATGCCGAGGAAAGCACTGAGGGCGGTTCCGTTGTGGCGGACGGCACCTTTGAGAACAAGGTCATCATGGGCAACACCACCGACCTGACAGGGGATTTCCGCTTCCCCGGCTGGGGCACCAGCTCCGTAGGCGCCTCCGACCAGGACATCGGGCGTCTGACCATCGGCTACGGCACCCAGGAGGTCGCCGAGGACGGGAACCTGGTCTGGAACGACACTGCCGTAAAGAGCCATACGGAGACGGAGAACGAGGACGGCACCGCCACTTATACCGTGGAGATCAACGAAGGCTTGACCTTCAGCGACGGCACCCCTATCACGGCCAAGAACTACCTTGCCACCACCCTCTCCTTTGCATCCCCCGTGAGCATGGAGGCCGGACGGCCCGGCACCAGCGGCATGGCATTCGTTGGCTATCAGGAGTTCCATGACTACACCGGCGAGGAAGCGGAAGGCACCTCCAAGGAGTTCACAGGCATCCGCCTGCTGGGCGATTACAGCTTCTCCTTTACCGTGTCATCCGATTACTATCCGTACTACTTTGCCTATACCTATGCCGCGGTGAATCCCGCTCCCCTGGGACTTGTGCTGGGCGAGGGCGTGGATATCTTAGACGATGGCAACGGCGTGTACTTAAGCGAGAGCTTCTATGAGAAGAACGGGGACAGCTATGTGAAGGCGGCAGAGATTGAGGCGAACCGCTATGACCTGACGAAGTATCCCTTCTCCGGCGCTTATGTGGTCTCCGACTGGGACGCCTCCACCAAGCAGGCTACCATGACCATCAATCCCGCGTTCAAGGGCAATTATGAGGGACAGGTTCCCTCCATCGAGACCATCGTGTATGTGAAGCTGACCCAGGAGACCCAGCTGGAGATGCTCACCACAGGCGGTACCGATATCCTGGGCGGCGTAACCGGCGGCAAGGATACCACGGCGGCCCTGGCAGTGGTGGACGGCGAGAATTTCACCGAGGTCCACTATCAGAGAGCCGGCTACGGCAAAATTCAGTTCGACTGCGACTTCGGCCCCACCATGTTCCAGGAGGTCCGCCAGGCGGTCACGTACCTGCTGAACCGCACGGAGTTCTGCCAGACCTTCACAGGCGGCTACGGAGTTGTAGTAGACGGCCCTTACAGCCCCGACCTGGCCCCCTGGAGGGCCGTACAGGATGAAATCGAGCTCATCGACTACTCCTTCTCTCCCGAGACTGCCAAGAAAGTCCTGGAGGACGGCGGCTGGATCTACAACTCCAAGGGCGAAGCCTACGAAGAGGGCGCAGAGGGCGTTGACGCGGTCCGCTACAAGAAGCTCACCGCCGACGAGGCGAATGTCTTAGACGGCATCAACAAGACCTACGCCTCCGTTTCCAATACGGACGGCGTCACCTATCAGACCGTGGAAGTCAACGGCGAGTACTATATGCCTCTGGCCATCAACTGGTTCGGTTCTTCCCCCAATGAAGTCACCGACCTGATCTCCACCACTCTGGCCAACAGCTCCGACCTGGCCGCTGCGGGCATGGTGGTGCGCGCTACCACAGGCGATTTCGACAAGCTGCTGGGCGAGATCTACCGTGAGCCCACCTACGGCTACAACGGAACCCCTACCTATGGGATGTACAACCTGGCTACCGGATTCTCCGCGCTGACCAACCTGGACACCTCATACCAGTGGTCCCACGACCCCGCATGGTTCACCAATTCCTCCAACAAGCTCTACGATCCCTACGACATCGACTTCCCTTATGACCTGAAGGCCGATAAGCTCTCCTATGAGGAGGCCGTAGCGGCAAGCGGCGACAAGCTCGGCATGGACTATCTGTCCATGGCTATGGTGTACAATGCCGCCACAGAGGACGAGTTCAACCAGTGGTACATGGGCTATGTAGAGAGATGGAACGAGCTGATGCCCGACATCCCGCTGTATTCCAACTTCTACTATGACGTATACAATGCAAAAATCGAGAACTTCCAGACCAGCCCCTTCCGCGGTCCGGCCGCGGCGCTGCTGTACGCGAACGTAAAGGGCTTCTAAGGCTGCGGATCTGAATTCAATCGGTTACAGCAAGGACATGGGGCAGCCGTCAAAGCGACTGCCCCATTCTCAAATGCACAGGCCCGTGCAAATAATCAGAAATGGGGTATGATATGGGCAAATATATACTGAAAAGATTGGGCTACATGGCCATAGTCCTTCTGATCCTCTCCTTCCTCATGTTCTTCGTCTACTCTCTCATTCCCTATGACCGGGCCGTGGCGGAGGCGGAGCCCTACAGAAAGGGACTGAAGACCACGGAAAACGCGGCCGAGCTCTACCAGGCAAAGGTGGAGGAGCTGCGCCGGGAGCTGGGGACGGATCAGAACGTCGTAGTGCGGTATCTGGGCTGGATCGGCCTGGCGCCTATCAACGGAAAATACAACGGGATCCTCCAGGGGAACCTGGGATACAGCTATTCATTCGACCGCAGCGCCAGGGAAGTGCTGGCGGATCCGCTGAAGAACACAGTGTTCATCAATATCTTCGCAACCTTCTTAGGCCTTGGGGTCACCATTCCCTTAGGCATATTCTGTGCTGTCCACAGGGGCAGCAAGCGGGATACCGCCGTCCAGATAGGGACCATCATCGGCTATAGCATCCCTGGCTTCATCATCTCCATCGTGTTCATCTGGATTTTCGCCATCCTGCTGAAGTGGTTCCCTGTCTCCGGCATGAAGACGCCCGGCTCCAGCTATACCGGCCTGGCCGAACTGAAGGACAGGCTCTACTATATGGCGCTGCCGCTGATCGTCATGACCTTCTCCTCCCTGGGGGGCATGACCCGCTATGTGAGGGCTTCCATGTCCGAGGCGCTGTCCCTGGACTGTATCCGCACCGCCCGGGCAAAGGGTCTGGTGGAGAAGACGGTCATCTACAGCCACGCGTTCCGGAATGCCCTGATTCCCATCATCACGCTGGTGATCGGATGGTTCATCGGCATTTTTTCCGGATCCATTGTCATCGAGAATATCTTCGGCCTCAACGGCGTGGGCCGGATCTATATACTCAGCCTGAACAGCAAGGACTTCGAGGTGGTCCTGCTGCTGCAGATGTTCTACGTGATTCTGGGGCTCTTGGGCAACCTGATCGTGGACATCGCTTACGGCCTGGCAGACCCCAGGGTCCGTGTGAATAAGTAAAGGAGGACTTAAAAATGAGTGAAAAGAAAGCTTCCTCCCGGAAAGGGCCTGCCCCCTTGCGCTGGCTGCGCAGAATGTTCTTTGGCGGCTCCAGGGAACTGACCTTGGCCGACGAGCGGTTCGACAGCCCCGGCAAGCTGGCAGTGAAACGTTTCTTCCGCAATCCCCTGGCCACGGGGGCGGCGATCATCCTGGCGGGAATGTTCCTCTTCGTCTTCATCGGCTCCGCCATTGCGCCGGTGGACCTGACAGAGACCGGCAGCGAGATGCTGCACACCAATATGGCCCCCACCCTGAGCCTGATGGATCTGCCCGACGGCATGAAAGACGGTGTGGTGGACATCTCCTCCAAGGGCACCTTCACCATCGGCGTGGACACGGATGGCAAGGTCTCCATGTGGGGACAGTATGTGAATATCTCCGGGGATCCGGCCCGGGACGTGATGAACATCCCGGATGAGGTGAAGAACAGCAAGGTCGTCCATGTGGCCGCAGGGTCCGACCACTGCGTGGCCATCACAGACGACGGACGCGTCATCGCCTGGGGCGAATACGACAACGGCCAGTACGGGCATGATGGCTCCATGATCGCGGCGGCCCGCAAGCAGCCCGAGGAGCTCATGGACGGCGGGACGATAGATGCCTCCCAGGTGCGCCAGCTGATCTGCGGCAACCAGGTGACGGCCATCCTCATGGAGGACGGCACCATCTACGCCTGGGGCAATGACGGATTGAGCGCCACCAACCTCTCCTCCGTGATCAAGCACGGCAAGAAGGAGAGCCCCCTCGTGAAGCTCACCTTTACCAATGACGGCATCTACGGCATCGACGAGAACGGCGATTTCGTCTGCGGCAAGAGCACCAAGTACAATATCATCAGCGTACCGGACGAAAACGGGCGCAGCGTCAGCACGGACCTGTTCGAGTACATCGGGGACCGGAAGGTGGTGGACATCGCGGCCTCCGGCAACGCCCTGGCGCTGGTGCTGGACGACGGAGAAATCGTGGTCAGCGGCATGAAGGAGCCGCAGCCGCAGCTCCCGGAGGGTGAGAATGCCCTCACGGTCTCCGGCGGCACCAGGCATTTCGTGCTGACCACGGATCAGGGCAGGGTCTACGCCTGGGGACAGAACTATCGCAATCAGTGCGAGATTCCGGAGGCGCTGACCAAGGAAGACGCCGTGGACAGGGTGTATGCCAGCGGTTTCCAGAACTATGCCTACAAGGACGGAAAATTCGTGGACTGCTGGGGCTTGAAGGGCTACATCATGGGCACTGACGACATGGGCCGGGACGTGTTCAACCGAATCATGAACGGCGGCAAGATGACCATGACCGTAGGGGCCGTGGCTGTCATCGTTTCCACCATCATCGGCATCCTGATCGGCTGCATCTCCGGGTATTTCGGGGGAGCCGTGGACATGCTGCTGATGCGCCTGACGGAAATCGTGGGGGCCATTCCCTTCCTGCCCTTCGCCCTGTGCCTGTCGGCTATCTTCCAGGCATCGGACATCCATGAGGACACCCGCATCGTGATCATCATGCTGATATTGGGGGTGCTGTCCTGGACCGGGCTGGCCAGGCTGGTGAGAGGCCAGATTCTGGCGGAGCGGGAGAAAGAATTCGTCACCGCCGCCCGTTCCATGGGCGTGAAAGAGGGCCGAATCGCCTTCCGGCATATCCTGCCCAATATCGTATCCGTCATTCTGGTAACTGTTACGCTGGATTTCGCCAGCTGCATGCTCACCGAGTCCTCCCTCTCCTACCTGGGCTTCGGCGTACAGCTCCCCCGCCCTACCTGGGGGAACATGCTGGACGGCTCACGGAGCGCCCTGGTAATCCAGTCCTTCTGGTGGAGATGGGTGTTCCCGGCGCTGTTCCTCTCCGTTGTGGTGATCTGCATCAACATCATCGGGGATACGCTGCGGGACGTACTGGATCCGAAGTCCGTAGAAAAAACATGATGTCCGCCAGGCGGGCAAGGAGGTATGGAATTCATGGCAGAAGCTTTGTTGGAGGTGAAGAACCTCCGTACCTTTTTTAAGACCAGGAACGGCACGGTGAAAGCCGTGAACGACGTTTCCTATTCTATCTATCCGGGGCGGACCCTGGGCATCGTGGGCGAGTCCGGTTCCGGGAAGAGCGTTACGGCTATGAGCGTGCTGCGGCTGCTGGATGCAAACGGATATATTGCGGGAGGGACCGTCACCTTTGCCGGGCAGGACCTGGCCAAGGTGTCCACCCAGGAGATGTACCATATCCGGGGGAACCGAATCTCCGTGATTTTCCAGGAGCCCATGACTTCGCTGAACCCGGTATTTTCCATCAGGCGGCAGCTATCGGAGCCGTTTATGATCCATCAGAACATGGGGAAAAAGGAGGCGGCACAGAAATGCATCGAGATGCTGCGGGCGGTGCAGATTCCCAATCCCGAGGCGGTGGCCCGCCAGTATCCTCACCAGCTCTCCGGCGGCATGCGCCAGCGGGTGATGATCGCCATGGCCCTGGCCTGCAAGCCGGACATCCTGATCGCCGACGAGCCCACCACCGCCCTGGACGTGACCATCCAGGCGCAGATCCTGCGGCTGATGAACGATCTGCAGAAAGAGAACGGAACCGCCATCATGTTCATCACCCATGACCTGGGCGTCATCAACGAAATGGCAGACGATGTCGTAGTTATGTACTGCGGCCAGGTGGTGGAGCAGGCGCCCGCCAGGCTGATCTTCACGGACTGCGAGAAGAGCCATCCCTACACGGAGGGGCTGATGTACTCCATCCCCCGGCTGAATGACGAGCGGGCCAAGCTGGATCCCATCCCCGGCGTGGTGCCCCATCCGCTGGATCTCCCACAGGGGTGCAAGTTCGCGCCGCGGTGCAGGTATTGTACCGGGAAATGTATCCGGGAGGAGCCTGAATTGCTACAGGTGGCAGAGGGGCAGCTCATACGCTGCTTCTACCCGGACAAAATGGAAAGGAGGAGCGAGAAACATGGAAAAAACACAGTCCACGGCCAGCGTGAAGACCACTGACAGGGTGCAGCATACCGATACCAGGCAATCCGCATGCGGCCGGGCTGAGGGCAGCGCCCGGGCTGACGGCAGCGCCCGGCCCGAGACGCAGTCCCGGCAGAAGACCAGGCTTCTGTCAATCACGAACCTGAAGAAGTATTTCCCGGTGGCGAAGCCCTCCCTCTTCGCCAGGCAGATGTACGTCCGGGCCAATGAGGACATCTCAGTGGACATTTACCAGGGGGAGACTTTCGGCCTGGTGGGGGAATCCGGCTGCGGCAAGTCCACTCTGGGCCGGGTGCTGCTCCAGCTCTATGAGCAGACCGCGGGAAGCACCATGTATTACGGGCGGACTCTGGAGGAGGTGGCGCCTGACTATGTGCTGGACACCCTTTCCAATGCGGAGAAATATATCGAGAGATACCGAAAAGCCCATGCCCATGCCCAGGAGCTTGTGAAAAAATGCGAGTCGCTGGGGGATTCCGCGTCCTTTTATGACCTGCAGGACAAGAACCTGGCCCTGTGCGACGCCAGGACGGCCTTAGACTATGTGGCTAAAATCCTGGGGGGCTTCATGGCAAGGGAGACCAGGCAGGGCGCTTCTCTCCTGTCCGAAAAATATAAGCTCGCTTTCCAGGCAGCAGCCCTGGCCGGCAGGGCAGACAATCTTGCCGTGGAGATCGAGGCACAGGAGGGGCTGCTGGAGGAAATGCCGGACAAAGCCCATGGAATTCGGGAAAAGATAAACAAAATGGCGCGAAAGCGTGAGGAGCTTACCAGCCAGCAGAGCGGTCTCCTGGCCGCTGCCGCCAAAATCGATGAAAAGATCCGGCAGCTGAAAGCTCCCTATACAGATGATGCGGAATTCGTCCGATATGAGGCCATGCTGGACAACGGCGTGGATTTGAAGCGCCTGAAATACAAGGAGATGCGGCATCTGCGCAAGGACCTGCAAATCATCTTCCAGGATCCCTACTCTTCCCTGAATCCCCGCATGACCGTGGGGCGCATCATCGAGGAGGGGCTGGTGACCCACCGCTTCTTCAAGGCCGGTTCCAGGAAGATGCAGGAATATGTGTTCAAGGTGATGAATTCCTGCGGCCTGCAGAACTATATGTACAACCGCTATCCCCATCAGTTCTCCGGGGGCCAGAGGCAGAGAATCTGCATCGCAAGGTCACTGGCCGTGAAGCCGAAATTCGTGGTCTGCGACGAGTGCGTGTCCGCCCTGGACGTGTCCATCCAGTCCCAGATCATCAACCTGCTCCAGGAGCTGAAGGAGAAGGAGGGGCTGACCTACCTGTTCATCTCCCACAACCTGTCGGTGGTGCGGTATATCTCCGACCGCATCGGCGTCATGTACTTGGGGAACATGGTGGAGGTGGCGGAGACGGATGAAATCTTCAGCGACCCCCGCCATCCCTATACCATCGCGCTGCTCTCCTCCATCCCCACCACGGATCCGGAGAGCCTGACGAAGGAGCGCATCCTCCTGGAGGGGAACATCCCCAGCCCCATCAAGCCGCCCTCGGGGTGCAAGTTCCACACCCGCTGCTTCATGGCCTGCGACAAGTGCAAGGTGGTGCCGCCGGCGCTGACCGAGGTGAAACCCGGGCATTTCGTGGCCTGCCATTTCGTGGAGGAGCGGAAAGTGGACGAAGCGGGGAATTATCTGTTTGACGTAAACGTCACTACGAACAGTCGGTAAGCCGTTCAGGGCTGCGCGGCGGCGGGGCAGATTCCGCCGCTGCGGGGCCTGCAGGCATTCAGGGCCTTTGTATGGTATGGCGAGGAGGGACGGGCTATGAGAAAGGCATGGAAGAAGATTCCCAGGGAAATCGATGCCGGGAAGGAAGAGCAGCTTCGGCGGGAGCCACTGGAAAAGGGAGACGTGCCGGCCATGCTGCTGGCGGCCTTTGTCTCCCTCTTTCTGCCGGTGCTGGCCATCATGCTGGCGTTGGCTGGGGTATGTTATCTGTTGTTTACGTAGAGGGAATCCGGGCGGGGTTGCGGTCAGACCAGGGCCTCGACGAGCGTCTTCCCGCCCAGCCGGATTTCCTTTAGGCCCGGTTCTTTCTTTTTGTTGAAGTTGAAGCTGAGCATGTAGCCTTTCTGGAGGTGAAAGTAGTCCAGGTAGTCCGTCAGCTGCTGCTCTCCTCTTTCGTTGTACTCGTTGCCGCTTGAGTTCTACGACGAACTGTTCGCTCAGATAGTCCACGCTGACGTCCGTCCGCCTGGCATCCCTGGTCTGGACTTCCATATAGTAGTTTCCCGCACCGTTTATGATGGAAATCGATGGCTCCTCCTGCCCTGTAACAGATTCCTGTCAATCCCTTCGACCTGTACGCTCAGTCCACGCCTTCAAATATTTCGCTTAATATCATTTTTATATGTGTGAATCCCTTTAAAGCTATCTCTGTCTCCGCATTATAATATTTTTCCGCTTTATCCTCTTGGAGGATATAACTCTCCTCCAGGACATATTTCTCGTCTTCCAGATAGTATATCTCCCCTGACCTGCCCTGAGGCACAAACAATCCAGTATTCCTCTACCCCGGTTTTTTCATGGATGTCCTTTTTCTCTGCCCGGTCCCTCTTCGCAGTGGATGGGCTCAGAATCTCCGCTATGAATTTAGGCACTCCGCTGTAAGCCCTGCCTTTCAAGCGGCTGCGGTCACATATGATTATGAAAAAAACAGGTATCCAGGCCCTTAAGAACATAACGTTGGATTTTCCGCAAGCCCAGGGACACAGTACGGTACACTATACAGCTCATTTTGGGGAACAAATCGTATCTATAGAGGTCAAAGTCTCAAACTTTCCGTCCGCACTTCCATGGCGGATTATAAAAGAGAGGGTTGGCTGCTCAATCTCCCACTGTATGCGGTGGAAGAAATCTGTAAATGTCTGGAACATCATTGAACACGGGGGATTCCCGGCAATCTCCGGGAATCCCCCCATAAAAAATCATCACTGCACATGAAAAGCCGTAAGCCCCGGATATTCCGCAGCCGCTCCCAGTTCCTCCTCAATCCGCAGCAGCCGATTGTACTTCGCCACCCTGTCGCTGCGGCAGGGGGCGCCGGTCTTGATCTGCCCCGTATTCCAGGCCACCGCCAGATCCGCGATGGTGGTGTCCTCGGTCTCGCCGGAGCGGTGGGACATGACGGCGGTGTAATTGTTCTTGTGGGCCAGCTCCACGGCCTCGAAGGCCTCCGTGAGGGTGCCTATCTGGTTCACCTTCACCAGAATGGAGTTCGCCGTCCCCAGCTTGATGCCCGCGGCCAGGCGCTTCTTGTTGGTGACGAACAGGTCGTCGCCCACCAGCTGCACCTTCCCAGCCAGCCTTTCCGTCAGCTTCTGCCAGCCGTCCCAGTCGTCCTCTGCCAGGGCGTCCTCGATGGATATGATGGGGAAATCCTGGGTGAGCCTTTCGAAATAGGAGATCATCTCGTCCGTGCTGCGGATGACCTCCTCGCCTTTTAAGCTGCTCTCCCCGGGGAAGTGGTACATGTCCGTTTTTTCGTTATACAGTTCACTGGAAGCCGCATCCATGGCAATCCACACGTCCTCGCCGGGCTTGTAGCCGGAGGCCCGGATGGCGTCCACCAGGAAGGTCAGCACGCTCTCCGCGTCCGGCAGGTCAGGCGCGAAGCCGCCCTCATCCCCCACGCCTGTGGAAAGACCCTTATCCTGCAGGAGCTTCTTTAAGTTGTGGTAGACCTCCGCACAGATCCGCAGGGCATCGGAGAAGCTGCCCGCACAGATGGGCATGATCATGAATTCCTGGAAGTCCACCGTGTTGGCGGCATGCTTTCCGCCGTTTAAGATGTTCATCATAGGCACCGGCATCAGATGGGCCCCCGCGCCGCCCACATAGCGGTACAGTGGCATGGACAGGGCCTTGGCCGATGCTCTGGCGCAGGCCAGGGAGACGGAAAGCATGGCGTTTGCCCCCAGGTTCCCCTTGTTGTCCGTGCCGTCCAGCTCTATCAGCTGCCTGTCTATGGCAATCTGATCCATGGCGTTCTTCCCCACCAGCACAGGAGCGATCTTCTCATTCACGTTCTTCACGGCATGCTGCACGCCCAGACCGAAATACCTGGGTTCGCCGTCCCGCAGCTCTACCGCCTCGAAGCGTCCTGTGCTGGCCCCGGAGGGCACCGCGGCGGTGCCGATATGGTACTGCCCGTCAGAGCTGCTTCGGACGAAGACATCGGCCTCCACGGTGGGATTGCCCCGGGAGTCCAGGATTTCACGGGCATGGATTGATTTGATTTCAAGATATGTGGTCATAATAATTCCTCCTTGACATATGGAATCTACGTATTTTCGCTGCCGCTAGGCTGCCATTAGCATATCCCACATGGGAGAAATTATTACAAAAAACAGCACTTTTAGGAGAGCAGTCCTAAAAGTGCTGTTTTTTATCCATTATCAGGAGCCTTATGTCAGTGCGCTCAGACAGCGCGCCTCAATATGCCTTCCCTGCCAGTATCTCCCGGTAGTCCTTATAATTCTTCTCCAGCAGCGCGGGTGTGTCCAGGCCGTAAGGGCATTTGGACTTGCACCTGCCGCAGTGGAGGCAGCTCTCGATTTTCTTCATCTTCTCCTGGGCCTGGGGCGTGAGCTGGGCCGCGGAGGGGGAACGGCGGATCAGCAGGCTCATGCGGGCGCAGTTGTTGATTTCGATGCCCACGGGACAGGGCATGCAGTATCCGCAGCCCCGGCAGAAATCGCCCAGCAGCTCCTCCCTGTCCTTCGCGATGACAGCCGCCAGCTCTTCATTCATGGCAGGCGGGTTCTCGATATAGGACAGGAACTCGTCCAGCTCGCTCTCCCGCTGCACGCCCCAGATGGGCAGCACATGGCCGTACTGCGCCAGGAACGCGTAGGCCGCCGCGGAATCGGTGATCAGCCCGCCGGACAGGGCCTTCATGGCGATGAAGCCCATGCCCGCCTCCCTGCATTTCTCCACCAGTTCCACATCCTTCTCCGTGGCCAGGTAGCAGAAGGGGAACTGCAATGTCTCGTACAGGCCGCTCTCCACCGCCTCGTGGGCCACGCTGAGGCGATGGTTGGTGATGCCGATGTGGCGCACCATGCCTTTCTCCCTGGCCTCCAGCATGGCTTCATAGAGGCCGCTGCCGTCCCCCGGCTTGGGGCAGAAGGCGGGATTGTGGAACTGGTAGATGTCGATATAGTCGGTGCGCAGGTTCTTCAGGGAGGTATGGATGTCCTTCCAGAAACCCTCCGCGTCCGTTGCCCCGGTCTTGGTGGCGATATAGACCTTCTCCCGCATGCCCTCAAAGGCCTCCCCCAGCTTCTCCTCGCTGTCCGTGTAGAACCGGGCCGTGTCGAAGAACGTGACGCCCTTGTCATACGCTTTGCGCAGAAGCTTCACGGCCTCCTGGGTGGAGATCCGCTGGATGGGCAGGGCCCCGAAGGCGTTCTTCTCCACTGTGATTCCTGTATTGCCCAATGTTACCTTTACCATAAAATATAGTCTCCTCTTCTAAATACCCTTTCTCACTTTCCGCGCTTCGGCCCTTTTATCAGGTAGAACACCACCGCCGCGCCGCCGCCCGTCAACAATGCCGCAATCCCGAATCCGATCAGGACCGGTTTCACGCTCTCCCAGAACCCGGCTCCTTTCTGCATTTCCGTCCCATCGCCGGGAGCCATCGCCTCCTGGTTCTCCTCCTCTACCCTGCTTTCCTCGGGCAGATCAAGATCCACCGTCTCTATCTCCGGTGTGGGGGACGGGCTGGGCGATGGAGACGGACTGGGCGACTTCTCCGGAACGGGGCTGGCTGCGGGCTTCTGCCCGCCGCTTGTGGGCTTTTTGAAGCCTGGCACCTGTGTCGTCCCGCCTCCCGCTATCTGGGTATTTCCCCCGGTGCCCTGGGAATCGTCATCGGGCTGCTGCCAGTCGTCATCTCCTCCTGTCCCGCCAGGAGCCTGAGACGTCTCAGGCGGCGGTGTCTGTGTATTCCCCGGAGGGGGCGTCAGCGTGGCCGCGGGGGGAGGCGTGGGCGTAGCAGTAGCATCCGGAGACGGCGTCTCCACAGGCGGAGGCGTCTCCGTCGCCTGTGGTGTCCCAAGCTGTACCGCCGCAGGATTCGAAACGCCCTCCATGGTCCTGGTCACGGTACCGTAGACATATTGCAGCGAATCCTCAGCCACTCCCACCACGGCGGAGCCTTCCCCGCCGTCTCCGTTGCGGACCACTACCCTGCCGATGTCCAGGGACTCCGTCCCCGCCGCAAAGAGCGGATTCGTCCCTGCCATATAGATATTCATCGTCTTATTGCTTTCATTATAGCGGAATTCCGCTACACTTGCATTGCTTCCAGCGAATTCAAAGGTCACCTTGTCCCCCGGTCCTGCCTCCACCGTGAGGCGAAAGCACAGGGAGGAGATCCCCTCCTTTGCCGCATGGTCGGAGTCCAGCACTACCTGCCCGGAGCTGTCCAGGCGGAAGCCGTCCCCGCTCTCCGCGAAAGCCCGCCCCGGCAGCAGCAAGGCCGCCAGGAGCGCCATACTACACATTCTCTTCCAATCTCTTTTCACAACTGTCTCCCATCTGTCCTAGCCGGACTTTTCCTTCGCTCTGTCACTGCTGCGGAACGCCGCCGCTTAAACTGATGTCCGGCAGTTCCTTAGGCATCTCCACGAACAGGGAGTCGCTGACCAGCCTCTGCCCTTCATTTGTCAATGCATCGTTGACGCGGTAAAGCTCTGCCCTGACTTTGGTGATTTTGGACAAATCCACCTCCTGTCCGGCGGGAATCCAGTAAATCCAGGTGCCCTTTTTGACATTAGGGATAACGCCTGCCGCTGGCACGTCAGCCAGTATGATGCTCTGGGCATTCACATTCCCTTCTGCGTCCACACCGCCTATATTATTTCCGTCCTGGTCGTAGAGCAGGACTACGTTATAGGCAGGATTGCCCTTGAAGCCCCCCGTGAACAGGATGGAGCCGGCGGGAATCACATCCGCCTCCCCGGTGCCGTATCTATAATCCGCCGATAGCCTTCCGATGGCCGGAATGCCCTCCTGGGTCTCCTTGAAATCCACATTGTCGCTGGTGACTCCTATCACCTCCAGCTCCGCCATGGATATCTGTCCGCTGGCGCTGTCCGGAATCAGCTTCAGGGCCGTGGCCCGGTATGTGCACACATAATCCCCCTTTTCATTGTGGAAGTACACGGTCTTGTCCCCCCCGAAGGTTCCATTGCCCACATCCAGCCATACGCCGTCCGCCAGTACCTGAATGCGGTAGCCGCCCGTCCCGCCTGCCGCCTGATGCTGGAAGCCCGAGACGGTGAGGGTCTTGTTGAACTCGATGACGATTTCCGCATTGCCATTGATATCCGCAGTGTACACGGTATCCGCCTTGCCGTCGATGAGCCGCATGGCCACATCCTCCGGCTTCGGTTCACAGGGATCGTCGTCGCTGCCTTCGCCCACAGGCGCGTCTGCCGTCAGGCCCTTGGTACTCACTGTCCAGAAGGATTTGTCAAGCCTCCCGTCATGCTCTATCTTCACCGGGCTCAGCACCTTTACCGCCGAGCGGTTCAGGTATTTGTCGATTACCGTCACCTCGTACCAGACCACCCTGTTGTTGATGTGGACAGTGTCGGTGAAGGTATTCTCCGTGGAGAAGCCCACCGGCTGCTTCACCGTCCTGCCGCCCTCAATCATGCACCGGGTAATCTCATAGCCCAGCACGTCTCCCTCCGGAATCCCCTTGGAGCCGAGGGTGATGTCCACCTGGTTTGCCGCGTTCGCATTGACCACAGCGGTCACTCCATCCCCCACGGCCTCCACCGTTCCGGTAGTCCCCAGGCTGCTGCTGCCGCCCCGGAGGCTGTAAGACCTGGACTCATCGCTCACATAGTAGATTGCCCTGGTCTCCTTCTCGAACTGGGCGGCGTAAGCCCTGGTGCCCTCGTCCGGCGTCATGCCCCAGCGCTCGAAGAACTCCAGGATGTTCCGCCCCGCCGCCGCGCAGGACAGCCGCATCAGAATCTGATCCTTATCTCCCTCCAGTTTCAGGGCCACGCCGCCCGGGCTGGGCGCCTTCGCGGTATTGCGTGCATAAGTGTCCACCCTGGCGAAGAACAGATTGGCCAGCTGCTCCTCGGGATTCGCATAAGTCTTGTAATTGTACCCTCTATCATACGCCAGATGGAGCTGCCAGTACATGCCCAGCTGTGTGAACACATTGCCAGCGCGTCCCTTAGTGCCTGATGTGACCTTCTTGTACACCTCAGGGTACTGGAAGCGCACGCTGCTGTTGTTGTCCTTTGCCTGGGCCAGCACGGAGAAATAATTGTTGGTAATCTCCGCTATGGCATATTCGCCCTGATTGATGCAGTGCCCGATTTCGTGGGCAATGCCCCATCCGAAGTACCTGCCGGACTGATACCTTCCCTCACTGTCGCTGGCCACCGGCACGGAAGTCACCATGCCCGGTGCGGAGCCCCATTCGATGCCGATATGGTTCCCCGCTGCGTACATGAACGCCCCGGAGAACATCCTCTGGTAGCGGATGTTCAGATGCCCCTTGGGTATCCGGTCCTTCGCGTCCGCCGCGTTCGCGTTCAGTCCCTTGTGCTGGTAGAACAGGTACATCATGTCCTCCATGGCCTGCATGGACTGCAGGAGCTTCTGGGCCCGCTCCGAAGCGCTGCCCTCTCCCAGCCCGGCACGGATCTGCTCCGCGGGCAGGGACAGCATCATCTTATCCAGCAGGATGTCGGAGGCACCCAGGATACAGTTCGTCCTGTCATAGGGATAGGCCACCTGTCCATTGGCGGAATTCTGATGGACTTCTCCGTGGAGCGTCTCCATCTGCGCCACGAACGCGTCCAGATCCTCCACATAGGCGGTAGCCCTGGCCAGGCGCTCTCCGCTGTCCGTCAGCTGGTAAAGATCCAGCTTCGGCACCTGCACCCCTCCGCTGACGCGGACGGCATACAAGTCGTTCTCTCCGCCGTTGCCCGTGTACTGCACGTACAGCGCCCCGCCGGACTCGACCCCCGTAGTGCTTCCCGCCTTCGGGATGGTCACTATGTTGGCGCCTATCTTCAGGCCCACAGTCCCCGCTACCACGCCTCCTGACTCGGCATGGTACTGGGTAGCCACCAGCTGCAGATTGGCAGCCTCCCCCGTCTTCTTGGTCTTATGGCCGACATAGACCACGATTTCCTCCTGGGCCGCTGCAGCCACCCCAAGGGGCTGCCATGCGTTCAGGCCGCCAAAGCCCCTGCCCACGTCCTTCGTGCTGATGCCGTTATGTACCTGCACCGACTCCTTCAATCCCCCGGCGCGCAGAATGGCCTCCGCCGTCTCAAGCTCCCGCTCCAGCAGCTCTCTGTCGGGATGGAGCTCCCCGCTGACCGGATCCTCGGTATTGACCTGTACCCGCAGCTCGTCTATGGTCTCCTGGGTCACATCCTCCCTGAGCACTGTATGGAGATCGTCTTGGTACAGGTTCATGATTGCTTCCAGCAAGGTGTCATAGTGGTAGAAATAGACCTCTGACACCGTTATCTGATTGCCCTGGGCGGCATAGCGCGCCAGGCCGAACTGAATCTTCTTTGCGTTGACAGGCTGGGGAAGCTTCAGCACATAGTACAGCCTGTTGCCGGAATCCCGCTTTTTCTGCAGCGAAATGCGGCCATAGGTTATGTACTCCTCCTTGCCGGCCTCGTCCCACCAGCGCACCTGGGCATAGAAGATTCCCGTGTCCTGGGACGTGACATCATGGAAAGCTATGGTATCCAGCTTGTAGGCCTGGTCGAACTCAAAGGTAAGGCCGTGCTTCAGGCCCATATAATTGAAGCCGCCGTCGTCCCAGGAGCCCTTGACATAATAGGAGGCTCCATCCTGATCCACGGTTCCCCAGGCAGTGCCGGCAGACACATCCAGGGCGCTGCTCTCCATCCTGCCATTCTGGGCCGTGCTGACGATATGGGAGCTGGGCTTTCCATTCTCCAACGGATTGATCATCTTGTATTTGGGCATGACAGCCGGGTAGAGATCCGTGGTGGTGGCCGCTGCAAGCAGGGACGGCCCGCTCTCCCCGAGCTCATTCACCCCGGTGACATAGATCGTGTACTCGGTCATATCCTCCAGCCCTGTGATGGTATAGCTGTTGGTGGTAATGCCTTCTATCTTCAGGTACTCGCTGTCGCTGCTCTTCCTGTAGTACAGGTTGTAGGAAATCGTATCCTTCATCAGCTTCCAGGATACCGCAATGCTCTGGTATTTTCCCACCGCGGACACGCCGTCGGGCTTGTCCGGCTTCTTGGTGGGCATGGGTATGGCTGTCACAGGTGCACTGTACCCGCTGCGCCATGTGCCGTTCACGGACTGCACCCTCACCTGATATTCCTGGTAATTGACCAGCGCCTTGCCGCCGTAGGAGGTGATGTCCAGCGCGCTTCCGACCACCATCACTGTCTCCGCCCCTGTGTCGTCCGAACCCACAGGCCTGATCTCCACCTCATAGCCCGTCACATTGGCGCAACTCTCCCACGACACACTAATTCGCGCGCTGCCCACATTTGTGTTCAGGCCCTGCGGGATGTCCATCTCAGGCTCAGGGATGCGGTTCTCCATGCCGTTGACGAATTCCACCTTGGAAATCTCCACCAGGTTATTGCTGTTCTTCACGCCCTTGATGTTCAGGGTCACCCGCTTCACCGCTATCTGGGCTCCCAGGTGCACCACGATGTTCCCATTCTTGTCCAGCCAGGCTTTGACATTCGTCTCCGCCGTGAGATGAATCGGCTCCGCGGACACGAACTCCGTATGCTGCTCCTGTCCGTTCTCGTCCAGCCAGACGATGTCCACCTCCGCGCTGGTCACGGGCGTATCCTCCCCCGTCTTGAAAACGAGTCCGTCCGCAATCCCCGCGTCGCCCAGCAGGCCAGTGTCGAACTCGAAGCTTAAGCCCACGGAATTTTCCCCCGAAATGGGAGCTTCATCGTCCGTCTTCAGCATGACAGGGACATCCTTTTCCAGAAGCGCTTCCAAATCCCCTTCCACTATGGTATCCCCATAGCCGAAGGAATCGATTGCCGCCGGCGGCACGGAGCTCTGAATCTTCGCCTGAATATCCCTGCTCTGATTATAGCCCTTGGTAAAATATTCCAGATCCGCCAGATCTATCTTGCCGTCACGGTTCAGATCCGCCGCAAGCCCTGTAGCGTCCCCTCCCTCTATTGCTGTCATCAGTGCGGTCCGGTCGCCCTCATTGATGATTCCGTCCTTATTCACATCGCCAATCAGCATGACACCGGGATGGGCTTCCCCCGCGGCATATTTGAATCCCTCCAGGAATCCCGTCATCAGCTTCACGGTCTCCCTGCCCCTGACGGTGACCTTCTGGGTATATGCAGCAAAGCTCTCCCCGGTCACGGTCAGGGCGTATTCGCCCGCCGCAAGCCCTGTAAAGGAGCAGCTCTCCTCCTGGCCGTCCCCATTGTCGCTGCCCAGGGTCACGAATTTTTCCTGAACGCCTCCCTGGGCGTCCGTCAGGGTCACGGCGAAGTCCACCGGGGCGCCCAGAATCAAGGCCGCGCCTATGGACACGTCCACCTGGCCGATATCCGCCATCCTCGCCGGCATCCGGCCCTCGCCGGTTCCCTCCTGACCGCTTCCGTCCGGTGCTGTGGTTCCTTCGGGCTGGGCCCCTTCCGATGGCGCTGTGCCGTCGGGCTGCTCTGTCTGGCTGGGCACGGTGGTCTCCACCGGCGCATCGCTCTCCGATGGCTGGGTTCCTTCCGACGGCTGGGCCTGGTCGGGCTGGCTGCCTTCCTCCGGCGCAGTGCTCTCCTCATTCCCACTCGGCTGAACGCCCTCTGTGCCCTGCTGTCCGCCTTCCTCCTCGTTCCCGCCAGACTCTCCTGCATCCCCCTGGCCCCCATCCTCTGACGGATTCGCCTCCGGCTGCTGGGACGGGGTACTCCCGGAGCCTTCTCCTGTCTCCGCTTCTCCGTCCCCGCCTCCTCCGGACGCTCCTCCATCCTGCTCCGTCTGCACCTCTGTGCCCGGTTCCGTAGCGTAAGTGGAAAAGCTTGTTCCAAATAGTAGGACACATGCCATCAACAATGCTATTTTCCGCTTCATAATCCTTTTCCTTCCTCTTTTGCCGCAACTCCGCTGACAAGAAAAGGGCCATAAACCGCTTTCACACAATTCATGGTCCCGTTCAGCGTGCTTTCAGATACAGCCGCCTTCTGTCTCTCTGCCTCTCAACCACTTTATCCAGACATGCTCCACCCGCTTACGGAGCCTGCGCCCCTATTTCTTCAGCAGCAGGGACTTTCCGGTCATCTCCGCGGGCTGCTCCCTCCCCATGATCTGAATCAGGGTAGGCACGATATCCGCCAGGCAGCCGTTCTCCCGCAGCGTATAGGCTTCGTCATAGTTTACCAGGATGAAGGGCACCTGATTGGTAGTATGAGCCGTGAAGGGCTCTCCTGTCTCGTAGTCTATCAGCATCTCCGCATTACCGTGATCCGCACAGATGAACATGGCGCCGTCCACCTCTTTGACAGCCTCCACGGCCTTTCCCACGCACTCGTCCACTGCCTCCACAGCCTTGACGGCCGCCTCCAGCACGCCGGTATGACCCACCATGTCAGGATTGGCGAAGTTGATGATGATGACGTCATATTTTCCGGAACGAATGGCCTCGCAGAGCTTGTCGCACACGCCGTAGGCGCTCATCTCGGGCTTCAGGTCGTAGGTGGCCACCTCCTTGGGTGAGTTCACCAGCACCCTGTCCTCGCCCTCATTGGGCTCCTCCACGCCGCCGTTGAAGAAGAATGTCACATGGGCGTACTTCTCGGTCTCGGCGATGCGGGCCTGCTTCATGCCGTTCGCCGCCAGCCACTCGCCGAAGGTATTGGTGACGGCCACCTTGTGGAAGGCCACCTCCTTGTTGGGGATGGTGGGGTCGTAATCGGAGAAGCACACATACGTGATATTCTTCCTGGGCCCTCGCTCGAACCCCTTGAAGTCGTCGTCACAGAAAGCCCTCGAAATCTCCCTGGCCCTGTCAGGACGGAAGTTGAAGAAGATGATGGAATCGCCGTCCTGCACCAATGCCACGGGCTTTCCGTCCTCCATGGCCAGCGTGGGCTTCACGAACTCGTCCGTCTCCCCTCTGTCGTAGGATTCCTGGATGCCGCAGACGCCGCAGGCCGCCGTCAGGCCCTTTCCCTTCGTCATGGCATCATAGGCCAGTTTCACGCGGTCATAGTTGTTGTCTCTGTCCATGACGTAATAGCGTCCCATCACAGACGCAATCTTGCCTACACCGATTTTCTCCATCTCGGCCACAAGCTGCTGGGCGTACTCCTTGCCGCTGGCGGGAGGCGTATCCCGCCCGTCCAGGAAGCAGTGCACGTACACCTTCTCCAGCCCATTCCTTTTCGCCAGCTCCAGCAGTCCGTAGAGATGGGTATTATGGCTGTGCACGCCGCCGTCAGACAATAGGCCCATCAGATGGAGGGCGCTGCCGTTCTTCCTGCAGTTCTCCACTGCCTTCAGCAAAGCGGGGTTCTCAAAGAAGGTGCCGTCCTGAATCTCCTTTGTAATCCTGGTCAGCTCCTGGTACACAATGCGTCCCGCCCCCATGTTCAGATGGCCCACCTCGGAATTGCCCATCTGGCCGTCCGGAAGCCCTACTGCCATACCGCTGGCGTTGCCGCGCACGAAGGGGCACTCGGCCATCAGCCTGTCCATCACAGGAGTCTTCGCCAGCGCTACCGCGTTACCCTCTTTCTTCTCATTGAGTCCGTATCCGTCCAAAATCATCAAAACTACCGGTTTCTTGCCCATATCTGCTCTCCTTACCGTATCCGCCGCCAGTCCTCGTAATCTGAACCAGCGGGATCCTTCTGTTTTCTATGTCTGCGGAAAATAGTGCTTTCCACACTTTACCAAAATTATACACTGAAAACCCTTCCCGCGCAATACCCACTTTGACGCTAAAGCGAAAAGTTTCGTTCGTTCAGTTTCGTTCCACAGGGCACAGCCGAAACAGGCAGCAATCGGGCCGGATGCCGCCCCGGCCGCTTTGATAGCGGCTTCGGCAGCCTCCGGCCCGATTCCGGAAATCCCGCTGCTTATCGCGGCCCTGGCCCACGGCCGGTTCCGTCAGGTCCTGGCAGCCCCGTCCACGGACAGGACCACGCCTGTGACGTAGCTGGCCATGTCGCTGGCCAGGTACAGGAAAGCGTTGGCCACGTCCTCGGGCTCGCCCACACGGCCCAGAGGGATGCCCGCAATGATGGGCTTGATGACCTCCTCAGGCAGCACTGCCACCATGTCCGTCCTGGTGACGCCCGGCGCCACGGCGTTCACGCGGATGTTGTCCTTGCCCAGCTCCCTGGCCAGGGACTTGGTCAGGCCGTTGACGGCGAACTTGGAAGCGGGATAGGCCACGCCGGAGGGCTGTCCGTAGAGGCTGACCATAGAGCTGGTGTTCAGGATGACGCCACCCCCCTGCTCCTTCATCACCTTAGCCGCGGCCTGGGCACAGTTGAACACGGCGTTCACGTTCAACGCCATGGTCTTGGCGAAGTCTTCGGGCTTGTAGTCATAGATGCTCTCCCTGGCGGAGACGCCCGCGTTGTTCACCATGATATCCAGGCTGCCGAAGGTCTCCTTCACGGCGGCCACTGCCTTCTCCACCTCCGCGGGATCCTGCAGGTCAGGACACAGTCCTATCACCTTGTAGTCCGGATTCTCGGCCCGCAGCTTGTCCAGCGCCTTGTCCACGGTCTCCTGCCTGGAGCCGCACAGCGCCACCTTTGCGCCATTGTCCAGATACATCTTCACGATCGCGTAGCCGATGCCTCTCGTGCCGCCTGTGACCATGGCGGTCTTGCCTTTCAACAATTCCATTTTCAAATCCCTCCTGTTCCGTTTTTTCAATATCATACCCTAAATCCCATGCGCTCCGGCGCATATGGAATCAAAAGTCGGCGTAAATGTCCTTCCGGGTCACTATTATACAGATTCCCCGGGAAAAAGTCAATCGCTCCGCGGCAATCCGGCAAGCCCGCGTCCAGGCCCTGCCCCATTGCGCTCACTCGCTGCCCTGACGGATCTCCGAGGGGGTCTGCCGGTAATAGCCGTGGAAATGCTGGTAGAAATAGTTCAGGTTGGAATATCCCACCCCCGCCGCGATGGCGGATATCTTCTCGTCCGTGTTCAGGATCCGCTCCCTGGCCACCTGCATGCGGTAGGCCATCAGGTACTCGGAGAATTTCATGCCGGTCTCCCGGATGAAGATCTGCCCCAGGTAGGTGGCGTTCATGCGGAATCTGTCGGCGATGCTCTTCAGGGACACATGCTGGCCGTATTCCATGGCCGTCATCATGACGATTTTCCGAATCAGAGGAGACAGTTCATCGTACGGGCGCTGCAGGACGGGATCGCGGCTCTCCTCCTCCCCCGCCGGCAGGGTGCCGTGGAGCTTTTCCACGATGATCTGCTCTATCCTCTTTAACAGCATCTTTTTGTCCACGGGCTTCAGCAGATAGTCCAGCGCGCCGCAGCGCAGGGCCTCGCAGGCGTATTCGAACTCGTCGTAGCCGCTCATCATCACATAGTTGGACTCGATCCCCATGCTGTTCAAATGGTTGATCAGCTCATGGCCGAATTCATCGCCGATCCGCACGTCCACCAGGCACACGTCCGGCTTCCAGTCCACCATATGGGATATGACCTCGGCGCAGCTCCTGGCCGTCCGCACCCGCCCGAAGCCCAGAGCCCTCCAGTCCAGGATCCTGCTGATCCCCTCCAGAACCGCAGGCTCGTCGTCCACTATCAGCAATGTATACATTTCCGTCCTCCTCTCCCGGGATTCCGGCCGCTTCCGGGCCGCGCCGCCGAAACGCCCTCCTGCCGTTCCCTGCCGGGACGGACAGCGTCCTTATGCCGTCCCTCCGCCCTCCGGCTTCCCGGCGCACTGTCCGTATCCCCCGGCAGACGTGGCGGGCAGGAAGACTGAGATGAAGAATCCCCCTTCCTCCCGGTTTCCGATTTCCATCCGGAATCCCTCCCGGTAGAAGTACCTCAGCCTCATATAGACATTGCGCAGTCCGATATCCGCCTCGGGGCTGTCGTTCCCCTCATACATGTTCCGCCGGATCTCCGGGAGCTTGTCCGGGGATGCCCCCGCGCCGTTGTCCATCATACGGATCTCCACGCCCCCGTCCCGCTCCCTGCCCGTGACGATCAGCAGATTGTATTCGCTCTCCCTGTCGAATCCATGGGCGAAGAAGTTCTCCGCCAGGGGCTGCATCCAGAAAACCACGGTCTTCCAGTCCCCCACCGTCCGCTCCAGCTCCAACTGGTAGACGAATTTGTCCCCATAGCGCATGGCCATGATCTTCAGATACATTTCCAGCAGCTCGAATTCCTCCCACAGAAGGACGGACTCTTTTTTGTGCATCCTTGTGCGGTACAGCGTTCCCAGCATGGCGATGGCGTCCGCCGTGTCCCGGTCTCCCTGCACCAGTGCCTTGGAGCGCAGCATTTCCAGGGTGTTGTACAGGAAATGGGGGTTTATCTGATGCTGCAGGGCCCGCATCTGGGCCTCCTGCTGCTTCAGCTTCAGGATGTACTCTGTCTCTATATAGCCTTCCAGCTTCCTGCCCACATCCTGCAGGGCGGCTGCTATCATGTCGTACTCCGTCTCCCGGTGCCTGGCCGGAAGCGCCCGCTTCTGCATCCGGCCAAAGCGCCCGTCCTCCAGGTCGGAGAGCATGGCCAGAATCAGGGAGAGGAAATTAGCGTCGGACCGGATGCCCGCATAGCTGCTCAGAAGGATGGCCCCGTCGATCAGCAGCAGGGCCGCCAGCAGCACCGCCACCGCATAGCGGTTGTCCCACATGGCGGAAACGACGTCCTTCGCCACGATGTAGCGGTTGCCGCTCTGGCCGGACTCCATCTGCGAATAATATACCAGGCGGCCCCCTTCATCCCGGAACCACCCGCTCCTTTCCGGCCCCGGAATCGCCGTGACCATCCAGGTCTCCTGATAGCCCTCCAGGCCATTGTCCCACAGGACGGTGCCGTCTGCGTCCAGGATCGTCCAGGCGGCTCCGATGTCCGCTTCCGTGACATAGATGTCCCTGCTGCTGACTTTGAATTCCATGGTGCCCATGATCCGCCCCATGTCCCGGGGATCCCTGACGGAGCACACGGCTACAGGGATGTCCCCGGAATCCGCCTCCGCATCCGCGTCAAAGGACAGGCACACGTCCATGTTCTGGAGCCATATGGTCTTTGCACCGCTGTCCGAGCGCAGCGTCACGCTCCTGATCCTGTTGCGGTTATTGAAGAGGATGTTCTTGATATCGGCCGGTATGTACCGGATCTGGGAGGCTGTGCCCAGGCTGTTCTCCCGGCGCAGGCTGATGTACTCCGCCTCGCTCCGGGCCTGGAACAGGACGGCCAGATCCTCCATGAGCCTTTCGTTGCCGTAAAGGTTGTTGACATATTCCGTCGCCCACTCCTGGATATTCGCCAGCTCCTGCTCCCGCTCCAGAAAACGGCTCTGCGCCTCATTCCCCATGGCGGCCATCCAGGTATTGACGAAAAAGGCCGTCATCCCCAGGAACACCGCTGTGCTCATCACCAGCAGAACAGCCACTGTCCCCCAAAATTTCCTCCGGTATATCCGATAGCCGAACAAAGCGCCATGCTGTCTGTCCATACGGCTCCCCTCTCCCTGAGGCCTGCGCCCCCTGACCTGCGGCAGCGGCCACTCCCACATCCGCCGCTCTCCCATATCTTTTCCGTAAACCACAAAAACCTGCAGGGCTCTCGGTCAGAGCCCGCAGGGATTTGTTTTACACTTTCTTATTCGGTCTGCGCATTACTTGAAGAACTCGTCAATCTGCTTCTGGGCCTCTGCGATGATGGTGTCCAGACCGGCGCCCTTCAGCTCCTCGATGCACTGGGGAACTACCTCCTCAGGATCGGACGCGCCTGTCAGCAGGTCGTATTTGTACTTGTCCCATACGGTATTCACCGTGGATACCTCGTTCTGGATATTGGTGATGTCCAGAGCGAATCCGAGGCAGGTGGAAGGCACGGCCTCTTCGTTCTGCTTCTTTACCTCATCCCACTGGTTGGGGTCTGTCCCCACCTGGTTGCTCATGATGAAGAATGTGCCCTGGGTGTAGCTGGGCCATACCCAGTCATCGCGCAGCCTGTTCACGAATCCGTCCTCTGTGTACTCGAAGTGGTTGCCCTCGATGCCGTATGCGCACATGTCGCGGAATTTGCTGTCCGTGTTCATCAGCTGCAATACCTTCAGGGCCTCCTCCTTATAGTTGGAGTTCACGGAGATGGCGTTCATGGAACCCTGGATGGTCTCTGTGGTGTAAATGGGGCCGAACACCTTGTTGACGATGTACTTGTCAATGCCCTGGCCAACTGCCCAACCGGCCGCGGCGCTGGGCCATCCCTGAGCGTTGCCGAACATATGTCCTTTTCCGCTGTCCGTCATGACGTTGGCATCGGGATTGATGATGCCCGCGGTGTACCAGCTGTGCAGGAGCTTCAGGTTCTCCATGATATCTTCCTGCTCCAGCGTGCATACAACCTGACGGGACTCGTCGTCAAGCTTGACACCGATGGACTGGATGCCGCCTGCAAGTCCGTCATAGTTGTTGAAGAATCCGTTCCACAGAGAGCCCTGATCCAGCTGAATCGGATAGAAGGACTTGCCCTCCGCTTCCTTGATCTCACGGACTATGGGATCCAGAGCCTGCATGGAATCGATTGTGGTCATATCGATATTATACTTCTGTACATAGGTGTCGTCAATATAGTAGAACTGAGTCAGGGAAGAATCCTTATAGGTAGGAACCGCGTACACCTTCCCGTGTATCTGTGTACCGGACCAGAGCTGCTCCGGAATGAAGCTGTAAAGCTCCGGCGTCACGCTCTGCACCAAGTCCGTGATGTCCTCAAAAGCGCCAAGGTTCACGAATTTGCTGTAATTCGTGTTGTTGGTGAACATCAGGTCGAAATATTCGCCCGTATTCACGATGGTGTTCATCTTTGTGTCATACTGATCCCATGCGGCGATCTTCACGTCCAGCCTTACGCCGATCTTCTCCTCGGTGTAATCGCTGATCTGGGCGATGTTCTCCTCAAAATCGTCTGCAGGCGTACCGCCTACCGTCCAGTAGACCAGCGTGGGCACTTCGCCGCTGCCGCCCTCTGCCTCCTGGCTGCTCTCTGCCTCAGAAGACTCCTCAGGCGCCTCCTCGGATGACTCCTCTGCAGAAGACTCCTCAGCAGAAGACTCTTCCGCGGAAGACTCCTCTGATGCCCCCCCTGAAGCCTCGGTGCTCTCCGATCCGCCATCGCCACCGCAGCCTGCCAGCATGCCGGCCGTCATGACTGCAGTCAGGCCCAATGCAAGGATCCTGCTTAAGCTTTTCTTTTTCATGGTAATCCTCCTGTTTTGATAAAATTTATATCATCCGGCAAGAGCCGGTCTGATATCCAAGGTACGCTGTCCCGGGCCCACAACGGGAATTCCCCGTCAGGGCCGCTTTTCCCTCTCTGCGCAGGTCATCCCTTCACCGCTCCCACCGTGAGGCCGGAGATGAAGTATTTCTGGAAGAACGGATAGGCGCATGCGATAGGAAGCACGATCAGGACCACAATGGCCATACGGGCCGATTCCTGCGGCATCTTGGCCAGCATTTCCGCCGCCGTGACACCGATGGTGGCCGCATTCTTCACCAGCATCTGGATATTGGTCAGAATCTGGTTCAGCAGGGCCTGCAGGGACAACAGCTTGCTGTCGTCTATGTAGAGCATGGACTGATACCAGTCGTTCCAGTAGGCGAAGCTCAGGAACAATCCGATGGTAGCCAGTACCGGCAGGGAGATCGGCAGCACGATCCTGCTGAAGATCACCAACTGGCTGGCACCGTCCATCTTTGCGGATTCCACCAGGGATTCCGGTATGGTGGTCTTGAAGAATGTCCGGCAGACGATCACGTTGAAGGATGATACCGACAAGGGCAATATCAGCGCCCACACGGAGTCCTTCAAGCCCAGGAACTGGCTCACGATGAAGTAGGTGGAGACCAGGCCGCCGTTGAATACCATGGGAATGAACACCACCATGGTCAGGAATCCGTTCAGCTTATAGTCCGGCCGGGAGAGCACATAGCCCATCAGCGTGGTCAGCAGCACTCCCAGGACGGTGCCCGCGATGGTCACGAACAGGGAGATGCCCAGAGCCCGGGCAATCATCTTCCCCTGAGAGATCAGGAAGGTATAGCCTTCCAGGGACGGAATCTTTGGGATGAAGCGGTAGCCGTATTCCAGAATGGACTCCTCTGCCGAGAAGGAGATCGCCACCACCAGCAGCACCGGGATGACACAGGTCAGCGCTGCCAGCATGAAAATCACATGCAGGACGGCGTCCACCGGCTTTGAGACCCTGTTGAAACGTTCGAAGCCGTCGGGTTCGTTCTTTTTCTTGTTTTTTATTGTTTCTGCCATAATGCCCTCCTTATTCCAGTCCCGTATGCGCCCTCCCAGTACCAAGCATCGGCGCTTACTGTTTCCAGTTCCGTAAGTGCCCGCCCTGTACCAAGCATCGGCGAAGAATTTCCGGCCGCTTAATACATGCGTCCACAAATTCTTCGGGCACTGGACGGGCCCTTACTGTTTCCAGTTCCGTAAGTGCCCGCCCTGTACCAGGCATCGGCCCCTACTACTATTAAATCATTGCGCTCTCGCGGTCTATCTTCCGTACGATGGCGTTGGCGGTCAGAATCGTGATGCAGCCCGCCACGGACTGAACGAAAGCGGCCGCCGCCGACATGCCCGTCGTCGAGGTGCGCAGTTGTTTGTACACATAGACGTCCAGCGTGTAGACCACGTCGTAAAGCGAGTTGGAATCTCTGGGCACCTGGTAGAACAGACCGAAGTCGGAGTAGAAGATGCCTCCCACCTTCATGATGAACATCATGATAATCACGTTCTTCATCAGGGGCAAAGTTATGTAGCGGATCTGCTGCCATATAGTGGCTCCGTCGATGCCCGCGGCCTCATAGTAGGTCTTGTCGATGCCGGTGATAGTGGCCAGATAGACTACCATGCCGTAGCCGACGCCTTTCCACAGGTTCATGAACACCAGGAACGGCGGCCACATCTGTTTCTTCATATACCATTGCTGGCGCTCATATCCCAAGGTCTCCAGCATGTTGTTCAGAAGCCCCTTGTCAAAGCTTAAGAATGCCCATACCAGCGCGGTCACCACCACCCAGGACAGGAAGTACGGCATGAACATGGCCGTCTGGTAGACCTTCGCCATCCGCTTGGAATGAATCTGGCCGATGGCAATAGCCGCCGCCACAGGGATGACGATTCCCAGGATGATGAATACAATATTGTAGGCAAGTGTGTTCCTGATGATGAGCCAGATGTCCTTGGAGGCAAAGAGGAACTTGAAATTGTTGAACCCCACCCATTTGCTGGTGAAGAAGCTCTTCAGGAATCCTCCGTTGATTTTGAATTCCTTGAATGCGATCACGATACCGAACATGGGTAAAAAGGAAAATAGAAAATACCAAATCGTAGTCGGCAGCGCCAACAGCGTCAGTTCCGTGTCGTCACGCCTCCAGCGGCGTCTTTTCACCTTTGCCTTTTTCTTGTCTCCTGCCATTCCCTGTCCTCCTTGCTGTTTTCATGCTATTATATAAAATCCATCATGTCTTTTCATAGTTTTTAGTATAACATGGCATCTTTTACACAGCAATCTAAAAAAACTCACATTGTAGTATAAAAACCTTAGGCCTTATGTATATAATCGGCCTTTGGATTTATATAGTTTGCACAATGTTTCGTCTTTTATTTCGACATTTTCTTTACTATATAAGCGGCATTTACTTCTTGCCAGTCGCATAGCATAGCCAGTCATGCCGTTTATCCGGTTTTTGGCAAGATTTAATCGCTACATATATATAGCGGATTTCTCTGGTGGGACGGAGGGTTGGTTGGACGGAAGGTCCACAGGGGCAGGCGGAGGAACTCAGGCGGCAGCTTGCGGAGGCATTAAAAAGCTCCGGCATCTGCCGTACGCGCTGGCAGGAGCTGGCGGCGAGGACGAAGCGAGGACGAAGGAGTACATGGAGAGGGAGCGGCTGCACCCGGAGGAGGCGCAGGCAGCCCCGGAAGCGCTGAAGAGCTGCAGGCACCGGGGGCGCAGCAGATGAGGGCATCCGAGAGGGAGCGCCGGACGGCGCGCTGAATAGAGTGCTGTTTAAAAATGAAAGGATATGGATATGACGGGCAGTCGCCAACTGGCCAAGCCAACGCTTTGTTGGCTTGGCAGGCAACGGCCGCTTGGCTCATTGCCCGCGGGAATTAACAGGAACTGTCAGAAACAAGTAATTCACTCTATGTTCAACTCTTTGCATTTCTCCTCTGCTAAGTTATGTCCCTGAGCACGGGCCGCTTTGTACCAGTGAATCGCCTCTTCCTGATTGAATTCAGTACCGATTCCTTCTTCGTACATCACTGCTAAATTGTATTGAGCATCCCGATCACCATGCATTGCTCCTCGTTCAGTCCAATAAAACGCCCGTTCTAAATCTTTTGCAACACCAATGCCTTCTAAATAAAAATATCCAACCTGACATTCTGCTAACGGATAATTCGTTTCCTCGGCTAATTTTAAATACCCTTGAAAGCACAGTTCGAATTGCCTGCTTTCCCAATACTTTTCGATAAGCCTATTGCAGATATCAAATTCTTCACAGGGTTCATAGTATCCAGCCATGTAGTTTTGTCCTCCTCGTTTTATGCGTTCTTCACCTGGCAATTTCCGATATGTCACGAAGTAACCGTCTCCTGCGCATCGGGGCTGTGTCTGCCGTTATATGTTTTGGGTATATTGGGATACGTATTTTTTATCGGCCGGAACCGGGGATTTGTCAACTCTCCTCCCTGTACCTTTTTGCCGTATTTCTGCCGCAATCCTTCCGCATTTCCGGTCTGTCACTGCTCCCCGGCGCTCCCTGTCCGACACTGTCTTGTCAATAGCGGGAGTCATGCCGCTCCAGCTCTTTGGTGCGCCTGTCGTATTCCTCCTCTCCCGCATGCCAGGCGTCTACGGCGGTAATCTCTCCCAGGCGGTTCCTCCGGACAACGATGTCTACACCTCCGTCTTCCCTGGACTGATAGGAGCTCAGCATCTCGTCCCGATAGGTGCGCACCTGCTGCCCCTGGTAGCGCAGGAAGCCATTGTCCAGGCGTTCGATTCCCCATTCGGCGTATTGGGCGTCCACTGTCTCCACATCCAGGCACAGGCTCACCGACACGTCAAAGGCGCTCCGCTCCACGCCGAATTCCCGGGCCAGCGCTGCCTGGACCGCCTCCCGGATGATGTCCGGATCCTGGGAGGCGTCCGCGTCCAGCACGGAGAACACTGCGTCCTCCGCCCGCTTCTGGGGACTCTGCCCCAGGGCGATGTCCCGGGTGATTTCCACCTTCACGCCCCATCTGGAGCCCGAGCTGGCACAGTAGCTGGTCAAGGCATGGGAAAAAGGAGCCTGCCCACCGGTGGCAAAGGCAACCGTGCCCCCCGCCAGCAGCAATACGGAAAGCAGCAATGCAAAGGCCGAGGCTTTCCTGAACGCCAGAATCCCCTTCACCCGCCTCTCTACCTCGGTTTTGGAGAAAGCGCTGTACAGCAGGGAGCTGCGGCTGGCGCTGACGGCCATGGCCAGCAGGCTGTAGGCATAGCTCTTGCGCTCGTCTGTGTCATATTTTTTCAGCACAGCGGCATCACAGGCGGCTTCCAGGTCGGATGCCAGGCATTTCGCCATCAGCCACACCAGGGGATTGTACCAGTTCAGCACAAGCGCCGCCAGCATGACGGCCTTCACCCAGTTGTCCCTGCGCCTGATATGCATGGCCTCGTGGGCCAGCACATGGCGCAGCAGCACGGTATTTCCAAAGTCCATCCGGGTGGGCAGGCAGATGCGGGGGCCGATCAGCCCGCAGGCCAGCGGGGAGGCAATCTCGTCATTGGAGAACACCAGCACATGGCCCATCCCCATGTCCCGCAGCAGCCCGTTCACAGTCTCATTGTGCTCCATCAGCAGGCCGCCTTTCAGTCTCTTCGCGTAGATGATTTTCTGCCATGCCAGGATTCCCGCCACAGCGGCCAGACCCAGCAGGTACAGCGCAGGCAGGGCCTTTCTCAGGGAATTGCTTCCCAGGGAATTGTTTCCCAGGAAAAAACTTCGCGGCAGGAAGGAAGTGCCGGTATCCATGACGTAGCCGGAAGAGCCTTCCATTACCACCTCCTCTGCCACTGCCATGTCATTATCCGTGCCTGGGATGTCAGGACTCTCCGAAGCCCAGGCGCGCGCTGTCCCATCGCCTCCTGTTGCTTCGGCCCCTGCAGTGCCGGACTGCGTCTGTGGCAAATTCTCCGTAGCCCATATCGTCTCATCTTCATGTATCGCCATAGATTCGGACAGCCCCGTCAGCCCGGCAGGCACCGGCAGGCTTAAGGGGCTGCTTAAGGAAAAGGGCACCAGCAGACGCAGCAGCACCACGCCCCAGAGCGCTGGGAACACGAATTTCGGCAGTCTGTCCTTCAGCAGCGCCCGCAGCAGGAGCACCACCGCGATCATGATGCTTCCATAAAACGCCATGAGATAAAACGGCATGTCCATTCTAAAATGCAGCATTTATTTCGCCTCCTCTATCATGCGGGCAAGCCGGAGGGCCTCCGCCTCCGAAATCCCCTGGTTCTTCAGAAATGATGAAAAGAACAGCTCGCTGGAGCCGCCGAACATCTTGTCGATGAGCTGTTCTGTCTCGCTTTTCGCCACCTCTTCCCTGGTGACCAGGGGCGTGCACAGGAAGCCGGGCTCGCTGCGCTGGATGGCGCCTTTTTCCATGCATTTCTTGATGACGGTGTAGGTGGTATTCTTGTTCCAGCCGATGCGGCCCGCCAGTATGTCTACGATGTCCTTGGCCAGGGTAGGCCCCTGTTCCCACAGAACCTCCATGACCTTCAGTTCCGAATCAAATAGCTTTCCGTCCATGGAACCTCCTTTTTGGTGAGTTGTGTTTTTGGTGTTTTGAATTTGGGTGTTCTGAAAATACAAAAGGGACTATTGCAATAGTCTGAGCTCGTTTATAGACTATCACAATAGTCCAGTGTTGTCAACTGGGATTTGGGAAATATTTTTTCTCTATTTTTGCCGCACATGTCCATCGGCTTATTCTACCTCCAGGGCTTTATAAACCGCATCCTCCGCACTCTGAAACGGAATCAGCTAAAAAAGAGCGTATCAGCTCCGGCGGCACTGTGTCAAAATCGACAAACGATGTGCTGGGAAGCAGGACTCTCTTTGCCCCGCTGTCCAGGCAGACCTGCAGCACATTCGCCAACATAAGGATGCACGGTCTGCAAAGAAACGTTTGGAATACAGCAAAGTATCCTCCAAATGGTTCTCCTTTACATCCGGCTTCGGAAACGGGGCATAAATCAGATAGTTGGTAGTCCTGTCTGTGCGTTCCAGGAATACCTTTGTCTGGAACTGATTGTCCGGCTGCAGGAAGTATACTCTGGCGTTTTCCAGTTCTACCGTATGCATGTCCTCCGCAAACTCTCCCTTGTCATCGTATCAGAAGACCAGCTTGCGGATATCCCCGCTGAATTCCGCGTTGAGACGGTCTATGATTTGTTTTAGGTTCACTTCGGGCATTCAGTTTCCTCTTTTTCCTGTTAATATTAAAGTAAGACTACTTTACAATCTTTTTATATCCTGCATTATTTGTGTTTCCATCAGGCTCTATCACCCCTGCTTCGACAAGTTTCTTCAAATAACGCCATGCGGTGGCGGATGACCTTCCTGTCAGCTGCTCCGCTATTTGTGTCGAAATGACCAAATTTCCCTCCAGGTATTCAATAATCGGAAACATTTTCTCGTAATCTTTTGCTATTAAAACTTCTTTCAAAACTTCTTTCAAACTCCTTTCATTTTTTTGATTGAAGTTCCTATCTTCTTTCATTTCCTCTTCATTTGCATATACCATCTTTAATGTCAGAGTAACCTGATTCAGTCTCGTGTCTTCTTTCAATTCGGGTTTTATCCAACCCTCATTTTCCCATGCAGATAAAATCGCCGGAAAACCGGAACCGGCATTGTCGCCGAATCCAATCATCCTGAGCATTGTCTGCATACGGGGATTCCTTGACTTTGAATTCCCGCCCCGATAAATATCCTCAATCGGAAGTTTCAAGATTCCGGGATTGGTAAATTTAAAACCATCAGCACGTTTTATTACTTTCAAGGTTCCTGCATCCAACAGATAATCCGCATGTATAATCAGATTCACGAAAGCTTCTCTTACCGCCTTATGGACAGGCGTTTCATCAATCCGCTGCATTCCTTCCAGTTTGAACGGCTTCTTCAGGTCAGCAGTCAGCTTTGGCGTAACTTTCATAAAGAAATTGAACAAATTGTTTTCCCATATCCCATCATATGTGATACGGTCATTCCAACGGATTTCCGGTGTAACTTCACTTTCGTCCCGATAATCCATGAACACATTATCGAACTCGTCCCGTATGGCAAGCCCATCGCCGAACATCATCAAGCCGGCAAGCGTCAGGCCTTCTTTTTCTTCCCTTCGTACTTTTCTGTATCCACCAAGCTTTTCAAGAAACGACTTGTCATCAAGGGAATTCCATACATGCCCATCGTTTCGGATTTCAAAAATCTGGCGGTATTTCCGTAGCGTCTCCTTGTCAATGTCTTCCATTGTGTAATATTCTAGAATCATACCGTCATTTCCATCTGGATTTTTGTCACGAATCATGCCGTCAACTTCATAATTGGCAGCATGATAGTCTCCTTCATTATTCCTTTTATAGGTTCCCTTATACGGATTTTCACCGACATACACCGGGCGCAGCTTATAGTCTGCCTGTGGCACTTTTATTACAACTAGGCTACTACCATCCTCTTCTACAGTGAACACATCTTCATCTTTAAGAATATTGGCGTTCACCTTATTTCCGTTAATGGTATTCCAGAAGTCCTCAATTTGCTTTCTGGGATTCTTTATTCCCTGTATCACAAATCTTTCTTCCAGCAAAGTCTTCTTTTTATCCTCTTTCACTCCGAGAATAATGTAGCCTCCTCTGGTATTTGCGAAAGCAGAATAAGATTCATAAACAGATTTTGGCACGTTATTCTCTGCTTCTTTACATTCCACATCTACTTTTTCGCCTTTATAAATTAGCTGCTTTAATTCTTTCATTTCCATACTATTTACCGCCTACTATTGAAATCTAATTTAATGCCACTTAAAATCCTTTATCCGTTTCCTTGAAATCCTGTATTCTACTAATTGCTTACAACAACTCTAGCCAAAGTTTATTTGTAATCATACTTTGTAAAATTGCTTTCTCTTAATCTTTTGTTCAATAAATCATATCTTTCGAATATTCCATCCAATATTTTGTAATTGTTTTTGTGCTGCTTCATCTACAAAATCAATAGGAATAGCAAGACATATCAACGCTCTTGCCCTTGTCATTGCCACATATTGACACTTTAATTTCTTTTCAGGATGTGTTTTTGTCTTAGGAAATTTTCCACACAAATATTTCAATATTGATTTCATATTGTGCGACTTCATATAAGTTTCTAACACCAGTGTAGCCAAATGTGTTCTTCCTTTCACAGAATGGATACTACCGAATTCCATATCAACAGTTCGACTTGTTTTCTTATCAATATATATGCAATGATTTGGTAATTCCTTTACATTTGCGCTACCCTCAATGTATTTATCCTGTACCTTTGACCATGACCCAAATTTTTTAACTTTTTCGTTAGGTTTTGCTTCAAATAATTCTAGTATTTTCAACATAATCCTAATCATTTCTTTCCATTCATCATGGGAAATAGAGCCATTATACTCTGTCACCTTCATAAGCATTGCTTTAAAGTCGCCTTTTTGATTATCACCTAATAATTGCATGAAAGAGTTAAGCATATTTCCAGTAGCAGAAATAAAATTGTACCCTTTAGCTTTGTTCACTAATTGTCTCAGACCTTTGCATATCCACTCAATTTGAACTGACTTTTCTCCTGTATTTTGAAATTCATCTATTCCATTTCTAAAATACTCAATTAAGCTTGCGGGCATTAAGCGTTTATTCGCTTTTGGAGCCTCATATGCATCCCAGTAATCATATATGCCCTTAGGAAATTGGTTATCTTTGGTTTCTTCCTTCTTATCATGAATCATGCCAATAACATGAACCCCTTCCTTTTTATAAGCATGCAATTCTTCATCCGTGAAAGAATCTAATATAAGTTGTCCAAATCCATCAATTACTTGGGCTATATTATCTTTTTTAAATAGAAAAATAGTATTCTTAATCCCCTTTTTCGTAAACACATTATCACTACCATTCATTTGCGCCTTTGAAAGAGCCACCATATTTGCTAAACTCGCTATAGATGAGTCAAATCTTCTACTCTCACTTAATATTAAGGCATTTTTCCTTGGAAAATTGCCCGACACATCTTCTAAATATATATTTCCATATATTGCCTGGTTACTATCTCCAAAGCCTTGCCTAATACTTTTTACTTTATCTGCATCAAAAGCTTTATTTAACAACTTCCATTGAAAAGTATCTGTATCCTGTGCTTCATCTATAAACAATATGGGGAATCTACTTTGTATTGCATTTGGAATTTCGTTCCACTCTTCTAATGCTTTTTTCGCATATAAAAGCATTTCACCAAATGTAAAATATCCCTCCTTTTGTGTTTCTTCAATTATCGACAACAAATACTCTTTTGTGTTCCCATTCTTATCCCAGTCAATGGTTCCAATATCATTTTTATACTCGCAAATTGTCTCACTTTTGAATTGTTTTTGCAAATAGGAACGAGTATTATAAGTTAGCCTATTCCATCTTAACAGGCTCACATACGCACTATCTATCGTATTAATTTCGTACCCATTTGATTTTAGCCATGGCAATGCAACATATGTATCGAAAAATGAGTGCACTGTCCCAATAAAATGGGGATATGATAATAACTTTCGTCCAACTTCAGTATTGCCTAACCTATCCTCAATCTCCTCTCTGGCAACATTAGTATGTGATAATACACAAATTCCAGTATTGAAGTATGGCCATTTCTTTGCAAGAATCGCCAATTTCGCAACCAAAATAGTAGTCTTTCCACTGCCAGGAAACGCCTGTATATCAACAGAATCCATATTTTTTATCAATTCTACCCTGGCAGAATCAAAATGAATTTTTCCACCCATTACCTCTTCCACCCAGAGTATATCATCATTTGTGATTTCAATATTTGCTAATCTTTCAATTCCCACTAAAAATCCCCCTTAGTAGCATAAAGAATTGCCTTGACTAAATATTCTGGAAGCACCTTTTGTAAATCCTCTCCTCTATCAATATATTTCTTTTCAAGCGAAACCGCTAACTCTTGTGCAAAATCCGCTTTAGAAGCTTTTTTTGATGTAAAATAGCTATAAAAACATGAAGCTTTCTTTTCTATAGAATCATAAGCATCTAACTTCTTTTTTAACTCTGCTTTCTTAGTCTCTCTATTATTTTCCACATAACTGACCTTTATTACGGAATCAATGAGTACTTCTTTCATCTCTTTATTTTGAAGCCCTATATACGCTAAATCATATTCCAAAGTCCAATGATTCGCTACAAAGGTTTTTACTTTTTGTCCATTTGCCTTTTGCTCAATTTCTATCATATGTGCAGCAGCTTCATCGCCTGTAAAATCTTTTTCTGCTCTCCAAGCACGTTTTTCTTTTGGCGGCCATGTAACTATGTCCTCTGTATATTTATCATCTATACATATATTAGGAGCACAATTCGGCATAACATCCCGATCCGTAATACAGGCCACATTTATATCCAGCTGTTTCTTCTCATCCTTTCTCTGGAATATCCTTGCATATCTTCTAAGCCCCGTACTCCTGACATCTACAAGCGATGTCCCGTAATCCGTAAAACTATATCCTAACAATCTGGATAATGTAGGTAATAATAATGCTTCACCCGGCCCTTCAACAATGATAACATTTCTGGCAAAGAATAAATTAGCTTTTGTTGCATCCAAATATTTTTCCAAATACAAGTAATCATCATCCGCCAACTTAGTAAATTCTTTAGAAAGAGAAAAAGCTTCTCCAGATTTTACAATCATAATATTTGACAGTTTCACTACTGATGCCAACAAAGGAGCATGTGTCGTAATAATTGTTTGCCTATTTCCCCTCTCTGCTTCTTCCTCCAATGATTGAATCAATTTAAGCTGTCTCTGTGCATGAATATGTGCTTCTGGCTCTTCAATAAGCAAGAAGCAAGATTTGTTTTCTTTTGCGGCTTCCTTATGTAAAAGCAGTTCACATGCCATACTCATAATATTACTCGTTCCAAGTCCAACCCTACCACTCACACCACTGGCATTTTTATCCACTGCAAGGTCTAGTTTCTCCAGCAATGCCATTTCCTTTTTTAATTTACTGGCATTTGCCCCTGCCACTTCCAATCTTGTTTTCATAATGTCTTTTTTTAGCAACATTTTCTGTTGCAGAATTGATGTCATTTCATTATTGATTGCTTCCAAAGCGGAATGATTTTCTAATAACATATTAGAAAGTTCTGCAATTCCCGCTATAGACAATTTATGAATATCTTTTCCATCCTCATATTCATCATCACCGCAATCTATTGCAGATACATGCTGCATAATTTGGGATAGTCTCGAATGCTTCCCTGCTTGCATTTCACCAAACGCATCACGTAATGCACGTAAATATGTAATTCTCAATAATTCCCTTGCTTCAACGGAAGGTGCTGGACCATTTCCGCTTATTCCAGTCGAGAAGTTCGCAACGGGGCGTGGTGGCTTAAAAGATGCTAAATATTTACATCTCCAATGTAAATAGAGCGAGGGAATTTTCCTTTTTTCATCCTCATATGACAAGCATTCTAAAAAGGCTCCGCATTCTTCATCATTCAGGTCTTCAAATTTGCATACAATTTTAATCTCTAACGATGTATCTTCCTGATAAAAATCTTCCTGATCTACTCTATACCAATTCATATCAGTAGTACCCAAGACCAGCTTGATTGCATCCATAATAGTCGATTTTCCAGAATCATTCTCTCCAACAAGTACATTTAAACCTTTTTTGAAAGAAATGCTGTGTTCATTACCATCAAAACATCTAAAGTTCTTAATCTGTAGCAATGATAGATACATATGCTTTTTATCCTTTCGTTCTTTTATATCTGTATTGTCTAGTCTTCAATTGCGCTTTATTTCTCAATGTATCCTTCTTCTTTGAATTGCAGTCTCGTTGCTCCATTAAATTTCTGTCAACATTTGATTTTTTTTCCACCTGATGCAGTTTGCACCTTCTCATAATTGACCTTTGCACGGCCATTTTTTGCTCCAATCTTTTACATATCTTCTATTCCTAGTCGCTGCCGTACAGGAAACCAAATCCATTGCAACTAATTCATTTAACAACTGTCTCGTTCTGGAGCCTTTCAGACCTATCATTTGTACAGCTTCTGCTTCTTTGCATTCCACGCCTGCTGTTCGCCTTTATAAATCAACCGCTTAAGTTCCCACAACCTTTCATGCAGCTTATTATCACTTAGAAAATACCCTGACATCACCGAGCAGTTTTATGTTTCCACTGTCAACAAGAACCGCACCCTGTTTGAATACTGTGGCATACACCGTTTTGCCTCGCTCAACAAGCACACGCTGGATAGCGGCATCCTGCGCCGCCGTACCTGTGTAATGCACTTGCATATAGAAAGCATCCAAATATGGAAGCCCTTCATAGTACTTAAATTCCGGGTAATCCTCATCAGGAGCCAGATAGTACTCCGCCAACTGAATGACAGCGCCAGCACTGTATCCCATCAGGATTCCTTTATGCTTCATTAGAATGTCATATAAACCGAATTCTTTGATTCGATCCAACATTTTATCCGGCAGTCCGCCGAGGAAATAGATAATATCCGCTTCCCGGATTTTCCGGGAAGCAGATTCCCTGGTATCTGCAAAATAGTTGATGAAAGTTATTTTTTCTGCCGGGATACCGTAGGCAGCAAACCCACCGACGATTCCGCTATAATACATGCCGCTTTCCTTGCCATACAGCGCTTCCCAGTCTGACAGAGACCTTACACGGTTCTCCCGGAAAGAAAAGGCTATCACCGCAACCGAATGATTCGGTTTTATATAATTCTTCAATTCGCCATAAAGCCAGGGCGCATCGATTTCAAAGCCTTCCAGCAAGATATTGACACTCATTTAATCAAACCTCCTGACAATAAAACTTTAGTTTTTCAACTTCTGTTTTCGTCATGGCCAAATCATACTCATTTTGGTCATGATTTGGCCATAATTCTGCTTATGAGCAATACTTTTTCCCAAGGCATATCCTATTTCCCGGAAACCATCACCTGCGCAGGATCTTCTCCAGCGCCTTCCCTCTGGCAAGCTCGTCCACCAGCTTGTCCAGATAGCGGATTTCCTGCATCAGGGGCTCTTCGATATCCTCCACGCGGACTCCGCAGACCACGCCTTTTATCAGTCTGCGCTCCGGATTCAATGCCGGGGCCTGCAAAAAGAAGTCTCCGTAGGTGATATCGCTTTCCATAAGTTCCGCTAACCTGTCCTTGCTGTACCCGGTCAACCAGCCGGTGACTTCATCCACCTCCGCTCTGGTGCGCCCTTTCCGCTCCGCCTTTGCAATCAGCATGGGGTACAGTTTCCCAAAGGCCATGCCATATATCTTTTCGTTTTTCATCCTCTGCCTCCTCGCAAAAATCTCAGTTTCGTGCCGGTTTCCTGGCCAGCTCCAGATCCATTGTGTAGTACACCGTCATGATGCCGCCATGGTTCCTGATTGCGGAATGAATCCCTTCAAAGAGCATTTTCCGATTTGATTCTTCTAACCGCATATGATTGGGATATGTGCGCAATAACGTCATATACTCATCGGCAGTGAATTCTTTTGTAGTAGAATACAATTGATATGCGGCATCGCAGAAGCCATACCGGCATGCGGTTTCAGCCAGTTTCTTCGCATCCTCCACGCCGTATTCCCTGAGAGGCTCCTCTTGGTGCATATATTTCGAATAAATCTCCTGAATCTCTTCCGTCATTTCCTCCCGCCCCTTATCCGTCCCTGCATGGTAGGCAAAGCGGGCGAAGGCTCCTCCCGGCTTCAGCAGCTCATGGACGCGCTTATAGCCATATTCCTCCGGAATCCAGTGAAATGCAGTCGCCGCATAGATGAGGTCAAACGATTCGTCAGGACTGATGAAATCCTGCAAGGTCTGATTGCATACGGTGAAATTCGCATAAGTCTGATACCGTTTCCGCGCCAGGTCGGCCAATCGCTCCCCCGGCTCAATTCCGGTAAAATGGCATCGTGTTTCCAATATGGGCTGCGATGCCTTTCCCGTTCCCAGGCCGATTTCCAGCACATGGCTGTCAGAGCCAACAGGTTTATAGCGGAATATGTCTTCGTAAATCTCTTTTACATAGGTGGGACGGCTGTGGTCATAATCTATGGCTGCATCGTCGAATGTTTTTTCAAATACGGTCATTTTATCTTCCTCCATGTTTCCTGTTTTCCATGCTCTTTTTCCAATCCACACCTTCCGCCTATAACTCATTATAAGTCCGCTTCAGGTCATGGTATTCGCCTGAAGTTACATTGTTCAGTATAGCACATGCACCCCGGAAAAGCGATATAATTTCTCCCTATTCGGAAACACCCCATCCAAAATCCGTGGATGACAACATTCTGTCATACGCTGTCCCTACTCTATTTTCCTCTTGACATTTATGCCCATAGTGCATATACAACATCCACCTTTCCCTGCAAAGCGAAATCCCCGCCTATGAGCAGATTAAAGCCCAGATCCTGAACGGTGAGCTGGCCCCAAATCAGCCCCTGACCTCCATGCGGCTGCTGGCAGGCCTTCCTGCTGTTCTCCTTCTCCCTGAATCCTTTCGCCGTGGAGGAAAAGGGGGATAAAAAATACGGAGAGGCCTATATTGTCGGCAGCTATGGGATGAATATCATGACATGGAACGATTTGGACTTTTATATAGATAAGTCCAGTCTGAATGGGGCAAATTACTATGGCCTAGCGTCAGAGATCCTCAAAAAATTTGTGCCAGGCCATTTTGACGGAGCGTTCCATATGGAAAATGAATCGGCATTTTTAGGATTTGAAACAAGCATATCGGGCGACCGCTGGAATGTAGATATCTGGTGGAAAAGCCAGACTGAAATCAACGATTCCATTGCATACGCCAATGATATCGCCCGGCTCATGGGCGAAAACCCGACGCTGAAAAATGCCGTCATCACCATAAAACAGGATTTAATAAGCCGGAGGCTTTATGGATTCGATAAAGGGAAAAAGCATTGTCACAGCAAGGAAATATGATGCGGTTTTTCATGAGGGAATCCTTTCTACAGAGCGGTTTTTAGCATATGCTGAATCATTCCAAAAGTCCTAGATGCTATCTCGATAATGCAGCAGCCCACGGAGGCGGCAATCCCATCCGGCTCACGGCCAGAGGAATTTCGTGCAGAAGGAATTGCCGGGGAAGCCTGAATCTTCAATAGGGTTCCTCGCCGGCTCCAAATCCATGGTATGGTACACTGTCATGTGTTTTACAGTTTATAGTAATACTGCTCGCCCCCGTCCGTCCTCACGGCTCCCACGGCCACGCCATAGAGTCTCTCCGCCACATTTTCCTCCAGCATCTCCTCCGGCGTGCCGCTCCAGGAGATCCTCCCCTCTGCCACAGCAGCGATCCGGTGGGAAATCTTCAGGGCCAGCAGGATGTCGTGGAGCACCAGGACGATTGTTTTGCCCTCCCCGGACAGCCGCCGGACGATTCCCGCGAACTTCATCTGCTGCCCGATGTCCAGGTAGGTGGTAGGCTCGTCCATGACGATGGCAGGAGCCTCCTGAGCCAAGGCCATGGCAAGGTACACCTTCTGCCGCATGCCGCCGGACAGTCGGGACATCTGCATCCCGGCCAGCTCCTCTATGCCCATCTGTCTCATGGCCTCCCTGGCTATCTGAAAATCCGACTCCCTGTATCTCCTAGGATAGTTCAGATAGGGGAACCGCCCGTGGAGGACCATGCGGTCCGCGGAGATGTCAGGCACGTTCTTTCCCTGGGGGAGATAGGCGATGCTTCTGGCCAGCTCTGCCCGGGGTAAATTTTCTATCGAAATTCCGTCAATCTTTAGATTCCCTGCCCAAACCGGCAGAAATCCCAGGAGAGTGCGCAGCAGGGTGCTCTTCCCGCTGCCATTGGTGCCGATAATCGTGGTGATTTCGCCCTGCTCCGCCTTGAAGTCCACGCCGTGCAGAACCTCCGTCTTCCCATATCCGGCCCGGACCTGCTCCAGTTCAATCATTGTGCCCTCCATCCGGGAACCGCCCGTTTTGCATCCGGTTTCATCTCAGTACAATTTTCCACTTTTCATCCTCAATGACATATTGAAATTCAATCAACTACCCCGGTGCAAGCACTCAAGTACTGTGAGCGGCTCCTACGTCGCC
>CAJUFO010000037.1 GCA_910585615.1 uncultured Acetatifactor sp.
AGCAGTGCATCGCCAGGGAGCTGATGCTCATCAAAATCAGATACAACAAGGGCAATCGCCGGGAAATCATGGAGCTGTGCGAGATTATGAAGGCCCAGATTGTGGATATGTCCAAGCATTTCATGATGATTCAAATCTGCGACGAGCCGGAGAAGATTAAGCTCATGATCAAGATGCTTCAGACCATCAGCATCGTGGAGGTGGCCCGCACCGGAACGGTGGCGCTCTCCAAGTGCGCGGAGAATGACGAGGGCTGACGGCTTTTGAAGGATAGGCCATTTACCAGCTGGGAAGCCGTTTTTGAGAGGATGCTGAAGAACCCGCTTCCCTTTACGGGAACATGGAGAAGGCGGATTTATGGTATTTGCTGTGTAGGAGGGAGACAGTATGGCGGATGCAAGCTACCCACTTGCCCTACAGAAGGGAAGCATTCTGGCAGGGCAGTACATCATTGAAGAGGTGCTTGGACAGGACGGATTTGGAATCACCTACAGAGCGACGGACTATAAAAATAGCCAGCAGGTCGCAATCAGGGAATTCTTTCCGGATACCTTGGCGACCAGGACCCAGGTGACGGTCACGGTATTTCCCGGGGAGCGGGGAGAAAGCTTTGCCCATGGGAAGACATGCTTCCTGCAGGAGGCGGAGACCCTGGCTGAGTTTATCGGAAACGAGAACACCGTCCGCGTACACAGCTGCTTTGAGGAGAACCAGACGGCCTATTATGTCATGGATTTCGTGGAGGGGGCCAGCCTGGATGCCTATATTAAGGAACAAGGCGGTAGGATTGGGTATGAGGAGGCGGAGAAGCAGCAGGCTTTCAGGCAGGCGCTTTTAGGGGAGGGCGCCCCGGTGTCTTGGGATGATAGGGAAGCGATGCTCGGGCCAGTGCCCCAGAGGATATCCGCCGCGTCGCCGGAGCAGGCGGCAGGTCTCCAGGAGCGGCCAGGGCGGAGCAGGCCGGAACGGAAGGGAAAGCTTCTCTGGGCAGGCATCGGTTCGGGCGTGGCAGCATGCGTGGCGCTTGCAGCGATCATCATGGTTTCTGTCGGTCAGGGGAACGGGGGCGAGGATGCAGACAGCCGCCAAGAAGCCCGCTATGATAAGACGGATGACGCTGCCTTATATAGCACGACGGAGCCCCAGCCTGAATCCGAAGACGAGCCGGAACCCACGGCAGAGCCGGAAGCGACAGAGGAGCCGGAAGCGAAGCCGGCAATGCAAATTTCCCGCAGGGATTTGGATGCCGGGATAGTGGGGAATACACCAAATAACATTGCGCAGAATGGAGAGTATTTATGGGGGGATTCCCACCTTTTTATGACATGGCCGGGGATGGGCGGTTTTTTTGGCTTTGATGTGTCGTCCGGCGATTCCTATGCGGTCGAGGAGGAGGGAAACATAAGCTGCATCAGCAATGTAGGCGGGCAGGTCTACTATTTAAAGGACAAAAAGGCATATTGCGCGGGCGTGGACGGCACCGGGAAAGCAGAGATACCGGAGCTGGAAGAGTTTGCGCCCATATTCCACCTCTATCTTTCGCAGGATTTTTACTATGTCCACCACCAGGAAGGGCTGCAGTGCGTTGAGAGGAATACGGGAAAGACGAGGGGGACGGTGAGTCTGACCGAACCTCAGTATTTTACTTTCGTGGGCGGATATCTCTATTATATAACTTATGCCGCCGATGGAAGCTACGTATGGAGGCTCCCGGCGGACGATTTCGAGGCAGAGGCCGAGGAAGTCCTCGGGCCGGAGGACAACATCTACGAATGTTATGAAATTGTTTCGGATGGAGATTACCTGTATGCGCTATGTGACGTTCTCGGTACCCAAATGGTACATGTTATTCAATATGACACGAAAAAGGCCGGCATCGTCTCCCGATATGGGATTGGGAGAGAGGAAGGGATGAGTGTCTTCGGCATTAATGTCAGCAACCAGTATATATATTTTGTCTACCATGACTTTGAACACAATGGTGAGAGAGCGGTGTATCGGTTCAAGGCGGAGGAGGGTGCGACTTCCACTGAGCTGCAGCTTGTGTATGAGGGAGCTGAGAATCAGGAACTGCACAAGGTCATTGCTTCGGAAAAAAGCCAGTCGCTCGCAATCTATGGGTATACAGATGGCCTAAACGAGATGATGGTTTTGACAAAGATGGACGGAAGCGGGGAACCAGACATTTTGGATAAGTCGATGTTTTCGTGGGATGCTTCTTGGGATGAGCGTTAGTGTTGACATTTAGTCCGGAAATTGGTATGATAGCGAAAGAGTTTTAAGGAAAGGGGGATGTCTTTAAGATGGAAGAGAGGCACTCTGTAGAAGCACATTTGAATGAGCTGCTCTGTAAATGGCGCAGGATCCTGCGGCTGGAGGAAAGCTGGGACGTGAAGCTGGAAATCGTCATGGATTCTTCTTTCCATAAGACAGGCGACTTTAAGGTGGACTGTACGGACAAGAAGGCAATCCTTCTGCTCAATGGAGCAAATCCGAAGCAGGAGAACCTGGAGGAGGTCATCGTCCATGAACTGCTGCATCTGAAGCTTTACCCTCTGGATCAGGTCACGGAGTCGCTGATTACAGCCAACTATGAAGAGGGCAGCGGCGCTTACAGCTTCGCCTACACCCAGTTCATGGTGACTTTGGAGGTCACGGTGGAGGAGCTGGCCAAGTGCTTCCTGAAGCAGTACGGGGAGGACAGGGAGATTTCCTATGGCAGATGCCATACCATGAAAAGCTATGACGAGCTGTTCGAGGGGCTGAAGCCGCTGGAATGAGAGCGAAGCCCGGGGAGCGCGATATGTGGGGCCGGACAGAGGACGCCCGCGGAAGCATGGAAGCCGGTGCATAGATATGAGGTTGAAAAAGAAAAAGGAGAGGGTGAAAATTTGATGCAGAAGAAAGTATTCCAATTGCTGGTCAACAATACATCCGGCGTCCTGAGCCGGATTTCAGGGCTTTTCGCCAGGCGCGGCTATAATGTGGAGAGCATTACGGCAGGCGTGACCTCGGATCCCCGCATCACCCGCATCACGATTGTGGCATCCGGCGATGACGAGATTCTGGAGCAGATCGAGAAGCAGGTGGCCAAGCTGGAGGATGTGCGGAATATCAAGGAATTGAAGCCGGAAAAGAGCGTATACCGGGAGCTGATCATGGTGAAGGTCCGCGCCACCGCGGAGCAGAGGCAGGGAGTCATCTCTGTGGCGGACATCTTCCGGGCGAAGATCATCGATATCGCGCCGGAGAGCCTGATGATCGAACTCACGGGCAACCAGCAGAAGATTGACGCTTTCATCGGCCTGCTGGAGGGATATGAAATCCTGGAGCTGGCCCGGACAGGCATCGCAGGCCTGGGGAGAGGCACAGAGCCTGTGGTGCGCCTGGACTAATAGATGCAGGAGGGGGGTATTCCCCACTGCTCGCGGCATGACAAGCGGAAGCCGAAGGCAGCCAGGCACGGGCCGACCCGACTGCTCGCTGCGGGAGGCGTTTTCGTGTGGACAGATATTTGTCCCTTGCAGCATCGACAGGATGCCAGGACCGTTTCGCGACGGCCGGACATAGCATCCAATTCGCTGCGCAGGAATGAACATAGAATAAAACAACAAAACGGAGGAAACGAGAAATGGCAAAGATTTTTTATCAGGAAGACTGTAACCTGTCCCTTCTGGAGGGAAAGACCATCGCAATCATCGGCTACGGCAGTCAGGGACACGCCCACGCGCTGAACCTGAAGGAGTCCGGCTGCCATGTGATCATCGGCCTGTACGAGGGCTCCAAGTCCTGGGACAAGGCCGTGAAGCAGGGCTTCGAGGTGTTCACAGCGGCGGAGGCAGCAAAGCAGGCAGACATCATCATGATTCTGATCAACGATGAGAAGCAGGCCGACCTTTACAAGAACGACATCGAGCCCAACCTGGAGGCTGGCAATATGCTGATGTTCGCCCACGGCTTCAATATCCACTTCGGCTGCATCGTGCCCCCTGCGGACGTGGACGTGACCATGATCGCGCCCAAGGGGCCGGGACACACCGTGCGCAGCGAGTACCAGGAGGGCAAGGGCGTTCCCTGCCTGATTGCCGTGGAGCAGGATGCCACAGGCAAGGCCCAGGACATCGCTCTGGCATACGCCCTGGGCATCGGCGGCGCGAGGGCAGGCGTCCTTGAGACCACCTTCCGCACCGAGACCGAGACAGACCTCTTCGGCGAGCAGGCCGTGCTCTGCGGCGGCGTCTGCGCTTTGATGCAGGCGGGCTTCGAGACCCTGGTGGAGGCCGGCTATGACGAGAGGAACGCTTACTTCGAGTGCATCCATGAGATGAAGCTCATCGTGGACCTGATCTACCAGAGCGGCTTCGCCGGCATGCGCTATTCCATCTCCAACACCGCCGAGTACGGCGATTACATCACCGGCCCCAAGGTCATCACCGAGGAGACCAAGAAGGCCATGAAGAAGATCCTCAGCGACATCCAGGACGGAACCTTCGCCAAGGAATTCCTGCTGGATATGTCTCCTGCCGGAAAGCAGGTGCACTTCAAGGCCATGCGGAAGCTGGCCAGCGAGCATCCCGCGGAGAAGGTGGGCGAGGATATCAGGAAGCTCTATAGCTGGAACAATGAGGATGATAAGCTGATCAACAACTAAAGCGGTCTGCTTCTCGAAACGGAACATCCCACAGGAACCAGTGCTGCATCAGCAGTGGGCATTCCTGTGGGATGTCTCTCCATGGAGCCGGCGACAATGCGCAGCGCTTACCTCGCATCTGCCTTTATGGTCCTGACCCCCAGCATAAAATAAAGGATATGGAATATCCACACGCAGGCCAGGACAATCCTGCCCACAGGAACCTGGTCCATCATGAGGAAGCCCACCGACATCAGAAGCGTCACCGTCACCATAATCTTGATTTTCGTTTTCCGCGTCATGCCCTTTCCTTTTACATAGCTTTCCAGATTATTCTTATATAATTTCGTCCCGGTAAACCAGCGGTTCAGCTTTTCCGAACTCCTGGCAAAGCAAAACGCTGCAAGGAGAAGGAAAGGGAAAGCAGGCAGAAGCGGAAGGACCGCCCCCAATGCCCCCAAAGCAGCGCCGATGCACCCTAAAACAACATACAGTATTTTTTTAAGCCTCATCACACTTCTCCAATCGCTTTTTCTTTTTGGAAGGCCCTCCCTCCTGTCCGTGAAAGGCCCTCTGCCGAATATACGGCATCCGCAATCCGCATGGTGGACTGCCTGTGGGACACCAGCAGAACCGTTTTTCCCTCCTGTCCTTCCCGCAGGGATTTCAGGATGACCGCTTCATTTAAGCTGTCTAGGTTGCTGGTAGGCTCGTCAAGGAGCAGGAAAGGCGCGTCATGCAGGAATGCCCTCGCCAGCCCCAGCCGCTGTCTTTCCCCGCCGGAAAGCGTATCCCCAAGCTCCCCCACAGGCGTATCGTACCCCCGGGGCAGCCCCATGATAAAATCATGGATGGAGGCTTTCCGGCAGGCTGCTTCCAGTTCAGCGTCCGTGGCATCCGGCTTCGCAATGCGCAGATTGCTCCTTATGCTGTCATGGAACAGATGGGTCTCCTGCGTCATGAAACTTTCCATCTCCCTCAGATTCGCCGTGTTTATCCCTGCAATCTCTCTGCCGGAGATCTCCAGCCTTCCGTCCCCCACGTCCCAGAAACGCATGAACAGCTTTAGCAGCGTGGATTTCCCGCTACCGCTCCTTCCCACGATCCCCACGATCCTTCCTTCCGGAATTTCCAGGGACACACCTTCAAGAATTGTTTCCGTCCCGTAGGAAAAGCTGACGTTTCTTGCATCTGCGCCTTCAAACACCGTTTTTTTCTTTCCCTCCACTTCCTGCACTGCGGGCGTTTCGTCTAAAATGTCCAGCACACGGTTCCCGGCTGCGAAAGTGTTCTGCAGTGTGCTTCCCAGATTCGCAAGCGCCACAGCAGGGCCAAAAGAGGAGAACAGGGCAACCGTCGGAATCAGTACCCCGGCAAAATCCACTTCCGCCTTTTGATACAGTGCGGCAGATACGAACAGCATACATAAGTCAAATAGGAGGATTGCCGTATTCGTGACCGCCATATTCCTCCCTGCGGTACGCTTTAAGCGCCTCTCGGTTTCCGAAAGGGCGTCCGTCCTTTCCTCCATCTGTATCAGGCGTTCCCTGCCCCTGCCATACTGTATGGTTTCGGAAAGCCCGCGCAGGCTGTCAAGGACGAAACCGCTTAAGCTTCCCGTTTCGGTGCGGAACGCCATACCGTCCCCGCCGCTTGCTTTCGAGGCGGCAACCGGTATTGCGATTCCCACTGTCAGATATGCCAGAAGCGCAAGGAGCCCCAGCGCAGGGTGGAAGGAGCCGATGAACAGGCACATAACGGCAGTATAAAAAAGCGCGATTGCAGCGGGGGAAATGGTGTGCGCATAGAAGACCTCCAGCAGCTCGATATCCGAAGTGATGACCGAGATCAGGTCGCCTTTGTCCCTGCCCTCCAGCTTTGCGGGGCAGAGTTTCCGCAATGCGAGGAAAACCTTATTCCGGATTAGCGCAAGCAGCTTAAACGCGATAAAATGGTTGCAGGACTGCTCTGCATAGCGCAGGATCGCCCTGAGTGCGGCAAACGCCAGCACACAGATAAATATGGCTTCCGGCTTGAAGGTCATGTCAAAACCCAGCAGGACAAGCGCCGCATATCCGCCCAGGATCGTGATGAAGGACGCGCACAGATGCCCTGCCAATCCCATAAGGACCGCCAGCACCATAAATCCGGCAAGAGGCTCCACAAGGCCGATAAGCCTTACCATGACCGCAAATCCGCTCCGTCTTTTCATACAGCCGCACCGTCCTTTCCGTCTGCCCGGCCTTCTGTACCGGCAGAATGGCCATCCTGATATCCGCTTTGGATGTTCCCATAATTTTCAAGGCTCTGCTGCGTGTTCCACAGCTTTGCGTAAATACCATCCCCTGCCAGCAGTTCCTCATGGCTTCCGCTTTCCGCCACGTTCCCCGCATCCATCACGTAGATGTTATCTGAGGCCGTCACATTGGCAAGGCGGTGGGAAATGAGGATGACTGTTTTTTGTCCTGCCAGCCCATGGATTTCCCGCATAATGTCGTTCTCGCTCTCCGCGTCAATATTGGAGGTGGCTTCGTCGAAAATATACACCGGGCTGTCATGGAGCAGCGCCCTTGCCAGCGCAAGCCTCTGGCGCTGCCCGCCCGAAAAGTTCGAGGCATTTTCCATAAGGAGCGTGTCAAGGCCGCCCTCGGATTTCAGAAATCCTGCCAGGTTCGCCCGTTCCAGTACCGCCCAGAGCTCCCTGTCCGACGCATCCGGCTTTCCCATCAAAAGATTCTCCCTCACGGTGCCTTTGAACAGATAGCTTTGATGGCTGATATAGGTGATGTTCTCCATCAGTTCCGCTTCCCTTATGTCTGAAAGCTCTTTGTCTCCGATTTTTACCGAACCGCGGTAGCCCTGGTTCCTCCCCATGAGGACTGCCGCCACGGTGGACTTTCCGCAGCCGCTCTCCCCGACGATGGAGACAAAGCCCCCTTTCGGGAACTCCATGCGGATTCCGCGCAGGATTTCCCTTCCTTTATCGGAGGGACTTCCTGGGCCGGAAGAATTTCCCTTATCAGAAGAAATTTCTTCATCGGAGGAATTTTCGCCATAGGAAAAGCGCAGATTATCGCAGACGATTCCGTAGTCCTCCGGAAAGCCTCCTGTTTTCCCTGCCGGTTCGGGAAGATCCAGCAGGCGGAAAATCTTATCGCTTGCCGCCATGCCGTTCATCGCCACATGGAAGAAGCTGCCGAGCTGCCGCATGGGGATGAAGAAATCCGCCGAGATCAGGATGATCAGAAGGCACCCCGAAAGGGTCACATCCCCGGCCCGAAACTGTGTGGCCGCCATGATTACACCTAATGCCGCCCCTCCGTAGGCAATCAGATCCATCAGCGTGATGGAATTAAGCTGCATGATCAGTACCTTCATGGTGATTTTACGGAATTTCTCCGCCTCACGGTTCATCTCCTCATTCTTAAAACCGTCGGACTGGTATATTTTCAGTGTCGTAAGCCCCTGCAGGTTTTCAAGGAAGGTATCTCCCAAAGCCGTATACTGCCCCCAATATTTTGCCAGCAGCTTTTTCGCCCAAGTCTGCACCGCCGCGATGGCAATGGGAATCAGCGGCACACAGACCAGCAGGACGACGGCGGAGGGCACATTGACAAAGCACAGATACGCAAACAGTGTCAGCGGCGCGAGCATGGCATAGAAAAACTGCGGAAGATACGCCCCAAAGTAGGTTTCCAGCTGTTCCACGCCCTCCACGGCCACCTGTACCACTTCCGAGGTATTCACCTGTTCCTTGTAAGAAGCGCCAAGGCGGAGGAGCTTCCCGTAAATCGCTTCCCGCAGCGTCTTCTTGACGGATTTTGACGAGAGATACCCCATGCGGCTTGAAAGGATTGTACAGATAAAACGGATCATAACTGCCGCCGCTGCTATAGCCGCCGTAAGGAAGCCGCTGTCCTTATCTGCCGTTTTATGGAAAAGAGAGGCAAGCAGGCCTGTCACTGCCGTCATCATGGCGATATTCGCCGCAAGGGAGCACCATTGGGCCGCCACGTTCCCTATTATGTATTTTTTGCTTTCGCGGACTGTTCCTATCAGCCTTTTGTTGATCATCATAATGTCTTACCACGCATTCCCTTTCTTTTTGCCCTCCTAACGAAAGTTAGTATGGACTAATCTATAGGCCTAATAAATGCGGCTGCTCTTTGTGTTAGCAGCCGCTAACTCAGCTCCAAGTATAACTCTTGCCCCCGCTTTTGTCAATAGGATGAAAAATATTTGGCTTTTGTCGGAGCGGCTTCCCCGCCTACGATTTTTGTTATGATTCAAGATTCCTTGTTTTCTGTTAAATATCTGATAAAACAAGAAACAGCGTTTACCTGTTCATCCGTAAGCGTATCTATGGATTCCAGCACCTGTCTCTTGGCTAAAGATATTCCCTGGGTGGAGAATATCTCTCCCTCGCCGTTTTCCAGCCAGTCTTTGTTTACATGAAAGACATTTTCGATTAATAACAGGATTCGGCTGGGAGGGTTTACTTTACCCTGCATAATCTTTGAAAAATATCCGGCATCAAGATTTATCTTCATCGCAAATTGGCGCTGAGACATGTCGAGTTCCTTTAAGAGGGTCCTAAGCCTGTCGCAAACCATATCATCACCTCGCTGAAGTCAGAATATCAAAAGATATTGCTTATGTCAATATAGTAATTGAAAAAAGGGATTGACAAGTTGTATAAAACAATATATATTATTGGCATAAACAATATTAAGGAGGAAAAGCTATGACTAAGGCACAAGAGAAGCTTAAATCGGATATTCAGAAAATTGACGATGAGATAATAATCGAAAAAGTCAGGATTTTTATTATGGGCATTTTAGCGCAGCAGGGAATCGAAAAGCCCTGCAAGCCTTCAGTCAAACCATGTAGGAACGGGGAATGCCGGAGATGACTGGGATGAAACAGGATGGAGGACAATCGTGCAATAGAAAGCAAGAGCAGCTTTCCATTGTCAAGTACTATGAAAGGATGCTGGAACTGGGATGCTTCACCCTGCGGGATGTCACGGAAATGGTGGGGAAGCGGTCCGCAGTCGCCTATCTGGTAAACGATTTTCAGCGAAGGGGTTATATTGACAGGATACATAGGAATCGGTATACGGTGATGGATGCCGAAAGAGAGGAGCCGGTGTTGAACCGATACCAGATTGGCAGTAGGCTGTTTCCGGACGCATATGTGGCCCTGTACAGCGCTTTTGAGGTATGGGGCTGCGCGCCTGAGGTGGGAAACGAAGTTTTCGTAGCCACAGGAACGCGGTTTACAGACTTCCGGTACAATAGGGTATTCTATCGCAGGGTGCATCCAAAGGCAGATGCTGACAGGACATGGGTCGCAGGGACTCTGGTGGCGGGACTGGAACAGACAGTGGTAGACAGCCTCCACAGTTTTGAGGGAACCAGGGGACTGGAGAAGATAGCGGGATGTGTCATGCGCCTTCCACAGCTGGATGGGGACAAGCTTCTGGCATGCCTGGAGCGCTATGGAAACGGCTATCTGTATCAAAAGTGCGGGTATGTGCTGGAACAGCTGCAGGAGTATGTGAAACTGCCGGAATCTTTTTACAGGGAGTGCAGGAAGCATCGTGCCAGCACAGTGCGGTATATCCTGAAAGGTGCAGATGGGCTGGTCTATCATAAGGACTGGGGAATCTATGCGCCGCCTTATCTGGATTGCGGACAGACATGAGTATCGCCTAAGGAGGAGATGGGCTGTGGAGAATACTCGGGAACAGACCACGGAATTGTTTGTGCATAAGGTTGACAAGTCTCAGATTCCTGTCTGCAATATTATGGGAGTCGATATTGCGGCCATCAACATGAAATGGTTGCTGGACTTTACATACATGAATATCGGAAGACTGTCGGGGGGCTATTGCTGTGTATCGAATGTGCATACCACTGTGCTGTCTTATAAGAATCAGGAGTACTGTGCAATCCAGAATGGTGGAGCGCTGGCGATACCGGACGGAGGTCCCCTCTCTTCTGTGGGCCGGAGCAGAGGATACAGAGGCATGGAGCGCACTGCTGGGCCGGACTATATGAGAGAAGTTCTGAAGGCGAGCATGAAGAAGGGGTATCGTCACTATTTTTACGGCAGTACGGATGAGACATTGGAAAAGATGCGGCGGAATCTGGAGGTGGAATATCCTACATTGCAGATTGCAGGAATGTACAGCCCTCCTTTCCGGGATTTGGAGGCAGATGAAGACGTGGATATAATCAATCGAATCAATGCTTCAGATGCCGACTTTGTCTGGATAGGCCTTGGCGCGCCCAGGCAGGAACTGTGGATGGCGGGGCATCAGGGTAAAATCAGAGGTTTTATGGTAGGAGTAGGCGCAGGGTTCGACTATCTTGCAGGAAATATCAGCAGGGCGCCGGAGTGGATGCAGCGCAGGAACCTGGAGTGGGTGTATCGCCTGATACAGGAGCCGGGAAGACTGTTCAAACGATACATAGAGACGAATGTGAGTTTCATATGGCATGCCGTACTGCATGGAAGATAGGCGGACATAGTTTTCCGTAGATATTCGAAAGTGGAGAGATGGAGAAGAAGACCAGTGTTTTAATCGTACATAATTATTATCAGCTGCCTGGCGGCGAGGACAGCGTAGTGGCAAATGAGAAAAGGCTTCTGGAGGAACAGGGGCATAAGGTTGTTTTGTATACAAGGGACAACAAAGAGCTCCAGGGGAAGGAGTTGCTCACGAAGCTATTGCTGCCGTTTTCCGCAGTCTTCAACTTTCGAACCTATCGGGAAGTCGGGAAACTGATAAAAGAAGAGAAGATAGACATTGTACATGTCCACAATACATTGATGCTTGTCAGTCCGTCTGTCTATTATGCGGCGCTCCGTCATCACACGCCTGTGGTGCAGACGATGCACAATTTTCGGCTGCTTTGCCCGGGAGCGACATTTTACAGGGATGGCCATATCTGTGAAGAGTGTGTCACAAAGGGGCTGGGATGTGCGGTTAAGCATAAATGTTACAGACAGAGCAGACTGCAGACGTTTTTGTGCGTGCTGAATACATGGATTCATCGGATGACGGGAGTGTATGGGAAGATAAACTACATATGCCTGACGGAGTTCAACAGGGAGAAGCTGCTGCGGATTAACGAAGGGAAGAAAGGCAAAGAAAAGAAAGTGGTTTCCCCGGAAAAGATATTTGTGAAGCCTAATTTCACATTCGGGATAGGAGACAGGGATTCCGGAAAAACGGGTGTTCGATTAGGGAAAGGATATTATCTGTTTGTGGGGAGAGTAGAGAGGATAAAAGGAATTGATTTATTGCTGGATGCTTTCAGAAAGCTACAGGACAGGGTGCTTGTGATTGCGGGAACAGGTATGGAGTGGGAGCATTATAAAGAGAAGGCACCAAAAAACGTAGAATTCAAGGGATATTTACAAGGGAAAAAATTGGAGGAGCTTCTTTTCGGGGCGAAAGCAGTCATTGTAGCTTCACAATGTTATGAGACTTTTGGGATGGTCATCGCAGAAGCGTATGCGGTGGGTAAACCTGTTATAGCCGGAAATATCGGAAACATGGATTGGATGGTAGAAGAAAGGGGCACCGGAGGGACAGGGATAAAATTCCAGTATGATTCCTCCGAAGCGCTGATAGATGCGATACAGAGGTTTGAAAAAACAGACATTGACTGGGCGGGGAGCACATATCGGAGATATGTGGATGAATTTTCACCGGAAAGCAATTACAGACTGCTTATGTCCGTGTATGGCAGAGTGACGGAGAATCAATGAACTGGCGGAGAAGTGGAGGGAGAATGGTGCGTAAACCGGGGCTGCACAAAGAGGACATGGGATATTTTGTGATATTTTTGGTTTTATTCTTATTGATGGCGAGAGGCGGAATTCAAAAGTACTTTGTCCTACTGGCTTTAAGTTGTATTTTTGTGGCAGTAAAGAGAAAAATTGATTTAAAGTACTTCTTGGTTGCTGCCCATGTGGGTTTATACGCGTTACTTGGATCTGCCATAGCACTGACGACTTCAAATTTCACCTTACACAGCGTAAAGCAGAGCCTGATTTTTGGGATAGCGCCCTTTATGGCAGTTTCAATATTTTCCATGTATGGGGAGGATGATAGTGGAAGACTGATTGATGTTCAGTTTGGCGCGCTATGCATTGCTTATCTGATGCTGTATGCGAGATATCATGTCCCAGGGGAGTTCTATTATGAGTCAAACTACTATGCATATATATTCGGCGTGTATGGCCTGGTCCACTTTTGGAGGAAGAGGTATGCGCTATGTGCAGTGGCGGTCATGCTCATGGTAGTGGAACACAAAAGAATCGTTAACGGAGCTTATGCCTTCACGTTGGCCTGCCTGTTGCTTCTTCTCTTGGTGAGGAAGGAGAACTGCCAAAAGGGAATTAATATCACGATGAAAATTGTTCTTATTTTCGTACCTGTGTTGTGGGTTGCATTTGTCAGAAACGGGATTCTGGAGGCGGTTTTTGAAAAATATGGCATTTATTCAATGGGAAGGCTGGATGGCTCTGCAGTCTGGAATAAAATCCAGCCGTATTATGCCATGTCCGTTTTCTATATCGGAAAAGGGAGCGGATGGGTAGAGAGATGGCTTGGGGAGACAGCCATACCTGGGTTCACAAGGAATCTGCATAATGATTTTCTTGCTGCATTCGTTGAATTGGGGTTTATTGGATTTCTGCTGTGGCTGCTCTCTTTTCAGCTCATCATGATATACGCCGAAAAGAAAAAAGGCATAAGATGTGCGAATTTGGTTGGACTGTTGATTGGATATATGTTCATTAACCTTTTGACAGATAATATTTACTTGTATATCACTTTTTTGATTCCTTTATATATCATTCTGTTGGGTCTGGTATTTGGCGATATTGACAGTTCAAAATCGGTTGGTCATACAGAAAAGATGGTGTTGTAAATGCGTATCGGGATACTGGTGCTCAGCGTGGGAAGTTCTGGGCAAAGGAAGTTCTATAATCTACAGGAAATCGGCCTGGCAAAAGCTTTGGATGCCTATTGCGAGAAAGTTCGGGTATGGAGACTTGTGCCACATGGCGAGGATGCCTGTTCAGAGAAAATAGCAGGGTATAAGAATGTAACGATTGAATTTCTCCCATCGAGATGCATAGGGACGAACGGATTCATGGACTGTTCCAAGCTTGACAGAGATTTAGATGCGTTGATCTGTTTTGCGGATACGCAGGTGACGGTTCCGATGATTTATAGATGGGCCAAAAGAAACAAGGTTCTGTTCCTGCCGTACATAGGAGTGGTACAGAGCCACAGCACAAAAGCCATGAGACAAAAAATCATAAATGCGCTGTTCGCCAGGAATCTCCGGGTATACAGGAAAAGCTGCTGTCTGGCGAAGACGCCGGATGTAGAAGCAGAACTAAGGAAACAGGGGATTTCTCAAATTATTGTTGCGCCTGTAGGGCTAGACAGGACACTGCTCAAGCCGGATTATGAACAATATGGCTCTGAGGAGATAAAAGAGAAATATGGATTTCAGAAAAGAGACCGTATTATTCTTTTTATTGGCCGCCTGACAGAAGAGAAGCAGCCGCTTCGGATGGTGAAGCTTTTTGCATATATTTTTGAAAGGGACAAGGACTTCCGGTTATTAATGGTGGGAACAGGAGAACAGGGGGACAACGTAGCGGAAGTCATAGAAGCATATAACTTAGGCGAAAGGGTCAGGAGGATAGAGCGGATTTCGAACAGCGAGATTTGGGAGATTTATCGATTCTCCGAGGTTTTTGTCAACCTGAACCAACAGGAGATTTTCGGCATGGCGATTCTGGAAGCCATGTATTATGGGTGTAAGGTAGTGGCCTGGAAAGCGCCGGGGCCGGATTTCATCATTGAAAACGGCATTTCCGGATGGATTGTCGAAAATGAGGAGCAGCTATTATGCAGGGTTCTGGAGGAAAATGAGGAAAGCAGGAGTGATTTCATGATAGTAAACGCCCGTAAGCGCATTATCCGGGACTTTACATGGGACAGTACTGTACAGAAAATATTACTCTATATACGTGAGGCAAGCTGAATGAGGATACTTGTGATATTGACCTGTTTTAACAGGAGAGAGAAAACAAAAAAGTGTGTGGAGGGATTAGTGGAAGGAAATCAGGAACATTCGTTCACATTTGTCGTCGTGGATGACAATAGTGCGGATGGCACAGGCGAGATGCTGGAGAGCATGAAGCCGGAGTATGATATCCATATTCTGAAAGGGGATGGGAAGCTTTTTTATTCCGGTGGTATGTGGAAAGGTATGGACTATGCGTTGGAAAGCATGGAGCAGGAGTACGGATATCTGCTGATGGTGAACGATGACGTTACCTTCATGGACGGATGTATCAGTAAAATGATTGTTCAGAGCAGACAACAGGGAGGGGCTGTAATTGTAGGAGCCATGTGCGATGCAGGGAAAGCCCTGACTTATAGTGCCGTGAAATATACAAAGGGAATCAGATATCGGAATTTGGATATTAGGGAGTGGAATGTAGCAGCAGACACTTTCAATGCTAATGGTGTGCTGATTCCATTTGAAATATTTCGTACAGTCGGCTCTTTGGATGGACACTATATTCATTCATTGGGAGATTTTGACTATGGATTATCCGTGAAAGGTGCAGGATATCGTATCTATGTTTCAAAGGAATATGTCGGGATTTGTGAAAAAAACTCTATGTCAGGAGGATGGCTGGATAATTCTCTGTCCAGGAAAGAGCGGTTTAAGAAAAAGGAGAGCATAAAAGGGGCTCCGATGAAACAGTGGTTCTATTTTCTGGGGAAGAATTTTGGGTTGCGAAAGCTGTTAGGGGGGGTATGACGCCATATGTGCGTATTTTGATTGGAAGATAAAATCGAAAAAATATTTTAGAAGAGGACTGGATTTATTATGACTGGCTCGCGCACGAGAAATTCCGCAAGAAACATAGTATGCGGCTCTTTAGACAAAACCACCGCTATCATTTTCCCTTTTATTGTGAGAACGATTTTCATTAAGGTCTTGGGGGAGGAATATCTCGGCTTAGGGAGCCTCTATCAGTCCATATTGCAGGTAATAAATCTTGTCGATTTGGGCTTTTCCAGTGCCATTTCTGCGGCATTATATCGACCGATTGCTGAAGACAATCATGAGCAGATAGGAATGCTTTTGAATCTTTATGATAAGCTGTACAGGGTACTTGGGCTCATGATTCTGGCTATCGGAATCATGGTTACACCCTTTTTGGAATACTTTATTGACGGAAAGCAGCCAGCAGGAATAAATATTCATGTGTTATGGCTTATTTATCTGACACAGGCAGCTTTGGGTTACCTCGTATTTGCTTACCGAGTGACGCTTTTGTCTGCTATTCAGAGGAGCGATATATCATCGCTCATAGCAGCGGCCGTAAGGACAACCATCAGCTTGGTTCAGATTATCTTTGTAATTCGTTTGCATGATATGGTAATCTATGCAACGCTGAATGCTTTGTATACCTTAATGTATAATCTGATATGTGCATATGTGTGTAAAAGGAAATATCCGCAATACAGGAAATCCGGGAATGTTGACAAAAGAACGAAAAAACAGATATCAAGGAATGTGACAGCGTTTGCTTTGCAGAAGATTGGAAATAAGCTATCAATTTCACTGGATTCGATTGTAATATCATCTTTTTTGGGCCTCTCCATGGTAGCCATATACAGCAACTATTACTATGTCATATCAGCGATTGCGAGCTTTATCGCTCTGGTGGTTTCATCAATCACTGCCAGTATCGGAAACAGCATGGCAACGGAATCAATGGAAAAGAATTATGGAGATTTTATAAAGATATTCATGCTACATACGTGGGTAGTCGGTTGGTGCTGTATCTGTTTTGCCGCTCTGTTTCAGGATTTCATGAGATTGTGGATGGGAGAGAAGCTGATGCTTCCGTTCGCGGTGGTCATTGCCCTGATTGCGCGGTTCTATTTTGAACAGATTCGAAAGGTCGTGTTGAATTATAAAGATGCGGTTGGACTGTGGACACAGGACAGATGGCGGCCAATCGCTGGATGTGCCGTAAATATCGTTCTGAATATCATTACAGTTAAACATTATGGCGTGATTGGTGTCGCTGTTTCCACAATCATAGATTTTGCAGTCGTTGAAATGCCTTGGGAGACAATGACGTTGTTCAAGTACTGCTTTAGGACATCTGCCAGACTGTACTATAAAGAACTCCTGAAAAGTTTTCTGTTTACGGTTTCAAATGGCATCATCACGCTGATGATATGTTTTTGGATGCCGGTGAAGGGCATCCCTGCACTTGTTGTAAAGGGGTGCATGTGTCTGGTTCTACCGAATTTGTTATATATTTTAGAGATGAAAAAGGATAGCAATTTTATTTATGCCATGGATTTATTGAAGAAAGCGTTTCGAGTGTATATAAAGTGAATTTGAAGGAACAGGAAAAGAGAGATGTACTAGAGTAATTGTAGTTGTATTGAGAAAAATGGAGATTTCTAAGGTGAGGGGGATAAAGGTGAAATCATACGAGAAAAGAGACAGATGCCATTTAGAAGTGTTGCGGATTATTGCTATTTTTCTGGTGTTTTACAATCATTCCGCTGCTTTTAAGGTCTTTGAAACGGAACACGGGATGCTATATGCGATATCATTGCTTCTATCCCTACTGTGCAAAGTGGCTGTCCCTATATTCTTTATGGTTTCAGGTGCTTTGCTGTTAGGAAAAAGTGAAGGCGCAAAAGAATTGTTCCAAAAAAGAATCTTGAGATGTGTTTTGGTACTGGTGCTGTTTTCCTATTGTTATTATATGAAATTATTTCTCAGGGGAGAAATTGAGTTTTCAGTGATTGGATTTCTCAGCTCTATTCTCCAGAAGGAAATCTTTTTGCCTTATTGGTATTTATATGCCTATCTGGGCTTCCTGCTGATGCTGCCAATCCTCCGCCCGCTGGCACAAAACTTGGGGAAGGGAGCAGTGTGCTATCTTATTGTATTAGGCATTTTATTTCGTTGCATATTGCCAGTGGTACAAGCCCTGACAGGATTTGCAGTGAACAGTAATTTAAATATATCGTCAATACTGGGAACAGTATTCTTTTTTCCGATAGCTGGCTATGGAATAGAACGATATGTTTCTGGAAAGGAATTCAGCAAATGGAAGGCAATTGTTCTGAATTCTTCCATGGTACCAGTCATATGGCTCAACTATATACTGGCTGAAAATCAATATGTAAAATCAGGCATACATACGGAGGGACCGTTTGGATTCTTAGTGATTGTCCCAACATTGCTGTTATTTTTTGACATGAAATTACTGGTAAAGAATGAAAAACTATCGGCGAAAACGAAAAAATTACTTTCCTTTACAGGCGATAAAGTATTCGGAATGTACTTATTGGAGGGCTTCCTTGGGACCGGTGGCCGGATGGACATCATTGCAAAGACTGTATCAGAGTTATACGGGGGGGTAATACTCGCATATATCATAGAGATTCTATGTATATTCATCATAAAGCTGGCTGTCGTTACAGTCATGAAAAAGATGCCGCTGCTTAAGCGTATTCTATAAGTATCGATGTAAACGTGCCAGAATAAAGCACACCCTAAATGCAGAACGCAGCATAGAGGGGCACAATCTTCTTATTGTCCTCAAACGCAAAGTTCTTCGCAGAGAGCTTAATGGCATAGGCGGGTCTGTAGGCATCCATATAGACTTTCAGGCTCTTTGCCTTGGTGTTGTCGGCGGACTTTACCTCAATCGGAATCAGCTGCCCGTCGCGCTGAATGACGAAATCTATTTCGGCCCCACGTTCGGATTCCCAATAACAGGTGTGATGTCCGCGGATGGAAAGCTGCACATTGACATAATTTTCTGCCATACCGCCCTTGAAGTCGTTCAGCTCCTCGACCATGTAGAGAACATCGTTGGCGGCCAGGTCTTTCTTGGCGCAGAGCAGCCCCAAGTCGGACACATAGATTTTGAACGCGTCAATATCGCGATAGTTTTCCAGGGGCTTTTTGACCTGCTCCACCCTGTAGACCCGAGAGACGATGCCGGACAGGCAGAGCCATTCGATGGCATTTTCGAATTCAGAGGCCCGTCCGCCCTTCTTGATCAGCTTATATTGGAAGCGGGTATTCTTCTTCGAGAGCTGGACGGTAATGCTGTCATAGGCAAGTCTGGTCTTCTTGATTTCATTCAGGTTGTTGTATTTGCTCATATCATTGAGATAGCTTGCGAGGATGGTGTCCTGGGTATGGCGGACAAGGATATGATTCTTTGTCTCCACGAACTGCTTGACGCACTCCGGCATACCGCCTACCACAAGGTACTGACGGTAGATTCGCATTGCCGCATCGTGGAGGGCAGCGGGCATCGGCGTATCTGTCTCAAAGCATCTTTTGATCTGCTCTGCCAGGGCCTCTTCGCCCATGGCAAGCATAAATTCCTCCATATCCATAGGGTAGAGCGTCTTCATGTCCACCTTGCCCACCGGAAATGAAAACCTTGCCCGATTGACGGCTACGCCCAGCAAGCTGCCTGCCACGACGATATGATAGTCGGGAGCGTCCTCGCAAAAATATTTCAGCGCCGTCAAAGCCCGTTCGCAGAGCTGCACCTCGTCAAATACGATCAGCGTTTTTTCCCTCACGATAGTCTGGCCTGCGATATGGGATAAAATCGGAATCAGATAGTCCGGGCTGATATTTTCCTCAAAGGTTTTATTCAGTTTTGGATTGGTCTCAAAATTGAAATATGCCACATTTTCGTAGTGGGTACGCCCAAACTCTAAAATAGAGTAGGTTTTTCCCACCTGTCTTGCGCCCTGCAAGATAAGGGGCTTGCGGTGCGCGTTTCCCTTCCATGATTCCAGGAAGCCCAGGATTCTTCTATACATAGGTAGTCCTCCAGTTGGTAGTGAACTAAGTATAATAAATATTCGTGTAAAAATCAAGTGTTTAACAAAGAAAAATCACATTAAATAACATGAATGTGTCCAAGAGCAGGGTGAACATGTTCTGGAGGGGAGCGGCCTGGGCGGACAGAGTGTCGAAATCAGGGATGTTTGTGTCCAGGCTATTGACTGCACAGACCAGCTTATCCTTCGGAATCTTGAAACGGGCGGCAGCAGCGCATGCACGTTCCATGGAAGCTTCTGGATTCTGGGAGAAGCCGCTGAAACATATGAACCCCCATGTCCTTCCGGAGATTGCATACAGAGGGAACACATATTCCGTTACCCCGGCATAGCAGGTGCCCAGAATGGGGTGGCGTCCTGCCGCTTCCTTGACCTTTTCCTGACAGTCGATACAGAATGGAGCATGGACGACCATCATCCGGCCGGCTTCCGCACGGATGAGGAGCCCACCATCTACCATGCTGTGACTTCCCCCTATGAGATACCCTATCGCTGTCTGTACAGCCGGGATGTGCCTAATCTCTTTTTTGCGGGGCGGGACATATCTGTTTCCCATGCAGCGCTGAGCTCCTGCCGCGTTATGGGCACATGCGCCATGCTGGGACAGGCTGTGGGCACTGTCGCATATATTGCGGTGGCGCGGCATTGTCTGCCAAAGGACATTTCCTAAAGATATGTCGCTTATCTGCAGATGCTTCTGATGGATGACGACTGCTATCTGCCCCACTTCCGCCGTCCAATCAGCACGCTTTGTGAAAACGCCGTCCCTGAGGGGAAGGACATGGGCTGGAATGCCGATATATTTTCCCTAAGATTCATTCTGCATTTTCTTGCTATTTCTTTAGAAATTCTTGAGAAAACCCTGCGTCTGCAATTTATTTTTTCTCCATATACTATCCCTAACAATAGCAAGGCAAGTACCGGGAAGCCATTGCCGGGAGAAGAGGGAGGAAAGAAAATGGACTTATCATCAATCACTTATTATTTCACCAGATACGGAGCCATCGCCATATTCGTAATCGTGTTCCTGGAGTATCTGAACCTGCCGGGCTTTCCGGCGGGCATCATCATGCCTCTGTCCGGCATCATGGCGGCCAGAGGGAACATCAATTTCTTCTGGGTGATGGCGATCACCCTGGCGGCGGGCCTTGCGGGGAGCCTGGCCCTGTATGTATTGGGGCGCAAGGGCGGGGAGCTGTTCCTGAACGCCTATACCAGGAGGTTTCCCAAGCAGAAGGAGGCCCTGGAGAGGAACCTGGAATGGATCAGGCGGAAGGGCTGCGTCGGCGTGTTCCTGGGGAAGCTGATTCCCATGATCCGCACCATCGTATCCATCCCTGCGGGCGTCATCAAAATGAACCTGACGAAATACGTCATCAGCTCCGCCTGCGGCATCCTGATCTGGAATTTCGTGTTCGTGGGGGCAGGCTATCTGATGGGTGAGAAAATTTTTCAGGTATTTGGAATAGCTTAAAGCGGATTTTTGAGGAAAGGCTGGTATGACAGATGAGGATTGCATTAATGACAAACAACTACAAGCCGATTATGGGCGGCGTGCCCATCTCCATAGAACGGCTGGCCAGAGGATTGGAGTCCCTGGGGCACGAAGTGACGATCTTCGCGCCTACATATCAGGAACAGCGGGAAATGGAAGAGGGGGATTCCATGGATGAGGCGAACGTCTTCCGCTACGCCACCTGCATGAAACACTTCATCGGGGGAATCGTCCTCCCCAACCCCTTTGACATAAGGATAGAAAAGGAATTCCGCAGAAAGGCGTTCGATATCATCCATGTGCACCATCCCATGCTCATCGGACGGACGGCAGTGCATCTGTCCCGCAAGTTCCAAATCCCGCTGGTGTTCACCTACCACACCAGATATGAACAGTACGCCAGCTGCTATACAAAGGGAATCTGTAAGCTGGACAGAATCATGCCCCTTTACCTGCACGGCTTCCTGAAGCGCTGCGATTTCGTCTTCGCGCCCACTGCGGGCATGCAGGACTACCTTACCGACATATGCCATGTGCCTGTAGAGAATACAGGAATCCTGCCCACGGGCATTGAGCAGGCGAATTTCAACGTAAGCCAGGAGACGGCGGCAGAAATCCGCAGGCTCTACGGCGCGGAGCATATGCCGCTGCTCCTGACAGTATCCAGGATGGCCAGCGAGAAGAACGTCTCTTTCCTGCTGGAAAGCCTGGCCCGGGTGAAGGCCCTCTACAGAAAGCCTTTCCGGATGCTGATGATAGGGGACGGGCCGGACAAAAAAGCCCTGGAGGAGCGCAGCCGTATGCTGGGGCTCCAGGAGGACATAGTCTTTACAGGGACGATTCCCAATGAACGGATTGCCGCGTATTTCAAGGCGGCGGACGGCTTCCTCTTCGCGTCCAAGACGGAGACCCAAGGAATCGTGGTGCTGGAAGCCTTTGCCGGGGCGACCCCTGTGATTGCTGTGAAAGCTTCGGGGGTGGAGGATCTGGTAGACGATGGAGTGAACGGTATCCTCACCGGAGAGGATACGGAAGAGTACGCGGCCAGGGTGACGGAATTCCTGAAGGAGGCTTGCGGCTGCGGCATGGAGGAAATGCCCTACAGAAACGCCTGCTGCAGCCAGATGTCGGAGAACGCCCTGCAAAAAGCTGCCCTCTACCGGGAAGAAGCTGTTGCGTTAAAAGCGGTTCATTATTATAATAGTGTTATTGCGGAAAACGCGATACAGAAAAAGCGGAACATCCGGCTGCTGCTGGAGGGCTGACGCTCCTTCGGAGTCCTGATTCGGTCTTGATTCGGATTGCGTGGGAGCTCTTCCCTGATGAAAGCAGACACAGGGCATTCACAGGCTGCCGGAGTCCGCGATGAAAACCGGAGGGACAACAATGGAACAGAAGTATCACGTATTGGTGGTCGAAGACGACAAGGAGATTCGGGAGGGCATCGAAATCTACCTGAGGAATCAGGGATATGAGGTATATGAGGCCGCCAACGGCGCGGAGGGCCTGAAGGTAGTGGAGCGGGAGGAGATACACCTTGCCATCGTGGACATCATGATGCCCGTGATGGACGGGGTCACCATGCTGATGAAGCTGCGCTCAAAGGAATATGAGTTCCCCGTCATCATGCTCTCCGCCAAGTCCGAAGAGGTAGACAAGATCATGGGCCTGAACATGGGGGCGGACGACTACGTGACCAAGCCCTTCACGCCGTTGGAGCTCCTGGCCAGGGTCAATTCCCATCTGCGCAGGTATTCCAAGTACCTGTCCGCCCTGAAGGAGGACGGGAACAAAGACCATATCTATACCATAGGCGGCCTGGAGCTGAACGAGGACACAGTGGAGGTGAGCGTGGACGGGGAGCCTGTGAAGCTGACGCCCATGGAATTCAAAATCGTGCAGCTCCTGATCAAGAACCCCGGCAGGGTCTTCTCCGCGGACGAGATTTATGAGCGCATCTGGAACGAGAAGGCCGTGAACACGGACACCATCATGGTACATGTGCGCAACATCCGGGAGAAAATCGAAATCGACCCGAAGAATCCCAAGTATCTGAAGGTAGTGTGGGGCGTGGGATACAAAATCGACAGACAGTAAGCCGTCTGCGGGAAGCGGGGCAGAAGGATGGCCGGAATTTTTCAGGCGTGGACGATGATGGCTGGTTGCCGGGCGAAGCATGGAGCATGTGAAGAACATATGTTGGGCTGATGGAGGATAGATAGCAGGAGGGCGCTATGGGATTGTTTAGACAGAAAAAGAGGCGGGCGGAACCGGCGGAGCAGCCATACACGGCTTCCAGAAATGACGGCAGAAAGCGCAGAGGCCTGAAGAGGCTGCGCCACGACGCGCCCTGGATCTACAGGGGGATGCTGGTAAGCCTGGCCTTTGCGGTGGTATTCAGCTGCTTCTATGGCATCTTCCGCTCCAGGGCGGAGAAATTCGAGAAAAATCCCCTGGAGACCGCAGACAACATCGCCTGGCTCTACCAGAACTGCTATCTGCTGTACCGCGACCTGTGCAATGCCCGGAGCGAGGAGTTCCTGGACTATACGGACATCTATCTGGAGACGGAGGAGGGGCATCTGTGGCTTCTGGACAGGGAGCGGAGACAGGAGTACAGGGATCTGCTGGACCTGCTGGCGGATATGGCGCAGGATGGGTACGACGCCCGGGAGGAGCTGACGGGGATATCCATGCAGGAGGCCATCCTGGAAGGTTATCTGAACCGGGAGGAGCTGCAGGCCTATATACAGGAGGGCATTCTGGACGAAAAGGAGCTGGAGGCTTACACGGGCGGCCAGGAGGTTTACGACATTGGCCGGACAGACTCCCATGAACTGGAATACGAAATGCAGATGCTGGAGGAATACTTCGGCGTTCTGGAGACGAATTTCGCGGACCTGAACAGTTGCTACGACTATATCATCGAGGACCATGCCACGGGGAAATATGTGACGAACATGTCCGTGGACGACAGGAACAGAAGCACTGAGGCCCAGTATTTCCAGCTCAGCTTCCGCTTCGACGACGCAGGGTATGTGACCATCGGGGACGATATCTGCGGCAAGGATGCGAGCCAGATCAGAAAGCTGGCCAATGAGGCTGTCAGGGCGAATTTCATCCAGGGCCAGCTGGCCGAGGCCATGGATACCTTCGGCAGATACGGGCGGATGAAGGGGCCCGCGGGCTGTACAGTGACTTACGCCATTTCCACAGAGGAATGGGAGGCCAGAAAGGAGAAGTCCCAGGGCCTGTACGTGGGCAGGCTGGTCAACGGATTGGCCTTTGACACGGAAGTCCAATTCTATGCCACGTCCAGCTATCACAACTTTTCCGCCGATGCTTATTACAGCTTCGGCCTGGGGGAAATTCTGGGTCTTTGCATAGCAGGGCTGGCGCTGCTGGGGATGTTCCTGCCCATGCCGGGGACCGGAAAGCCCTGGATGGAGGAGAAGGCCTGCGCGGTCTCGCTGGAATTCCTTGTCTGTGTGGGATTCTGCCTGATGGCCAGCGGCAGTGCGATTCTCTCCGTAATCGTCTATGTGGCCAGCGGCAGGGCAGGGGGGGCGTTTATGGAGTATCTGGGCCTAAGCCTGACCAGCGCCAAGGTACTGGCCATGGCGCTGAATATAGCGGCGCTCACCCTGTATGCGTTCTGCTGCTGGTATGCGGGCATCTGCGCCAGGGCTTTGCGGGAGCTGGGCCTGTGGAGATATATCAGACAGCGGAGCATGATATACCGTTTCTTCCCGTTCATAAAAGGAAAGGTGGTGGGGGCTTATGAGGCGGTGGCGCATATGGATTTGACGAAGGACGCAAACTGGACGATTGTCAAGCTGCTGATTGCCAACGCAGTGATCCTGCTCCTGATAAGCAGCCTCTGGGTAGGCGGTTTCCCGGTGGTGGTGGTCTACTCCGTTCTGCTGTACATCATCCTGCGGCGATATGTGAGCCAGCTGCAGAAGCGCTACCGGATATTGCTGAAGGCTGTGGACGAGATCGCGGAGGGGAACCTGAACGTGTCCATTCCCGAGGACTTGGGCATCTTCGAGCCCTTCCGGGAGCAGGTGTTCAAAATCCAGGATGGGCTGCAGAAGGCTGTGGACACGGAGGTGAAGAGCCAGCGGATGAAGGTGGAGCTGGTGACGAACATGTCCCACGATTTAAAGACGCCGCTGACTGCAATCATCACCTACATCAACCTGCTGAAGGAGAAGGACATTACCCCGGAACAGCGGGAAGAGTACCTGAACACGCTGGAGCGGAAGTCCCTGAGGCTCAAGAGCCTGATAGAGGATCTGTTCGAGTTCAGCAAGGCCAGCTCCCAGAACATCACGCTGAACATCATGGACCTGGACATCATGAACTTGCTGAAGCAGGTGGCATTCGAGATGTCGGATAAGCTGGGGGAGGCAGGGCTGGACGTGCGGATGAACCTGACGGAGGAGAAGGTGATACTGCCTCTTGACAGCCAGAAGACCTACCGCATCTATGAGAACCTCTTCGGCAACATTGCGAAATACGCCCTGCCGGGCACCAGGGTCTATGTGAACGGCTTCCGCATAGGGGACACGGTCATCATCACCTTGAAGAACATCTCCGCCCAGGAGATAACGGTGGATTCCTCGGAGCTGACGGAACGGTTCGTGCGGGGGGACGCCTCCCGGAACACGGAGGGCAGCGGCCTGGGCCTTGCCATCGCCAAGAGCTTCATGGAGCTCCAGGGCGGGGAGCTGACGCTGGAGGTGGACGGGGATCTGTTCAAGGCCACCACCACCTGGCATATGCCCCAGGCAGACGCTTTATCCCAAGGCGCACCCGAATATCCTGAGAGGGCAATTTAGGGTAGTCCCAGAAAGAGAATAGAGTAAGTTCAAATGACCTTGATTGCGAATCGGATTTTCGAGATGCGCTTGTACAATTTCTATCTGTCTGATGCGAGGATGCAGGAGCTGGATATCCACAAGGCGTCCCTGGAGGATAGAAGCCAGTTTATGGCAGATGGGCATCTGGATATGCGGCCCATTATCAACGGCACCGGGAATTATACTGCATAACGCTGAATGCTGCCTAATGTAATCATGCGAATGAACCAGTCAGCGTTATGCAGTCTGGTTTCACGGCAAGTGAAATCGTTAAGCAGTATGCTATATCGAAGCCAGGACCAGAAGTCTGAGGAGGACAGATGTAATCGTGGATTACCGGGGGGCGATATGTCATAGAGATGAAAATATGGCATGGAGCGGAATACAACCGCCGCGGAGAAGAGCAGCTTTTGGGATATCTGGAGGATTACCAATTGAAAAGAGGCTATATGCTGAACTTCAATTTCAACCAGAAGAAGCAGATTGGCATCCGGGAAGTTCGACTGGGTGATAAAGTTCTGATAGAAGCCATAGTGTAGATATACAATTAGGTCGATTCCCCACGGCGGGCCGAGAAGGTATTGCCGTGGGGATTTCTGTTCATGAGAACCGTCTAAAAATAAACCAATCAATCTCTAAGAAAAATCCATTTTTTCTAAAAAAGCATCATGCTATACTGAATGCAGATATACTGCAGACCGCCAGGATTTACAGAGGTGTCCCCGGGAAAATACCTGGCTGGCGGTCTGCAGTCGGGTCGCACTGCAAATTTAACCGGTGCGCAGTATAATTGAGGGGTGCAATATGTCTTTTCACATAACATTTCACAAGATGAGCATCCGGAATCAGATGAAGACTATCGTGATTTTGATGCTGGCCCTGTTCGTCCTGGTATGCGCCCTGATCAGCGTATCCATAAGGGCGCTGATACGCAGGAGCGAGGACGAGCATATGCAGGTAGCCACCCAGCGGCTGATTGACCAGATGGATCTGATGTACGGTAAAATGGAGAATTTCTGTATCAACATCGGCGAGGACGATGCGATACAGGCGCTTCTGGCAAGCGACTATGCCCAGCTGTCCCCGCTGCGCCGCCCCGCCATGGAATGCCTGGCCAGACACAAGGTTTTGGAGTCTACTATAGAGGATATCTCTCTGGTCAATGACAAAATCCACTATTCCAATGTGCTGCGCGGAGAGGATTTGGACAGGATACGGGCGATGGTGAACGGAAGGCCTTTTCGGTGGATTGGCTTCTGCAGCCACAGCTTCACCAGTGAAGCCGAGAAGCCGGACATGATGGTGTATGCGGGGGATGTCATCGTCGGGACGCAGAACCTGGGGACCATTGTCATATCGCTGAATGCCGCGGATTTCCTGGCGGAGAACGACGGCGAGGAAAACCAGATGTACTTCCTCACTGACAGGGAGGGCGTTCTGTTCTCCATCGATCAGTCGGCGGAGGAGGTCTATGAGGTGTATCGGCTCTGGCAGGAAGGGGATTATCCGGAGCACCTTGCAGAGGGCGGACATTATGACATCCGCAGCTATTACTTTGAGGACATGGACTGTTACCTGGTGGGAGCGCTGGATGTGCGGGACATGGGCAGGGGCATGATGCAGATACAGCTTCTGATCTGGGGCTGCGTGATGGCGGCAGGGGTGTTCTGTGCCATGTTTTTCCTCCTGGTGTCCAGGGGAGTGGTGAGACCTCTGCACCAGTTCCACGCCACGATTCGGCAGATTAGGCAGTCCAGCCAGAGAGGGCTGGAGACGGATCTGAACCTGAGGGGATGCTCGGAAATCGAGGAGCTTGGACATGAGTTTTCCGGCATGCTGGAGGACATAGAGAGCCTGAACCGGAAAATCTTCCAGTCCGCTACGGATCTGTATGAGCTGAAGGTACAGAAGCAGGAGGCGGAGCTGGCGTATCTGCGCAGCCAGGTGGATCCCCATTTCCTGTACAATACCCTGGAGGTCATCCGAAAGATGGCCCTGGAGAAGGACGCGCCGGAGATTGCCCAGATGACTCTGGACATGGGCCATATCTTCCGCTACAGCGCCAAGGGCGAGGACGAGGTAACCCTGGAGGAGGAAATCTCCATTATCAAGTCCTATAGCCGGATCCAGCAGATGCGCTTCGAGGGGAAGATTTCCGTGTATTATTTCGTTTCTGAAGACGTGTTGGAGCTGAAGGTGATGAAGATGCTGCTGCAGCATACGGAGGAGCAGCTTCCCAATATGTTCAACACAGCGCCTACCTCCACCATGCAGAGGAGCTGGGAGCAGCTCCAGACCATGGAGAAGCAGCTGTACACCAACATCATCTACGGCAAGGAATCCATCGATGCTTTCGACAAGTTCGTGGAGGACTGGAAGGCACAGGGCGGAGACCAGATTACGCAGGAAGTGAATGAGTGGTATCAATCTGTGAAGTGATACAGATAATCTGTGAAATAAAATACAGATACAAAGGGGCTGCCGCGGATGTGACAGCCCCTTTTGCAGGGCTTTCCGAAATTCTTTTTGCAACTTCTTTGCACAGCCGGGGGACTTTGTGCTAAGATAGACTCATAGCACGAGGCAAGGACTTTGGAGAAGAGGAGGTGCTCTATGGGAATTTACCTGAATCCTGGCAACCAGGGCTTCCGGGAATCGATTCGCTCCAAGATATATGTGGACAAGACGAATCTGATTGCGTGTACAAATGAAATGATGAATACAAACGATAAGTATATTTGTGTCACCAGACCCAGGCGTTTCGGAAAGTCCATGGCGCTTGAAATGCTGGCCGCCTATTACAGCAGTGGCTGCGATTCCAGGGAGCTTTTCGCAGGTTTTAAGATTGAAAATGACGAATCTTTTCCAGAGCATCTGAATCAATGTGAAGTGGTCTATCTGAACATGCAGCACTTTCTGATTAGAGCGGATTGCGGAAAGGTGACAAAATATTTAGAACAGCAGGTAATGGGAGAGCTACAGGAGAAGTATGCGCACATACTAAAAGGGCAGGACATAGGGCTTGCTACTGCTTTGGGGAAGATTTACGCAAAAACGGACAGGCAGTTCGTCATCCTGATAGATGAGTGGGACTGCGTGATGCGTGAAAGGCAGGAGGCCGAGGCATTGCAGAAGCAGTACCTTGATTTCCTGCGGAATCTCCTGAAAGACCAGCCATACGTGGCCCTGGCCTACATGACCGGAATCCTGCCTGTGAAAAAGTATGGACAGCATTCCGCCCTGAACATGTTCTGGGAGTATTCCATGACTAATCAATACATGTTAGAGGAATACACCGGCTTCACGGAGGATGAGGTAAAAGCCCTATGCGCGCGCTTCGACATGGATTTCGAGAAGGTCAGCGACTGGTATGACGGATACCGGCTGCGGCGGTTCCACCATATCTACAATCCCAGGTCGGTGGTGGCTGCCATGCGAGGCGGCGTGCTGTCCAACTACTGGACTTCCACGGAGAACTATGAGGCGCTGAAGGTTTATATGGACATGGATTTCGATGGGCTTCGTTCGGACAGTGCGGATGCTGGGCGGAGAGCAGGTGAGGGTCAACACCCGCAGCTTTCAGAATGATATGCGGAATTTTAATACAAAGGATGATGTCCTGACGCTGTTGATTCATCTGGGGTATCTGGGATATGACTCTGAGACGGAGGAAGCGTTCATCCCCAACAAGGAGATTATGGGGGAGTTCGAGAATGCCATGAGCGTAGGCGGCTGACCGGAGGTGATGCGGGCTCTTGACAGGATGCCTGCTTTGCGAATGCCGCAAGCTACTTGGCCCGCTGCTTATATGAGTGAAGGGAAATCATAAAAGGAAGAAACCATAAAATAAAAGAAAGGCGGATTCACAAATATGCAGAAAATCCAGTTAAATAAATTGCAGCTTACAAAAGGTGCGTCCATCCAGGAACAGGAAGAGGGCAGCGGGATTTTCCGGCTGTCGAAAGAGGGCGCAGGATTCTTGCTCCCGCAGCTGATGACCTGTGAGGAGAGATACCTGACTTTCCGCATAGAGGTGCTGGAGGAGCACAGCCTGGCCATGAACTTGCTGGCTTATGTGCACGAGGAAATGGAAGAAGAGCATTCCATGGAAGAGGGGCATTCTATGGAAGAAAAGCATTCCATGGTAGAGGGGCGCAAGCCCGCATTCACAGTCCGCCTCGGCCTGCTGCCAAGAGTGGAGACCACCGTCTGCATCGACTTGAACTGGATGGACGCCGGAGAGCTTTTCCCCGAGGCCCTGCCTGGCACCCTGAAAATCGTCTGCCACGGCAGGAGAGTATCCAGAGAGGAACTTTCAGAAATCGTCCTGTCTTCCATGCCCGCATTCCATGATGTTAAGCTACGGATTTCAGATATGATGCTGACAGACACCTATCCCGAACAGACACTGCCTGACAGGAAACTGGTTGACCGATTCGGTCAGTCAACATGGAAAGAATGGACCGGAAAAGTCAAAAGTGATGCGGATTTAAAGCTCCGCCTGGAGGCCCAGCTTGCGGAAAGCGGTAGCGGCTACCCCTTCGAGAACTGGTCTGCCTGGGGCGGCTGGAAGGAAAAGAAGCTGAAAGAAGGCACAGGCTATTTCTCCAAATGCAAGCAGGACGGCAGATGGTGGCTCACTGATCCGGAGGGCTACGCCTATTTCAGCATGGGACCGGACTGCGTAGGCCTGGGCGGCGACTGCCGCATAGACGGCGTGGAGAACTGGCTGGAGTGGCTGCCGGAGCAGGATGACCCCGCATTCGGCGGCATGCTCGCCCAGGCAGCGCCCCGTGGGAACCGGAAGCGGGGAATGCGTCAGTTCTCCTTCTTCAAGGCGAACCTGTACCGTGCATTCGGAGAAGACTGGCAGCAAAAATGGGAGCGCATGATCTGCGGCCAGCTAAAGAAATACGGCATGAACACCCTGGGGAACTGGAGCGATGGCAAGCTCCTGGGCAGGCTGGACATCCCCTACGTCACGTCCCTGCCGGAATTCCCTGCCACAAAGCAGACAATCTTCCGGGATTTCCCGGACGTGTTCAGCGAAGAATACGCCAGAGAAGCCGAAAGCTGCGCCCAGGCGCTGGCAGCACGCCGGGATGACCCGCTGATGATAGGATATTTCCTGCGCAATGAGCCCATGTGGGCCTTCGTGGACAACCTGGTGCTGGCGGACGAGGTGCTGTACAATCCGGCGGACACAGTCTGTAAGGAGCGGCTGATCGGATTCCTGCGGGAGCGCTACGGAGAAATCCACAGGCTGAACGCCGCCTGGGGCTGCGCCCTGGAGGGCTTCGAAAGCCTGTGGGAGCCTAAGCGGGACGTGTCCAAATGGACAGCCCAGTCCCGTGAGGACATGCGGGAATTCTCCAGGCAGATGCTCCGCGCCTATGTGGAGATTCCTGTCCGGGCCTGCAGGCAGGTGGATCCCAACCATATGATACTTGGCATGCGCTGGGCCTGGATTTCAGACCCGGATTTAGTGACGGGCTGGGAGAGCTTCGATGTATTCTCCATAAACTGCTACGCCGTGGATCCCACCGAGAAGATACAGCATGTGGCGGACTTAGGCGTGGATCTGCCCGTCATGATAGGAGAATTCCACTTCGGGGCCCTGGACGCCGGTCTGCCGGCCACAGGGCTGGAGGCCGTGAAGAGCCAGCATGACAGAGGCGCCGCCTACCGCTACTACTGTGAGAGCGTAGCTGCCCACCCCTATGGCGTCGGCTGCCATTATTTCCAGTGCTATGACCAGTTCACCCTGGGCCGCTTCGACGGAGAGAACTACAACATCGGCCTCTTCGACATCTGCTCCTGCGCCTACCCCGAAATGCTGGAGCAGATCAGGGAATGCAGCCGCCGGGTCTACCGGATAGCCGCCGGACAGGCCCCAAGATGCGAAAAAGAAGCGGAGTCCATTCCGATGATTGCCTATTGAGACAGGATAGCGTTCAAAAAAAGCAAAGCGGAGGCAGTGGTGATGCAAGACTATATTGAAGTCGAATCTTATGGAAAGGTGTTCCCCAAAAAAGGGGCAAATAACAGAATGCCCTACGCACATCAAAAGGGGGCAATGGAAAACCTGAATATCATCAATGCCAGCAGGCAATACAGCACGATGATCGTTCTGCCTACAGGCGGGGGAAAGACATATACCATGTCAATGTGGTTATTGAAAAATGCCTTAGACCAGAAGAAAAAGATTCTGTGGATTGCACACCGGCAGATGCTGCTCGACCAGGCGGCAGAATCTTTTCAAAAATTCGCATATTCGGAGGTGATTCCGCATATTCCCTTTTTTCAATACCGAATCATCTCCGGAGCCTCTTGCCATGACCGGATGATCGACATTCAGGCAACCGACAATCTGTTGATTATCAGCAAGGACAGTGCTGGAAGAGACATCAGCGCATTGGACATTTGGTTAAGAGGCGAAAAGGATATTTTCCTTGTCATTGATGAAGCCCATCACTCAACAGCCAAGACCTACCGGAAAGTTATCGAATATGTGAAAGCCAAAGTCCAAAATGTGAAATTGATTGGATTGACCGCAACTCCTTTCCGTACCGCGGATGACGAAAAAGGACTTCTTGCTAAAATCTATGCAGATGGCCTGCGGGCAGGGAAAATAGTTCATGGCGACATCGGCATTACATATCAGATCGGCCTGAAGGAATTGATCAGCCGACGTATTTTGTCAAAACCGATTTTTGAAAGCTACTACACAGAGGAACTGTATGGAGATTCCCTGGGACTGGATGGCTGGGAAAGGATACAGCGGCTTGATGTATTGCCGGAAGATATAGCGGGTCAAATGGCAGACAGCGCGGCAAGAAATAAGCTGATTGTGGACACCTATATCAAAAAGCAGAATCAATATGGCCAGACGATTTGTTTTGCCATCAATAAAGTCCACGCGATTCATTTGAGCACATTGTTCAATAAAGCTGGAATCAAAGCGGATTATATCGTATCTGACGTAAAGGATTCCGTCACGGGAGTCCGAATCAGCCGTGAAGAAAACCAGCGGAAGCTGGCAGAATACAGGATGGGGAAGCTGAAGGTATTGGTGAATGTGAATATCCTCACAGAAGGAGTAGACCTGCCGCAGACCAAGACTGTTTTTTTGGCCAGGCCAACAGTATCGACAATACTTATGACACAAATGATCGGAAGGGCGCTCCGCGGAGAGGCGGCAGGCGGAACATCTGCGGCTTACATCGTGTCGTTCATCGATAACTGGAATGAACATATTGCATGGGTGAACCCGGACAGCTTGTTTGATGGCAATAACGAGTTTACGGATAATCCCACAGAGCATATGAAGCATGAGCTGCGCATGATTGCCATTTCCAAAATTGAGGAGTTCGCTTCGGTATTGGATGACTCCGTGGATACAGCTGCCCTGGAAAAAGTCCCATTTATCGCAAGGATTCCTGTTGGGATGTATGCGTTCACCTATCTGGAGGAAAACGGCACAGACCTTTCCTATCAGGTTATGGTATATGACAGCACAAGGAAAGCTTATCAGGATATGATGGGAGCATTGCCGGAACTATTCGACAGCTTTCACTGTGAAGAGGAATATCCGGCAGATGAACTGCTGCATAAAATGGCCATACAATGCCGTGACACATTTTTCTTAGGAGAAATGATTCCGCCATATGAGGAAAAGGATGTGATGCGGATTCTGAAACATTATGCCCAATATGAGACCCCGCCGCGATTCTACCTGTTTGACGACATCGACAGGGACAGGCTTGATGCTGCCGCCATAGCAAAGCATATTTGGGATGAAGACATGGGCCCAAGAGCGAAGACAGAGTATGTAAATTCCCTATGGGACAATGAGGACGACAATATCCTGAAGCTGTTTTTTGGGAGAAAGCTTTATTTTTGGCGCCAGTTGGACATTGAACTGACGAAATTGTCGAATCCGGGCATTTATGATGAAGAAAATAATGTGGAACATGGCACAAGAAAAATAGAGGATTTGCCATTATATGAAATCGGAAGGATAAATCCCGAATTAGAGAAAAAACTCAGGAATGCCGCATTTGAACGTTCCATGGATAGGCATGGCAATTATACCTGCGCGAAATGTGGGAAAAAGGGAACGAACCGTGTCTATTTTCAGGTAGACCATATCAAGCCGTTAAATAAGGGCGGAAAGTCCTGGCCAATCAATCTTCAGATACTTTGCAGACAATGCAACGGAATGAAAGGGGATCATTGTGATTGAACTGTACTATGGCTCGTTTGATATCGCCTGTATCATCCATAGCTACGATATGGGAACGAAGACAGCCAGCATCCTGCTGGAAAATATATGGAAAAACGACAATCTTTTTCTGCTTCCCTGTTATCGTTCCAATCTGCGAAAGCTGTATCTTGACGTGTACTATTGGACGGATTATTTATGCGACAAGCCTACAATAGACAAAGAATTTCCCTCTGTCCAAAAGGATTTTGAAGCTCTTGGACGTGGGATGGAGGAAGCGGCATTCATGACTGAAAATTTTGATATGGATTTGTTCTTCAAAATGAAGCGTCTGCAGATTCTATATTTAGAAGGGCAGGACTATGTGAGAATGAAGCTGCGCACAATGCTCAAAATATATGGCTATAAACGTCGTACACAGGAATTGCTGAGATACTTTCGGGAATGTCTGATGTTCTACCATATGCAGACCTATCTCCGTGGAAGAGAGGAATGTGATGTCGGGGAAATCGGTCTTGATGAAATGATAATCATACGGGTGATTTAAAAGCAAGACCTGATATAATGGGCGCAAATGCCCATGTGGGCAGAAAAGCAGGAAGAAAGTGATAGATGAGCGAAAGATAAGGAGAGGCTGACAAGTATGACAGAACCGGAAGTAAGTTTGCGTTTAGCTATGTACTACATCAAAAACCATCTCACGGAGCATGATGTGAAAGTTTCGGTTGACGGCGCACATATCAAAACCGGAAAGGCACTGCATTTTGACATTGAAGGATTTTTGGAAGAAAATCATTGTGTCAAAATAGATGGAGATCCCGGCCGCTGGCAAGGCAGGTATCGCATAGAAGGCCAAAGAGAGCAAATCATTCTGGAATCCATTCCGGGATATGGAGATGTCCAAATCTGCTTACGGGATGGAAGGATTCTGTTTGTGGAAAGCAAAAAAAGCAGACAAGGAAAAAGCGGCCAGGAGTACCCCCTTATGAGGGAAGCCATCGGACAACTGATGACCAGCTGTTTTATGGATGAAAATACGATTCCGGCTGTTGCGGTGCCGTACACGAAAAAGAGTCTGGAATTAGCGAAGCGATGGTCAAAACTGGAACAAATTCGCAAAGTAGACATACGCTTTATTCTGGTACAGGAAACTGGAAATATAATAACCATATATAAGGATATGACACAATAAATGCTGTAAATCACTTATTTGCTTTTGAGACTTTGGCGGTGGGAAATTCTCCTACCGTCTTTTTATGATTGGATATTGACAAAAAGCAATCATAAGCGTATGCTAATGATAGGAAAAGAGAAAAATGACATCATGCGCTCTTCGGAGGGTAAAGTATTGAATATAGATTTCTGTATAGAATGCAGGAAAGAGACCGAGTACATTCTGCAGAAGAAAGACATCACAAAGAATATAAGGGATAAGGAATATACCTTTGCAATCACGGTGGCCGTCTGTGCGGAGTGTGGAGAGGAAATGAGCATTCCCGGTCTTATTGACAAGAATGTTCAGGAAATCGACGAGCAGTACAGGGCGGCGGAATGCCTTGTATCAATCGATGATATTGAAAAGCTCATGAAAATCTATAAGATTGGGAAGGCACCTCTGTCCCTGGCTCTTGGATTCGGCGAGGTGACCATACCGAGATATCTGGAAGGACAGGTACCCTCTAAAGAGTATTCGGATATCGTAAAAGCTGCGCTGACGTCTCCGGTATATATGAAGCAGAAGCTCATGGAGAACCGGGCGAAGCTGACAGATGCGGCATACAAAAAGGCGCTTTTGGCGGCTGAAAGCATAGAGAGCCTGTTTTCCGTTTCGGATAAGATGCTAAGGGCAATCGCGTATATATTTGAGAAGCTGGAAGAGGTGACCCCGCTTATGCTGCAGAAGCTTCTGTATTTTATCCAGGGCGTTTATTCTGCATTGTACGGAAGACCGATTTTTGAGGAAGACTGCAGGGCATGGATCCACGGCCCGGTTTATCCGCAGGTTTATGACCTGTTCAGGGATTTCAAATATAATCCGATTGATGACACACGGTTTGCGCTTCTGGAAGGAAGGTCGGATGCCCTGACGGATGACGAGAAGCATGTAATCGACCTTGTGGTAAATACTTTCGGAATGTATGGCGGAAAGGCATTGGAGAAGGTCGCTCACAATGAGAATCCGTGGATGGAAGCAAGGAAAGGATATGGCGACAGCATACCTTCCAGTGAGCTTCTTCCCAAAGAGAGGATTATGAGGTATTATATCGCGATAAACCAAAAATACGGCATAGATACGGAGGACGGCCTACGGAAATATATTCGCGACATGCTTGATAAGGCATCATAATCCATCGCAGATGGAACCTTTTGTGCTCAGGAAAGCGGTTCCGGGTATAGGCAGGCTGGCCCGGTGATACAGGGAGAGAGAGCCGGATTATCCGGATTTAATGTGGTTCATGGAAGAATTGATCATAGAGCCTACGCTGAATGAATGAAATGCGGAGAGAATAGCCTGGCCTTGATGGACTTACGCCTGGAAATCGAAAAGGCGGTTTTTTATAGCCGCCGGAAATCCGTCTACGATTTTCCTAACAGTCCTGTCCTGCAGGTAAGAGGGATTCAGGGTCTGCTTGGAATATTGAAAGGGTGTGTCCTTTGCCAGAGATATCAAAAGCTGTGTGAAAAAGCGTTCCCAACTTTCAGACTCTCTCGCCTCCACATAGTTCCAGGGGGAAGCCAGGATATCCTCCAGTTCCCTGGAGGATATCACGCCGGATTTCAGTATAAGGTATTCAAAGGATTCCGGCATCCAGAGGGCTATTCGCCGATTGGTCTGTACTTTTATATATTCCAGGCAGCTCTCGATCATGGCTCCAAAGGCGGCCCCGTCCACAATGGCCAGGGTATCGGCGGAGTCCGTCTGCTCCAGACAGGAGAGGACATTGCCGTTTCCTCCTGCGCTTATCAGCTTGCTGTCCTTCAAGACATGGGCGAAGAACTGAAAGCCCGCGTTGCTGTCTTCCGTTATGGCGCATGCTATCCGATTGTTCTCGACCACAGGGTAATTGCTGTACATTTCCCTGAAATAATGGTAGGACTCCTTTATATCCGCGCGTTTTCCAGCTGTCAGGATTTCGTAGATTTCATGTATGCTGTAAGGCAGCATTTTGAGAGGCGCGCGGGTCACCAGCACGAAATAATTTCCGGAGTCGCGGACAAAAGCGGCAAACTCCTGAGAAAAGACAAATGTGTTGTTTTCCTCAATGAAGATGATGGTGTCTTTTAGGCGAGGAAAAATCTCCTGCCAGCGCATCCCCACCTCCTGGCGCAGATAGACATAATAAGCCGCATCGGTGGAAACCGAGTAGCCGGATTCCCGTCCTGTCCGAAGATACTCGTACAGCATGTGCAGGAGCGTCGTCTTGCCGGTGGCGCTGTCTCCCTTAATGACAGTGATGTTCCTGCGCAATGTAAAATCGAACAGTGCCCTTTTGCTCTTCACCCGAAAATGATAGCTACCTTTCATCCATCAGCCTTTCTGCCTCAATCAGCCCCAGTACATATTCTTTCCGGTTATGGACGATTTTCCCTGTATTCATAATCTGAATCTCGAATTCCCCCTCGAAGCGGATCATGTACTGGAGATATACGGTGAGGTCTTTCTGCTCGGCAATCTTCAACACCCATTTGGCGCAGTTGTTGCCGCAGTTGGTCAAATTGTATACGAAGGAGTCGTCTTTCAGCATCAGGATCAGGACCTTTACGCCGCCGGACAGCTCCTTCGGGGTAATGGGGCCCAGGATGGGGCTCTCGATGATATGGGCGCTTATGACAGTGGAACTGTCCACGTCTTGGATCATTTCCTTGACAAAGGGATCCTCGATCCATTCGTCCTCATATACATTATCGAAATAGGAGGGCGCGTCGTTCATATAAGATACGCCGCCATAATACCATATTTTCAGCATGCTTCTCTGCCTTTCGCCGATGGTTCCATATTAAGCGCTTTCACACGTCTATTCTAACACGATTGCCGCTTTTTCACAATCCTAATTATAGCTCCCATCCTACGGAATGCGCTGCTCCCGGTTCCTAGGCCAGATCCTTCCTGCCGAAAATCCGTATGGAAACCAGCGCGGAGACTGCCAGGACGGCGAAGCTGACCGCTGTGAGGGCGATGGAGGAGGCCCAGGCCGGGATGCCTGCCAGGGGGTTCCAGCGGATTTGGGCGCTGAGCTTCACGAGCAGGGGAAAAAGCCATGACATGGCGATGATCGGCAGCAGGAGCAGCAGCTTGACCCGCTCGAAGCCCAGCTTATACTGGAGCGGCATGTATATGCTGAAGAAAAGGGAGTCCGCGAACAGCACGGAAGCATAAGCCTGCATGGGCAGGGCGGCGAGACCCGGCACCATCAGGGACTCCGCCAGGAAGACCAGGCAGCATGCCAGGTGGAGGATGGGGACCAGGCAGTATTTTGCCGCCACCAGGAGCCAGCGCGGATAGGGCGCGGCGCAGAGCAGGGACAGGGCCTTGGGGCTTTGGCTCTCTTTCAAGAAAATGTACTGCACGGTCATGAAAAGGGTGTATACGGACGACAATGTAAAGCCGATGAGGGCCGCGCCTCCTATGGGGCGGGTGCCCACGTACAGCGGTATCAGGGCAGGTATCCCTATCATCATCGGCAGGTACTTTTTTACGAGAATAAAGTCTTTTTTGATCAAATGATATAGCATTTCGTTGCCTCCTGTTTCAGTATTCGCATCTGGTTCAAATTAGCTATTGCCATTTCCTGGCCGGATTGGCAGTCCTCAGGCTTTCGCCTGCCGCGTATTGATATGGGCCAGCATGATGTCCTCGATGGAGGGGCGCTCCAGAATCGCGTCCGGCATGGCGGACAGCACCCGATCGGGCTGTTTGGTGATGCCCGTGAATCCGTAGGCGGTCTCCTCCAGATTGGAGAACAGTCTGCGGTTCTCCGTATCCAGCTTCGCTTGGTCGCCCTTGACGATGCGCCAGCGCTCCAGCAGAGTGTCCTTTTCCTCCTGGAAGATGATTCTGCCGTCGTCGATCATGACCAGCATGTCCGCGATTTTGTCCAGGTCGGAGGTGATATGGGTGGAGAAGAAGACGCCTCTGGGAAGGTGTTCCTCCCCGGGACGGGACTGGGCCATGAAATCCGTCAGGACGGTGAGAATCTGGCTGCGCACCAGGGGATCCAGACCGCTGGTGGGCTCGTCCATGATTAGCAGCTGGGCCTTGTGGGAGAGGGCCAGGGCCAGGGCGTATTTCGCCCGCATCCCTTTGGAGAGGGTATTGATCGTCTGCTTGGGATTCAGGGAAAAGCGCTCCATGTATTCCCGGAAATCCGCTTCGCACCAGGTGGAATAGGCTGGGGCGATGGCGTTTTTCATCTCCGCCAGCGTCAGCTCCTCATAAAAGCCACCGTTGTCCAGCACTATGCCGACGCGCTCCTTTATCTGCCTTTCCTGTCCGGACATGTCCATGCCGAAGATGCGTATCTCGCCGGACTCTTTTTCGGTAAGCCCCAGGAGCGTGCGCAGCGTGGTGGTCTTCCCGGCTCCGTTCACGCCGATGAAGCCGGTGATGCAGCCTTCCGGCAGGGAGAAGGTCACATCCTGCAGTGCGAAATTCCCGTAGGATTTGTTCAGGCCGGATACTTCTAAGATGTTTTTCATGTCGTGCCTCCCTCGCGCGCCTCTACGCGCATGCTGATTGACTTGAAGAATATTTTCAAGCTCCCCTGCGTCCCTGGCCGCCTATATCCGGGCCGATGCAGGGATTCATTCTTCTTCGTACAGGATATCCATCATCTGCGACAGCTCCTCTTTGCCGATGCCCAGGGATTTTGCCGTCTGTATCATGTCCTGCATCTTCTCTTCCACGGCACGGCGCCTGGAATCCCGCAGAAGCTCCACATTGCCGGCAGAGACAAAGGTGCCTATGCCTACCTGGCTGGTGACGAAGCCTTCCTGCTCCAGGTCGTCATAGACCCGGCGCACGGTGAGGACGCTGACCTTGATGTCATTGGCGAAGGCTCGTATGGAGGGCAGCGCGTCCCCGGCCGCAAGCTCTCCCCTGAGGATGGCATCCTTGATCTGGTCTTTAATCTGTTGGTAGAGAGGACTGTCTGAGGCATTGGAAATCAGTATCTTCAATTTTCGTCCTCCTTTAGTGTGATGTGACTATATGCACACTATATACTATATGCACTTTTCTGTCAAGTAGGTTGATACAAGTTTTTTAAATAGGGCTTGAAATATTGCATATTTTCTGAAAAGGACTCATTGACATTATCTGGAAAGAGAGTAGAATAGAGGCTAATATTTTTCCGGGACTTATGGAGAACGTCGTTTTTCTGTTGACAGACGGGAAGTGCAGGCGTTGACATACATCGAAAATCTGGATTTGCCGTCAGCCAAAGGGGCAGAGAGGAGAGGAAATGGAGCATTTAGGAAGCAGGAGACTGGAAACGGAGAGGCTGATTATGCGGGCATTCGTGCCGGAGGACGCGAGGCCGATGTTTTGCAACTGGGCAAACGACCCGGAGGTGACGAGATTCCTGACATGGCCCACCCATACATCGGAGGAGGTGACATCAAAGGTGGTGGCCTCCTGGGTGGAGAAGAACAGCGACCCCGCATCTTATCAGTGGGCCATCGTCTGGAAGGAAACCATGGAACCCATCGGGAGCATTTCCGTGGTGACCTGGCGAGAAGAGGTGGGCGAGGCCCAGGTGGGATACTGTATCGGAAAGGAATGGTGGCATCGCGGGATAACGACGGAATGCTTTTCGGAGGTCATTCGCTTTCTGTTCCGGGAAGTGGGGGTGAACCGAATCTTTGCCCAGCATGATGCGAACAACCCTCACAGCGGAATGGTCATGAAGAAGTGCGGGCTGCGCTATGAAGGCCTCCTGCGCCAGGCGGGCTGGAACAACCAGGGAATCTGCGATATGTGCGTCTATGGAATCCTGCGCGGCGACTATGAGGCGGAGCAGGGGAAATCTGCGGGGAAATAGTCGGTCAGCGCCAGCGGGGAAGTCAGAGGGAAACAAGAATAAGAAATTAGAAAATAAATATGGAAAGTATACTTGACATTCTTCCAAATCCGCGTATAATGTAAAGCATACTTTCCATAAAACTCTGTAAATAAGAGCAATACAAGGAGGAAAGCCATGAAGAACCGCCTGGAGGAAATCCGCAAAGACCGCGGGATCAGGCAGGAGGACCTTGCCGCCGTGCTGGAGGTCTCGAGGCAGACCATCGGCTCGCTGGAGAACGGACGGTACAATCCGTCCATCCTGCTGGCGTTCAAAATAGCGCGGTATTTCGGAATGGCCATTGAGGACATCTTCATCTATGAGCAATTTGGTGAAATGTCAAGAGGAAAATAAAAAAGATTTTCTGGAAGAAGGG
>CAJUFO010000038.1 GCA_910585615.1 uncultured Acetatifactor sp.
AGAAACTGGCCTAAATTTTTTCAAAAAGTTGTTGCATAACTATTGACAAAATGCAATTATAGCGTTTTATGGGAAATTGTGCAATAGGACGAAAATGATTTGAGGTTGCAGTTGTTTTTTTAGGAAAGATACTTTATAATGTATGCATCAGTTTTGACTTATAGGAGGAAGCATGACAGAAAAGGTAGTGGTGGGCATGTCGGGAGGCGTGGATTCCTCCGTGGCGGCTTATCTGTTGAAAGAGCAGGGCTATGATGTCATAGGCGTCACCATGCAGATATGGCAGGACGGCGGGGACACGGCGGAAGAAGGACGCCCCGCGGAGGAAGGGAGAGAGAGTCAGGGATGCTGCGGCCTGTCGGCGGTGGAGGATGCCAGGCGGGTGGCCCAGGTTCTGGAGATTCCCCACTACGTGATGAATTTCAGACAGGAGTTCAAATGCCATGTGATAGATTATTTCGTAGAAGAATATCTGCAGGGACGTACACCAAACCCCTGCATCGCCTGTAACCGTTATGTGAAATGGGAGGCGCTTCTGCGCCGGAGCCTTGCCATCGGGGCGGATTATATAGCCACCGGACATTACGCCAGGATTGTCAGGCTGCCGAACGGCCGATTCGCCATCCGCCGGGGCGTAAGCGAAAAAAAGGATCAGACCTACGCCCTCTATAATCTGACCCAGGAGCAGCTCGCCCACACCCTGATGCCCGTGGGCGAGTATGAGAAGGCGGAAGTCCGCGCCATAGCCAGCCGCCTGGGGCTGCCTGTGGCCCAGAAGCCGGACAGCCAGGAAATCTGCTTCGTGCCGGATGACGACTACGCAGGCTTCATCGACGGCCAGGCTCCGGGACGGGTTCCTGGCCCGGGCGATTTCGTGGACGCGGAAGGAAAAGTGCTGGGCAGCCACAAAGGCATCACCCATTACACCATAGGCCAGCGCAGAGGCCTGGGGCTGCCCGGCGAAAAGCGGGTCTATGTGACGGAAATCCGCCCGGATGCCAATGAGGTAGTCATCGGGGACGACGAGAACCTTTTTACCCGGGAAGTAATCTGCGACCAGGTCAGCTTCATGGCCATAGAGGATCTGGAAGCGCCCATGCGGGTGCTGGCCAAGATTCGTTACAACCATAAGGGCGGGTACTGCCGGATAGAGAAGCTGCCGGACGGGCGTGTCCGCGCCTTATTCGAATCGCCGGTGCGGGCGGCCACGCCGGGGCAGTCCATCTGCTTCTATGACGGGGAGTATGTGTGCGGCGGGGGCATCATCACGGGAGCGCATTCCCCATAGAGATGGAGGCCCGGAAGCCGCCGGCGCAGGGCAGGACAGGCAATTTTCGATTGCCAAGGCATATAATAGGAAGACAGATTATTGCGGAGAAGTGGAAATAAATGGATTTTATGAATCAGAACGCTTTGAAGAGGAGCCGCTTCGGTTCCGTCACGGGGACAATCGTGGAGCTGGTGCCGACCAGAATCGGGAACCGCCGCGCAGACGGCTGCATGCTGTTCCTCACGGTGGAGGACATGGACGGGAATACTGTGAATTTCGTGGTGACGCCCTCCACCTATGTGGTGGACTTCGAGACCCTGGCTGTGGGGATGACGTGCACCTTCTGGTACTCCATGGACGCGCCCATGCCCCTGATTTACCCGCCCCAGTACAATGCGGTGGCGGCAGCGGCCCGGAAGAACGGGCGGATGGTGGATGTAGGGTATTACGACACCTCGCTGGTGAACGAGGACCAGACTCTGCAGCTGAACCTGGACGGGAGCGTGGAGGTGCGTACCACCAACAACCAGTACTTCCAGGGGAGCCCGGCAGGACGCAATCTGGTGGTGACTTACGATAATTCCACCAGGAGCATACCGGCCCAGACCACGCCCTTGAAGATAGTGGTGCTCTGCGACTTCTGCAGGGGGTAGGCGGCGCCGCTGAAAATGTCAGATAGCGAGAGAGGAAGAAACGATGTATTTCAGATGTAAGAATTGTGGCGGCAATGTGGTATACAGTCCGGAGAGGCATGGCATGTACTGCCCCTACTGCGAGAGCGAGGGCAGCGAGGAGCGGGCGGAAGGGCAGACAGGGGCGCTGACCCTCTGCCCAAACTGCGGCGGCGAGGTGGAGGTGCAGGAGCATACCTCGGCCACCCAGTGCCCCTACTGCGACAGTTTCCTGATATTCAACGAGCGGGTGGAGGGAAAGTATGCCCCCCGGATGCTGATTCCTTTCCAGATGGGCAAGGAAAGCTGCAAGAATTCCCTGCGGGAGAAGTTCCGGAAATGCCGGTTCTCCCCCACGGACTTCCTTTCGGAGGCCCGGTTGAACGGCATACAGGGCTATTATGTGCCCTACTGGTTCTATGATTACAAGACCGTCTGCCACTATCAGGGGGAGGGCACCAAGGTCAGGGTCTGGCGCAGCGGGGACAAGGAATATACGGAGACCAGCGTCTTTGCCATAGAGCGCAGCATGGACATGGATTTCGACAGGATTCCCGTGGACGCCTCGGAACAGATGCCGGACGATGTGATGGATCTGCTGGCCCCCTTCCAGTACGGCCAGATGGTGGACTTCAGCCCCCGGTTCATGTCCGGCTTCTACGGGGAGAAGTACAATATGCCCGCCGGTGAGGTGGAGAATCGGGCCATGGCCCTGATGAAGGAGGACGCGGCCAAGCTCCTGCGGGAGAGCTACGCCGGGTACAATACGGTGCGCACCGTGCGGGAGGACATCTCCGTGAAGGACAGCAGGGCGTCCTACGGGCTGCTGCCGGTGTGGAAGTACATATACCGATATAAGGAGCAGGACTACCCCTTTTACGTCAACGGGCAGACCGGAAAAATCGTGGGGACGGCGCCCTTCTCCCGGGCGAAGTTCCTGGCGTACACCGGCACGCTGTGGGCCTGCCTGACGGCTGCCCTGGCGCTTCTGCAGATACTGTTAGGGCTGCTTTGATTCAACACAGAAATGCAGGCGAAAGAGGTTGGAAAAATGGAAGAGGATTTTAAGAAAGAAGCAAGGAAACAATATCTGCACTATTTCCGCTATTGGTTCATCGGGATAGGAATCCTGGCGGTGGCGTGCATCGTGGCGGCGCTGTCGGCCCGGACGCGGGACATGCCCAGAGCAAACAACGAGGCGCCTAAGGAGCGGGTGTATGACTACGCGGACGTACTCACCGATGCGGAGGAAAAGGATCTGCGGGAATATATAGCGAAGACGGAGAGGGAACTGCACATAGACATCGTGCTGGTGACCTTCAGCCAGTCCGTGGAAGGGCAGGAGGCCATGGAGCAGTACGGCCTGCGGTCAGCGGACTGGGAGCAGAACATGCGCGACCTGGCGGACGATTTCTGGGACGAGAATAAATTTGGCTACAACGCGGGCTTTGAGGGGGACGGTGTCCTTCTGCTGCACAACTGGTACGAGGGCCAGAACGGCGAGCATCTGTCCACCAGCGGCAGGGTGGAGGAGAGGTTCAGCCTCCATGACATTGATGAGGTGCTCTACGCGGTGGACGAGTATTACGATACGGATTCCTACAAGGCCTACAGGGCTTATGTGAAGGAAGTGGCCCGGCTGATGGACGATTCCCTGTCCCTGCCTTTTTCCTGGGGGCTGGTGGCCATCCTGCCTGTCATCGTGGCCATAATCTATGCCGTCAGCGGCGCCTCCCAGAAGAAGGCGGAGAACACGGTGGCGGTGAACGCCTATGTGGCGGGCGGCAGGCCGGAGCTTCGGAATAAGGAGGATATGCTGATTCGGAAGAACGTGGCCGCCAGGAAGATTGAGACAGACTCCGGCAGCGGAGGCGGAGGCGGGCACAGCGGAGGCGGCGGGCACCATACCAGCAGCGGCGGGGCCAGCCATGGCGGCGGGAGCCACAGGCACTAGAGGCCCGGGATGTGAAGAAGGGCCATCGGGCAGAGAGAAAAGAGGCGGAGCGAAGATGAGGGCAAATTACCATACGCATACATGGCGGTGCATGCATGCTTCGGGAACGGAGAGGGAATATGTGGAGAGCGCCATCCAGGGCGGGCTCAAGGTTCTTGGGTTTTCCGACCACACACCCTATCCCTATCCAAAGGAGTTCAGCTCCCACATGCGGATGCAGGTGGATCAGCTGGAGGGCTATGTGGACACGGTCCTGGACCTGAAGCGGGAATACCGGGAGGATATCGAGATCCATCTGGGCCTGGAGGTAGAGTATTACACGGAACATTATATCAAGTATTTCCATAAGCTGCAGCGTCTGGTGGCGGACTATCCGGTGGAATATTTCCTGCTGGGCCAGCACTACATCGACTGCGAATTCGGCGGAAGCTGGAGCGGCAGGCCCACCGACGACCCGAATGTGCTGCGGCGCTACTGCGCGCAGACCGGTGAGGCCATGGAGACAGGGTATTTCACCTATGTGGCCCATCCGGACCTGATCCGCTTCACAGGGGATGAAAGTATCTATGAGGAGCAGATGCGTGCGCTCTGCCGGAAAGCGAGAGAGTTAAGCCTGCCTCTGGAAATCAACTGCCTGGGGATTTACGAAGGCAGACATTATCCCAGCGACCGGTTCTGGGAGATTGCCGGAGAGGAGGGCTGCGAGGCGGTCATCGGAATAGACGCCCATGACGCGGAAGCCCTGAACCGCCCGCAACCGGTACAGGCAGCGGAGGACATGGCGAGACGATATGGGCTTGCGCTGCGGGAGACGGTGGAATTACGGGCTCCGGTGTGAGGAGGAGGCGCCGATTTTTCGGTGCCTTTTTTGCGCGCTTTTTTCATAGCATATTTTTCGAAAATGATACTTGACAATGCCCCAAAATAAACTTACAGTTAGGAAGAACAGATTAGTCAACAAGATGTACAAATAAATATTCCAAGGAGGAAATCATATGAGGCTGGTCACGCAGACGCATATCACAGCGGAGACTTTCGGGGACGAGGCATGTATCCCGATTCTGAAGCAGGCGGGCTTCGAGGCTCTGGACTGGTCGTTCTTCGGCATGGAGCAGGGAAAGGGAGTCTGGTGCAGCGATGCCTGGAGGGAGCATGCCCTTAGCCTGAAGGAGGCCGCCGCCCGGTGCGGCATGGGATTTTCCCAGGCCCATGCGCCCTTCCCTTCTTCCCGGGGAGAGGAGCCGTACGACTCGGATATCCGGAAATGGATCCTGCGCTCCATGGAGGCTGCCGCGCTGATGGGGGTACATAATATCGTGGTCCATCCCGTGCAGGAGCTGGAGTACGCCACGAACGAGGAGAAGCTGTGGGAGGAGAATCTGGAGTTCTACCGCGGCCTGATACCCTACTGCGAGGAATACGGAATCCGTATCTGCGCGGAGAACATGTGGCAGTGGGACAAGCGGCGGAATTATATCGTGGACAGTGTCTGTGCCCGTCCGGATGAATTCGTCAGGCTGCTGGACGAGCTGGACAGCCCATGGGTGGTGGGCTGCCTGGATCTGGGGCATTGCGCGCTGGTGGGCAGGGAGCCTCAGGACGTGATACGCGCCATGGGGGCGAAGCGGCTCCAGGCGCTGCATGTCCATGACGTGAACTACGTCCGGGACTGCCATACCATGCCTTTTATGGAGAGTCTGGACTGGGAGGCCATAACCCGCGCTCTGGCGGAGATCGGCTATGAGGGGGACTTTACCTTGGAGGCGGACGAATTCCTGCGGGGGCTTCCGCCGGAACTGATGCCTGAGGCCAGCGTCCTGATGGCGAAGACCGGGCGTTATCTGATGAAGCGCATCGAGGAGCAGAGGGTATGAGATATTATACTGCATAACGCTGAATGCTGCCTAATGTAATCATGCGAATGAACCAGTCAGCGTTATGCAGTCCGGTTTCACGGCAAGTGAAATCGTTAAGCAGTATATATTGCCGCAGACGGCGGAGGCACCAAGCTCCAGGCCATTCTGTACGATGAGGACCTGCACATCGTCGGCAGCGCCCGCATGTCCGGGACCAACACGATTCTGCGGAGGCCTGAGGACGTCCGGGAGGACATGGGCAGGCTGATAGAGGAGCTGGTCCCGGAGGGAGTCTGCCAGGTGGAGGGCGTGGACCTGTGTGTGCTGAAGTATGGCGAGGCGTTCCTGGACATCCTGAGGAAGCGCTGCACGGTGGGCGGCCATGCCCTCTACGGAGAGGGGGAGACGGCCCTGGCGGCTGCAGGCGCGGCCTACGGAATCGTGGCCCAGGCGGGCACAGGGTCGGACGCCTTTCTGGTCCAGCCGGGCGGTCAGATGAGCATAGGCGGCTGGGGATACATATTCGGGGACGAGGGCAGCGGCTATGACATAGGCGAAAGGACCCTGCGGGCTGCCATCCATGCGTTTGACGGCCGCGGCCCGAAGACGTTGATTCTGGACATCCTGAAAGAGAGATGGGGGTTTGGGGAGCTGTGGGACATAGTGGGGATGGCCATGGGGGGAGGGGACTACCGCCACCTGGTGGCATCCGCGTCCTATATCACGTCGGAGGCCGCCAGGCTGGATGACGCCGTGGCGCTCGGCATATACGAGACGGCAGCCCGGGAGATGGCAGCCCAGGTGTTCGCCGTCGCCGCCAGGAACGGAGGGGCCTGGCAGGGACCGATAGTGGCCTCCGGTGGGGTGTGGAAGGGACATCCCAGGATGTTCCAGGCTTTCTGTGGGGAAATCCGTGAGCGGTACCCGGATGCGCGGATTGTCCATCCGGTGTTCGAGCCGGTGGTGGGATGTGTGGTTCTGCGCCGATTTGCGGACGGAGAAACGTTCGAAGGCTTCGCAGACAGCCTGCGGAGGGAGTTTGCCCCTTTTTGCTACAGCGCAGAGGGACAGCCAAGATTCCGGCCTGTGGACAGCGCTGCCAGACAGTGCCCCGAGTGAGATAGAGAAAGGAAAGAGGTAGCAAGATGAATGCAACGGAGAGCTATTACTCCCGGGTGACGGAAATCATGTCCCAGGTCTTCCGCCAGGAGAAGGATGCCATGGAACAGGCGGCGGAGAAGCTGGCCCAGGCGAACAGGGAGAAGAGATCCATCTTCGCGTTTGGCTGCAACCACGCGGGCCTGATCGCGCTGGAGCTATTTTACCGGACGGGGGGCATGGTCACCGTGAATCCCGTCCGTGCCCCGGGCATGATGCTGGAGGTGTCGCCCATTACCATGAGCAGCGAACTGGAGAGGATTCCGGACTATGGGAAGGTGGTTTTCGAATCCCTGCCGGCCAAAGAGGGCGATGTCATCATGATTCACTCCGTATCCGGAAGGAACGCGGTGACAGTGGACATGGCGAAGGCGGCCAGGGAGAAGGGGCTGACGGTAATCGTGGTCACCAATATGCAGACTGCCACGGCAGTCTCCTCCCGCCATCTCTCCGGGAAGAAGCTGCATGATTATGCGGATATCCTAATCGACAACCACGGGGATTACGGCGACGCGTCGGTCCGGCTCGAGGGCTTTGCCCAGAAGATAGCCTCCACCTCCACAGTGGTGGGCGCGGCTATCCTGAACGCGGTGGTCGCCCGGGCCTGCGAGCTTCTGTGGGAGCAGGGCATCCGGCCGCCTGTATTCATGAGCGGCAATGTGGACGGCGGGGACGCATACAACAAGGCCGTTATCGCGGAGCACGCGGAAAATATATTTTATATGTAGGAGGATGAAGAGATGGAATTGATGGAACGATATCAGGAAGCGGCGCTGGAGCTGCTGGGCAAGGTGCGCACCACCCAGAAGGACGTCATCCGCAAGGCGGGAGAGATGGTCGCGGAAGCGGCGGAGCACGGGCAGAAGATTTATTTCACCAGAGTCGTCCACGGCATCGAGCATGACCTGATCAGCCGGGGCGGCGGGCCGATTTTCTACCAGGAGTACAAGAAGGGCGAGACGGCGCTGAAGGAGGGGGACATCCTGTTCATGGGCTCCGTCTCCGGACGCACCGCTGAAGAGGTGGAGCTGGCGTACAATTCCGTGAACGCCGGCGTGAAGGTGATCCTTCTCACCAGCATAGCCTATTCCGATGCTGTGGAGCCGGTGCACCCCAGCGGAAAGAGGCTGTACGAGATCGCCACGCTGGCGATAGATATGTGCGTGCCTGTAGCGGAGGCCCTGCTGGATGTGGAGGGGCTGGATGCCAGATTCGCGGCATCCTCAGGGATAGCGTCCACGTTCATCCTCTGGAGCCTGACCTCTGTGGCGGTGGAGAAGATGCTGGCGGAGGGCTATAAGCCGGGCGTGTTCCGCAGCCATAACTTCCCCGGAGGCCCGGAGCACAATGAGGCCATCAAGGCGCACTATGCGGAGTATGGATGGTAATGAAGGGCTGAGAAGCGGATAGGAAAACAAGGAAGCACCCGTGGTGAGAGACGGGTGCTTCCTTGTTTATATTGCTCGCTATATTGCTTATGGATGATTGGTTCTCAGGTCAAGCCATCTCGTTGACAGCTTTGGCGATGCGGGAAACTTTGTGGGCGACGTTGTTCTTGTGATAAACGCCCTTGCTTCCGGCCATCTCGATGACCTTTGTGGCAGCGGACAGTTCTGCTGTGGCAGCAGCCTTGTCCCCGGTAGCGATAGCGGCATAGACCTTCTTGATAGCGGTCTTCACGCCGGATCTGACGGCTTTGTTCCTGTCAGCTTTCGCCTGGTTCACCAGGATTCTCTTCTTCGCGGATTTAATGTTAGCCAAGTCGTACACCTCCAATTGTATACAGAATTAAATTTCATTAACGTTTCACTTTAGCCAGACACGGAGGACTATCGTAAACACATAAAGATAGTTTAGTAAATAATAGAATATTTGTCAAGACATAATCTGAGAAAAATTGACTAAAATAATGTTGAAAACAAGGCTCCCACGAGACAGGACAAAAAACACAGGAGGCAGTCATGGAAAATTTTCAGATGAGGACGGATTTGGCGCTGGAGGCAAGGGAGAGCATCCGGGATGCGGACACGGAGCTGAGAGGCGTCAGAGTGGAAGAATACTACCACGAGGAAGAGGATATCCGTGTGACGAAGGTGACAATCGATACCAAGAACGCGGCAAAGGCCATGGGGAAGCCCATGGGCATCTATGTGACCATGGAGGCCCCGGCTATGGTGGAACCGGACGAGGACTACCACAGGGAGATATCCGGCCGTCTGGCGGAGGAAATCCTGGAGCTTTTGCCGGGGGCGGAGAAGGAACAGTCCATCCTTGTGGTGGGGCTGGGCAACCGGGAGGTGACGGCGGACGCGCTGGGGCCTCAGGTGGTGGACAACCTCTTTATCACAAGGCATATCGTAAAGGAGTACGGGACGGCGGCCTACAACTGCAGCAAGATGAACCAGATCAGCGCCCTGGAGCCCGGAGTCATGGCCAAGACCGGCATGGAGACCGCGGAGATTGTAAAGGGCGTGGTGGAGCAGACCCGCCCGGACGCATTGATTGTCATAGATGCCCTGGCGGCACGCAGCGTCAGGAGGCTGAACCGCACCGTCCAGATTACCAACACCGGCATCCAGCCGGGTTCCGGGGTGGGGAACCATAGGAACGCCCTGACGCAGGAGAGCCTTGGAGTGCCTGTGATAGCCATCGGCATCCCCACGGTGGTGGACGCCGCCACCATAGTGATGGACGCGCTGGAGAAGCTCCTGGAGGAGGAAAAGGAGCTGGAGAATGCCCGATACAAAGAAAAGCAGAGGCTGCACTTCGCGGAGCTGAACAATATGTATATGACGGGCAAGGATATCGACGCGGTAATCAAGCGGGTCAGCTTCACAGTATCAGAAGGCATCAACATCGCAATCGGGGAGACCTTCATGGATTCCTGAGGCATGCCGGCTTTCCTGACAATGCCTATCATGGAACGGCACAGACGGGCATATATTTGGAAGGAAAGAAAGGAAGTGCATTGCCGTAAAAATGGAAGAAAAACATTCCAGGAAAGCCTTTGCCGGAAAACGGGCGGGGAAGCTCATTCTCCTTGCCCTTTTGATTCTTGGGGTACAGGCGGCGACGAAGAGCTGCAGCACGGTCTCCGTATCCAGGGGGCAGGAGAGCGTGGGCCAGGCCATGGTGAAAAGCATATGGGAAGAGGTCAAGACCTTATTGTACAGCCAGTTCATGCCCGGCATTGCCTTCATGGAGGAGGGCGGTCAGGGAACCTGGTGGCTCCTGCGGGAGGGAGTTGACTGCCTGTTTCCCTTTTACGGATATCTCACGGCGCAGCAGACAGGAGGGCAGGAAGAGAGCGCGGAGGACATCCGCACCATCCTGCTGGCCGAGGCGGGGGAGGAGACTGCGCAGATGGAAGAAACCCAGCCGGAGGACATCCTTCCGGACGTGGACGCGGGCCTGGAAGAGGAAGAAGGGACGGCGCGGAAGGACGGAGACGGACAGGCCGGAACGGCGCAGGAGGATCTGGCGGACCTGCTGCGGGCGGAGAACGAGGCGGCCATGCAGCAGCGCGCTATGGCATTTCAACGCCATGAGAAGCAGATGGAGCTGGACCTGGCGCCTCTGGAGGATTACGAGACATTGATACGCCAGTTCTACACCATGGATGAAAACACGGTGGCGGGCAGCGACCAACTGAATGTGCAGAAACTGCTCGGCGAGGACATGACCATATCCAAGGATGCGGAGGGGCCCCAGATACTCATCTACCATACCCATGCCCATGAAGCCTTTGCGGATTCCGCTCCGGGGGATATGTCGGAGACGATTATGGGGGTGGGGGAGCGGCTGACGACAATCCTGACGGAGGAGTACGGTTATCAGGTGCTGCACCACCTGGGCCAGTATGACACCATTTCCCGGGACGACTCCTATGCGGTAGCCCTGGGGGACCTGGAGGCGCTTCTGGAGGAATACCCGTCCATCCAGGTGGTGATCGATTTACATAGGGATGCCATGCCCGAGGGCACCCGCCTGGTGATGGACCTGGACGGCAGGCCCACGGCCAGGTTCATGTTCTTCAACGGCCTGTCCCGCACCAAGAAGACGGGCAATATCTCCTATCTGTACAATGAGAACCTGGACAGCAACCTGGCCTTTTCCTTCCAGATGCAGAAGACGGCCATGGAATATTATCCAAATCTGACCAGAAGGATTTTTCTGAGAGGGTACCGCTACAACATGCATCTGCGCCCGAAGTCGCTTCTCATCGAGCTGGGGGCCCAGAACAATACCTTAGAGGAGGTTATGAACGCCTGCGACCCCCTGGCCCATATCCTGGATTTGGTGCTGTCCGGGAGCGGTTAGCCCTGGAATGCTCCGAGAACCTTCATCGGGCCGTCAGCACCCAGCCGGGGAGCCAGCGCAGATACCTGGCCACGAAGGAGGCCTCCACCGGCTGGCCCGCCAGCACCGGGTAGAACATCAGGAACAGGGCGAAGACGAGCAGGCCGTACAGCGCCGCCGTCAGGAAGAACAGACGCTTCGATACGCGCCTTTTCCACTGCAGCAGGCTGTACATGACCATCAGCACCACGAATGCAACGCTGGGGAAATAGTGGTAGATGAAGGTGTCCCGGGTCACGAAGAACCAGGGCAGATACTGGGCCAGGTATCCCACGGTGAGGAAGGCGGCGTTTCGGTCCCTCCTGCCGAGCCAGAGCCAGACCATGTAGACACAGGCAGGGATCCCCGCCCACCACACCGCCGGATTGCCGAAGGCGCTGATGCCCTCACGCAGGCCTCCCTGGGCTGTCTGGGTGACCACACGGGAATAGTACCAGATGGGCCGGGAAATCACTGGCCACTCATACCAGGCCGAGGCGTAAGGGTGGTCGGAGACCAAGTTGCTGTGGTAGGAGAACATGGTGCTCTGGTTGTACAGCATCCGGCTGATGAGCCCCCTGTCCCCATAATCCCGGAAGGGCAGGTAGCTCAGCAGATAGATGGCTGCGGGCACGGCCACGAAGAAGACCAGGCAGAAAAGAACCGTCCGCCCGGCATATTCGCGGAAGCGCTGCAGGATATGGGCATGGGAAATGCCGCCGGTCTCCCCCTCCGGGTCATCCTTCGCATAGAGGTATTCCCGGTATCTGCGGTACAGCGCGGAGAAGAAGAGCAGCGCAAGCCCCGCCCCGGCGTAGATGCCAGTCCATTTGCTGGCGATGCCGAGCCCCATGCAGACTCCGCAGGTCCCCAGGGGGAGCCAGGTCTTTTTTAACGGCGTATCGTAGAAGCTCAATGTGACGTACCGATACATGAACAGGTACATCAATATCACGAAGAAGGTCACGTAAGTGTCAATCGTGGCGATCCTGGTCTGGGTGAAATGCATGAAGTCAAAGGCGAACAGCATGCAGGCCAGGGCCGCGGGCAGGGTCTCCCTGGCAATCCGCCTGGCGAACAGGTACACCACGGGCACCATGGCGATGCCGAAGAGCGCCCCCATGATGCGCCAGCCGAAGGGATTCATGCCAAAGAGCGCCACCCCTATGGCGATGAAAATCTTCCCCATGGGGGGATGGGTGTTCTCATAGGAGGTAAGGCCGTGGAGGAACTCGTAGGCCGTGCGCCCGTGGTAGATTTCGTCGAAGTACATGCCGTTGCGGAAGGTGAAGGCATCCGGGTACAATTCCCCCTCGTCGAACAGGGTGGGATAGTCCGCCGCGTTCTCCGGCACCAGGATGTTCCCCGCCGCATCCCGAAACACCAGCTCTATGAGGGAGGCCTGGCTGTCTGTCAAAGTAAGGCGAAGCTGCGCGGCGGAGGCTTCGAAGGCCGCCTCCTGCCAGGTGAAGACCTTGTCCATGGACAATTCCCCCAGATAGGACCAGCTCTGGTCCGCTTCCAACTTTCCCTCCACCATGAAAGTCCTGCCGTGCCAGGGCGCTATGTAATAGGAAAGCGAGGCGGGCGCACCGGAGCCGAAGGAAAGCTCTATGGCCTGGCCCTGTACCATGTCCAGGCAGGTGACGGGAGCCTCACGCTCCCCCAGGTCATAGAGGGCGAAGCAGCCGTACAACGCCGTGATGGCCAGCATGCAGAAGACATCTGCCTTGTTCAGGGAAAGTCTCCCGCAGGAACGCTGCGGGGGAGCGCCCCGGAGGCCTGGGGCCATTCCGCCGTAATGCCTGTAAGCCGTGCGGTAGAACAGGGCTCCGCATAAAAGCATGCCAGCGGACACCAGCAGGATGGAAGCCGACCTCCTGTCATAGGCGGCAGGGTCGTAGAAGAACAGCACCCACGCCGTGTTGTAGAAATGCAGGGCGCCGAAGCCGGCAAGGCAGACATATGTTTCCGAAACGGGCCTGTAGATATAGGCCAGCATCAGCAGAGCCAGGGCGGGATAGAGGTAGCGCTCATGCATCCGCACGGAGAACAGGAAGACCGTGATTACCGTGAAGGCCGCCAGAAAGGGATATTTCGCCTTAGAATCCCTGCCTCGCAGGCTAAGCAGCAGTGTCAGCGCTACGGCCGCGGCGATTGCCAGGGCGCCGAAGCACCGATAGGGGACGCCCCAGAACCCATTGTCCTGGCTGACCCAGTTCAGGCCCAGAAAGCCCCACAGGTTGCAGGCGTTCACCGCCGCGTAAGGGTAGGAGCCCAGGGTGTCCAGAAGCTGCGCCACCACCTTCCCCGGACCGAAGGGGAGGCAGAGGATGACGCCCCCCAGGGCCACGGACAGGCACTGGAACAGGCAGTGCAGGAGCTCCGGCAGAAAGGAAGCAGCCCTGCCTCCGCTCCCGCCCCGGCGGCTGGCCAGGATCCGGTCTATGGTGCCCACCAGGAGCACAGGCCCCAGGAGCAGCATCTGAGGCTTGACCAGGAGCCCCAGGCCAAAGGCGATGTACGCGGGATACATCCGCCCGCGGATTAGCGAGACACACAGGAACACTGCCGCCAGCGCCGTCAGGGAGTCCACCTGCCCCCAGACGGAGGAGTTCAGGAGGACGGCCGGTTGGAACAGGTAAGCGGCGCAGAGGAAGAAAGCGTGCCGCCCGGAGAGTCTTTTCGCGGCCTCTCGGCACAGCAGCCAGCCGCAGGCCAGGTCGCAGAGGATGGAGGGGAGCTTCAGCAGCATCAGATGGGCGGTGGAATAATATTCTATCCTCAGGAGCCTGCGGGTGCTGCCCAGGAGCCAGAGCACATAGAGATATCCCGGCGGATAGTCCGAGAAGACATCCGGGTCGTAGAAGCCGCCGGGCCCCACCGCGCAGATTCTCTCGGCCCAGACCGCAAAGCAGGCTGTGTCGGTGTCGAAGCCTTTGGACAGGGCAGCCGCCGCCAGCCGCAGGGCCAGGGCGGCCAGGAACAGGGCGGCAAGGCAGCCTGTCCCCGGGGCAGGGCGATTTCGTTTGGAGGCAATCAGACATGCCCCCATGAGGAGGATTCCCGACAATGCGGCAAGATGGATGAATATCATAGTTTCGTCTTCCTTTTGTTTCCATTTCATTAATTCGAATTTATTATAACAAAAAAAGTAGTAGAAGAAAAGTTTTTGTGTTATACTTATTAAATATGAGCCGGAATACTGTATTGCGGGAACCTGGAAAGGGCTGATTTGGGAGTATGGACGCTTTCGTGAGTTTTCGGAACGTGAAAAAGGTGTATAAGACAGGCGAGGTGGAGATTACGGCCCTGCACGATGTGGACTTCGAGATTGAGAAGGGGGAGTTCTGCGTCATCGTCGGCGCCTCCGGTGCGGGGAAGACCACCATCCTGAACATCTTGGGCGGCATGGACACTGCGACCGAGGGGGAGGTGTACCTGGACGGCCAGCGGGTCTCTTCCTTCAATAAAAAGCAGCTCACCTCCTACAGGCGCTATGACGTGGGCTTCGTGTTCCAGTTCTACAACCTGGTTCAGAACCTGACGGCCCTGGAGAACGTGGAGCTGGCGGCTCAAATCTGCAGGAACCCCCTGGACGCCGCCACAGTGCTGGAGCAGGTGGGGTTAAAAGACCGGACGGGCAATTTCCCGGCCCAGCTCTCCGGCGGGGAGCAGCAGCGGGTGGCCATCGCCAGGGCCCTGGCCAAGAACCCCAAGCTCCTGCTCTGCGACGAGCCTACCGGGGCCCTGGACTACAATACGGGCAAGGCCGTGCTGCAGCTCCTCCAGAATACCTGCAGGGAGGTGGGCAAGACCGTGGTGGTCATCACCCACAATCAGGCCCTGACCGCTATGGCCGACCGGGTCATCACCGTGAAGAGCGGCACCGTGGCAAATATGGTGAAGAATGAGAAAATAGTCGATATTTCGGAAATCGAGTGGTGAGCCTATGCGGGGAATCGGGAAGACGACTTTCAGGGAAATCAAATCGAGCTTCGGGCGTTTCCTGGCGATTTTCGGCATAGTGGCACTGGGGGTGGGCTTTTTCGCCGGGCTGAAGGTGACCACCGAGGCCATGGTGGAGACCGTGACGGGATACCTGCGGGAGCACCGGTTCTATGACCTGCGGCTGGTATCCACATTGGGCTTCGACCAGGAAAACGTGGATTTTTTTGCCACGGCCCGGGATGTGGAGGCGGCGGAGGGGGCCATTTCCTTCGACGTGCTCTATGAGCTTGGGGATGACCACGGTGGCGCCATCAAGACCTACAGCATGCCGGAGGAGCTCAATACCTTAAAGCTGGTGTCCGGCAGGCTGCCGGAGACCGGGTCGGAGTGCGTGCTGGACAGCGGGAGCTTCGGAAAGTCCGTGGTGGGCGGCGTGATTCGGCTGTCCCAGGACAATACGGAAGAGGACCTGGAGCATTTTGCCCACAGGGAATACACAGTGGTGGGGCTGGTGCAGTCCCCCCTTTATATCCAGTATGAGAGGGGCAACACTACCTTGGGCTCCGGACGGCTGGACGGCTTCGCCTATCTGACGCCCCAGGGCTTCGACGTGGACTATTTTACGGAGGTCTATGTGCGCTTCGGGCAGGATTTCCCCCTCTACAGCGAGGACTACGATGCCTTCATAGACGAGAAGACATCCGTGTGGGAGGAATTCGCCGATACCCAGGCCCAGGCCCGGTATGAAAGGCTCTTTGAGGAAGGCAGCCAGAAGCTGGCCGATGCCCGCGAGGAGCTTTCGGACAGCCGTACTCTGGGACAGCGGGAACTGGAGAATGCAAAAGAGCAGTTGGAAGATGCCAGGAAGCAGTTGGAGGACGGGGAGGAGGCCCTGGCGGACGCTAGAGAGGAGCTGGCGGAGGGGGAAAACACCATCCGCGAGAAGGAGAAGGAGATTTCGGACGGTTGGCTGACCATCGCCCAGAAGGAGGCGGAGCTTGCGGACGGCGAGGCCACCATCGTCCAGAAGGAGGCGGAGCTTGCCGCGGCCAGGACCACGGTGGACGAAAACGAGGTGGCGCTGCGCCGGGGGGAACGGGAGCTTTCCGAGGGCAAGGCCCAGCTTCGGAGCGGCGAGGCTGCAGTGACCGTATCCAGGCGGCTCATGGACGAGTCCCGGTTCCAGCTGCAGAGCCAGTTGGAGGAGCTTAAGTCAGGCGAGGGGGAGCTGAACGCTTCCCTGATCGCCAGGCTGGAGGAGGCCCTTGCGAGGCTGGACACGGCTGAGGAGGAGCTGAAGGCCCAGGAGGCGGAGCTGGAGGCGGCCAAGGCCCAGATAGCGGCCAGCGAAGCCCAGTTGGACAGCGGCTGGGTGGCCATCGCCTCGGCCAGGGCCCAGCTTGAGGACGGCCAGAGGGCCCTGATGGAAGGAAAACTGGAGATTGAGAGCGGCAGGCAGCAGATTGAGAGCGCCAAACAGACCCTGGAGCAGGGGGAGGAGTCCCTGGTCTCGGCCAGGAAGGAGCTGGAGGACGGCAAAGAGACACTTGCGGAAAACGAGGCCGAGCTCGCGGACGCTCAGCGGGAATACGCGGATGGGGAGAAGGAGTACCAGGAGGCGAAAGCAAAGTTCGATGAAAAGATAACGGACGCGGAGGCGGAAATCGCGGACGGCCAGAAGGAGCTGGACGAGCTGGAGGAGCCTGATACCTATGTGCTGGGCCGGGACACCAACATCGGCTATGTCTGCTTCGAGAACGATTCCTCCATCGTGGACGGCATCGCCAACATCTTTCCGGTGTTCTTCTTCCTGGTGGCGGCGCTGGTGTGCATCACCACCATGAACAGGATGGTGGAGGAGCAGCGGACCCAGATTGGCGTGCTGAAGGCCCTTGGCTACGGCGAGGGCACCATCATGTCCAAATATATGACCTACTCCGGCCTGGCAGCCCTGTCCGGCTGCATCTTCGGCTTCTTCGTGGGGACCTGGGGCTTTCCGGAGGTCATCTGGTTCTGCTACGGCCTCATGTACGACGCGGATCCGATCCGCTATGTGTTTGACGGCAGGCTGGCGGTGATATCCCTGGCGGTGTCCCTGCTGTGCTCCATCGGCACTACATGGTTCTCCTGCCGCATGGAGCTGGCCCAGGTGGCAGCGGCGCTGATGCGCCCGAAAGCGCCCAAGGCGGGCAAGCGGGTGCTCTTCGAGTACGTCCCCTTTGTGTGGAGGAGGCTCAGCTTCCTGCACAAGGTGTCCCTGCGCAATATCTTCCGATATAAAAAGCGTCTCTTCATGATGATCGTGGGCATCAGCGGCTGTACCGCGCTGCTGGTGACGGGCTTCGGGGTCAAGGACTCCATCGCGGACATCGGCGACAGGCAGTTCAAGGAGATTCAGACCTACGACTGTGGGCTGACCCTGAAGGAGGACGCCGACGAGGAGCTCCGCAAGGAGCTGGATGAGATGGAGGGCATTGCGGGATATACCTGCGTCATGGAGACGAATATGGACCTGGTGGCGGACGCAGGGGTGAAGTCCGTCTATCTGGTGACGGGGACAAAGGAGGGCATGGAGCCTTTCTTGAACCTGCACACGCAAAAAGGGGAGAAGATAGATTATCCGGGCACCGGGAAGGCAGTTATTTCCAATAAGCTGGCGGAGGATTATAATATCCGCGTCGGTGAGATGATAACCCTGAGGGATGGGGACATGAGAGAGCTGTCCGCAGAAGTGACGGGCATCTATGAGAACTATCTGTACAATTACGTGCATATATCCGAGGACACCTGGCTGGAGCAGATGGGGCAGGAGCCGGAGCGGAAGACAGTGTACCTGAACCTGGCGGAGGACGAGGAAGAGGGCGGGCCGGTAATCTCCGACACGCCCGCAATCCATGAGCTTTCCGCGGCGCTGATGAAGCTGGAGCAGGTGGCCAATGTAAACGTAAGCTCGGACCTCATGGAGCGCCTGGACAGCATGCTCTCCGCCCTGGACATCATCGTGGTAGTGGTCATCCTGTGCGCGGCAGGACTGGCCTTCATCGTGCTCTACAACCTGACCAATATCAATATCACGGAGCGGGTCAGGGAAATCGCCACCATCAAGGTGCTGGGCTTTTACAGGCGTGAGACCAACTCTTACGTGTTCCGGGAGAATGTGCTGCTGAGCGCTCTGGGCATGGCGCTGGGGCTGGGGCTTGGGTATCTGCTGCACCAGTTCGTCATGAGCGAGATCCGGGTGGACATGATTGCGTTCCATATCTATGTAAAGCCCATAAGCTATGTGTACAGCGGGATTCTCACGCTTCTCTTCGCCGGGCTGGTGAATCTGGCCATGGGCGGCAAGCTGGAGTCGATCAGCATGACGGAGTCCTTAAAGAGCGTGGATTGATCAGTGTACTGCCATCATAAATAATTATGGAGATAAATGGAATCGGAATAGAATCGGAAAGGATGAAATCAATGAAATTCGATATGCATTGCCACACAAAGGAAGGGTCCCTGGACGGGAAGGTGCCCATCGAGGAATTTGTCTCCTGCCTGAAGGAAAAGGGCTTCCATGGGATGCTGGTCACCGACCACGACTCTTACAAGGGGTACCGCAGCTGGAAAAGGCAGCATGAAGACAGGGGTGAGGACGAATTCGTAGTCCTGAAGGGCGTGGAGTACGACACCATCGACGCCGGCCATATCCTGGTGATCATGCCGGAGGGCGTGAAGCTGAAGATTCTGGAGCTGCGGGGCCTGCCGGTGCAGTTCCTGATAGACATCGTCCATAAGAACGGCGGGATCCTGGGGCCCGCCCATCCCTGCGGCGAGAGGTACTTAAGCATCACCAATACCAGGAAGCACAAAAACCGCCTGGCCGTGATGGACAGATTCGACTTCCTGGAGGGCTTCAACGCCTGTGAGAGCCCGGAGAGCAACGCTACCGCCATGGAAATCGCCGCCAGGTTCGAGAAGCCGGTCTTCGGCGGCAGCGACGCCCACAAGGAGGAGTGCGTGGGCTATGCCTACACGGAATTCGAGGACGAGATCGCCTGCGAGTCGGATCTGATCCGGCTGGTGAAGGAGAGAGGCCGGGAGGCCTGCACCTGCGGAGGCCGGTACTACATGGGCACCACCAAGGAGCGGATAGGCAGGATGAACGGGGTGCTGGTGCAGTCCTTCTGGTTCTATAACCACGTAGCCAGCCTGATCCGGGCCAGGAAGCGCAGGCGGGAGCTGGGGAAGCTCTACATCCGGGTGAAGTAAGCGGGCAGATGTCTTTGTACCGATTTATTACAAAATAATTGCAAAATAAGGTTTTCTTCTTCTGTAATTCATAAAATCTTAAGGTGCATTTTCCCGATAGTGTGATATACTCAATATGTGGCTCTGTGCAGCCTACATATTGAGTTGTTTTTATGCACGGGCCCGGGCAGGGGGAATGAGCTGTCCGTCCCTGCGACGATTTTTAAAAAAGGAGCATACGAAAATGAAGCCTACGAAAAAACGTACAATCCGCAGACGCCTCTTAGCGATGGCTCTGTCGGCGGCCACGGCGTTCTCCCTGGCTGCCTGCGGGAATTCCTCAGGGGGGGAGACGGAGAAGAAGGAATGGGTCTGGGTGCCGGAGTTCGTCACGATTGAGGACGAGACCGTATCCTACTATGACATGCAGCTGGTGGGGGACGCCCTCTGTTACCAGTCCTACGACTATAATGAGGAGACGGGGGAATCCACCCAGAGCATCAGCAGGTATTCCCTGGCGGACGGCAGCATTACGAAGACACCGCTGGATTATGCGGAGGAGAAGAACTGGAATCTGAACCGTGTGGCCTTTGCCCAGGACGGCAGCATGTATGGCGTCACCAATGTCTATAATGAGGACTACACCAAGTCCGAGACGTTCCTGTGCAAGTTCGGTGCCGATGGCAAGCAGATATTCGCGGAGGACATGACGGATCTGGTGGCGGACAGCTATACGGATTCCATCGCCATCGACGGCGAGGGACGGGTCTATGTGACGGGGGAGGCCAATATCTGGCTGTTCGACGCGGATGGGAACAACCGTGGGACAGTGGCCCTGGGATCCGACGTCAACTGGATCAGGGCCATGGGCAGAGGCAAGGACGGCAAGATGTATATCTGCTATTACGGCAGCAATGGCGACACCGCCCTGTGCGACATCGACTTTGACGGCAAGAAGGCCGGCAATACCTATGAGAACTTCCACAGCGGCAACAACAACACGCTGGTGGCCGGCATCGAGAAGGACTTCCTGACCCAGGACGGCAGCAGGGTGTACGAGTATGATTTGAAGTCCCAGACATCCACGGAGCTGTTCAGCTGGCTGGACAGCGATATCAACGGCAGCAATGTACAGGGCTTCTGGGGGCTGGAGGACGGACGCATCCTGGCCGTCACCACGGGCTATGAGACCAATGAGAACGGCATCGCGCTGCTGACCAAGACCAAGGCCAGCGAGGTGCCCCAGAAGGAGACGATTCTCATCGGCAGCCTCTTCGGCGATTCCAATATCCAGTCCGCAGCGGTGAAGTTCAACAAGTCCAATGACAAGTACCACATCAGCATCCGGGAGTATCTGAACTACAATGACTACGACGGGGACGATTACCAGGCCTTCATGACGGACGGCATCAATAGGATGAACAATGACATCACCTCAAACAACTGCCCGGACATCCTGGACTTAAGCGGCCTGAACATCAAGCAGTTAGCGGCTAAGGGCGTCTTCGAGGATCTGAATGGCTATCTGGAGAAGAGCGGGAAGCTCAGCCGGGAGGATTTTCTGGCGAACGTCCTGGAGGCCTATACCGTGGACGGGAAATTGGTGAGCATCCCCTACAGCTTCCAGATGGCCACCGTGGCAGGCAAGGGGTCTGAGGTAGGCACGGAGATGGGATGGACCATAGATGAGCTGGTGGCTTATGCGGACGCCCATCCGGATGCCCAGCTTTTCGACAATGCGTCCAAAGAAGAGATTATGCTGAATCTGATGGCCTATAATGCCGATTACTTCATCGACTGGGCTACCGGAGAGTGCAATTTTGACACAGATGAGTTTAAGAGCATCCTGAATTTCGTGAATCGGTTCCCGGACCAGGAAGACATTAAATGGGATGAGGATGATATGTCCACGCCCAACAAGATTCAGAAGGGCCAGGTGCTCCTCTATCAAGAGAATATCTACGACTTTAATGAGCTGCAGATGTGCAATGAGATTTTCCAGGGAGACGTCTCCTATATCGGCTATCCCACCATGGACGGCAGCGCTGGATGCATGCTCTCCGCGTTCCAGGCCTATGCCATCACCTCCAAAGCCAAGCAGAAGGACGGTGCGTGGGAGTTTATCGAGGCGTTCCTGACGCAGGAGGAGAATTCCGAGAGTGGCTACAACCGTTTCTTCGGATTCCCTACATTGAAGAGCAAGCTGGAGGCCATGGCGGCGGATGTCGTGGAGGTGAAGTACTATACGGACGAGAACGGGGAGCTTTACTATGACGAGAACGGGGAGCCCGTTGTCATGAACGCCGGCAGCAGCGTCTCTTACCAGGACGGCTGGACCTACGAGTACCGCATCCCCACCCAGGAGGAGGTGGACATGGCCATGTCCCTGATGGAGATTGCCAAGCCCGTGACCTATTCCCAAGGGGACGAGGTCCTCAATATCATCAACGAGGAGGCGGCGCCTTTCTTCAAAGGACAGAAGACTGTGGACGAGGCGGCTTCGGTCATCCAGAGCCGCATCAAGATATACGTAGGCGAAAACAAATAGCGTCTGCGGGAAACAGGCGGATGGGAGTTATGAGTTTGAAAGTCCCTTCCATGACAATAGAATCCGAAAACGGGATTCTATTGTCAAGAATTTTGATTGGTATGCGCGCCGAAGCGCGCTAGGGGTATAAGAGTGAAGAAATCCAAAAAAAGCGGAAAATCGCCTGAGGCTTCCGCAATAAGACATCAAGGAAGATCGGCGGCCAGGACCAAATCCACCAGGAGGATACGCAAAATCAAGATCAGCTCGGGGGCATACATTGCCCCCAGCTTCTTGGGCGTGCTAGCCTTTTTCATCCTCCCCTTTCTGGTGGTCATCTATTATTCGCTGGTAGATAATCCCATCAGCGGAAATTTTGTGTTTCTGGACAATTTTTTGAGCATCATCGGCAATACCGCTTTCCGGCGGGCAGTGCACAACACGCTGATGTTCTCGGCGGTGGCAGTGCCCCTGGCGGTGGTGCTGTCCCTGCTGCTGGCAATCGTGCTGGAGGCCAAGCTCCCTTTCAGGAGCCAGTTCCGTACCTTTTTCCTGAGCCCCATGATGGTGCCCGTGGCTTCCATCGTGCTGATTTGGCAGGTGCTCTTCCATTATAACGGCGCGGTGAACGAGGTGCTGGTGGCTCTGGGCGGCGGGAAGGTGGACTGGTTCAAGTCCGATTACGCGCTGGTGGTGGTGGTCATATTGTTCCTGTGGAAGAACCTGGGCTACAACATGATCCTCTTCATGGCGGCGCTGGCCAGCATACCAAAGGACATCCTGGAGGTGGCGGAGCTTGAGAGCGCAAAGCCCCTTCAGACCTTCTTTTACATAAAGATCCGTTATCTGTCCTCTACTTTGCTGTTCGTGGCGATTATGTCGCTGATCAATTCCTTTAAGATATTCCGGGAGGTTTATCTGCTCACAGGGGATTATCCTTACGACTCCATCTACACGCTGCAGCATTTCATGAACAATAAGTTCAAGTCCCTGGACTATCAGACGCTGTCCGCTGCAGCGGTTCTGATGTCCCTGGTGATGATTGTGATCATCGGTGTCCTGTTCATCGCTGAGAATCGCTTCGGAAAGGATGTGGAGGGGTGAAAAAGAGACCGGAAAAAATGCCTGCGGCCACCTTGGATCCCAGAGAGCGGGACAGGAAGCTGGCCATGCGCAGGAAGAGGTATCAGACGGCGAAAATCGCGCTGGCCACTATCGTGGCTGCCACTTTCGCCATCCTGTTCCTGATGCCCATCGTGCTGACCATTACGAATTCCTTTATGGCGGCCTCGGAGATTTCGGCTAACTATGGCTCTATCTTCGCCACGGACGCCAACGGGGGCAAGGTGTATATCTCCGAAAGGGTGAACCTGAAGTTCATCCCCGATATGGTGTCTTTCAGCCAGTACAATACGGTGCTGTTCAAGAGTCCGGAGTATCTGTTCAAATTCTGGAACTCCGTGATATTGGTGGGGCCTATTGTGGTGTTCCAGCTGATTGTGGCCTCCCTGGCCTCCTACGGCTTCGCAAGGTACCGGGGGAGGATTCGGGAGATTATATTCTTTGCGTACATCATCCTGATGCTGATGCCTTATCAGGTGACGCTGGTGCCTAATTACCTGGTCAGCGACTGGCTGAACCTCTTAGACACCAACTGGGCCATCTGGCTGCCGGGCATCTTCTCGCCTTTTGCGGTGTTCCTGCTGACCAAGTTCATGCGCAGGATTCCGGAGTCAGTGCTGGAGGCGGCCCAGATAGACGGGGCCGGGGAATGGCAGATTTACCGCAAGATATGCCTGCCGCTGTGCAAAGGCGCTATATGCTCCGCGGCGATTCTGGTGTTCATTGACTACTGGAACATGGTGGAGCAGCCATTGATTCTGATGTCGGACCCGGAACAGCATCCCCTGTCGGTCTTTTTGAGCAAGATTAACGCGGGGGAGATTGGGCTGGCGTTCGCGGTGGCTACGATTTACATGGTGCCAAGCTTGTTGATATTCCTGTACGGGGAAGAATATCTGGTGGACGGCATTACATACCAGGGCGGCATAAAAGGATAAGCGTGAAAAGATTTCTGGGCAATTTTGAGAGATAGCAATGAAGAAGAGCATTCATATAGAGGAGAGGAAGAGCGATGAACGAGAACGGAAAGAAGAAAAGGGAATGGGTGAAGACAGCGGCTATCATATTCTTGTCGGTGATGCTGGTTCTCACCTTTTTCTCCAACACCATCATGAACTACTCTCTGCCGGAGGTGGCCACCCAGTATGTGGAGTCGGGGACCATCACGGCTAAGATTCGCGGTTCGGGGACGGTGGAGAGCGGGAACCCTTATAATGTGGAAGTGACGGAATCCAGGAAGGTGTCCCAGGTGGCCGTGAAGGTGGGGGACCAGGTGGAAAAGGACGATGTACTGATGTATCTGGAGGACGCGGAGAGCACGGAGCTGAAGGAGGCCAAGACCCAGTTGGACAGCCTGAAAGCGGAGTACGACCGAGCCATCGTGGCGGCGGATACCTCCTCCAGCATCGTGAACAAGGTGAAGAACGGGAATGTCACCTCTACGGAGAACAAGGTGGCCCAGATTGATGCCTATAACAGCCGGATTGACGCGCTGGAGAACAATATCGATGCCTACAACAACCGGATTGCGGAGCTTGACGCGGAGCTGGGCAAGATAGGGGAGAATGTGGTCGATACCTCCGGAGAGCAGCAGGAGGTCAATAATGCGCAGGCGGAACTGGATAAGGCTACGTCCTGGATTGAGACGGCGAATCAGAAGCTGGAGGCGGCTAAGAGCGTGCTGGAGGCGGTGAACAGCGCAGTGCAGGGGGCGCAGGATAATTTAGCGGCCTGTCAGAAAGCATATGAGGATGCGAACGCAAACTATAATGCCATGGCTACACGCCAGAAGAGTCTGAAGGACAAGGTGGAAGAAGGGGGCACGCTTACGGATGAAGAACAGAGCGAACTGACTCTGCTGGAAGGAAGATTGCCGGTTGCCGCCCAGGAAGTGAAAGACGCAGAAGATGCACTGGCGAAGGCCCAGGTAGATGTGGAGAATGCAAATGCCTCCATTGAGGCAGACCGTGCCAATGCCATGAATGCCGTGAATGCCGCTCAGTTAGAATATGACAATGCCCTCACTGCCAAGACCACCTGGGAGGGGAAGCTTGCCGATGCCCAGCGCAATCTGGCCAACAAGCAGGCGTCCACGCCGGACAACAGCTACAGGGATGCGCTGAATAGCGAAAAAGCAGATTTGACCCTGAACCTGAACAAAGCCAACACTGAAAAGGAGGATGCGGAGAAAGCGCTGACGGACCTCCTAGCCGGATTCACCAAGGAGGTGGACTTGTCGGCTCTTCTGACCAAGATTCGCGACCAGGAGGACCTGGTGAAGGAGCTGACGGAGAAATCCATCGGCGCCACCATCACGGCCCCTGTAGCCGGTACGGTGACCACTTTGGACATCGTGGCGGGAGAGAGCACCACGCCCGGCACCCCCGTGGCAGTGCTGCAGCCCGCAGGCAAAGGATTCTCCATGAGCTTCTCTGTCACCAACGAGCAGGCCAAGCGGCTGTCCGTGGGGGATGTGGCGGATCTGGTGAACGCCTGGAGATATGACGATCTGAAGGTGACCCTGGCCAACATCAAGCCCGACCCCACTGAGCCGGGGCAGAAGAAGCTCCTGACCTTTGACGTGGACGGGGATGTGAGCGCGGGGCAGACCCTGAATGTATCCGTGGGCCAGAAGAGCGCCAACTATGACCTGATTGTGCCCAACAGCGCAATCCGTGAGGACAACAACGGCAAGTTCATCCTGATTGTGGAGTCCAAGCCGGGCCCGCTGAACACCCGCTACATCGCTACCCGCGTGGATGTGGAGGTGCTGGCCAGCGATGATACCCAGTCCGCTATCAGCGCCGCGCTGTATGGCTATGAGTTCGTCATCACTACCTCCACCAAGCCTGTGGAGGCCGGAAAGCAGGTCAGGCTGGCTGAGGGCGGTTGAGCCGAAAATATGAAGAAAGGCTTTTCTATGAAAAAAATAGTACTGGGCATAAGCGGGGGGATTTCCTTTCTGGTCTTCCTGGTTCTGCTGTTGGTGTCGAATCATCTGGCGAACAGCCAGCTCTCCCAGAGGGCAGCGGAACGGTGGAGCAAAGAGGGGAATGTCTCCCAGGTTAGCTGCTTTTTCTCCGTGGGGTCAGGCATCACGGAGGATGCAATTATAGAATTTGAGCACACTGTTGACAGCGCGCTGACCGAAGCCTCGGTGGTGCAGGAATCGGAGAATCCCGGCGCCAGGCTCTGGGCGGATGCCTACAGCGCGGACGGGCAGGTGACCCTGTCCAACGACAAGACCAGCCTGACGGCGGACGCCATCGGCATCGGCGGCGATTTTTTCCTGTTCCATCCGCTGACTCTGCTGAACGGCGCCTACTTCTCGGGCAATGACTTGATGAAGGACTACTGCGTCATAGACGAGGACGCGGCCTGGCAGCTGTTCGGCTCCAATGACGTGGCGGGGATGACGGTCTTCATCGGAGGCGTCCCCCATATCGTCACAGGGGTGGTGCGCAGGCCTGACGGTCATCTGGCGGAGGCGGCCGGCTTAGACAGCACTGTGGTCTATGTTTCCTACCAGACATTGACGGAGCTGGGGGAAAGTCATGGCATCAATCATTATGAGATAGTCATGCCTAACCCTGTCACGGGTTTTGCCGGCAACTATGTCAGGGAAAAGTTGGGGACTGAGGAGAAGGAAGTGGAGGTGGTGGAGAATACCACCCGCTATTCCCTGGTCTCCAGGCTGAAGCTCATCACCGAGTTCGGCACCCGCTCCATGAACGGCAAGGCCATCATCTACCCTTACTGGGAGAACATGGCCAGGGGGATTGCGGACATCCTGATGGTGCTGACATTGTTCGGCATCTTGTTCCTGCTGTATCCCGTGGTGTTGGCCATCGTGTTCTTCTGCATCTGGTGGCGGCACAAGGGCTGGACTATGAAGGATGTGTGGCACAGGCTCCTGGATTTCGGTGAGCGCAGGATGGAGAAGCTTCGCGAGAAACGAAGGGCCAGAAAGGCAAAAAAGGCCGGGGAAACGGATTCGCCCATGGAAGAAGGGCATTCCATGGAAGAGGAGCATTCCATGGAAGAGGAGCAATCGGCAGGAAAAAGACACAGAAAACGAAAAAAACGGAAAAAACGCCAGAAGCCGGAAGAGGATGGCTTTGACGGAGCCGAGGATCTGGAATCGGAAAAAATACAGGAAGAAATTCCGGCAGAGGAAGAACAATACGCGGAAGAAAATCGTTCTATAGAAGAGGATTCTATGGAAGAGCGACCCATAGAAGAGGAACCTGGGGCCGGAGAAGCTCCCGAGGAAAGCCGCCCAAAGAAGAAGTGGTTCGGACGGAGGCGCAGGAGGGAGCAAGAATGAGGAGGAGCATTATGAAAAGGAAGAGGAGCGTCCCAATGTGGCTGAAGCGGACATTATGTCTTGGACTGATCTCCAGCATGGCCATAGGCCTGTGTGCCTGTGGAGGCGGGGGCGGCAAGAATGAGAATTCTGCCCTGGCGAAGGAGAATGTGTATAAGATGCAGGAGATTGCCCTGCCTGAGATAGACGGAGATGATTTCAACGTCTTCGCGTCCACCCACAAGGACGGGACGGTCCATCTGTTGATGCAAGTGTATCACTGGAACGATGAGAAATTCAGCGAGAATCCCCAGACGGATATCAGGCTCATGTCCATAAAGGACGATGGCTCCGATGTCCAGATGCTGGAACTGGAGATTCCTGAATGGGAGCGCCAGTCAGACCAGGGCGCCCCCGGGGCGACGAACGGCGGGCCGGTACCGCGTACGGAAGCCGGAGACGCGGCCGACCCTGCCGCGGAGCCTGAGGCCGGAACGGAAGCCGGGGAAGATGGCACGGAAGGAGACACGGCCGACTCTGCCGCGGAGCCTGAGGCCGGGACGGAAGCCGGGGAAGACGGCACGGAAGGAGACACGGCCGACTCCGCCGCGGAGCCTGAGGACGGAACGGACACAGAGGGGGAGGGGACTCCCGAGGACGGTTCCGATACCCAGCCGGAAGGAGAGGACGACACCGCCGGAGAACCGGAGGGGGAGACGCAAGAGGGGATAGCGGACGATGCGTTTGCGGTGGAGCCGGAATATGTGCCCCAGGACATCTGGGAGAACTCTAACTACAACAATTTCATCTTCGGAGCCGACGGCAAGATATACGCCCTCAGGAACTACTCCTACAGCGATTACGCCAATGAAATCTACACCGAGAAAACCTATCTCAACAGCTGGAATACGGACGGAAAACACCAGTGGGAGAAGGAGCTGGAGGGGCTTCGCTCAGAGGAAGAATACGTATATGTCAATACCATGACGGTAGCTCAGGACGGCACAGCCACATTGATTCTGTCCGGAGACAATGCCTACAGCCTTATGGTGGATGCCCAGGGAAATCCGGGCAGCAGGAAGCCCATGTCCGAGGACACGGCCAAGGTGTTCAATAATTTTGACCGCATCATCGACAAGGGGGACGGCACTTTTTTCGTGCTGTACTATGACGAGAACGACTATTCCAAGGAGTTCATTGCCACCTACGATCCTGCCGCGGACGCCTTGGGGCAGGCCACTCCTATGCCGGCAAGCTTCGGGTACACCGGGTACAGCAACGTAAGCATGGGAATCAGCTCCGATTTGGTCTGCAGCAGCGGCGACGGCATCTACACCTATAAAATCGGGGACGAGAACCTGGTCCAGAAGATGAACTACGTCAATTCCGATTTGTTCGTGAACAATTTCAACAGCGTGGTGGAGCTTGACGACCAGACTTTCCTGGGCGTGTATTATGAGGGCAATGAGGAAGGCATGAAAGCAGGCGTGTTCACTCATGTGAATCCTAAGGACATTCCGGACAAATCCGTGCTGGTGCTGGCAGGCACTTATGTAGGAGGCGACATGGAGAAGCGGGTCATAGATTTCAACCGGAGCAGCGAGCAGTACCGTATTGTGGTGAAGACCTATGATTCCTACAATTCCTATGAAGACTACCAGGCGGGCTACACCCAGCTCAACAATGACGTCACTACCGGGAATATGCCGGACATCCTCATTGCGAACGGCCTCCCTGTGGAGAATTACGTGGCCAAGGGGCTGCTGGAGGATATCGGCAAGATGATAGAGGAGGACGAAGAACTGTCACAGGTGGAATTCGTCAAAAACGTATTCGATGCCTACTCCATAGAGGGCAAGCTCTACTATATGATTCCCAGCTTCTCGGTGGCCACTATGATTGGCAAGGAGTCTGTCGTGGGGAGCAGGACATCCTGGACCATGGAGGATATGAAGCAGCTCCAGGCCAGCTTGCCGGAGGGCACGAACATGATTGGAGAGCTGACAAGGGATGGATTCTTCTCCATCATGATGCAGTTCTGCGGCAGCGACTTCATGGATGTGGATACGGGCAAATGCGATTTCGACACAGAGAATTTCATCGCCATGATGGAGTTCGCAAAGGCTCTCCCCGAGGAGCTTACTGAGGATTATTATGGGGATGACTACTGGACCAACTATGAATCCCAGTACCGTGACGGCAGGACGATTCTGTCCCAGCTGCACATCGGGAACATCAAGGACAGCAACTATACCATCAATGGATACTTCGGCGGGGATGTGGCCTACATTGGCTTCCCTACGGAGAGCGGGATGGGCTCTTATGTCTCGGCCAATGAGTGCTATGCGATTTCCAGCAAGTCCCGCAACAAAGAGGGGGCCTGGGAGTTTTTGAGGTATTATCTGACAGATGAGTACCAGTCTGAGCTTACATGGGGGATGCCTGTCCAGAAGAAATATTTCGACGAGATGGCCCAGAAAGGGACAGAACGTTCGTTCTGGATTAATGAGGACGGCACCAAGGAGGAATATGACGACACTTTCTATATGAACGGCGAGGAGATTAAGCTGGATCCCTTAAGCCAGGAGCAGGTGGACAGGATGGTGGAATTCATCCTTTCCATAGACAAGTGCTATTACTACAATGATAGCGTCATGAACATCATCAATGAGGAGATGCCCGCCTTCTACACCGGCCAGAAGACGGCCCAGGAGGTGGCGAAGACCATCCAGAACAGGGCCCAGCTCTATGTGGACGAGAACAGATGAACTAAAAAAGAACCGTCGCTTCGGTGGCGGTTCTTTTTTTACGTTTCCGTCTATACTCTGTCGTCCTTATAGACCACATCGGAAAGAGGAATCTTGTATTTCTGCTTATATTGGTACATTTTCGTGTCCGTGTCGCTGATATAGGTGGCTATGGGCGTGGCGGAATGGGCCGGAACCAGGGTAGTGGCGTAGCTAAAGCTCTTGGGATGCCCGCTGCTCTTGTCGGCCAGCAGCATCCGACGCAGTTCATCCAGCTTCCGGTCCTGCTCGGCTATGGAGCATCCGGTCTGGAGGACAAAAAACTCATCGCCGCCTACCCGGCACACCTCGCCGCCCAGAGTCTGCAGAGCCCTGGAAACCCCCACCAGATAAGCATCTCCGGCCTCATGCCCAAAGGTGTCGTTGCAGTATTTCAGATAGTCCACATCGATAAAGGAGAGCGTGAAGGCAGTCCCCTCCTGGAGCCACTGTTCCATCTTTTCCGTGGCGTAGCGCCGGTTCTTCAGACTGGTCAGAGGATCCACATAGGCATAGCGGTAAATGAGCTTCTGCCGCCTCTGCTTTTCCGTCTCATCGATGACGATATGGACGACTGCCTGCTTCCTGGCATCGTGGGAATCGACTGGGTCTGAACGGAACCAGGGGATGAGAAAGGATTCCACCTGATAGAAGGCGTCCGTGCCGTCGGAATCGCCCAGCGCCATATCCCACCTCATGGAAGAGGAGCATTCCATGGAATTCCGGGTGCGTTCCGGGGAATCCGGGCTTTCAGCGGACTGTGCGCCCGGCTGTCCCTCCGACTCCTCTGGCTGGCTCTTTTGGTGGAAGTCCAGCTGCTGCTGGATTTCCGGCTGTTTCTCCAGCAGCAGTCTGGTCAGCTGGGCGGCAGCCAGGGCATGGGCTTTCTGGAACCAGCGGGCCGGCTGGTTGGTATGCACTTCCTGGCAGGTATCAGCGGAATATACGAAAATCATATTGTGGGTGTAGTCGGTCAGGGCGTTTACCAGCGCCAGATTGCTGCGCAGCTCCTGATTGCTCTGTTCCAGAGACCAGCTAATCTCATCCATGGCCTGGATATTGTCCATCAGAACCTGGTTCTCCATCTCTAAGGACTCGGTCTTCTGCCGTAACTGTTCTGCCAGGTCATGAACCGCTTCGGCCAAAAGGGTCACTTTTTTGCCCAGATCCCGGAAATCGAGCGACAAATCCTCCGGGTGGAGGGTTGGAGTCTGCGACCCTTCGAGGACATCCTGTAAATAGTTGGTTAAGAGCTTCAGGGATTGATCCATTTCTTCTCTCCTATAGACCGACAGCGCCTGCGTACTTTTTCTTATTATACAGTAATGGGGCCTAAAAGGGAAGCTTTTCTTTTTTAGAAAAATGTCGAAATCAGGTTGCGGAAAGCCGGAGGAAAGAGTATAATCATGTTGCTTCACTAATTATCATTTCAGCGAAAGAGGTAGGAATATGAGTGAATGTATCACGAAAGAAATGTTGGAGCAGTTTGAGGAGAAATGCGGCGACTCGGCCTGCCAGGTGGCGAAGAACGCTGTGACGGAGAACGGCCTGAAGGCATCGGCCAAGAACGGGGAGGCACAGCGCGCCACCCGCCAGAGTTTTTCCGTGAAGCTGAAGCAGGGTGCCGTCACCAACCAGAAGCAGAGCGGCCGCTGCTGGATGTTCGCGGCGCTGAACACCTTCCGGTTCCGAATCATAAGGAAGCTGAACCTGGAGAACTTCGAGCTTTCCCAGAGCTACTTGTTCTTCTATGACAAGCTGGAGAAAGCGAACTTCTTCCTGGAGAGCATCCTGGATACCCTGGACGAGCCCACGGGAGGCCGCCTGATCGCCTGGCTGCTGTCCTCACCCATGAACGACGGCGGGCAGTGGGACATGCTCTGCGGCCTGGTGGACAAGTACGGCGTGGTTCCCAAGTATGCCATGCCCGAGTCCAAGGCTTCCTCCGCCTCCGGGGAGATGGACAGCGTGCTCACCGTGAAGCTGCGGGAGGATGCCTGCCGCCTGCGCAGCGCCTACACGGCCGGGGCCAAACGGGAGGAGCTGGCGGCCAGAAAGGAGGAGATGCTGGGAGAAATCTACCGTATCCTGTGCATCTGCCTGGGAGAGCCTCCCAAGAGCTTCGACTTCGAGGTGGAGGACAAGGACGGCAAGTACATCCGGGACTGTGGCCTGACCCCACAGGCGTTCTTTGAAAAATATGTGGGCCTGAACCTGGATGACTACATAAGCATCATTAACGCGCCCACCGCAGACAAGCCCTATCACAGGAGCTACAGCGTGAAGTTCCTGGGCAGCGTGAAGGAGGGCCGTCCCGTGCGCTACCTGAACCTGGAGATTGGGGAGCTGAAGAAAGCGGCCATCGCCCAGATGAAGGACGGCTCCCCCGTGTGGTTCGGCTGCGATGTAGGAAAGTGCTCCACCAGGGACGGCGGCGTCATGGATACCAATATCTACAAGATGGAGGAGCTGCTGGGCGTGAAGTTCGGCATGGACAAGGCAGAGAGGCTGGACTATGGCGAGAGCCTGATGACCCACGCCATGGTGTTCCAGGGCGTGAACCTGGACGAGGACGGCAAGCCCAACCGCTGGCGGGTGGAGAACAGCTGGGGCGAGGAGCCCGGCGAGAAGGGCTACTATGTCATGAGCGACGACTGGTTCGACGAGTATATGTACCAGATCGTGGTGGACAAGAAGTATCTGCCTGAGGAGCTGGTGGCGGAGTACGAGACGGAGCCTATCATGCTGGAGCCCTGGGATCCTATGGGGTCGTTGGCTTTGGTGCGGGGCTGAGCTGAGGGGCTTGAGTATGTTGTAGGAAATTCTTCGTTTTGATTGATTTATGATAAAAAAGTTCGCCTAACTGGCATGTTAGGCGAACTTTTTTATTACCTTTATCATTTTATACCCAATGGGGGATTAGTGCAAGTCTTAATTTATTTTTGTCAATAATTGCTAAATTCGCTTATGTTTCTCAGGGTTTTTCATATGTTTTGCAGAGAGATTTTGGCTAATTTGCCTGGTTCGGCATTTGGTCTTGTTTTTGGCGGTGTTTTTGACGGGAAGGTAGATGTGGCAAAATGGGCCGAAAAAGTTCGCCTAACATGCCAGTAAGGCGAACGATTTGGAGGGTGGCAGGAGAGGGAGCGGCCGTCCTGGTGCCTTTGGAGTGTTCGAGCAGGGAGTTGGAGCTTGTGGCATGGGTATTCGAGCGGCATTTGACGGTCAGGATGTTCTGTCCGGGAATGGGCGTATGGGGGTCTGTAGCGATATGTCGGAGACGAGTAGGAACGAATATAGTATTGTCAAGCCATACGATAGAAAGCAGGAGCAGCTTTCTATTGTCAAGTATTATGACAGGATGCGGGAGTTGGGGTGCTTCAGCCTGCAGGATGTTGCGGATATGGTAGGGGAGCGGTCGGCGGTAGCTTATCTGGTGAACGATTACCAGCGCAGGGGTTATATCGACAGGATACACCGCAATCTGTATACAGTGATGGATACGGAAAAGGAGGAGCCAGCGCTGACAAGGTACCAGATTGGAAGCAGAATGTTCCCGGATGCCTATGTGTGCCTTCGCAGCGCTTTCGAGGTATGGGGATATGCTCCGGAGAGGGGGAATGAAGTCTCCGTGGCAACGGGGACGCGGTTCACGGATTTCCGGTATAACAGGGTTTTCTATCGGAGAGTGCATCCGAAGGCCGGAGCCAGCAAAGAATGGGTGGCTGGGGCTTTGGTGACCAGCCTGGAGCAGACGGTGGTGGACAGCCTGCACAGCTTCGAGGGGAGCAGGGGGCTGGAGGATGTGGTGGAGTGCATCGCCCGGCTGCCGCAGTTAGACGCGGACAAGCTGCTTCAGTGCCTGGAGAGGTATGGGAATGGGTATCTGTACCAGAAGTGTGGGTATGTTCTGGAGCAGATGCAGGAGTATGTGAAGCTGCCGGAGACGTTTTACAGGGAGTGCCGGGCGCATTGTGCCAGTACGGTGCGGTATATGGTGAAGGGGGCGGAGGGGTTGGTTTATCACAGGGAGTGGGGGATTTATGCGCCTGTATCAATCATATAATATGAGGTGAGAAATGCAATATAGTGTTTTGATGTCAGTATATAACAAGGAAAAAGCGTCATGGTTAAAAGAGAGCATAGAAAGCATGTTGAACCAGACTGTTAAGCCATCAGAATTAGTGGTTATAAAGGATGGTAGGCTGACTGACGAATTAGATGAAGTAATAGATGGACTTCAAATGAAAAACCAAGATGTTTTTTCGGTCTATCCATTAAGCCAGAATGTAGGATTAGGTCCTGCTTTGGCATATGGCATCAAAAAATGTAAATGTGAATTAATCGTTAGAATGGATTCGGATGATATTTCTGACAGAAAACGTTGTGAGAAACTTATCAAAAAATATCAAGAGGATACATCAATAGATATTGTAGGGTCTTGGGAAAGTGAATTTGAAGGAAGAATTGATAATATATGTGCTATACATAGAGTGCCTGAAACTAGTCAGGAAATATATGAGTATATGAAACGTCGATGTGCCATCTTACATCCGACAGTGATGTTTAAAAAAAGTGCAGTACTCGCTGCTGGAAATTACCGTAATATAAAATTATATGAAGACTATGACCTATTTATGAGAATGGTGGTTGAGTGTCAAATGAAAGCGTATAACATTCAAGAGTCATTGTACCACATTCGTATAAATGATGAATTTTATAAGAGGCGAGGTGGGTTAGCATATATGAATACTGTAATAAAGTTTAAAGCAAAGCAATATTCAAAAGGATATATGAGCTTAACAGATTTTATAATTAGTGCAGGTGGACAAGCCATAGTTTGTTTAATGCCCAATACATTAAGAAAAGCATTTTATATGAAATTTTTGAGATAGTAAAGCATAGATATGCAAAAAACATGAAAATAAATTGCCATAGACGATAATGAGAGATTCATATGATTAAAATAATATATACTATAAATTTTTTGACAAATGGTGGCCCGACGCGTGTATTAGAAAATTTGATAAAGAATTTAGATAAAAACTATTATGAAATAATTGTCATTACTTTAATAAATGAAAATGAAATGGAAGTTGTAGAAAAAATCCGCAGTCAGGGTGTAAGGATTGTAGAATTGAATTATAAAAAGAAATTAATAGACATTTTAGCTGATAGGAATCAAATTATAGGTCAGATTAACGGCTATCATCCAGATGTGATTCATACTCATGGAATCGTATCTACAATGATTGTCAGCAGCAAAAAATTGAAATGCAGAAAAATATCTACAATACATAACAGTATTTTTGAAGATTATAAGTACACTTATGGTAGATATAAAGGTATTCTATTTGCATATATCCACATTGCGCTGCTAAAGAGATTTTATAAAGTTATTTGTTGTTCAAAAACTTCTTATGAAGTCATCAGAAAATATCTTTCTCAGGCAACATACATAAGAAATGGAATTGATATAGAAGACAGAAAAGAAAGTAACAATATAAGAGGAGATATCAGAAAACAACTTGGAATTGATAAAAACGCTACAATATATATATATGCTGGGAAACTTTGTGTTCGGAAAAGAGTAAGTCAGCTTGTGAATATGTTTGATGGTAACATGGCGGATGACGAGTATTTATTAATAGCAGGAGATGGGCAGATAAGAGAAAGCCTTGAACACAGTGTGAGGGATAGTCATATTATCTTTCTCGGTTTTAAATCAAACATAGCGAATTATTTTAGGGCATCAGATGTCTATGTATCATATTCCTTTTCAGAAGGATTTTCTGTCGCTATTATAGAGGCTTTAGAATGTGGATTGCTGTTATTGCTATCTGATATCCCATCACATAAAGAGTGCTTTGAAATGGATTCCAATTATTATATAGGAGAAATTTTTGAGGAGACTGATTTTGTTTCAAAAAAGAGGACTATAAAAAATAGAGTGGGAGACATAGATAACAAAAGGGCCAGCAAAGAATTCAAAGAACGCTATTTATCATCTCATGTTATGACAGACCAATACTTGAAATATTATGAGGTTAAATAGGAATGACGTATTATATAATAGGATATGCCATAACAATTTTTTTTTGTATAGCAAGTCAGAAGGTCAAGAGAAGTATATATAAAACAGTTTTTCGGATTTTGTCGGGCCTACCATTTATGCTGATAGCAGGATTGCGGGGAGCATCGGTGGGTATCGATACTAATTTGAATTATATTCCGATGTATAATATTGCGGTAAATTATGGGGCAAATATTGATTTCTTTGAATTTTATTCAGTAAAATACACATTTGGATTTACGGCAATTATTTATGTACTTTCTAGGTTTTTTTGGCAGCCTTCATTTCTCTTTTTATTTTGTTCTATTATAATTATTGGTTTTACGTTTTATACAATTTACAGCGAATCCCAGATTCCATGGCTGGGTATAACTGTGTTTTTCTTGTCAGGTGATTTCGTGTTAACAATGAATGGGATGAGAGGCTATATTGCTATAGCTTTGATATTGTATTCCCTTCGATTTGTAAAAAGCAGACAATTGATAAAATTTATGTTTTTTGTTTTTTTAGCAGGAAGCATACATGGTGCCACGCTTATGTTCGTAGTGTTATATCCTATATATAACATAAGGGTGAAAAAGATACATGTTATGGCAGGGTTTCTGGCAATGCCATTTTTGATGCTATTTGGAAGTCACGCATTGTCTATTATATTGAAAAATACATCATTTATCAATTATTTCGACGCTTCCAGTGTAGAAATAAATCCTTTGTATACAATGTTAGCTATTAATACGCTTATATTTGGATTTTTTTATCTAAATTACAAGTACTATAGGGATGATATGGAATACAATTTATATTTAAAATTGCAGTTACTTTCTGTAACAGTCTGTTCTTTTTCATTTGTATTGACGCATGCATTTAGGCTGGAACAGTTAGTTGACTATTTTCAAATTATTTCAATACCATATAACTTATCTCTATTTTGGAATATAAAAACCAAAGCTGTAGCAAATAAAAGATGTGTTCTTTTGATGATTGTTGCTATATTTAGTTTATACTTTATAAAAGTTTTTATTTTGGCAGATGATAATCAGGTCAGGGATTATCTTACGATTTTCGCAGGTAGGTAATAAGATGGAGATTTCTATTATAGTACCAATATATAATGCTGAGAAATATTTAAGGAATTGCTTAAGAGCCATAAGTAATCAAACTTATAAAGATATTGAGGTATTACTGATTAACGATGGTTCGACAGATACTTCAGAGTCTATTTGCATGGAATATGTCCTGAAAGATTCCAGGTTTCAGTATTTTAAGATTAGCAATCACGGAGTTTCTTATGCTAGAAATTATGGTATACAAAAAGCGAAAGGCGATTACCTTTGTTTTGTGGATTCTGATGATATTATAGACAAAGAATTTTGTGAAGTGCTTCTTACGAACTTGATAATGTATAAATGTGACTTATCAGTATGCAATTATGTAGAGACAACAAAGCCTATGCCACTAAAAAAGAATTCAGTTTTTATAGATGTAAAATATGAGGATAAGATTTTCTGGCTTATAAATAAATATGAAGGCTTTTTGTGTAACAAAATGTATAAGAAAGCGATTATAAGGGCTTATGGTTTGAAAATAGATGAAGAATTATCTATGTGTGAGGATTTGGTTTTTAATCTGGCATATTTAAAATATATAAAGGGGATAGTTTATACAAATGATGTATTATACGAGTACTTAATACATCAGGGTAATGCGAGTCGATCTATGACAGATAAATGGTTCACTATATTATCTGCTGTTTCCAAAGTTAATGCAGATATCTGGCACTATAAAAATAGCGATTTAAACGCAGTCGCATGGTTCATTATTAATTCATGTTTTGAGGCAAAAACAAGATGTAGGATATTGGATAAAGATTTTAGCTTGTTGTTAAATAAATATGATATAGATTTTTATGAGATAAAGAGAAGGTATAAAAACAGGATTTTGATGGACAAAAAATTTAACATAAAAAATAAACTAAAACTCATATTATTTGATTCTTTTCCCCATATTGCAGAGAAGATAAAAATGAAAAAGATTGTAAAGGGCATATAAGATGGATACAAGAGTAAGGTTATCGATTATAATTCCAATGTACAATGCGGAAAAATATATTGCAAAATGCCTCGATTCTATTTTTGCAGAAATAGATAAGACTGATGATATTGAAGTCATATTAATCGATGATGGATCTTCGGATAGAAGTATTGAAAGTTGTAAGGATTTTTTGGTATATAATATACAGATTCTGAAAAACATTCATAAAGGTGTTTCAGCTGCTAGAAATTTAGGGATAGCCCAGGCAACAGGTAAATGGATTATGTTCGTAGACGCAGATGATTGGCTGGCTCAGGGATGGAGTTCTGTATTATCAGCATATTATGCAGACAGCGCAGATATCGTTTTTTTTAATAAAGATATTGTAGAGAAAATGGATAAAAATGATTTGATGTTTAATTTATTAGGTATTGAAACAAAGCTTAAGTTTTTAGCTGGTCCTTTTTCGAAACTGTATAGAAAAAGTACGCTTACTGAAGGAAGTTGTTATTTTAATCAATCCGTTATAAATGGTGAGGACATGCTATTTAATGCGCAATTCTTAATAAATTGTCGTTCGATTAGACTGTCTTCAGAAAGTATATATTGCTATCGCATACATACAGGTTCTTCGACCAAGAGGTTTGATGAAAATATTATTACTTCTGATTATACATTTCATGAGCTACTAAAAAAGATTTTAGAGAAAGCAAATCTATCTACTAGAGAAAAGAAGAAAATTCAAGAATTTTGTGTAAGAAACTCTATTTTTATTTTGACACAAAAATATGCCTATGTAAATTCGTATCGAGAAATAAGAGAATATTTTCGAATATTTAAACAAGAGCCTTATTGTAAAATATCTGTGAAAAGAATTAAATCGAAGAAGGATATCATTATTTTCCTTGTGAAGTTACGAATGTATATGCTAGCGTTTCTTATATGCCGAATACAAAAGGAATATAAGTTTTATCATGACAAAGAATATATTGTTAGAATATAAAGAGGAGATAGCATGCCAAAGACAGGAATCATTACATTTCATCGCTCATATAATTGTGGTTCTATGCTGGAATCATATGCCATTCAACGATATTTGAGCAAAATAGGGATAGAAAATGAGATAATTGATTTTTCAAATATAGGACAGAGAAAACTATATGCCATATTTTTTGAATGTAATTCTATCAAAAATATAATAAAAAACATTTTACTGATTCCACATAAAAGAAGGATTGACCGAAACAATGCTAAATATGAAGAGTTTAAAGAAAAATATATGACATTGTCAGAAGAAGAGTATTATGATATAAAGCAGTTAAGTGACACCGGATATGACATCATTATAGCTGGTAGTGACCAGATATGGAATATAACAATTCAAGATGGAGATGAGGCATATTTTTTGCCGTGGGTACATAGAGCCAAAAAAGTGGCATATGCGCCTAGTTTTGGAGCAAAAAATATCTTAGTATGGGCTGAAAAACCGGAAAAATATAAAACATGGCTTGATGACTTTGCCGCATTATCTATTCGGGAAAAAAACGGTGCAAAGTGGATGTGGGAACTCACGGGAAAGAGTGCAGAAATTTTACCGGATCCAACACTATTGCTGGATGAAGAAGAGTATGACAAATTATTGGATATGCATATTTACAGTCACACAAATTATATCTTCTTTTATTGTCCTTCTTTTCAAAACGATATTTGTAAAATGGTAAAGAAAATATCGGATAAATATAATATGAAGGTGATTGTATGGAGCACAAAGTCGTATTATACAAGGGCAGTTTATCGATATGGTTTTAAGCTTCCCGTGTATGAGAGTCCTTCGGTATATCTTTCTTTAATAAAAGGTGCAGAATTAGTAATTACCACTTCTTATCATGGAGCAATCTTTTCTACAATATTTAGAAAAAAAATTTATGTTATCAAAAATGGCGGTATGTATGGGGATGATGACCGGGTGAAAACACTTCTTGAAAGTATAAGAATGTCTGAGCGTTTGATATCCTGTGAGTATCGGGATGACTATGACTATTTACAGACAGTGAACTATGAGATTTATGAACAGGAATTAGAAAGATTGCGGAAAAAAGCTTATGACTATTTGGTGAAAAATGTAAAGACGAATCAAAATATTGTGGATAATGGTATTCTTGTATAGTCAACACTGGAAATATGACTTGGTTTTTGGAGATGGACATATGATTAATAAAAACTTTTTATATAGTGCTTTATATCAAGTGTTCATATATATAGTTCCATTGATTACAACACCTTATATTTCTAAGGTTCTTGGCCCTAATAATATTGGTATATATTCATATTCGTATTCTATTGTATATTATTTCATGTTGATAACAATGCTCGGAATAAATAACTATGGGCCGAGGAATATTGCAAGACTTAGTAAGGACAGAAATAAGATGTCAGAAGAGTTTTGCTCGATATATTACTTGCAATTAGCTGTTGGTATTTGCATGATTTTTGTATATAACTTTTTAGTCTTAATATTTTTTTCGACCAACAGGTTAATATTTATATAAAACTTTCCCAATCTGCTGTACTATAGAAATTGCTTTTTGAACCATTAAAAC
>CAJUFO010000039.1:0-13605 GCA_910585615.1 uncultured Acetatifactor sp.
CCTTTGCGGAGAAGGGGCTTGGCATCTCCAAGACGGCGGGGGACCTGGCCGGGCCTATGGCCTTCGCGATTCTCATGGGGTCCGCCAGGCTGTTCTACGGGAAATACGGAGACCGGATTCACCTGGATCGCTTCATGGTCTACAGCTGCTGCCTGTGCATCCTGTCCTATCTGGGGGTGGCCCTTTTGCCGATTCCCCAGCTGAACCTCATTGCCTGCGCCGTCTGCGGGCTGTCAGTGGGAATCATGTGGCCGGGAACCTTCAGCAAGGCGGCCGCGGCGCTGCCAAGGGGCGGGACGGCCATGTTCGCGCTGTTGGCCCTGGGCGGGGACATCGGCTGCTCCGGCGGGCCTACGCTGGTGGGGATGGTGTCGGGAGCGCTGGGGGACGACCTGAAGATGGGGGTATTGGCCGGCGTTGTCTTCCCGGTGCTGCTGTTGGCGGGAATCGCTCTTCTTGGGAGGAAAAGGGGGGCATAAAAAGGCAGGGCAGTTCAGGGAGAATGCGGGTGGCCGGAAGGATAAAACATATGGCAAAAAATTTATATCGGAATACCGGAATCCTTACCGTCTGCATGGCGGCGCTTGGCCTGCTGCTCACGGCCTGCGGCGCGTCTGCGGGAGGGGCAGGCGAAAACGGATGGGAAGCTTCCGATACGGGAAAGGCTCCCGGCGGAGACGGTATCGGGGGAGAGGCAAAAAGCGCCCAGCCGGAGGAAGAAGCGAAAGAATGGCCGGGGGAGCAGGATAGCTGTAAGGTACAGGAGCTTGGAGGATATCTGTATGGGCATGTTTCCGCAAGTCCCTATGCCAGCGCGGAAATTATGATAAAGGGCTATGAGGGGGAAGCGCTGGAAAGCGACTGGGACGCGCCGTCGGCTTTTCGGTTTGCGGGAGAGGCGGAGGTGACATGGCGTTTCTACAGTTCTCTTGCGGAAATGGAGACGGCGTTGAATGAGGTTTCCCGGCGGGAAGCGGAGGGAGCCTCGCTGCGCTTTCTGTACTATACTTTCCCCATGACGGAGAACGTCCACGCCCTTGATCTGTACCATGATCTGAAGAGGAGATTCGATACGGAAGAGCATCCCCTGACGGTATGGAGCATGGACAATGGGAAGCTGCTCTGCTTTTTACAGGAAACGCTGAAAATGGAGGACGGCTATGAGCTTATCTATCTGCGCCACCAAAGCTCGAAGGTCAATCTCTATGTGAAGGATAGGACGGCATACGGGCTTACCCTGCTGGATGCGCCGTCGGAGGAGGATGAAACTCTGGAGTATGTGTTTACGGATATTTTCCAGAGCTACGGCAGTTTGGGGAGCGGCTGGGGGCTGGATGAGGAAACTCTATACTGGATTGACCATGATGAACGGCTGACCGAGCTGGAGGATCCGAAGCGCAGCTTTCTGGAGGTCCGTGGAATCGATGAGAATTGGGAATATGCCGGGGACGAAGGGGTTATGCGGTATTTTGGCCTGCTTGTGGAGGCCGATTACGAGCTGGCGCTGACGGAGGGCGGCAGGATGCTTTCTCTGCACTTCTCGCTTTCCGAGGAGGAGGGGCAGGAAGAGGATTCTGTTTCCGATTACATATATGACTTCAGGAAGGACGCCATTATTTCCGCCATCGGTTCTCTGGCGGAGAGCGGGGACGGGGCTTCCGCGGAGGAAAAGAAAACGGCGGCAAAGGAGGATGCGGAACCTCGCTACTATCTTCTGAACGGCTTTTGTATGAAAGAGCCCTATGACATGACGGTCACGGATATGGAGACCGGGGAAACGCTGCAGGAGCAGAGGGTATCCCTGAGCATTGAGCTGCCGGACACGATTACTTATCCGGACCTGAACGGCGACGGTTACGCGGATATGCGGGTCGGTGCGCCGGTTCATCAAAACGGCGCAAAAGCGGAGGAGGAATCTTTTACGCCGCCCTCTTATCTGCTCTGGGATTCGCGGACGGAGCAGTTTGTGCGCAAGACGGAAAAAGAGGTGGAAAACAGCAGGCGGGCGGTGGCGAACGGCTTAACGGAGGAAGAGCAGGAGGAAAAGACAAAGCGGGAAAGGCGTAATCCTTTCGAGCCGGTTCAGGAGCTGCCGGAAGGAGCCGAGCCGGAGGACTATATCAGGCTCACAGGGGATAAGCTGCTGGAATACCAGGCGCGGGAAGGAGACAGTCTATGGCGCATCAGTGAACGCTTTTACGGAGACGGATGCCTGTGGGCCACCATCCTGCGGGCCGGGGATGCACCGGAGGATCCTAATTATCTGCCTGTGGGCGAGACGGTGTCCATGCCGGAGGTTTCCTATATCCGCAGGAATCCGTATTCCAGGGGCGGCCTGCGCTCCGAGGGGAGCTTCCAGATAGAAAAGCCGGACGGGTTTGCCCATTATTTTCTGGCCAGCGATGTGGCTTATGTCTCCTGGAAAGAGGAGAATCAGATTCACAGTCTGCCGGTGACGAACCCCGTGGGAGAAAATCCCTTTCGGGAGCCAAAGGACTGGGAGGCGTTTCAGGCGGAGGCCATACGGTGCAGCCAGGAGCTTTGTCCGGGAAGGGTGTCGGACCTTACCTTTGAAAAGTATCATATGGAGGATGGCTGCGATTTGTATGGGTACTCCTTTGCGTATGATACGGGGGAAGAGATTATAGAGTATGTGGACTTCTTCAAGTTCGGCAAAGCCAATATGGCGGAAGTGATCGGCGTGCGCCAGCAGGAGCCGAACACTGTGCTGGTGAATACCGTCCGGTACATGGCGGCCAGCTTTACCGATTACGGAGGCAGGCCGGGCATGGGCTGGGGGGATGATGCGGGGCCCAACGTGGGGGCGGATCTATGGGAGTATCCTTACCTTCACAACCTGTTTGAGGCGGCCAGGAAGCAGTTTGAAAATCCACAGTTCTAATGAGGATTCGCACCGTACATCCCCTCTCTGTGAAATCCCTGCTATTTACTACTCCTCGTCAAAGCCTTTTTGTTTTGAAGTAAGGGGCGTATAACCCGGGAGTGGCGGAAACTCAAGACCTTTTTCAAAATACCGCAAAATGTCAAAAGGCTCTTCCGCCGTCAGGAAACCGGGCAGGCTGTCGCGCCTGTGGGGGAGTTCATTGGTGTACCATTTGGCCTGGATGGCCTCCATTCCTGCCGCTCTGGCGCCGGGAAGCTCATTGCTGCCGCCGTCCCCCACGAAGACGCACTCCTTTGGGGAGACGCCCAGCAGGTCGGCTGCCTTTCTGTAGATGCGTATATCCGGCTTCCGCAGCTTTGCCTCGTAGGACAGAATCACCTGGTGGAAATAGCCGTATATCCGACTCTGCCTGATGACCGTCACTTCTTCCGAGGAGCAGTTGCTGACGATGGCCAGCTTGTATCCCGCCGCTTTCAGGCGGTCCAATAGCCCATATACATCCGAGTGGACATGCTCGAAGCACAGGGACTTGGTCTCTGTCCGTTTGCGGATGATCAGGGAAAGGGTGGAATCATCGACAGGCTTGCCGCATTTTCCGCAGACATACAGGATGGATTCAGGGAAGCTTATCTCGCCGATATATCGTTCCGCCTCCTTTTCGTCCCAGTAGGCATCGAAGCGCCCTCTTTCCAGGCCTAAATCGGCGCACATTTCGTTTTTGGTATATTTTTTATGGCCCCATTCGGTGATTAGGGTTTCAAACAAATCGAAGATGACTGCTTTGCGCTCCATGGATGTCCCCTCTTTCTCTATCCGCTTTCCATCGCTTTTCCTATGCTATGGGGCATTCCTTATTCCGCTTTCCTCTTCACGGCGCAGTAGGCAAAACAGGAAAGGCTGCTGTAGTATTCGAACTCGACGCTCACGGGAGAGATTGGTTCATACCCATGTTTCTCAGCCTGCTCATGGATGGGCCCGTACAGCTCGAACACTTCGCACTGTTCCTTGCCAAGCAGCTTTTGCGGAACCTCTGCGCTGTCATAGTGGACGCGGATGTACAGGGAGGCGGGCGTCCGGTATAGGTTGTACCGTTCATCCTGCTGCGCCGTGGCAACCTGCTGCATGAACATGATTCCCCGTGGCGCGCTGCCTCCCGGCCAATAATCCAGGCTGATGCAGCCGCTCCAGGCCGGGGCCAGCAGTTCCCGCTTCTCCACAGGCACAAGGGCCTGATACGCCGCCAGCAGCCCCGGGATGTCCGGCTCCCCCGTGGGGTTGGTGGCATGCCCCAGCGTGCCGCACCAGATGGCCTCCTCCCGTTCCACGATGTCGAAGCGGATGCCTTTGCCATGAATCGTGTCTACCAAGGTCTCGCCGGGGAATAGGAAAATCTGTTCTCTGTCCATTGCTTGTCCTCCTAGCATCATACATGAATTTATCGTTCGCGGCAGCCCTCCCGTTCTTCCATGAGGGTGTCAAAGATATGGTTCAATCTCCTGACGATACCCTTGTCTTCTGTAGGCTGACGAAAAAGCCATAATCTGTCCCCAGCCCCTGGAAGATGGCAAGGAGGGCTGGGGGAGTCATGTTTTCTTGGATTCCCTGTCTGGCATGGCCAGGGAGATGAACTGTTCCAGGCTTTCGGCCCGTTTGAGGGCCAGGATCCAATAGTCGAGGGTTTCCGGATTCATCTCCGCGAGGATTCTGGATTTCACGGCCTCCGGTATCTGGCCGAAATCTGACAGTTGCAGAAGTATCATTTCTGCCTTGGCTTTTGCGACCAGATATTGCTCAGCTTTTGCCATGGCATCCTCATACCAGCGTTCCAGAACCTGGAGGTTCCGCTCCGCCAGGATGCGCTCCCGCTCTTCCTGGGAGACAGTGCCAGTCTTTTCCAGTAGGCGTATGGCTTCGTTCGCTTTTTCGGCTGCGGTAGCCCTTGCCCTGATAACCTCTTCGCCTTCCCACATCTTCATATACGCTAACCCCACTTCCCTGTCTGCCTTCACTTTCGTCACCATCTCATGCAGCCGCCTCAGGCCCTTCGTCCGCGCGTTCGCCTCGGTGGATTCCGCCATGTACCGGGTGAGCTCCCGGAGCTCCTCCGGTGGATTCCCCTCCTGCCCCTTTATGTAGAGGAACAGCGTCCTGGCGCCGTCCTCGTAGGGCATTTCGGGCACTTCCACGCAGCCGTTCTTCACGGTATACACCATCCGGTCCAACCCGAAGGGGTCATAGGTGGTGATGAAGATGACCACCACATTCCGGAGCGTGCCGTAGCCTTCCCCGGCGGTCAGGTTCCCGGCATCAATCTTGGCATGGTAGAACCGGGCCCTCCTGGGCAATGCCTTCACATCCGCGGAGCTGCTGTTCTGGTCGGGCTCGATATCGAAGAGCTCCCCGTCCTCCTCGTCCAGGCAGACATTCAGCCGCACGCCGTGCTTCTCCGGACTTTCGCCATACCAGGTCTTCTGGGGCACCACCGTCAGGTGCCGGATGCTGCGCTGCAGGATGCACTCTAAGATGTAGCGGGCCGCTTCCTCCCCGTAGACCTTGTGGGAGGTCAGGCTGTAGACTAAAAAGTCGTCCACCAGGTTCATTTCTTGCAGTTGTTTCATTTCTCCTCCTTTTCTAGGCAGGAAATACGGACTGCTGCGCCAGAAGCTCCTGCCTTGTAAGTTTAATGGGTTTCAAAGCATAGAGTTTCTGAATGAGACCTTTAGATGGTTGAGATGATTTAAGCGTCTTCAAGAAATATGCTTTATGATTACATCATAGCATATCTGGCCGTATTGTCAATGCAGCTTGTCGGTTTTTGTCAAAATTCTTTGAAGCCAGGCCTTTTATGGACGGGCTTGCCTGACGGCTTTCACATCCCTGTGGTACATTAAGCTGCAGATGACTGCCAATACGGCTTCCACCACAGGCTGCACCGCTATGACGCCGTCCAGCTGCCAGAAGCGGTTCAGGAGGATGACGCCCGGGATGAACGGCACGGCGTTGCGCAGCACCGTGATGGTCAGTGACTTCACTGCCTTCCCCAGCGCCTGGAAATAGCTGGTCATCATATTGATGATGCCGAGCAGCGGGACGGACAGGCAGAGGATTGTCAGGAAATATCCGGTCTGCCGGATCAGGGCGCTGTCCTGGAGGAAGATGGAGGCAAGGGGCTTTCCGAATTGTCGCATGTATATTGTCCGCGGGACATCTTTCTCCATCATTTAACATTTTGACAGGTACAAAAAACAAATGAATGTGGCGGTCCCACAGCTTTTCCGTGTATAATGGATTTCAGATGACAGCGCATGGAAGGGCGCGGAACGGAGGCAACATGAAGAACGAGATTTTGAAACGGTTTGAGGAAGTATTTGGAGGCGGCGAGGGCGTGAAGGCCTATTTCGCGCCGGGCAGGGTGAACCTGATCGGAGAACATACCGACTATAACGGCGGGCATGTGTTCCCCTGTGCCCTGACCATCGGCACCTACGGCGCGGCCAGGAAGCGGGAGGACAATAAGGTGCGCTTCTACTCCATGAATTTCGAGAAGCTGGGCATCATCGAGTCCTCTTTAGATGAACTGGTACCCGCCAAGGAGGCAGGCTGGACCAACTATCCCAAGGGGGTCATGTGGGCCTTCGGCGAGAAGGGCATGAAAGTGCCTGGCGGCATGGACCTGATGCTGTACGGGAATATCCCCAACGGCTCCGGCCTGTCCTCCTCGGCGTCCGTGGAGGTGCTCACAGGGTACATCCTGCGGGATTTCTTCGGCTTCGACATGACGAACCAGGACCTGGCCCTGATCGGACAGTACGCGGAGAACAATTTCAATAAAGTGAACTGCGGCATCATGGATCAGTTCGCCATCGCCATGGGAAAGAAAGACAATGCCATCTTCCTTGACACGGCTGACCTTTCCTTCGAGTACGCGCCCATCGTGCTGGAGGGGGCGAAGATCGTCATCGCCAGCAGCAACAAGAAGCGGGGCCTTGGGGACTCCAAGTACAATGAGCGCCGCAGCGAGTGCGAGACGGCCCTGGCGGAGCTGCAGCAGGTGGTACAGATAAACGGCCTGGGAGATTTGGACGAGGAGACGTTTGAAAAATATCAGTCCGCCATCCAGGATGATGTGCGCAGGAGGCGGGCGAAGCACGCGGTGTATGAGAACCAGCGCACCGTCCGGGCGGTAGCGGCCCTGAAGGCCAACGATGTGGCCCTGTTCGGCCAGTTGATGAATGCCTCCCATGTGTCCCTGCGGGACGACTACGAGGTGACGGGCATTGAGTTGGACACTCTGGTGGAAGAGGCCTGGAAGGTGGAGGGCGTCATCGGCTCCAGGATGACCGGCGCGGGCTTCGGCGGCTGCACCGTCAGCATCGTGAAGGACGAGGCCATCGACAGCTTCATCGAGAAGGTGGGCAGGGCCTATCAGGAAAAGATCGGATACGCGGCGGACTTCTATGTGGTGGAAGTGGGCAACGGGCCTGTGGCGCTGTAAAACTGCGGCTCCGGTGTCTTCTTGAAATCTCGCCGGGGAGCAGGGGAAAGGGGATAGCCCATCCGCTGCTTGACAGGATCCTTCAGGACGCCGGGTTTTCAGATGGTCTTAGAAGGAAACGGATTCTGCATTATGCAGAAAAACTGCAGGAATTGAATACAGGCAATGAATACAGGCATTTTACAGGTCGGGAGCTTACAAATCAGGAATCATACAGGTTACGGAAAGGCGGCGTGGCAGGGATGGAGAGAATAGGAACTGATATCAGAAAACTGGTGTCCTACGGAATCAGGACAGGACTGGTTCCCAAAGAGGATGAGATTTTTACCATAAATAGATTATTGGAGCTGTTCGGGCTGGAGGAGATAGCGGAGCCGGAAGAGGGCGAGGATGGGAAATGCGGCGCGGCTCCCCAGGAAGAGGCTGCCACGGATCAGGCCGGAGAGGCCGCGCTTGCCGGGGAACTGGAGGAGATTCTGAACCGTATGTGCGACTACGCCTACGAGAACGGCCTCATCGCGGAGGACGGCATCGTGTACCGCGACCTCTTCGACACCAAGGTCATGGGGCTCTTGATGCCCAGGCCCAGCCAGGTCATCCGCAGGTTCCGGGAGCTGTACGAGAACGAATCCCCCAAAGCGGCCACCGATTATTATTACAGGCTCAGCCAGGATTCCGACTACATCCGCAGATACCGCATCGCAAAGGACATGAAGTGGATAGCGCCCACCAAGTACGGCGACCTGGACATCACCATCAACCTGTCCAAACCGGAGAAGGATCCCAAGGCCATCGCCGCCGCCCGGAACGCCAGGCAGTCCGGCTACCCCAAGTGCCTGCTCTGCCGGGAGAACGAGGGCTACGCGGGCCGGGTGAACCATCCCGCCAGGCAGAACCACCGGATTATCCCCGTGACCATAAACGGCAGCCAGTGGGGCTTCCAGTATTCGCCCTATGTGTACTACAACGAGCACTGCATCGTGTTCAACTATCAGCATGTGCCCATGAAGATAGACCATGCCGCGTTCTGCAAGCTGTTCGATTTCGTGAAGCAGTTCCCCCACTATTTCGTGGGCTCCAACGCGGATCTCCCCATTGTGGGCGGCTCTATCTTAAGCCACGACCATTTCCAGGGAGGCCATTACGAGTTCGCCATGGCCAGGGCCAAAGTGGAGAGGCGCTTCACGGCGGAGGGCTTTGAGGATGTGGCAGCGGGCGTGGTGAACTGGCCCATGTCCGTCATCCGCTTAAACGGTAAGGACAGCGACCGGGTCATCGCCCTGGCAGACCGGATTCTGGAGAAATGGCGGGAATATACGGACGAAAGCGCATTCGTATACGCTTACACGGATGGAGAGCCCCACAACACCATCACCCCCATCGCCAGGAAGCGGGGGGAGGACTTCGAACTTGACCTGGTGCTGCGCAACAACATCACCACTGAGGAGCATCCCCTGGGAGTCTACCACCCCCACGCGAGGCTCCACCACATCAAGAAGGAGAACATCGGCCTTATCGAGGTCATGGGGCTGGCCGTGCTGCCCGCCCGGCTGAAGGAGGAGATGGCGCGGCTGAAGGAGGCCATCCTCACCGGGGCGGACCTGCGCTCGGACCAGGTGCTGGCCAAGCACGCGGACTGGGTGGAGGAATTCTCGCCGAAGTACGGGAAGATAGACGCCTCCAATATCGACGGCATCATTGAGAAGGAGATCGGCCTGGTGTTCATGGAAGTGCTGGAGGATGCCGGGGTGTACAAGAGGACGCCGGAGGGCCAGGCGGCCTTCGACAGATTTCTGCAGAGCTTATAAGAAATCCCCATAACTCGCCGGCGAATGCTGTGCTGACATATCCTTAAAAACCATGAGCTGATCCTGGGATTGGCTCATGGTTTTTTATAAAAATGCATAAGGTGGAAAGCCGGGGGAGAATATGCTACACTAACTGCCAAGAGTATGGTCATATAATACCATGAGCACAGCAACGCTCCTTACTTATGGCCATACGGCCGTTCCATGCCTTGAATAAGGAAATTATGCCATGATTACAGGCCAGTGCCGAACCCGGAGAAGGAGGGGATTTTATGGATTATAGCAGAAAAATATCGGAACGTCTGTGGAATTTGCCGGACAAAGGGGAACTGGAAAGCCGCCGTGAGGAGACCTTCATAGATGACATCATCCAGAAAAGCCATATTGAAAAGGAGCTGCTTTCTCATCTGGACGGAATAAGGACCGTGTTCGACGGCGGCGCAGGATGTGGGCGATTCTCGATTCTCCTTGCAAAACATGGCTGCGAGGTCACACATTTCGACATTTCCCAGCCCATGATAGACAAGGCCAGGGAACTGGCGGGAAAAGAGGGCGTCCTTGACAGAATCACGTTTGTGAAAGGGGCGTTGGAGCATCTGGAAGCTTTCAGGGACAGCTCCTTCGACATGGTGATTTCCTTTGACGCCCCTGTTTCCTATACCTATCCCAATCAGGAAAAGGTCATCGCCGAACTGGTGCGCATATGCCGCAAACGAATCATGATAAGCGTGTCAAGCCGTTTAGGGTATCTTCCATACCTGGCGAACCCCATCCAAAAGAACCAATTCATCTTAGATCCGGATTGCGGCGATTCCTTTGTGAAATGGTGCGTGGCCAACAGGGCGGACGCGATTGAGGCCTTCCGCTTCCCCAGGGAGGCCGTCGGGAAGCTGTGGGAGGAAGGGCTCATGGGCGGCGACGAGGAGATCGCCGAGTATGAAAGGGGAGGCGCGCCCTGGTGCATCACATACACCTTCATGCCGGACGAACTGGAGGGCATCCTGAAACGGAATGGCGTGAAAAATATCGAGCTGGCGGGCCCCGGTGCCTATGCGAGGACCCTTCCCAATGAATTGCTCGTAAAGATGATGAAGGATCCGGGACAGCGTTCTGACTTTTTGGACTTTTGCCATCGTTTTGATTCCAATCCCTTTGTGTGCGGCATGGGAAAAGACAATCTGTTGGCCCAGGGAGAGGTATGATGGCCTGATCTTATGTACCTGTGGCACAGCACCCGGACATCTCCCAAGGGAGAAACGGGCTGCCCGGAAAAGCGCATCCCCTCCTACAGCTTCAGCAACACGGACGCGCAGAACATGCCGTCCCTGCATTCCGTGCGCAGCATCCCGCCGTAGCGGGCCGCGATATGGCGCACCGACTCCAGCCCCAGCCCGGAGCCGCCCCGCTTGGTGGACAGGAGGGCTCCATTGGGATCCTGCCGCAATTCCCCCTCAAAGGTGTTGTCCACTGTGACCAGGAGGCACTGTCCCTCTATCTTCCCCCGGAATACGATCTGCCGCCTGGATCCTTCCTGGGCCATGCAGGCCTGTAGGGCATTTTCCAGAAGATTCCCCAGGATGACCGAAAGGTCGCTCTCCGCGATCCCCAGATCGGCGGGGAGATTCCCATATGCGGCGAAGCCTACGCCCGCGTCCGCGGCCTGTCTGGCAAAGTAGGACAGCAGCAGGTTGGCCGTATGGTTCCGGCAGAAGACTACCTGCGAGTCTTCCGGCAGGGAACTGCGGTACTCGTCCAGGTACGCCCGCAGCCTGTCGTACTCCCCGTCCTCCAGATAGGCGGCCATGAGGGCCATATGATGCCGCAGGTCATGCTCCGCCCGCCTGGTCTCCTGGATTCTGTCCTTCAGGTTGACATATTGCAGGTTCTCCAGCAGGAGCATGTGGTTCTGCTGTTCCAGCTCCATGTTCCGGCAGTATTCACTGAGCAGCCGGGCCACGATGTGGTAGATCAGGAAAGCCCCCAGATTGATGCACAGCAGGAACAGGGCATTGGCGGGCTGCAGGGCCACATCCAGGCCGGACTGCCCGCTGCCATAGAGATGGTAGAACCACAGCAGATAGAAGGTGGCCGGAATCAGCCACAGATACCGCCATATGGAAGCGTCCGCCTCTTTCTCCACCGCGTCCGAATACACATTCCGGATGTAGAGGAACAGCGGGATCAGGATGACGGCCTGCACCGCTGCCATGAGGACGGTAAAAGACCACCTATATGTCTGCACCGCAAGCCAGGGGAAGATCTGCCCCTCCAGGCATTTGGAGCAGACCACCACCAGATTGGCGATGTTGGACAGCATGAGCAGGGTGAACAGGGTCTTCCCCGGGTGCGCCCGGACGGACCAAAAGTAGAACAGGAAATAGAGAGCCGTGCTGGATGCGCTGACAAATCCTTTCTGGTCAGTGGGCGAAAAGGACGCCAACAGCCCCAGAGTCATCTGCAGGAGCGCCACCAGAGCCGCCAGCATGCAGGTAGCCCGCCTGGAATAGCGCAGATGCTCCCGGAAGGGATAGAGGGCCAGGAACAGATAGGGCAGGAAATTCAGCAGGGAATATACACTGATTTCCAGGATTCTGTAGAAAGGCGGCATCATTCCCCCATCTCCTTTCGCATCCGCTGGAAGAGGAAGGCGGCGTAGGCCTCCTGGACCTCCTTTTCCCTCCGGCGGCTGACGGCCACGGCGCTGCCGTCGCTCATGGTGAACATGGCGCCGTTCTGCGCGGACACCTCGTGGAAATTGAGGAGGATTCCCTTGGCGCAGCAGCAGAAATAGGGATACTCCAAAAGCAGGCCCTGGAATCCTGCCTGGGAGATCCTTGTGCGCAGCTGTCCGTCCTTTTTCATGTGCATCGTCACTACGTGGTTGTGGTATTCTGTATATATGATGTTCCGCGGAAAAATCCTCTTCCCGTCAGGCAGGGTGATGAAGCGGGTGGACTCGTAGCTTTCCAGATCCAGCTTCCGGAGCATGTTCATGATGTCTCTGTCCGAGAAGGGCTTGTGCAGATAATAATGGGCCCCCACCTCGTAGCTTTCGCTGGCGAAGGCGTTGCTGGAGGTGCAAAAGACCAGGCGGCAGTCCGCGTCCCTCTCCCGGATCCGGCGGGCGGCCTCTATCCCCGGCATGCCCTCCATATAGATGTCCAGCATGATCAGGTCGCACCCGCCGGGGTGCCATGCAGCCAGGAACTCCTCCGCGCTGCGGTAACAGCGGATTACATTTTCGGTATAGCCCAGAAGGGAGAGCTGATGCTCCAGCCTGCGGGACAGGCAGTCCAGCTCGTCCTGTTCATCATCTACGATAGCGATTCTCATAAGACCCTCCCTATATCTGACAGCCCCGCATCGGGGGTTGGCGGCATTGCCATGGCTCTCTTATGCTCACGAGCGATAAGGTTTGCCATCGGTTCATGGCATCTGCCGCCCGTGTGTCCGGATGTCAATGGAAGAGGAGCATTCCATGGCAAATTTTAGCGACCGTCAGTATATATTATAGTGGAATATAGGGGAAAAGGAAAGGCTGAATTTCGGCCGGGAGGGCCATTTTGGCTACCGCTTGAGTCGAAAAACTGCCGTTTGAGTCATCCGGCTTGCCTCCCTCTTCTGCTGCCGCATATAATTTCTTTATATACCATCGGCTCGGGCAGCCTTTCCGCCGGGGCAGCGTATGGGAAAAAGGAGCAGAGGTGCAGAGCTTATGAAGAAGAGGATGAGAAAGGCGGCCGTGAGCCTGGTGCTGGCAGCGGCCATGGCAGTATGGACGCCGCCGGCGGGCGGGGCGAGCCTGGCGGCTTCGGGTGGAACGGCTTCGGATGGGAACCTGGGGGGCGTGTCTTTTAGCGGGACAGCTTCGGAGGGGAACCCTGGAGGCGCGGTTTCTGGCGGGACGTCTATGGAGGGGGAGCTTCCGGAGGAGGGGGCAGCGGACGGTGCGCCCGGGAAGGGCACGGCTGCGGAAAGGGGCGTTCCTGGGGGGGCATCTGCGGGTGCGGAGGAATCGGGAGAGGCATCCGGGGAGAGCGTTTCGGGCGATGCTTTGGGAAATGAAGGGAACCAGCCTGGAGGCCCTGCAGAGGGGGAAGGAAGCTGGGGTGAGACGTCCGGAAATGTAGGAAATGAACCTGGAGAAGCTGCGGAGGGCGAGGGAGCTGGCGAAAGTCCCGAAAAAGGAGAAGCCACAGACAAAGCGCCCGCAGCCGGAGAGGACGGTTCGGGCGAGGCTTCCGGAGATGCGGGGAACCAGCCCGGAGGCTCTGCAGAAGGAGAAGGAGGCTCGGGCGAGGCTTCTGGAGATGCGGGGAACCAGCCCGGAGGCTCTGCAGAAGGAGAGGACGGTTCGGGCGAGGCTTCCGGAGATGCGGGGAACCAGCCCGGAGGCT
>CAJUFO010000039.1:13705-30430 GCA_910585615.1 uncultured Acetatifactor sp.
CTGCAGAAGGAGAAGGAGGCTCGGGCGAGGCTTCCGGAGATGAGGGGAACCAACTTGGAGGCTCTGTAGAAGGAGAAGGAGAAGGAAGCTCGGGCGAGGCTTCTGAAAGTGCAGGGAATGAGCCGGGAGATTCTGCGGAGGGAGAAGGCGCAGAGGAGAAGCCCGGGAAGGAGGACTCGGACAGCTCCTCTTTGGATGAGGGAAGCGCGGACGGGACTTCCGGATCAGGGGAGGCCTCCGACAAGCCCTCTGCAGACATGACGCTGCCGGATGGCCCGGAGGGCGATGCCGCCATGGACGGGGCGCTGCCGGAGGGACTGCCCGGGGACGGCGGGCTGTCTGGCGCATTATCGGCAGAAAAGGCATCGGCCGCGGACAGCAAGGGCGTGGCGTATGAGACTGTAGGGGACTATGCATACAACATATATGCCAACGGACAGCCTCTGCTGCTCGTGGCCGGAGAGCAGGCCGGTTATGCAAAGCTGTATGTGGATTCCAATAGAAACGGTATCGGCGAGGATGAGGAGGAAATCACGTCCTTCCAGGGAGACGGACAGCCAAACGGAATTCCCTATTCGGAGCAAAGCGGCTATTTCCTGGCGAACTCGTCCATCTACGGCGGTGCGAAGGAGGGGACATGCCAATATGACACTTATGTCATGCTCGCCGGATCATCCTTTGAGCCAGATACCGAGAATCCTACCTACACCGTCTGGGGGATTTATGGCGGGAATGCGGGAGGAACCCTGACAGGCAGCACGAATGTGACTCTATCCGGCGGCAATGTAAGGAACATATATGGAGGCAATCAGGAGGGAGTTTTAACCGGGGATACCCATGTAGCCATATCTGGCGGCACTGTCCAATATGTCCTGGGGGGCGGGCGCAGCGGCCAGGTCAACGGAAACACATCGATATGGGTTACAGGCGGATCTGTGGCCAATGGCATATGTGGCGGCCTCGCCGAGGGGACGCTAGGAGGCAATACCAGCATTCACATAGAGAATGCCCAGGTGGAATCCGTATACGGCGGCAATGAATACTCCGGAATGGTAGGCGGCAATACGGAGCTGTTCTTTGGCGATGGCGCGGTGGTGAACGGGTGGACTTATGGCGGCGGAGCGGGAAGGAATGCCGACATCTCCACAGAAGTGGCCGGGAGCACGAACATCACCATCGATGGCGGACGATTTCTTCATAACATCTATGGAGGCGGAGGCTGGCGAGGCGCGAAAGTGGGCAGCAGCAATATTACGGTCAATGGCGGAGATTTGGCAGGTGTGTGGGTCTACGGAGGCGGAGAAGAGGCCTCCGAAGTGACAGGTACGGCCTCCATCGCTATACAGGGAGGCACGGTGGGGACAGTCTGCGCTTCCGGAGCCGGATTCAACAATACGGAAGCGGTCGTTGGGGCAGCGGACATCCGGCTTTTGGGAGGTACAGTGGGCGGTTTCCGGGCTCTGGACAACGACAGGCTGTCCATTCAGGGGGATCTGTCCGTCATGGTGTCAGGGGACAGCTTTGCCAATATGGGGCTCTATTTTGGCGAATCCGGCTACAAGGCGTTCCGGACAGTCTCTGTGACGCTGAAAGACGGAAAGGCGGCCAGCCTGCGAATCGCCTCTAAGGTAGAGGATAAGCTGGAGATCACCTTTGAAAATGCGTCCGTGGGCTCCCTGGAACTGGCGGAGGGGGTACTGGCGGATGCCCGGGAGTCCACCCTGTCCTACATCGGCTGCGGCAGCGGAGCGGGCGGCTGGGGAACCTGGGGCGGAGACTTCATTGGGCCGAACAGCTTCATAGCGGGGGACAATCCGCTCCTGTGGGGCTCCCGCCTGAATAAAAACCGGTTCAAGCAGGTGACTTTCCGGGACAGCTACGTGGATTATTATGACGATTCTACTGTAGGCAATGAGAATGGGCCGACTGCCTGTGCGCAGAAGCTGGTGCTGGACGGAGGGGCGCTTCGGCTGACCGGGAGCATGCTGACCTATATGCCGCAGACGGAGCTGCTGCATGAACCGCTGCTGATTCGCAGCAGCAGCAACTGGGCGGGCATCCATTTCCGGGAGAACCCCACGGGCCAGGCGCGGATACAGTGGATGGCTACCGACGGAACCGAGACTCCCGAATCTGTGGGGTGGGGCCTGGCGGAGACGCCAAAGGATGGGCCGGAGGAGCTCTTCCTCCCGGCGGCAGAGGGCTATGCGGTGGTATATGAAATGGCCCACCGCGGCGGTTCCGATGGGAATATATGGGACGGAAGGCTCTGGAAGACCGACCTGACGGAAAACCTCTGCAGATGCCAGGTGATAAGCTCCTCGCTGAAGGAGACAGTGTTCCCGCTGACGGAAAGCGGCGGGGCTACAGTGACGCTGGAGGATGTCAGAGAAGGAAGCGCCGCTGGCTCTCAAAATTGTCCTATATTCACCCATAGGGACACTGCCTCTGTGTTCACCTATACCCTGTTGGAGGAAGGGACAACCGCCCCGGGGGCAGCGCTGGAGGGGAACAGCCTTACAGCGGAGGGCCCCGGCACGGCGCATGTGGAAATAAGACAGGAACTAAACGGGAAAACGAATGCTTATGATGCTTTCGTGGACTTCATCAGGGTTCCGGAAAAAGATTGCTATATCTTCGCCCAGGGCATGACGGAAGATATCTCCTTCGCTTTGGAAGGAGCTGCCTTCAACGAGAATCGTTCCTATATATGGAACCAGTCGGATCAGCCCCAGCACGGCTACGTGGACTGGAATATGTATACAAAGACCCTGGAGGACAGCGCTCTGCGCTTCGATTTCAGCAGGGAATATTACAATGGACTGCCTGTAGGGGAGTACAGCTTTCAGGCGACAGCCTATTTCCAATCCGGAAGCGGCCGGGAGAGACTGTATGCCTACGAGTTCACCATAAAAATCGTCCTTCCTACGGAGGTGGAGAATCCTGACATCCGGCTATCGGAGAGCCGGTTCCACTATGACGGGACGGCGAAGGAGCCTTCGGTGGTGGTGATGGATGGGGACACGGTGATTCCGGAGACGGAATATACTGTCACCTATCAGAACAATGTCAACGTGGGCACGGCCACCGTCACCGTCGCCAACAAGCCTGGAGGCTTCTATATAGTGGGCGAGGCAAGCGCGACCTTCCACATCGTGAACGAATACCAGCCGGAGAAGGGCCGGGACTATCTCACGGCTCTGAACGAGCACGGCTGGACGAAAGACGATTTTGTAGTATCCGCCGGGAAGGGCCGTCTGCTCTCCCTGGGAAACACGGCGTCGGACGACTGGACAGAGCAGCTGCGGCGGACGGAGGAGACGGGAGAGGGCTCCCTGACCTTCTATGTAAAAGATAAGGCGACCGGGCGCATCTCCCTGGCGGTCACGGAAACCTACCGGATTGACCGGACAGCGCCGGAGACCTTCGACATCCGCTTCAACGGGACTTCCGTCAGGAGGCTGCCCGCGGACGTCGCTTTCGGACTGTTCTCCCGAAAGGGAATCGACGTCACCCTTCTGGCGGAGGATGCCCTGAGCGGCATAGGCAGCATCGCCTACTACCAGTCAGGGAGCATATTGACCCAGGCGGAGCTGCTGGAAGTAAAAGGCTGGACGCCCGGGAACCGCTTCACGGTTGCGCCCGGAGATGGAAGACGCATTGTAGTCTACGTCAAGGCCACGGATTTGGCGGGGAATGAGGTGTATTATGCATCCCGGGGCGTGGTGTTCGACCTGACGCAGCCTGTAATCGCAGGGGTAAAGCCGGGCGGTACATACTATACCACCCAGACTGCGGAGGTGACGGATCGGAATCTGGCTTCCGTGGCCCTGAACGGGGAGACGGCCTCCGGCAGCCTGACGCTTCCGGGGAACAGGGAGGCGGTCTATGTCATAAAGGCCACGGATCTGGCGGGGAACGAGACCCTGGCCACAGTGACCATGAAGCCCATCAGCGTCTTGGCCCAGGCCATAGAGGGCCTGACGGAGGGGAATGCCACATCCGCCCACAGGGAAGTCCTGGAATCCGTCCGGGCCGTGGAGGCAGACTGCGCCAGCGCCACCCGGGAGGAAAAGGAGGAGCTGCAGGAAATCCTGGACACCTGCCACAGGCTCCTGGACAGGATCGACACGGCGCAGGGGGAGCTGGCGGATGTGGAGGGCACAGTGGAGGGGATATCCAAAGACACCGTGCAGCTCACAGACCGGGAGGCCCTGGAGAAGGCTAGAGAGGAGCTGGAAGCCCTGCTGGACGAATACGGCGGGAACTACACGGAAGCCGAGAGACAGGCCATTGAGGCAGACCTGGACCGCATCGCCGGGGCCCTGGAGAGCATCGGGAAGGTGCTGGAGGCAACGGAGCTGATTGCGGAGCTGCCTCGGCCCGAGGACGTGAGCCCGGACGATATGGACGCGGACAGCGCCGCGGCACAGGCAAAAGCGGCTCTGGAGTCCCTGACGGAGCATGAGAGATCCCTGGTGGATGCCGGGAAGCTGGAGAAGGTTCTTACCGCCCTGACGGATTACAAAATCCTGGAGGGCGATGGGAGCCAGTGGATTCAGGAGACAGAAGGGAGCATCGCCTTCCGGGTGAACGGGGCGGTGGAGAAGTTCACGGGGCTGTTGGCAGACGGAGAGCCGTTGGATGCGAAGCACTATACAGTGAAGTCCGGCAGCACCATTGTTACCCTGGAGGAAAGCTATCTGGACACCCTGCCGGTAGGGTCCCACAGCCTGACCTTCCTCTATCTGGACGGCCAGGTTTCCGGTGAATTCGAAGTCCAGGCCAAGGACGGCCCTGACAATCCGGACAATCCAGGCGAGACCGCGCTGCCGGACAGCCCGGACAGGCCGGACGGCCCGGGTGAGACCACGCCGCCGGACGGCCCCGACAAGCCTGATGGCCCAGGCGAGACCACGCCGCCGGACGGCCCCGACAAGCCTGATGGCCCGGGCGAGACCACGCCGCCGGAGGGCCCCGACAGACCGGGTGGCCCAGGCGAGACCACGCCGCCGGACGGCCCCGACAGACCGGGTGGCCCAGGCGAGACCACGCCGCCGGACGGCCCCGGCACGCCTGATGGTTCCGGCAGGCCCTCTGGCCCGGCCGCGTCCGGGAGCCAGGGCGACAGCGCCATGTCCGGCGCTCCGCGCAGCCCCCAGACAGGGGACAGCACGCCGCCTTTTGCCGCGCTTGCCTGTACATCGGGAGCTTTGCTGGCGGCTATGGCCTTATGGCGATTCATGGGACGGAAAAGGCGTGAGGACAGGTTGTAGAAATTCGATTGCCTGCGGATTCGTGTATAGCATGGAGGAAATGTGCATAGAACATGACAGAGCTGTCAGCTATGGCAGTTCTGCCAGCAGTGTAATAAATCTTAAAGGAGAAGCGGTGCTCCGCAGAAGATAGGTCAGAAATAGTAAATACTGAAAAATGGTGCAAACTGGAAGTAAAATCAGTAAAAGGGTCGTTTATCGGCCCTTTTACAGCATTATATCGAGTAGTTTAAAATGGACTTTAACTGTGTCTCTGATAGAAAATAATTTGACATACTTGTTTTCCGCTTTTACGACCCTGAAGTTTTTTAAGAAATCAAATATGTCCGAAGTGGAATATTTGTTTTCCAGAACATGGAATTGCAGGATGCACTCCAGGAGGACAGCGATGTAGCAGACCAGGAAATGACCCTTGATCGAATCTTCTCATCCTCCCTGTCGATCTCAAAGAAAAAGTTGGTGCAGTCGAAGTATGTCTTGTCAGTGGAGATGCCGTAGACTGCACTGGTCTGCGCCGTGAAGAGCTCAGCAATCTTTTCATAGTTTGCCCCTAAGAAGGAAAGGCCGTCAAGGAGCTGGTCATAAGAATAATTGCAGGGATGGAAGAGGCTGGGGAGGACTTCATGGAATGTCCTGAGTTTGCTGCAGGGGTTTACGCTCCTGGCATAGGCCAGGGATGAGAGGAGCTCATAAATGTCGAACTGGAAATCACCTTATTATCAGGGGCTTCCGCCCTCTTCCAGATATAGCCCCACCCGGCTCTCCAGATGATCGATTACCATTTCCTCTGTAATGGTATCGGAAAAATACTGCTCCAGTTCTTCGGACATAATGTTCATCAGTTCCATCGGAAAATATCTCAAGGGTCTTGCTTTATCGACCATATCCAGTAGTGCCGTCCTATCCTGTTCTATATTCAGGTCATCGCCCAGTACAATCCGACCGAAGCCATGCGTATCAACTACGGTGTCTTCAGTCATGGCAGCAATCTGCTCTTCCAGTACATCCTTTCGCACGCTTAACCCATAATTTAAATCTCTCGATGCCTGAATCTGTCCCTCATAGGAGAGGCATACGCTGATAAAAGCAATTGCGGCCTCCTTTTCCTCCTCTGTAGCCGTCCTGCGGATCGCCAACGGATTGCTACCGCTTTCCATAAAGTGGGCTGCGCCATTCTTTGTTGGATACCCGATATAATTGGCATTCTCTCCATAACAAATGCGATATGCAGCAAAATCCTCAGGCTTACTGATGGTCAACTCATTGCAAAGAACCTTCCCTTCCAACAGGGAGGTGCCAGGGCTTACCCCTTCCTCGCGGACACAATATTTTTTTGCAAGTTCCAGAGCCCTGCGGAAATCGCTGCTGTCAAAATTCAGCGTCCTCGTTTCCGCATCCAGGAGATATGTATCATCAATTCCATGGCTAAGAAAGCTTGTGATAAAATAGGTTCCGTAATCACCCCCATAAAAATCAAAAATCGCTTCTAGATCCGGCTTGCCCTCAACGCACTGCAAAAATGCATCATAATCCCAATCTTTCAGGGTCGAATCCCCGGTGATTAGTGTACGCAGCCGGAAGTCTGTCACGACTCCATATAAGGCTCCATGAATCCTTCCCATGTCCAGAACGGAAGGGAGCAGCTCTTCCGTGATACCCAACTGCTCCATAATTGCATCCAAAGGTTCCCATTGCTGTTCCTGCTCCTCGAAGCCTGTAAGCAAAGTATCGATTAGTACCGGGCCCTTTCCCGCAGTCAATTCCGTCAAAAGTGCAGTCTCATCATAATCGCTTTTCAATTCAACATGGTATCTGGGATACCTTTTGTTGAATTCCACCACCATAGGCCGATAAGACGACATTCTGTAAGGAGGCACCGCTATTGTGATTTCACAGATTTCCACCTCTTCCGTGGTAGGCTTTAAGCAAAGATAGTTATAATTCTCGTTGTCCTCATAAATCAGTGCAATCTGCCCCTCTTCATCTGCCTGTATAAAGGGCACTCCCAACACTGAGATTCCATGATTGCTCCAGCGATATAGAAGCTCTGGATTCTTTCCGGACAGTTCGCTGCGGTACACGCCCTCTTGATCTGCATATAACAGAATCTTTTCATCAAAGAGAGTAAGGCAATAAACCTCCTTTTCCGCAGTAGCCAACACAATCGGCTGGCTGGTCTCCGCATCCATATATTGCAAGACCAGCCGTACGCTTTGGCTCTCATTGTCCGGCTTTGTTTCCCAAAAGGCGACGCGGCCATCATACAGAGAAATCAATCCCTCAATATAACCGTCTTTTGGAACGTATTCCGCCAGAAGCTCTCCCGTTGGAGAAACGAGCAGATATTGCTGCTCGTCCGTCTGCCGTACTAGGTGAACTGTTCCAGATGAATCTACTGCAAACTTTGAGAAGCTCATGATTGTCTCTACCTCGGAAGAGCCGCTTCCGTTCAGGAAGTCCAGAGGGAACTCTCTCAATGCCTCATGATGTTCCCCTCTCTCCGTAAGAAAGTACCGACAATCCCCCTCGCCTGCCTGCGCTTCTATATCGAAGGTTACATAATGATCCGTGCCTGCTGCCAGCCCTATGTCCCATAGCTGATTTTTCAGGTCAAAGCTTTCCGAACCCGTTTCCCCTTCGGCAGTCACAAAAGAAAGCTCGTCCCAGCATTCCTCCACGTTTTCAAAAAGATGCTTTTTAAAATGATAAGCCCTGGATTTTCCCAAAAGGATTTTTTCTCCTCCTCCATTTATGGCGTTCGCTGGATGCTCCACTTGTAGCGGAGTGTTTATTGCCATGGAATAAACATCCTGTGAATTGTCCTTTCCGGTAGGATTCGAATCTGTAGAAACCTCCAATGCACCAGCCTGCTGATCTGTGTTGCTGGCATCTCCTGTCTCCACCGTGGCCGGGGTGTTTGGTGCTTCTTTTTTATCTACGCCACATCCACTGAGCTGTAAGGCAAACATGGCTGCTATAAGAATACAAATGGCTATCTTTTTCATGAAACCTCCCAATCCTTTGTTTCGTTGTAGTGTCATTCGCTTTCCCGCGCATGATATTGGAAACACCGGCAGACCCTTTCCTGAATGTTCGGTCTGCCGGTTCCCTGTGTTCGGTTGATATTTGCAATGCTTAGCGGTTCTTTTAGCTGTATTGAACCGGATTAGCCATAGAACCAAAATGATTGTGTTGGTCACCTATGATCGATACTGTGCCTAACTGACTCCTGATGAGTATGCCGAGAGTTATCCTGCTTAGTGCCACAATATTTACAGACCCTATTGCAGTGTTTATAAATAAAGGTCAACCTACAATCATTTTTATAAAGCGGCTGCCCCTGAGCAGAATATCCATATAAGTATGAATGATATCCGCCAGTTTGCCCGAATTCACCGCTTTCTCTCTGATGAGCATCGAAATGATGCACTTTATCTGGAGAAGGACCACATACGGCTGCAAATGCAAACGCCGGCTTGCACATAAATACCGACAAAGCAACGCAAAGCGCAAAGGCTGTTTTTCTCATTGATTTCTTCATTGTTCATTCCTTTTACGATTCACAAAAGTATTTCTTCCTTAAAGTTTCATCTTACAGCTTTCAATATTCAGTTTTGAGTGTGCAACACTATATGTCCCATTTCTTCTCGCGAGCATTTATAGCATAGCACGACTTGTAGTTAATTCACAAGGGACAGAGTTGTTAAAAAGTCCCGGACTTTTTTTAACAACTTTGTCCCTTGCTGACGATTGCCGAAATTGCTATAATTGTAGTCAAGTCTTGCTTCTGGCGAAAACAACTGAAAGGGGGATGACCAATATGAAGAACAGGTCTAAAAAAGCTATCGCTACTATAGGAACTATTTTGTCCATCGGGCTGCTTCCGCTGCCGGGGCTGTCAATACCGAATCCGTATCCGCCGGAACCTCCCGCAGTGGAAAACGGGGAGGAGCCTGGGGGCGGGCATGGATGTGAGCCGCTGAGCGATGTTCCAGAAAAAAGTAGCGATGAGGTATAAATTGGGGGAATTAATCCCCCAATTTATGAGAATAGAAATTTTCATAAAAAGTTTCTTTACAAAATCTTGCGAGATGGATGCACTTCTGTAGTTCCCGATCAATTAGAGTAATCGGGATTGCAGAAGTCACTTTTTTTGCAGCCTCTATTTGATTCCAAAGCATGTCGTACAGGCAGAGGTGGAGCACTCCCATCCTTCGCACCAAAAGACATTCCTTCACAATCCTTTTGTTGATTTCCGTAGACTTGTTATATTTACCTGCACTTCCCAGGCGGCTTGCCACACCGCTCATAATCAGCTCGTACATATTGATAAAAGTGTCGATACTGTCGTCAGGGATGCACTGTCTGGTGACGCTCTGGAGCAGGTCTAAATTGAACTCTTCTGCTTTATCCATGGATTTCATTGCGATATTGTACACACATGCCAACTCCGCACAGGTGAGATAGATGTCAGGCCCGTCCTTCGCCATTTTGATGCTTTCCAGCGGAATAGTGTACTGCAGCGCCTTTTTGAGCCTGATGACGCATTCTTCGGCTGTGATTTCTTTCTTCTGGAGTTTGTTCAGACAGTCCTTGCGCTCCAGTTCCTGCCTGTTGATTGGGATGTCCATGGGGAGCAGTTTTTTCAGTTGCTCCAACAGTCTCCGGGTCTCCTCAGTGTCGTGATTGTTCAATGTGTCTCCCGATGCGCGATACATGAGAAGCACATCCCGCTGCCCTGTGACAACGCTTTCCCTCTGGTACTCCGGCGACAGCCCCAGTCGGCAGAACAATTCGCGCCAGACGGCCCGCTGGCTCTTCGTTTTATTGTTTTCCAGCCTTCTCAGGGTCTTCTCGCTGCAGATGCCCTCGCACAGTTCCCGCACTGACAGGCCCAGCATCCTGCGGCGCTTCCGAATCACGTCGCCGATGCGGTAGTTCTGGGTCTGGCTGTACAGGTAGCAGCAGTTCTCCATGTTCATCGGTATGCCGTACTCCCGGTATATCTCTGCCAGGAGCATGCGCCATTCCCTGATCTGGGCGGTCAGCAGCGCCAGGCTCTCAGAATCCTCCGACAGCGTCCAGGCTTCGGGACGTTCCGGGCCGCTCGCCGCAGTGCCCGCCGGAGACTGGGGCTTTGCCGCGGTTCCCCCGAGCTGATTCCAAACCTGGTCGAAGGAGACCGGGGCGGGTTCCTTTGGCCCGGGCTGGACGAGGCCTGCAAGGAGGCCCAGGACGCGCTCCATGAGCTCCAGCAGCTCGTAGAGCCAATACATCCGCTGGCAGGAGCGCAGGGTCTCCACGGCTTCCGCGGATATCCGCAGTATCCTGCGGCAGAGGGCGCTGTCCAGGGGAGCCTTCATGAGTTCCAGGCACAGGAAATAGGCCGCCTTGGGGTACACCTTGGCATAGCTGTAGCCGTCCATGGAGGAGCCGCGCAGGGCGTCCAGCAGCTTTTCCAGTGCCCGGGCCGTATAGGTGCCGGAGGGTTCTGGCTCCGTGACAGGCCCTGCGTCCCCGCCGTGGCGGATATATTCCAGCAGAAGGTCCCATTCCTGGGCGGCCAGGAGGCGCCCGGCCCATGTCCCTGACGCGACGTCCGGCACGGTGAGGGACATGGCCCTCCCGAAGGTTTCCCGCAGCTCTTCCCGGGAGGCTTCTTTGTACTGCATCAGCTGTGCGCGCATGGTCAGGACAAACTGATGAAAGACGTTTTTGCCTTCACCCATTTCCTGTTCCAGCAGCTCCAACAGCCGCTCCGCCTCCGGTATGTCCCCTGCGTCCACGGCCCGCAGCAGCCTGTCCCGGTCCTGCCACTGTTCATATTCGTCCGGCTGCAGGAAGTCCTCGAAGCCGTCGTTCTCGAAGCCCAGCCGCTCTGTCAGGCGGTCGCGGGTCAGCTTGTCCGGCTGCCGTTCGTCCGCCTCTATGAGGCTGAGCATGGCCGGGGTGCACAGGCCCAGGCTTAGCTGCTCCAGGGTGATGTCTTTGCCTGTGCGCATCCCTGTGAGGAAATTGTGGAAGTATATTTTATCCCTGTCGTGCATTTGGTTCCTTTCTTTGGTCTGAGGATATTAGCGGTGTAATTGTAGTCCTCCGGGACTCATTATAACAAATTTCAGTACAGAAATCAACGATTGATGCGGTATGGCTTTACGCTTCATTAAGGTGATGTTATAATCAGAAATACCAGATACTTGCACACAGCGCTTAAGAAAGAGGTGAGGATATGGGAAATCCGGAGCTATGTATTTTGCTGGATTCCATTCTGGCCCTGCTGGAGACGGACAACACGGAAAAGGCAAAAGAGGTCATCAAGAACGGCATAAAACGGATTGACAGAGGGATGACATCCGGCAGCACGGACACAGACCAAAAGTAGACCGGGAGCTGGATAAACAGGAGACATAGAGCAAGGTGTAACGCCCTGATGGATTGAGGAGGGGCGTTACACCTTGCTGATTTATACTGACGATCACTAAAACTTGCCAAGCAACCCGACTCACGAGCGGCAGACATCATGAATCGCTGGCAAATTTGAACGCTCGTGAGTATATAAAAGCATATCTTGCGTAAGCCATATTGACAATGAGACTCAAAGGGATATAATATAAATATGTTTATCATAAAACAAATTATCTAAATACCATAATCTGTAGGCCATAGAGCCCAGGGAGGTAGAGATATGCAATTCATAGGCAGACAGGCCGAATTGGCGAAACTGAACGAGGAATACAGCCGGGACGGCAGCTTCGTGGTAATCTACGGGCGGCGGAGGGTGGGCAAGACCACACTGATCAAGGAGTTCCTGAAAGGGAAGAGGGCCTTTTATTTCCTCGCCACGGAGGAGCTGGAGGGCCAGAGCATGAAGCGGCTGGCCGGCGTGGTAGCGCGGGCCACCGGGAACAGCCTGCTGCAGAAGGCGGCCTTCGGCGACTGGCTGGATCTGTTCCAGGTGATAGCCGAGTACAGGCCGAAGGAGAAGAAGGTCCTGGTGCTGGATGAATTTCCCTACCTGGTCAGGGCGAACCCGGCATTCCCCTCCATCCTGCAGAACGCATGGGACGAGCTGCTGAAGGACAGCGCAGTCATGGTGATCCTCTGCGGCTCCCTGATGGGCATGATGCAAAAGCACGCCCTTTCCTACGACAGCCCCCTGTATGGGCGGCGGACGGCGCAGATCCGCCTGGTGCCCCTGCCTTTTACGGAGGTTTATGCGGCGCAGGATCTGACCTTTTCGGAGGCGGTGGAGCAGTATTCCGTCACCGGCGGCGTCCCCAAATATCTGGAATTCTTTCAGGATGGGCAGGGACTGCGGAGGCAGCTCATGGACACGGTTCTGTCGAAGAACGGCTTTCTCTATGAGGAACCTTACTTTCTGCTGAAGAGCGAGTCCATGGCAGCGGTGAATTATTTCTCCATCATCAAGGCCATCGCCGACGGCAGCCACAAGCTGGGGAAGCTGGCCGGCGTGCTGGGGCAGGAGACGTCCGCGCTGACGCCCTATCTGGCCACCCTGGCGGATCTGGGGTTCATCGAAAAGCAGACGCCGGTCACGGAGAAGAATCCGGAAAAGTCCAGGAAGGGACTGTATTTCATTGCCGACGGCTTCCTGCGCTTCTGGTTCCGCTATGTCTATCCCTATAAGGGGGAGCTGGAGCTGGACAACAGGCAGATTGTCCTGGACGAGCTGGACAAGGACTTCGTGGAGCGATTCGCGGCATTTGCCTATGAGGACATCTGTAGAGAAATCTTTGCCAGCCTCTGCCGGAAGGGAGAGGTGGATTTCCTGCCCTCCCGCATCGGCTCCTACTGGAGCAACGACTATGACAACGACACCCAGATTGACGTCATGGCTGTGGACCATCGGAACAGGAGGATATTCGCCGGGGAATGCAAGTACCATAAAAAGCCTGTGGACGCCCCTGTGTATTTTGCCCTGAAGGAGAAGGTGGCCGTCTCCCGGGAGATACGCAGCGCCTTTCCCGGCTATGGGGTTGTGTACGGCGTATTCAGCAGGAGCGGCTTTACGCCCAGGCTGACGGAGCTCGCCAGAGAGAGCGGGGGGCCGATCCTGATCCAGGAGGCCCATGTGGTCTGAGGGATACCGGATCCGGCACGGAGACGCCGTGCCCGGGCGGGGTGCCGAAAAGCATTGATAAAATGTAGGAATGCTGATACAATAGATTCCAATCAAGGACAGGACGAGGGAAGCAAAAAAGTGTGCAATCAAATACCCCGCTGCAAGCAACGGGGTATTTGAAAAAAGCGGCGGTTCCTGACGGGAGTGGAGGACTGGGAGGAGAGAGTGCCATGCGGGGATTGTATACAGAGAAGGTGGCGCCGGGGAAGATTCCCTTCGGGCGGCTGGTAAGAGAGATTCTGGAACCGGGTGCCGGAGAAGCCGTTTCGAGCCGGATTCGGGAGATCGGTCCGACTCAGGATGCCTATGGCAGGACTTCGGATGTCCGTGAACCGATCCGGAAGGCGGATGCCACGGATGCGGACGGGGCAGCCTTCCTCTTGGGGCAGATTCGGGAAACGGATTCGGAAAGCCGCGCGGAAGAAAGCACGGATGTCCCGGAGACAGAAAATACGGACATTCTGGCAGAGCGATTCTGCGATGACGGAGAGGGCGAGGTCAACCGCTACAACGTATATAAGATAACGACAGAAGGGAAATGCTATGTGCTCAAGAAATCCGATGAGGCGGAAATCGGCGTGTATGAGCGTTTCCTGAAGGGCCAGGGGCTTCCGGCCCCGGATTATTTCGGCAGCGCCCGGTGGGGCGGGAAGCGGTGGATCTTGATCGAGTATGTGCCGGGGACAGACCTGCGGGACTACACATCGGACATGGCGCTTCCCTGCGCGGAGAGCATCAGCCGTATCGCAAACCGCTACTGGCAGGAGGATGAGGCGGCGTTCGTTCGGAAGAAACGGGACGACCGTTTTGAGCGCTACTGGAAGCGGATCAATAAAAGGGCGGAATGCCTGAAGGGGGAGCCGGTCCTGAAGGAGGCCTATGACCGTTTCCTGGAGCGCCAGCTCACCTGCCCAAGGACGCTCTCCAATGGGGACTTCCTGCAGTTCAACGCTATTTTCCGGGACGGGAAGGTGACGCTGGTGGACTGGGCCTTCGGCGGCATCATGCCCTATTCCCTGGACATCGCCAGAATGATTGCCCACGGCACCGAGGACAGGCGGACATTCCCTTTTTATATGACTCAGGCCCATAAGAGGCTGTTCGTGGAAAGGACATATGAGCTGCTGGAGCATAAGCCTCCCCATGAGCGTTATCTGTCGGACGTCCGGCTGGCGGTGCTGAACGAGTACATCGAGTTCATCGAGAGCGACCTGCTGGACGCATCCCGGGCCAGGGACCAGGTGTTCGATTATTACTATGCGGGGGCGAGGAAGCTTGCGCAGGAGATTTTGGGGGAAGACGGCACCTGACGCGCCGTGCTGCCCCGTCCGGCCGGGACAGGATTCTGTGCGGGGCCATGCGCAGGCTCTGTGGGAAAGCGTAGGTCGGGAAGGGGTTCCGCAGATGGCACCTGACGCGCCGCGCTGCCCCGTCCAAGACAGGATTTATGTGCGGGGGCCATGTGCAGGCTCTGTGGGAAAGCGGCGGCCGGGAAGGGATTCCGCAGATGGCACGCTGCATGAGTCTGCCGAAAAGATATCCGCGGAATCGGATAAAGGAGATTGCTATGAAGAGAATCGCGCTGATCAGCGACATCCATGGAAACTACAAGGCTCTGGAGGCCTTTCTGCAATACATCGCCGGACACCCGGTGGAGGGCATCATCTGTCTGGGGGACTATGTGACGGACAGCCCCTACCCGGAGCGCACCATGGCGCTTCTGTACGAGATGCGCAGGCGCTATGAATGCTGGATGCTGCGGGGCAACAGGGAGGACTATCTGCTGAACAATAAGGACAACAGGGAAGGCTGGAAGCCCTCCTCCGCCAACGGCACGCTGTTCTATACGCTGCAGCGCATGACGGAGACGGACCTGGATTTTTTCGCATCGCTCCCCACGGAGAGGGAGCTGTGCCTGGAGGGCTGCCCTGCCCTGTACCTCTGCCACGGCACGCCTGGCCGGGTGCGGGGCAATGTCCACGAGGAGACGGGCCTGAAGGAGAAGGTCATGGAGGCTTTGGCCTATCCCTATCTGCTTGGGGGCCACAGCCACCATCAGGAGATTGACAGAATGTATGGCAAGACCTACATCAACCCGGGCTCCCTGGGCTTTGCCATAGACGGCGTGGGGCGGCGGGCGCAGTTTGCTATTCTGACAGGCGTGTCAGAAAAATGGGAAGCGGAATTCCTGTCCATCCCCTATGACGTGGAGTCCTATCTCCAGGACTTTTCGGAGAGCGGCGTGGACGAGATGGGCATGGTCCTGAACCGCGCGACCAAGAAGAGCCTGGTGACGGGCGTCAACTATTTCTTCAAATCCATCCTGGCCATGGAAGCCCGGGCAAAGGAGATGGGGCTTGCCTCCATGCCGCAGGTGCCGGAATCGGAGTGGGAGAAGCTGGCGGAGCGGTTCGGGCTGTGAACAGGAAAGGGCTGATGCGGAAAGACTGACAGATAAAAGAAGCGGTAAAAGATTGAAAACGAAGGCGGAAAACCAGTCATGAGCGAAAGGCAGCAGATCATATATATGCAGGCGAGAATCATGCGGGGGAGCGGGCCGTCCGATATCGCCGAAATGTACAAGGCAGAATGGAAGAATGCAGAGGTGCGCTGTGGACTTTAAATTTTTGCTGGTGGCAATAAACGCAAAATATATCCATTCCAACCCCGCCGTCTATAGCCTGCGGGCCTGTGCGGGAGAAAAACTGCGGCGGCATGTGGAGCTGGCGGAATATACCATCAACCAGCCCATGGCGGAGATCCTTGCGGACATCTATGCCAGGAGGCCGGATGCCATGGGATTTTCCTGCTATATATGGAACTGGCGGCTGGTGCGGGAACTGCTTGGAGAGCTGCCTAAGCTCCTGCCGGACGCGGCAGTCTGGCTGGGCGGCCCGGAGGTCTCATATGACGCGGATGTCATATTGAGGGAGTATCCGCAGGTCGCGGGCATCATGGTGGGCGAGGGCGAGGCTACCTTCCGGGAGCTTCTGGACTATTATGTGAATGGGGCGAGGGCAGCCGGGCGTGAGGGTGAAGAACCTGTGGCCAAGGCCGGGAGCGAGGGTGAGGAACCTGTAGCCGGAGCCGGGAGCGGGGGTGAGGAACCTGTAGCCGGGGCCGGGAGCGAGGGCGAGGAACCTGTGACCGGGGCCGGGAGCGAGGGCGAGGAACCTGTGGCCGGGGCCGGGAGCGAGGGTGAGGAACCTGTGGCCGGGGCCGGGGGCGAGGGTGAGGAACCTGTAGCCGGGGCCGGGAGCGGGGGTGAGGAACCTGTAGCCGGGGCCGGGAGCGAGGGCGAGGAAC
>CAJUFO010000039.1:30530-39977 GCA_910585615.1 uncultured Acetatifactor sp.
CTGTGGCCGGGGCCGGGCACGCGGACATGGAATCGGGGGATGAGGCAGTGGAAGGGTCTGCCGTGCCGGAATGCCCGTGTGCGGCAGAAGAGGGAAAGGGCCGCCGGAAAGCCGGCCCTGCCCTGGGGCTTGCGGACATCCCCGGCCTGTGCCTCCCCACAGGCTATACCCCGTGCCGCCCCCTGACGGACTTGAGCGCCATTCCCTTCCTGTACGATGACCTGGCCCCCTTCGAGAACCGGATCCTGTACTACGAGACCAGCAGAGGCTGTCCCTTCCGGTGCAGCTACTGCCTCTCCTCCATCGACAAGGCCGTGAGGATACGGGACATGGGCCTGGTAGAGGAGGAGCTGCAGTTTTTCCTGGACCACAGGGTCAGGCAGGTAAAATTCATAGACCGTACCTTCAATTGCAGCCATGCCCACGCCATGGCGGTCTGGACCTATCTCCTGGAACATGACAATGGTGTCACAAATTTCCACTTCGAGATTTCCGCGGACATCCTGCGGGAGGAGGAGATAGAGCTGCTGAGCCGCTTCCGCCCAGGGCTGGCGCAGATGGAAATCGGCGTCCAGACGGTGAACCCCAGGACCCTGGAGGCCATCCGGCGGACCATGGATATCAAAAGGCTGGAAAGCGCGGTGGCAGCCATCCGCAGGGGCGGGAACGTGCACCTGCACCTGGACCTGATAGCCGGGCTCCCCTATGAGGGCTATGAGAGCTTCGGGAAATCCTTCGACTGGGTCTACCGGCTGCGCCCCCATCAGCTGCAGCTGGGCTTCCTGAAGGTGCTGAAGGGCTCCGAGATGTGGGAGCGGGCGCAGAAATACGGCATCCGTTACCTGGAGCAGCCCCCTTACGAGGTGCTGTGCACGGACTGGCTGTCCTACGGGGAGGTGCTGCGGCTGAAGGGCGTTGAGGAGATGGTGGAGCTCTACTACAACAGCGGCCAGTTCGTCCATACCCTGAACTTTCTGGAGAATGCCTTTCCCGGCCCCTTTGCCATGTACGAGGCCCTGGCGGACTTCTACAGGGAGGAGGGGCATCTGGCCATGAGCCCGGCCCGTGCCAGCCGATATCAGGTGCTGCTGGACTTTGCCGGGAGGCGGGATTCGCGGCGGCGGGAGGTGTACAGGGAGCTTTTGACCTATGACCTGTATCTGAGGGAGAACGCAAAGAGCAGGCCTGGATTTGCCCCGGACATTTCCGCCTGGAAGGAGGCGGCGAGAAGCTTTTACAGGGAAGAGGAGCAGAGGCGGAGATACCTGCCGGACTATGAGGGCTTCGACAGCAGACAGCTTGGCAGGATGACCCATCTGGAGCCCTTCGCCTATCCGGTGTGGGACATTGACCGGATGGCGGCGGGCTACGGCGCTTTCGGGGCCGGGGAAAGCATGGGGCATACGTTTGTGCTGTTCGATTACCGAAGCCGGAGCCCTCTGAACCATGTGGCCCTGGCCCGGCCGATTCATGGCGGGCTGGACAGTGCAACGGGCTGTTGTACCGATTTATAGAGTTGAATCGGATAAAGGCGGATAAGGCCGAAAAAATACGGTTGCAAATATGCCGCTATGGACATATAATTAAAGTAAGCATAGACTAACCGCCGGGAGGACGCGGGGAGATGGAGAGATGCCATGACCGATTCCCCGGCGGATGCGGTAAGGCTGACAGCGCAGGAGAGGGCACGGCATTGACTGAAAGCAGGAAAAGGAGCATGCTGATATGGAAGATTTGGAAAAAAGGGAAAAGCAGGAGAGGAACAAAGGGAGCCAGAGCATAGCCCTGCCGATAGCGGCGGCAGTGGCCATCCTGGCAGTGACGGCAATTGCCATCGTGGCTTGGGGCGGGCGCAGAAGCCGCGTCATGGACAGGAGCGAAGCCATGGAACATGCGCTGTCGGATGCGGGGCTGGCGCTCGCGGATGTCACCCTGACCAGACAGGAGCTGCAGCGGGACGGCGGCAGGAATTGTTACGAGATTGAATTCGTCTCGGAAACACATGTCTATGAATATGAAATCGATGCGGCCACCGGGGAGGTCAGGGGCGTGAGCATCCATGCCCTGGGCACAGAGGGCGCGGCAGCGTCCGCAAGCCAGGGACAGACGGGGATGGGGCAGCCGGATGCCGAAAACGGGCAGCCGGAACCCAGCGGGCAGCAGCCTGGCACAGCAGAAGGCCAGTCCCAGGCGGAGGGAGGCCAGCCGGAAGCGTCAGGGCAGCAGTCCCAGGCGGAGGGAGGCCGGCCGGAAGCGTCAGGGCAGCAGCCTGGCACGGCGGAAGGCCAGTCCCAGGCGGAGGGAGGCCGCCAGCCGGAAGCGTCAGGGCAGCAGCCCCCGACAGCAGGGCAGACGAATCCGCAGTCCCGGCCGGCCGGGGCAGTGGAGACCATTGACGCCGCCAAGGCGGCAGCCCTGGCGGACGCGGGGCTGGCGGAGAGCGACGTGACCTTTACGAAGGAGAAGCTGGACTGGGACGATGGCATAGCGGTGTACGACATCGAATTCCTGACAGCCGATACGGAATACGACTATGAGATCGACGCGGCCACAGGAGCCGTTCTGGACAAAAGCGCAGAGCTGTTCAGGCCCAACGAATCCCAGGGGCAGGCCATGGACGCAAGCATAGGCGTGGAGAGCGCAAAGGAAATAGCGGCCGCGCATGCGGGCCTGTCGAAGGAGGAAGTATTCTTCACGAAAGCGGAGCTGGAGCTGGAGCACGGCCGCTCCGAGTACGAGATCGAGTTCTACCACGACCGGATTGAGTACGAATATACCATAGATGCCGCCACAGGGGCCATCCTGGAGTACAAGAGCGAGTACGACCACTGAGGCCCGCCCCGGCAGTTCGGATCGGGCGCCGAGCCGCTGAGGCCTGTCAGCGGCGGACAGAAGACAGCGGCGGACAGCGGACAGAAAACAGCGATGGACGGCGGACAGCGATGCACAGCAGACGCAGACAGCAACGGGGAGGCTTAAGCCTCCGGCATCACCACAATACGCCCACGATGCCGTCCAGGCTCTGCTTCAGATGGCGCAGGATAGCGCCCTTGTTGGCGGAGCGCAGCCCCTCCGCGATGCGCATCATCTCTTCGATTTTGTCCCCTCTGCCCCGGGCGGCCCAGTAATCCGCAAGCTGACAGTAGGTGCGGCTGATGTCCGTGTGGGTGCTGACGGCGAAGTCCATGAGGATGACGGCTTCGTCGTCGTGCCCCGCCTCCAGCAGCGCGTCCGCCCACTTCTGCAGGGTGCGGGCCAGCAGGGTATAGTTCTGGTCGTACTCCGACAGGGCCGTGATGTTGGCGGCGCCGTATTCCAGCTTCAGCTCCGTGTTGGTCCAGCCTGTGAAATTGACGATCTTCAGTGGTGTGAGGGATTCCATGATGCCGATGCACTCCAGCACCTCCGGATTCTCGTTCAGCACATGGGTGGGGAAGCGCTCCAGAGGAATCCTGACATAGTTCAGCCCGTCCAGCGGCTTGCGCCGGACGGAATTGGCCTGGGCCTCCCTGGCCCAGAAATTCTTTTCATTGCGACGGCCCCTGCGGGCCTGTTTTTTTATATTATAAGAAACCAACAGGGAAAAGGTAATAAAACTTGCCAAAAAACCGATATTCATATATAATCCTTTCATAAGGGACTGTCTGCAGACAGTTCCCGATAGTATTCGCCACAGGGATGCCGCAGGGACATCAGGGCATCCGGAGGGCAGACAGGAGCCGCCATGTTCAATATGAACAACAAAAAAAGGACGCAGCGCATCTCCGCGGTCATCGTCATTTTGCTGGTGATAGCGATGGTTGCCTCCACTGTAACATATTTTGCCTATTAATTCAACAACAGAATCAGAGAGGATGCAGACTATGGGAAAATGGATAAGGAAAGGCTGTTTTCTGGCCTGTCTCCTGGCCAGTGCGCTGCTGTGGGGCATGACCGCGGCGGCAAAGGAGGGAGACGCCATCAAGAAGGGAATCTTCGTGGGGGAGGTGGATCTCTCCGGCATGACCGCCCAGGAGGCGGTGCAGGCCGTGGAGGCCTATGTGGAGACCCTGCGGGAGGTGGAGATCACGCTGCTCTACGCGGAGGGCAGGGAAGTGCCCGTGAGCGCAGGGGAGCTGGGGATTTCCTGGTCCAATCAGGAGGTCATCACCGAGGCCCTGGAGGTGGGGATTCATGGGAACGTGATAGAGCGGTACAAGATACTCAAGGACCTGGAGCGGGAGAACCTGGTCTACCCGCTGGAGCTGTCCTTTGATTTCCAGGGGCTTACGGACATCCTGATTGAGGAGTGCGCCAAGTACGATCAGAAGGCGGTGGACGCCACTTTGGTCCGGGAGGACGGACAATTCCGGGTGGTGGGCGGAGACACCGGGTACGCCCTGAATGTGGAGGCCTCCTTCGACAAGGTGCATGAGCTTTTGTCCGGCGGATGGGACTGCCAGCCCTGCAGCATCCCTCTGGTGGTGGAGGTGACCCAGCCCAGGGGCAGCGCCGAGGAGCTTGCCAGGGTGAAGGACGTGCTGGGCACATTCACCACCTCCTACGGCTCATCCAACTTCAACCGGAGCGAGAACATCTCCAACGGCTGCAGCCTGATCAACGGCACGGTCCTGTATCCCGGGGACGAGTTCTCCATGCTGGACTGCGTGACGCCCTTCACCGCGGAGAACGGATACTATATGGCGGGATCCTTCATGAACAACCAGGTGGTGGACAGCATGGGAGGCGGCATCTGCCAGGTATCCACCACGCTGTACAATACCGTCCTGCTGGCGGAGCTGGAGGTCACCGAGCGGTCGAACCACTCCATGATTGTGACCTATGTGGACCCTTCCGCGGACGCGGCCATCGCGGAGAGCGCGGACAAGGATTTCCGGTTCAAGAACAACCTGGACTGCCCGATCTACATCGAGGGGCGCACCGAGGGAAAACAGTTGACCTTCACCATCTATGGGGAGGAGAACCGGGATCCCGGCCGGGAAGTCCGCTATGAGAGCCAGGTGCTGGAGGTCATCAACCCTCCTGCGGACCTGATTACCGCAGACCCTGCGCTGCCCCTGGGCTATATCGCGGTGGACAATAACCTCCATGTGGGATACCGGGCGGAGCTGTGGAAAATCGTCACGGAGAACGGGCAGGAGACCAGCCGGGAGAAGATAAACAGCAGCAGCTATCGGATGGTGCCCAGAGGGGCCGTGGTGGGGGTGGCTACAGAGGATCCATATGCTTATGAGGAAATCATGGCGGCTATCGGCACGGGAAGCATAGAGCATGTGGGAAATGTACTGGCGATTCTCGTGCCGCCTCCGCCGGTGGATCCCGCCGCGGAAGAGCCGCAATGAGCCTTACGGGCTCAGAACCGGACAGATGAAGGGCTCTGGCATGGGGGACAGGGATGAAAACAGGGAAATTGCCGATAAATGCCATGAAGCGTTCTGTCTTCGGACAGATTCGGACGAAAAGAGAGGAAGTGTTGAATGGCGCAGGAGCTGGAGAAGACTGCGCCATCTTCTCGTCCCGCCCGGAGGGAGCGACGGCGGTCTGTGTGCAGGAGGCCGTGCTGCGGATTCCGCCGCCGGGATGCGGGGACGACGGTTTGACGTTTAAAGATGGACGGCATCGAGAGCTCCGGGCAGAGGGGCCATGCACCTCGGGCTGCGTGGAGAGGGAGCCCGCAGCCGAGGCCGAAAGAGGGCCATATGCCCTGGGCCATGAGGAGGGGCCGCCCGCCGGGCTGTCCGGACAGGAGGCTCTGCCGCCCTGGAGCGGAGAAGCGGCCATATCCATGGCAGATTTGATTGTGAAATGCGTCAACAACCTGGCGGCGGGCGGCGCGGAGCCGGTGGCGGCGACAGTGGCATTGCTCCTGCCGGAGACCGTGGAGGAGCCCCAAATCCGGGCGCTCATGGTTCAGGCGCAGGAGAAATGCACGGAATTACATATGGAGATAATTGGCGGACAGACAAGGGTGACAGCGGCGGCGGCCGGGCCGCTGGCGGTGGTGACGGGATACGGCACGGCAGCCCGGGGAGAGGGACATGGGCCGGGAGCCGCTGCCCCGGGACAGGACATCGTCCTGAGCAAATGGATCGGCCTCCAGGGCACCGCCCTGCTGGCGCGGCGCTTCCGGGAGAAGCTGCTGGCGCGCTATCCCGCCTGGCTGGTGGAGGAAGCGGCGGGCTTCGGGCGGTATCTGTCCGTGCTGCCGGAGGCACGGGTGGCGAGGGAGCACGGCGTCTGCGCCATGCACGATGCCTCGGAGGGCGGCATCCTGGGGGCCCTCTGGGAGCTGGCGGAGGGCGCTGGCCTGGGGCTGGAGGCGGATCTGCGCGGCATCCCCCTGCGCCAGGAGACCGTGGAGGTATGCGAGTGCTGCGGGGCGAACCCCTACGAGCTGCTCTGCGGCGGGTGCCTGGTCATGACGGCCCGGGACGGACATGGGCTTGCTGCGGCGCTGGAGGCGGCCCATATCCCAGCTACAGTGATCGGGAAGCTGACCGGGGGCAGAAGCCGGATACTGAGATGCGGGGAGGAAATCCGCTACCTGGACAGACCCCGGAGGGACGCCGTATATCAGATGCCGGAACCCGGGTGAAAAATTCGAAAAGAGAGGGACAGGAAATGAGAGAAGAATTGTTGGCATTGATCGAAAAGAACAGCCGGATCGACTTAGGGGAGCTGGCAGTGCTCCTGGGGGCCCGGGAGGCGGAAGTGGTAAGCGAGCTGTCCGCCCTGGAACAGGAGGGCATCATCTGCGGATACCACACCATGATCGACTGGGAGAAGACTTCACGGGAGAAGGTATCCGCGCTGATTGAGGTGCGTGTGACGCCCCAGAGGGGACAGGGCTTCGACAGCATCGCGGAGCGCATCTACCAGTACCCGGAAGTCCAGAGCGTGTACCTGATGTCCGGGGGCTATGACCTGATGATCATCCTGGAGGGGAAGACCCTGCGGGAAGTGTCCTCCTTCGTGTCGGAAAAACTCTCCGCCCTGGAGTCCGTTATCAGCACGGCCACGCATTTCATCCTGAAGAAATACAAGGACCACGGCACGGTGCTTTCCAGGAAAAAAGAAGACGAAAGGCAGATGATCACCCCATGAGAAATCCGTTAGCAGACAGAATCGTAGAAATCAAGCCGTCGGGCATCCGGAAATTCTTCGACATCGCCCAGGAGATGAAGGATACCATTTCCCTGGGGGTAGGCGAGCCCGACTTCGACACTCCCTGGCACATCCGGGACGAGGGCATCTACTCCCTGGAGAAGGGGAAGACCTTCTATACCTCTAACGCAGGCCTGAAGGAGCTGCGGGAGGAAATCGCGGAATATCTGTACAGAAAGCAGGGAATCCGCTATGAGCATCCCATGAAAGAGATCCTGATCACCGTGGGCGGATCCGAAGCCATCGACATCGGCTTCCGGGCCATGATCAATCCCGGGGACGAGGTGCTGATTCCACAGCCCAGTTTCGTGTCCTACGAGCCCTGCGCCGTGATGGCCGGAGCAAAGCCCGTGATCATCGACCTGAAGGAGGAGAACGAGTTCAGGCTCACCGCCGCGGAGCTGGAGGAGGCCATCACCGACAGGACCAAGATCCTGGTGCTGCCCTTCCCCAACAATCCCACCGGGGCCATCATGGAGAGGAAAGACCTGGAGGCCATCGCGGAGGTCATCCTGAAACATGACATCTATGTCATGTCCGATGAAATCTACGCGGAGCTTTCCTACAAGGAGAAGCATGTCTCCATCGCCCAGCTGCCGGGCATGAAGGAGCGCACCATACTGATCAACGGCTTCTCCAAGGCCTTCGCCATGACCGGCTGGCGGCTGGGCTACGCCTGCGGGCCGGAGGCCATCATAGAGCAGATGACTAAGATTCATCAGTACGCCATCATGTGCGCGCCCACCACCAGCCAGTACGCGGCTGTGGAGGCCCTGAGGAACGGCGACAGAGACGTGGCCGAGATGTGTACGGCCTACAACCAGAGGCGGCGCTTCCTGGTGCATGCCTTCCGGGAGATGGGGCTGCCCTGCTTCGAGCCCTACGGGGCCTTCTACATCTTCCCCTGCATCAGGGAGTTCGGCATGAGCAGCGACGACTTCGCCATGCGGTTCCTGAAGGAGGAGGGCGTGGCCGTGGTGCCGGGGACTGCCTTCGGCGACTGCGGGGAGGGGTATCTGCGCATCTCCTACGCCGCATCCCTGGAGAACCTGCGGACTGCCATGGAGAGGCTCGGACATTTCCTGGAGAAGCTGCGGGGGGAGCGGGGAGACAGATAAGGAGGAGCGGCTATGAAGAAGAGGATTGGCATTGCGGTGATCGCCATTGCGCTGCTTTTGTCCGGCTGCACCGTCCCCATGCCCATGGAAATCCTGGAACAGATTGCCCGAAGCGGGAACAGGGACAGCGCTGCGGAAAGCCCTTCTCCGGAGACAGAGAGCCGGCCGGAAGAAGGCGCAACAAAGTTGAAAGAGAAACGGGATAGCGATAAGCAGGTATTGGTCGTCCATGGCGGGGAAAGCGAGGAGGACTCCGGAGAGGGGCGCCGGACGGGAAGCGCCGTGGAGAGCGGAGATGACGAAAGCGGCGAGGCGGACAGCGCCTATGTGAAGGGCGTCACCACGGACAACGGATGGGAGAGCGAATACTGGAACCTGCGCTTCACGGCCCCGGAGGGCGTCTTCATGCTCAGCGACGAGGGGATGGAGGCCCTGATGGGAATCGGAGAGGACATCATCTCCGAGAACTACAGCGAGAAGCAGCGGGAATACCTGGAAATGACGTCCCTGTATGAAATGCTGGGCACGAATGCCGAGGGGGACGCCAATGTGGCGGTGACCGTAGAGAAGCTCATGGTGAGGGGCATGGACACGGAGGACTACAAAAAGGCCGCGCTCCTGCACCTGAGGATGATGCAGGAGCCGGCCTATGAGATACTGGACGACAGCGGCACCGCGGAGATTGCGGGGGAGACCTTTGCGATGGTGAAGACCAGGGTGGACAGCGGCGGCGAATACTTTCAGGACTACTATTTCCGGGTATCGGGAGACAGGGCGCTGATCATCACCATCACATATGCGGAGGCCACATCGGAGCAGGCCGCGGCGATTTTCGATGGCTTTGGCGCATGCCCCTGAGCGCGTCTGCCTGGATTTTTTGATTCGATGCTGCGGCGGAGGCCGGGGGCTTACGGCTCGCGGGCTCTGCCCCACCGGCCTGCATGCCGCCTGGCGGATGCCTGGTACACCGGTGCATGAATTCCCGGGTAATCAGTGCCTGATGTCCGCGCCGGGACAAGGCGGAGGAAGGAGACGGGCACAAGGCATTGCCTGCTGACGGCAACGCTGTAATCGGGCGGGCGGCCAGGGCTGATCGCTCAAGGATTCATGCACCGGGGTACTGGCCGGCAGGCATAGATTGACACAGGAGGGAATGGACAGATGC
>CAJUFO010000040.1:0-21720 GCA_910585615.1 uncultured Acetatifactor sp.
GGCCGACACCCTGCGGCGGTCTACCGTCTGGTATTTCTGGTGGGACTAAAGGGAGTGTGACTCGTCGCTATTTCCTTAACGTCTTTCTGCATTGAGGGTCTCGATGCTGTATATGCCGCCTGTATGGCCGAAGGATTCGTTATTGAATATGAAAAATGGTATTATGATTTCGGATGGAAATCCGTATTTGGGGAGGAAGATATCATGGAATTTAATGAAGATTTAGAACAATTTATTTTTGAGTTCAATGGACTGATTTTTGCCTGGGATGAAGAGCCTGGAGAAAATTATTTGGAACAGGTCAAAACATTATCTGAAAAATACAATGCACATCTAAATTTTATTGTAGAATTTATGATGCCTTATATTACGAAAGTGTTTGGTACGTTCAGTTTTGATGAGATCAAAGAAAAATTGGGCAAGCCTGTTATTGACTACGAGAATGGCCGGGTAAATTACTTTGAGCAATCATTTGATGATACACATATTTTTACATTTGAATTTTCGGATGATGAATTTGAGGATCTGCAGTATTTTTCAATAGATGGTTGAAGGGAAATGCCCATAGTGGAGAGGAATAGTAATATGAGTGAAGAACTGCAGAAACAATATTATCTGATTAGATTTAAGGTTTTGCAGGAAACGTGTTATGCTATTTGGTATACAGATGATATTGACGGGTTTCTGCTTGATAAAGACGGCATGTTAAGATCTTTTCCGACCAAAGAGGAAACGATGGCGTTTGCGCGGGAGGAGGGATTGCTGATCAATACGAAAGAAGATGAATTTCTTTTATCCTCAGCAATCCTTAGGAAAAAGAACATCGGAAAAATAAATTGCAGTCTTTTTCTGAATTACTGGAATCTGTTTTCAGATATAGCACATTCAATGAACTGTAGATTTATCGGCGATAGCAGGGAAGAGCATATTCGGCATATTTATGAAAAGCTGTTTTATGGATGCAATATACTGCTAAAGGAAAATGAGGAACCTTATAGACCCAAATGGAGCAAGAAGGAAAAATGTCTGATTGCCAGTGTGATGAAAAATGGGTTTAAGATTTTATCGAAAGGTCTGCACAAGAGCTGATATCTCTTTTCCCTGTCCGTCAGGTTGTTATAGGAGTCAAGGAATGACATGACAGAACCTCCATTGGTTAGTAGCTCTATTATACCAGAAAAACGGCAGAATGTCCTGTTTTTGCAGCGATATATTCGGTTGTCATATATACTGCTTAACGATTTCACTTGCCGTGAAATCAGACTGCATAACGCTGACCGGTTCAATCGCATGATTGCATTAGGCAGTATTCAGCGTTATGCAGTATAATATATTAAAATCCGTCATAGCGCTCCTGCTCGGAGCTCAGGAAGAAGTGCCGGCTGGCGGAACGTATCGCGGGCTGCGTGGACTTAGAGGGAAGAGAGGTGGAGAGGCCCGGGAACCGGATCGGCCGGTTTGAAGTCAGGACGCTTTTGTGCGGACGGAGCGCTCCCGTTCGTCAGGCATAGACCGGCGTGCCGGCCCGCCGCAAAGGGAGCGCCCTATTTCCCTGCCAATATTCTTAATAATATGCCCAAAGTAAGGATAGCTGCCCCATAAGGCTCATGACGAACAGCACAAGGGTAATGACCATGGCCACGATGCTCAGAACCTTGCCCGCCAATGCCTGTCCCGCCTTGCTGGAACCGGCTCCCATCCTCGCCCTGGAGAAACCCAGGCAGGCCAACAGGACACAGAAAATGGGAGACCAGCACATTACCATGGCGAGAATGCCGAAAATCAATGCCTGGGTGGCCTCTTTGGAATTGTCTACAATCTGTACGGGAACCACATGGGGCATGCCCGTCTGCGGCCCCATGCCGTCCTGGGGAGGCAGGGACTGCTGCAGCACGGTCATAAGCTGTAATAAGTTATTCTTGTAAGGCTTCTTCTGCAGGGTTCCCACAAAGCCTTCCAGTCCCCACTCGCCGCCGAAGGTTCCCTTCAGCCAGGCCTCCAGATGGAACCTCCCGTTGACATAGGACCACTTCAGATACTTGTATCCCTCCATCATGGCGTCGCCCGCCCGGTAGGCAGGTTCACCCTTCCAGTCTGACATGGTGAACCCGTTTTTCTGCAGATAATCGTTCATGATAAAAGCAACGAAATCTTCCGGTTGATTCAAATAGAAATCCTGAATGTATCTTGCCATTTCATCCCCTCCTCGCAGCCCTGCCTTCCTGTATCGGCCGCATGAATATTTTTATATATCATACCATATGCAGCGGGTAATTACAAGACAGGCCCATCCTCCAAAAGGCCTGGATACCCCAAAAATTTTTTGCCAGCAGGCCGGGAGCTGTGCTATAATAATTCCCATTACGGAACATATCGGCGGACGGAAGAAAGCCGCGGCAGGCCTTCGGCGTTTCAGACCAGGCAGCCGTATGCAGGAATCCGCGGGGGATGTGGTTATGGTCCGACGGGAGAGCCAGGGGGTGCCGTTTGAAAGATTTTACAGAAAAATACAGGATCCGCATCAAGATTTTCATCTACTTCCTGCTGTTCATGGTAATACCATATATCGTTTTAATTTTAGTGGTAAACCGCACTATCCAGGATTACGCGGGGCTGAATGCGGGGGGCAATATGGAGGAGACCATGCAGTCTATAGGGAATCAGGTAAAGGCTTCTCTGGAGATGTACGAGAACAGCACCATGGCCCTCTATTACAGCGGGTGCGTGGATATGCTGGAGAGCGGGGAGACCGACAGACAGTATATCGAGTCCACCCTTGCCGCATGCAGCTACCCCTATAAAAATATCCGGGCCGTGTTCCTGAAAAGCGGGGGCGAGGTATATCATGATAAAGCGAACGCCTACAGCACCATGCCGGCCATCATGGAGCTGAGCGAGGAGATGATCGCGGAGCAGGGGGGCAAGAGCATCTGGTTCGCGGTGGAAAGCATTTACGGAAAACGGGGCACCCGGAATTATGTGCTGGCCCGTACTCTGAACGGCAGACAGCAGAAGGATGTGGGGACCTTGTACTATGTGCTGGGGGAATCCCTCATCAGTCGGGCGTTCGACCGGCTGCAGATGGAGGGCAGCCTCAAATATATGATAGATTCCGACGGGACCACCCTCTATACGCCGGCAGAGGTCCCCCTGGACGAGGACGTGAAGGAGGCGCTGCTGGATACACGGGCCTACAGAGGATATTTTATCGCCGGGGAGGATGTGGTAGCGTATAGCCGGATGGAGGATACCGGGTGGATCTTTGTGGGAAGCGCTTCAAAGGAGGCGCTGCTGGAATCCGTGATACCGTTAAAAATTGTGCTGTTTGTGGTATCCATCGCCTACTGCCTGCTGTTGCTGTTGATTTTTTATACCTTCCAGCATTCCCTCTTAAAGCCAATCAGCGATTTGAAGTATGCCATGGACCGGTTTGCCAGGGGCGATATGGAGACGAAGATGGCCCCCTTCGGCGGGGAGCTGCGGAGCCTTTCACGGCATTTCAACGAAATGACCGAACAGATTAAGGAACTGATGGACAGCAATGAGAAAGCCATTGCCGAAAAGAATAATTTTCAGATTCAGGCACTGACGGCCCAGCTGCAGCCGCATTTTCTGTACAATGCCCTAAATACCATCAAATGGACAGCCGTCATCAACAAGCAGGAGAACATCCAGAAGCTCACGGAGGCCCTGGTATATATCCTGATGAATGCCGTGAAGGGAAAAGGAGAAGATTATACACTGGAGGACGAGCTGGAGCTGATAGAACAGTACGCCGTGATCCAGAAGGCGCGGTTCCTGAATTTCGTCATTGAGTATGAGATCCAGCCGGAGACCAGGGACTTGAAGATTTTCCGGTTCCTGCTGCAGCCGGTGGTGGAAAATTCCATTCTTCACGGATTTCAGCGGGGAATGGTTCAGCGCGGGAAAATCGTAATAAGGGCCTGGCTGGAAGAGGAGCGGCTCTATGTGACGGTGACGGATAACGGATGCGGCTTTGACCTTGAAAAGTGGGAGAAGCAGAAGGAGACCGGAGAGAACCATACCAATATCGGGCTCAGGAATATCCGGCAGGTCATAGAGCTGGAGTATGGCAGGGAATACGGCATGGATATGAAAAGCGCTTATGGGGACGGAACCACGGTAACCTATTGTCTGCCTGTAAGAAAAGGGAGGGCAGGGACGGACGATGATACGAGTAGCGATTGTTGACGATGAGATCCTGGCGAGAGTGGGGATCCAGTCTCTTCTGGAGAGCTGTGAAGATATTCAGGTGGCGGGCTCCTTCGGGGTGGCGGAGGAGGCGTTTAAGTTCCTCAGGACCAATCTGGTGGATATCGTCATTACGGATATCGAGATGCCGAACATGAACGGGCTGGAGCTGATTCGCAGAATCCGGGAACAGAAACTGGCGGCAGGGGTGATCATCTTAAGCTGCTATGAAAAATTTGAATATGCCAAGGAGGCAATCTCCCTGGGGGTGGACGGATATATCTTAAAGCAGGATATCAATCAGGAAGCCATCGAAAAGGTGGTCTACGATGTGGCGGCCAGGATCAGAGGAAAAGAAAGGCCGGTGAAGAGCGAATCCATCGAGCAGATGATGGACAGCAGCGAAGGCGTGAAGACAGTAGCTGTCATGAAAATAGGGCAGGAGGAGGGTGAAGCGGGAGAGCAAGGGCTGAATCGGGAAAAAATGATGCTCCATCTCCTGGAAGAGCTGGTGGCCCATTACCATATGGGGAATGTGCTTTCGTCCTATAAAAGGAATCCCTTTATTATTTTCCGGTTCGAAGGGGAAGGCACGGCGCGGGATAGACATGGGATGCTGGAGGAGTATATAGACATTATTGAAAAAAACTTTTTCCAATATACCAACCGGCAGATCCTTTTTGGAATCAGTGGGGAGTTCATGGATACACGGGAGATCCTGCCCCGGTATGAGGAAGCGGAGGAGGCGCTGCAGCAGCGGTTTTATCATGAACAGAGGCAGGTGTTCTTCAGCGGGGAGATTTCCTGGCAGGAGCGCACGCCTCCCCTGATGTTTTCGGAAGATATCTTCCTGAATGAGTTCAAAGCGGAGATCCTGGAGCGGGAGCTTTCGGAATTTCTGCGCAGCTGCCGGGAGCAGCAGGTACGCGTAAAGAGCGTGCGGGAGGGGATGAACCAGTCGGTGAGCATCCTGATGTTCAATATTTTGAAGAAGACGCTGCACAGGGATGGGGAGATCGGAGCCTGGATGAACCGGTATCCGGTGTCAGGGACGATATCCGATGCGGCTTGTGCAGGGGATATGAAGCGGGACGTGCTGGCGCTGCTCATGGATTTCCACAGGGATCTGGAGGCCCATCTGAGGGAGGATTCCTTCGGGGAGGTATTCCGGTACATCGACCGGAAGATTCAGACACGGCTTTCCCTGGAAGAATTGGCGGCGCTCTCCAATATGAGCGTGTCGGCCTTCTCCAAGCGGTTCAAGGAGCGCACCTCCATGCCGCCCATACAGTATATCAACCTTAAGAAGATCGAGAAGGTGAAGGAATATCTGAAGCGGCCGGAGTATACTTTGGGTGAGATCGCGGATCTGACCGGCTTTTCCAATGAAAACTATATGGTGAGGGTCTTTAAGAAAATTACGGGAAGCACGATTACGGACTACCGGAAGCAGATAAATATGGCAAGAATGTGAATTGCGGACAAGAATGTGAACACATGATTAACAATATGAATATTTTGTGAATCAAAGGGATAAGATTGTTTCTTACAGGGTCTTATCCTTTTGATTATAATGAAAACACAGGCAGGGAAGAAGAGCCTGAAGACAGACACGCAAAAGGAGGAAAGCTATGAAATTGAAAAAACTGGTTGCAATGTTATGTACATTCAGCATGCTTGGAATGCTGCTGGCCGGATGCGGCGGCGAGGAGAAGCCGAAGGAGAGTGAGTCCAGCCAGGAGGAGAGCGCGGGCGGTTCCCAGGAGCCTGCCGGAGAGGAGAGCCAGGAGCCGGAGGGAGCAGAGGAAAGCCAGGAGCCTGCCGGAGAAGAAAGCGGGGAAGCGGCGGGCGGGGATATCTCCGGCACCATTACCATCTGGGAGCATGCCTTTTCCTTTGAAGAGAGCCTGCAGGCAGTGATTGAGGGCTTTAACAAGCAGTACCCGAATGTTACAGTAGAGTATGAAATCAGGGACGGAGACACCTATAACAGTGTCCTGACCACCGCTATCCAGTCCGGAGACGGCCCGGACCTGTTCTACACCGGCGGAACCTCGGACGCGGTAATGGGCGACATGGTGGCGAACGGCGCTATCATGGATTTGACGAATGAAGTAGATTACAGCCTGTTCGATGAGTCCGCTTTGAGCCGTTCCATCATGGACGGGAAATATTACTCCATTCCCTGGCTGACCATGGACACCCGTGCTGTCTATTACAACATTGATATGTTCGAAGAACATGGATGGAAGGTGCCCACAACTTTCAGCGAGTTTGAAGCTCTGTTGGCGACTGTTGATGAGGCAGGAATTATTCCGGTTTCTGCGGTAAATTCTTATTTCAGCATGCTGTTTGCATATGAGCCGGTTCTTTCTGGTTTTGATGCAGAGTACACAAAGGGGCTTGCCGATTACTCTGTAAAGGTCACCGACCAGCCTGCAAGGGATGCCCTGCAGAAGATGGTTGACTGGGCTGACGCAGGCTATTTCGGAGACAACTGGCTGGGCGTGGTGGACGGAAACGCGATGCTCCTGGCATTCACCTCAGGACAGGCGGCCATGATGATTTCCGGTTCCTGGGATATCACCACCATCGCGGAGAACAATCCGGACCTGAACTTTGGCGCATTTGAGATTCCGACGGATGACGGCGTTGCCGGTCTTGTAGGAACGCCCGCCAACGGATTTTCCGTCAATGCCGCCACCCAGAACAAAGAAGCGGCAATCGCTTTTGCGAATTACTGTGCATCCCTGGAAGGACAGACCATCTGGGTGCAGTCCCAGGGCGGCGTATCAGCCAGCGATGAGATTGAGGCATCTACAGAGCTTGCGAAGCAGATCAGCGAGAGCGGCCAGGGGAACATTTACACCAGCTGGCACAATGTCATCACCAACTATTCCACCGACGGCTCCGCAGTGCTTTTCTGGGAAGAGAATTTCGAGAAGGTATTCGCCAAGGATATGACAGTGGACGAGTTTATGGACGGACTGGCTGAATTGATGCAGTAGGCGATAGCATAGGCATGAGAGATAGGGCTGCTGTTGCAGCCCTGTTTTTTTCAGACGAAAGGAAGGCGCTATGAGAAAAAAACATGCCCATATTAAATTTATTTTACCCGGGTTCCTGTTCTATACCTGCTTTGTGGTATTGCCGATTATCTATGTATTCGGCCTGAGTTTTGTGGAATGGTCCGGTATGGGGCCTATGAAATTTTCCGGACTGGATAACTTTATCAAGATGTTCACGGCACAGAATTTTGCCCCCATCTTCTTCCACGCCCTGGGGAACAATGTAAAGTATCTGCTGTGCGTATGGCTGATCATCACGCCCATCCAGTACCTGCTGGCATATCTGTTTTTCATCAAGATTCCGGCGCACAGATATCTGCGGTTCATGGTCTTCATGCCCTATGTGATCAGCTCCACCATCGTCAGCTTTTTCGCCACTTTGATCTTTAATCCGATCTTCGGCTTTCTGAATAAATTTCTGGAAGGCATCGGGCTGGAACAGCTTCAGGGCGCCTGGTTCGGCGACCCCAAGTGGGCCTTTAAGCTGATGGTGATGCTGATCATCTGGCAGGGGGCGGGCTCCGGAATCATGATCTTCTATTCCAATTTTATGGATATTTCCAAAGACGTGATGGAGGCCTGCCGTATCGACGGCTGCACGGAGTGGCAGAGATTTACCAGGATATTGATTCCCCTGTCCCTCCCCTCCTGCGCGTCCATCATCACCATGAGCAGCATCTGGGCGCTGGCCCTGTTCGACCTTCCCTTTATCCTGGGCGGCCGGAACGGAGGGGTCAGCGGTTCGCTGGATTTTGCCAATCTGGTATTCTACCGCTACACCTTCGGAAACGCTCTGAGCGGCAGGTCGGAGCTGGGTTTTGGGGCGGCTATCTGCGTGGTGATGTTCATTTTCATGATGACGGTGACGGTGATTCAACGGAAGATATTGAAGAAATTCGAGTATGACACCTAGGAGGCGAAGCATGGGAAAAGAGAGACTGAAAAAAAGATTCAGAGAGAGAAATAGGGAAATTCTGTCGCCGTCAGCCAAGATTGTCCGCTGGATATTATCTATTGTGCTGCTGCTCTACACCAGCATCACCATCTTCGTGATCGGGATTACGGTGATGGATTCCATGAAGTCCAAGGGGGATCTGGTGACGAACTTTGTGGGGCTTCCCAAGGCCTGGACATTGGAGAATTATGTCAAGGTCCTGACGGAGGAAAATCTGCTGCGGTACGCTGCCAACAGTGTGTTCCTGGTGGTGGTCGGCACGCTGGGATGCCTGTTTTTGGGAGCGCTGACCGCCTATGGGATTTCCCGTTTTGAATTCAGGGGAAAGGGATTCATTGTGGCCTATTTCCTGATAGGGATGATGGTTCCCATACAGGTGAGCGTCCTGCCGCTGTTTTTAATCCTGCGGACCATCGGCCTGTTGAACAATCTTTTGGGCCTGGCGCTGGTATATGTATCCGGCATTTCCATGGGATGCTTCATTTTCCAGAAATTTTTCCAGACCATACCCATGGCCATGGAGGAATCGGCGCGGATGGACGGGGCCGGGGATTTCAAGATTTTCTTCCGGATCATAGTGCCCCTCTGCAAGCCTGTGATCATGACGGTGGCCCTGATCACGGCAATCGGACAGTGGAATGATTTCTATATGCCCATGGTGCTCTTGGGGAAACGGAGCACTTATACATTGACCCTGATCATTTACCAGTACATAGGGCAGTTCACCAAGCATATGGGGGAGTCCATGGCGGCGGTGATTATCACGCTGATTCCCATCATTGTGCTGTATTTCCTGTTTTCTTCCCAGATTGTGGAGGGAATCAGCGGCGGCGCGGTAAAGGGTTGACAATGCTTATTTTGTGAAAATTTGTGAAAATCGAGAGGGAGGATTATCATGCAGGCATGCAGGGAGATATTACAACGGTTCCGTGAGATGGACGAAAGCGCCCGCCCTAAAATCCGCTGGTGGATTCCCGGGGCGCAGACCACGGCGGAGGAATTGAAGGCGGAGCTTCGCTCCATGAAGGACGCGGGATTCCTGGGGGCGGAGATATGCTCCATGCCCTATACGCCGCCTACGGATCCGGAGGTGTTCAATTACCGGGTGGACTGGGGGAAAGAGAACTGGAACGTATTGATGCGGGAGGTCCTTCTGGAAGCGGGACGCCTGGGCATGAAGATCGATTTCATGATGACTCCCGGATGGCCGCTGGCCCTGCCGGGGGAGGTGGATCCGGACGACCCGGCAAGCGGCATCCAGATGGAGACCGACGGCATTTACATAGAGGGGATCACCAGGGAGCATCCCTATGAGGGCAGGGTTCCGGTCCCTGAAGCCGCTCTTACAGACGCGAAAGCGGCCGGCGGCAGGGCAAGGCTGGAGGGCATTGCCGTTGCCAGATATGCCGATAAGGAGAAGCACATCCTGGAATTCGCTTCCGCCAGGGCCTTGAAGGAAGGAGCGGACTACCGACGGGTATGCGCCGGTGAAGAGGAATATGAGGTCTCCTTCTGCCCGGAGGAAGAGGGGGAATACCTCCTGTTCGCCTGGTGGAAGCATCCCTCCGGCAGCAGGACCTGCGGCAATCTGCAGCTGGATCATTACGGACGGGGGGCCTCCGAGCGGCTCATCCGTTTCTGGGAGGATACGATCCTGCCCTCCTTCGGGGAGGCGGCAGAAAACATCGACAATATGTTCATTGATTCCCTGGAATACACCACGCATCTGGACTGGACGGAAGGGCTTCTCAAGGCCTTTGAGGAAACCTGCGGATATGATTTTACCCCCTATCTTCCGGCGGTGTATGATGAGGACTGGATCGGAAATTTTGCCCAGATACCCCATCCGGACTTTTCCTTTGATGTGAAGAATGAACAGCTGGCAAATGATTTCGCCTCCCTTTTGACGGATTTATATATCGAGAACCATCTGAAGCCCATAGAGGAATTCTGCCTGCGCCACGGCATCGGGCTCAGGTATCAGACGGCCTACGGCAAGACCCTGGAAAACGCAAGGACAGCCATGCATGTGACGGTGCCGGAGACGGAATCCCTGTACGGCGCGGATCTGATTGACTTTTACCGTCTCCAGTCGGGCGCGGTGCACATGACGGGCAAGAAGATCTACTCCATTGAGACGGCACCGGAAAATGTGGGCAGAGGGAATGGGGACAGGAATTCCGGCAATTACCAGCAATGCTGGCACAACCTCCTGTGGCATGCCCACCGTTCCCTGGCCGGCGGCGTGAACCAGATTGTGCTGCACGGGTATTCCTACCGGGGACATTATGACGGGGCGGGCAGCGAGAACGGCCATCTGAAGGACCTGATCTGGCCCGGCTACGAGGGGATGGGCAGCTATGATTCCTTCAGCAACAGCTGGGGGGAGCGGCAGCCCAACTGGCTCCATGCCAGACAGTACACGGATTATATGACGAGGGTACAGTATATGCTGCGCCAGGGGCAGATGAAGGTGGATCTGGCGGTGTTCGCCCAGCGGTATTTTGAGCGGATCGATTTTGTGGGGGCGGTGCGTATTTTTGACAGCCCCGTGCTGGAGGATGCGGGATATACCTATGAGTTCCTCTGCCCAGCGCATTTCCGGCTTGAAAATGCCAGGGTGGAGGACGGGCGTCTGGCCAAGGACGGCCCCGGCTACCGGGCATTGATTTTCGATAATCAGGAGAGCCTGCCCGCGGAAGTGGCGGAGAAGACCCTGGAGTTCGCCAGAAAGGGCCTGCCTGTGATCTTCATCGGCCGAATCCCGTCTTCACCGGCTTCCTGCCGGAGTGTGGAATGCGCTTCTTCCATGGAGGCAAAGCATTCCCATGATATGACAGCCCTGATGGAGGCCCTGTATAAGGAGGGGAACGTGCGCTTTATCCGGGAGAGGGAAGATATCCTGGCTGTGTTAAAGGAGCTCCATATCCTTCCCGACACTTGTCTGGGCGGAGACGGACAGCTTCTGGGGGTGCACCGGCAGACGGATGGCAATCATTTTTATCTCATCTGCAATGTGGGCCATGCCCGGAACTACAGGGAGATCGATGAGCGCAGGGTCACTGTCCGGGAGGTGCGGCTAAAGGGTACGGGAACGCCTTACCGTCTCGATCCCTGGAGCGGGAAGACAGAGCGGATCGCCGATTTCCGCAGGGAGGGGGACTATCTGGCGGTTCCGGTCTCCTTACAGGAGAATGACACCTGCCTGATTGCCATGACGGAGGAAGAGATTCCCGAGTGCGGATGTGGGGCAGCTTTGGCGGAGGGAGAGCCGGCGAAGGAGCTGGTCCTCACAGGCTGGACCCTGGAGCCGGAGGCCTGGCTGCCCGGAGCGCTGCCTGTGGAGAATGCCGTGAGGAAGCTGGAGCCCATAGCCCTCGACTCGTTAAAGTCCTGGCGGCAGATTCCGGGAATGGAGGAGATGTCTGGCATCGGGACCTACCGGACGTCCTTTTGGATGGAGGATTCCTGCGGGGGAGCGGTGCTTAAGATGCCGCCGGTCCATGACAGCTACAGCCTGTATCTGAACGGCAGGGAGGTTCCCGTGAATCCCATGTGCTGCAGGGTCTCTGTGGGAGAGTATCTGAGGCCGGGAGAGAACGCCATTGAGATTCGGGTGTCCTCCACCCTGCTGAACGCCGTCCTGGCCAATGCCCGGGCCCAGGGGCTCAGGGGCGTGCGCCGGCCGGGGGACATACAGGATTGGGATGATTATGGGATTCTGGGTGAGATTGCATTGAGATATTCACCAGGGTGATTTGTGGTTACAATTCACGGCCTAACCGATAAAGAAAAACCTCGCAGATACTGACTGCGGGGTTTTGTATGGTTAACAGGGGTAGTGTATAGCATTACACCTTCAGACCGATATTGAATCTCTCTGTAACTGATTCATATAAATTTTTACCCGCTGCTTTGATGGACTGGATTATGCTTAAACCGTCGCTCCATCCTGAGAGCGGAAGCGCATTACCTGGGCTGCCATCCGTTATTCAGCTGCTTTTTCAGGCGCTTCTTTCCCTCCGTCATGTATATCATTCCAGTAAGTGACGGCATCCTTGATCCATTCCTTCATCATGGTATTCCATGTGAGGCCTTTCTCGTTTTCTATGCTGTTTATGATATATCTTTTTATGTGTGCCATACATTCCTGGTTTTGGAATCCATGTTTTATCAATGCCGCTTCATGGTCGCTGATCAGGATTCCGTCATAGAATTCCAAAGGCGAATCTGCTACGCCTTCATCCCCTTTGCCAAGTTCCTCCTCCAGTTTGCGGATCCTGGCATTTTGTTCACTAATTTGCAATGAAGTGTAACATTTTAACAAAATATTGCAACAACATGAGCTTTTATGATATACTGGCAGTAATTGCCGCACATGGAAAGCAGGACGGATGTCCGGCTTTCTCCATGCTTTTGTGTGGCTTTTTGTGCGTCTCCGGAAAGGGGCGCCTGACGGGCGGCTCCGGCCGCTGCGGAGGCGCTCATGGAAACGGACAGGAGAGGGGAGGTGTGAAGATGGCCGGTGGATAGAACGGACGGGATTTGGGCCGGAGGGACGATTCCGGCTTGGTGTTGGAGTTTTTAAGCCAATGACGGCAGAAAGCCCGGGGCGATTCGTGGGAAGATGCACGGGGAACCTGTGGAACCCGATGCGGACAAGGGCAGAGGGGCCGGGGATGAAATCATAGAGAGACGGGGTGCGTGAAGATGGACGGGAATCATTCTAAAGCGATACGAAAAAGCAAACGGATCGGGCGCAAGGTGGGGAACCTGGTGGCGCTGATGCTGGGGGTGAGCATAACCGTGGTGGTGATGCTCTGTGTATGGATGTTCTACAGGCTTACCATGTCCATGATGGAGGATGTGTGTGTAAGCGGAACCAATGTGCTGGCCTATGAACTGGCAAATTACCAGGGGCCGGAGGACAAGACGGCGCTTTTGGACGCCCTCAGCGGGCAGATGGGCTGCGAATTCACCATATTCCATGGAGACGAGAGGGCCTACACCACGATTCAGCAGGACGGGCAGCGGGCGGTGGGCACCAGGCTTTCCGACGAGCTTTCCGAGATCGTGCTGGAACAGGGGCAGTCTTATGTAGGCCGGGCATCCATCCTGGGGGAGGACCATCTGTGCTCCTATGTCCCTACAAAGGACAGTGAGGGCAGGACAGACGGTTTGATATTTGCCGGCATTTCCATGGCGGATGTGAACAGACAGGTGACGTTCACGGTATATTTGTCCTGTATTATCGGAATCGCGCTCATCATGGCGGGGATCCTGGTGGTGGGCGCTTATCTCAAGCAGACGGTCTCTAAGCCCCTGCACCGCCTGACCATACTGGCGGAATCGCTGGAACAGGGGAAACTGGGGCTCGGGACGGGCCAGGATGGGCAGGCCGGCGTCTATTCCAACGATGAGATCGGCGTACTGGCGAAGAGCTTCGACCAGACCATCGGCCGCCTGCGCAATTACATAGGGGAGATTTCCCATATGCTGGAAGCGATTGCGGAGGGGAATCTGACGGCTCAGATCAGCCAGGAGTATGTGGGGGATTTCGCCGCCATACGCTCCTCCCTCAACGATATCCTGGAGAAGCTTGACAAGACCATAAGCCAGATCGTGGTGAGCTCCGAGTGCGTATCCGGCGGGGCGGCCCAGATGTCCGCGGCGGCTCAGGGGCTGAGCCAGGGGGCCGTGGAACAGACCGGCGCCGTGGAAGGACTGGAGAGCACCATGGAGGAAGTGGCGGGCCGGATCAGGCAGACCGCGGACAATGCGGGCCAGGCCCAGGAGCAGGCAGATGAGGTGGGCAGGCAGCTGACAGAGAGCAATCAGAAGATGCAGGAAATGATGGCCGCTATGGAGAAAATCAACAGCAGCTCCAGCGAGATTGGAAAAATCATAAAGGCCATTGAGGATATCGCATTCCAGACCAATATCCTGGCCCTGAACGCCTCCGTGGAGGCAGCGCGGGCCGGAGAGGCGGGCAAGGGATTTGCCGTGGTGTCCGGGGAGGTCAGGAGCCTTGCGGGCAAGACGGCGGAAGCATCCAAATCCACCGCGGCCCTGATCGAACACTCGATTGCCGCGGTGGAAGAAGGGGCCCTGATTGCGGACGCCACGGCCCGGCAGCTGGAAGGCGCGGTTGCCCAGGCCCAGGAAATCGTAGGCACCATCAATGACATCGCCGACGATGCCAGGACCCAGGCGGAGGCCATGGAACAGATACAGAGCCAGATCGGCCAGATTGCCAGCGTGGCCCAGACCAATTCCGCCACCGCCCAGGAGAGCTCTGCCACCAGTGAGGAGCTCAGCGACCAGGCAGGCCTGCTGAGGCAGTTGGTGCAGACCTTCCGCCTGCGCAGAGAGCAGTGAGCGGGAGCCGGCGCGGGGGGATGAAACCGTAGGGAAGCAGGTTACCTGTTCTCAGATAAAGGAGATAGCGATGGAACAAAACACGGTAAAGTGGAGGGAAGGCGGGAAGAGCGCTCCATGGAAGAAGGACATTTCAAGGAAATTCATGTATCTCAAGCCCGCAGACATCAAACCGGAAGGGTGGCTGAGGCGGCAGCTGGAGCTCCAGGCCCAGGGGCTGGCAGGGCATCTGGACCTGATCTGGCCGGACGTGCGGGACAGCAGATGGATCGGCGGCGACAGGGAGGGCTGGGAGCGGGTGCCCTACTGGCTGGACGGCTTCATCCCCCTGGCGTGGCTTTTGGAGGACCGGGGGCTGCAGAAACGGGCGGAGCGCTACATAGACGCGATTCTCTCCGGGCAGCAGGAGGACGGCTGGATTTGTCCCTGCGGCATGGAGGAGCGGGAGCATTACGATGTGTGGGCGGCGTTCCTGATCTGCAAGGTGCTGGTGGTGTACCAGGAGTGCAGCGGGGAGGAGGAAGGAGGGCATTCCGTCGAAGATGCTGTCTACAGGGCGCTGAAGCAGCTGCTGAACCATATCAGCGCCAGGACCCTCTTCGGCTGGGGCGCGGCCAGGTGGTTCGAGTGCCTGATTCCTCTGCTCTGGCTCCGGGAGAGGCGGCCCGAGCCTTGGATGGATGAGCTGGCCTATGTGCTGGAGGGCTGCGGCATCGACTATGAGAGGCTGTACGCCAGGCTCTCCTTCGACAGGCCCGGCGCGAAGCGCTACTGGACTTATCTGAACCATGTGGTGAACGTGGCCATGGCCCTGAAGTCCAGGGCGGAGATGAGCCTGCTCACCGGGGAGGACCCGGACGCCTTCGCCCTGGATTTCTACGAAAAGCTGCAGAAGAGGCACGGCATGGCCATAGGGCATTTCACAGGGGACGAATGCCTCTCCGGCACCAGCCCCCTGCAGGGCAGCGAGTGCTGCGGCGTGGTGGAGGCCATGTACTCCTACGAGGAGCTGCTGTCCATCGGCGGCAACCCCTTCTGGGGGGACCTCCTGGAGCAGACGGCCTTCAACGGTCTGGCGGCCACGGTGAGCGCGGACATGTGGAGCCATCAGTATGTGCAGATGACGAACCAGGTGGAGTGCACCAGGATGCCCCAGGGGAAGATGCCTTTCAATTCCAACAATGAGGAGGCCCATACCTTCGGCCTGGAGCCCCATTTCGGGTGCTGCACCGCCAACTTCGGCCAGGGCTGGCCCAAATTCGCCCTCTCCACGGTGATGCGGACGGAAAAAGGGCTGGCTGTGACGGTCCTTGCCCCCGTCAGGGTACAGACCCGGGTGGCCGGCAGGGAGGTGTGTTTGACGGTGGATACAGAGTATCCCTTCCGGGACAGCTTACGGATCCGCGTCATGCCGGAGGAACCTCTGGAATTCGAGCTCTCCGTGCGGATACCGGGGTTCGCCCGGGCGGCGCAGATTCGGGTGGGGCAGGAGACGCGGGACGCCGTGCCCGGCAGCTTCTATATGATAAAGAGATGCTGGAAAAAGGAAGATGAGGTTGTGGTCGAACTTCGGTACCAGGAGGAGTTCGCGGAGCGGCCCAGCGGCATGTGGGCCCTGCGCAGGGGGCCTCTGTTCTATGCCATGCCCATAGAGGCGGAGCATGAGCGGATAGAGTATGAGAGGGACGGGGTGGAGCGGAAGTTCCCCTACTGCGACTACGCCGTCAGGCCAAAGTCGGACTGGGCTTACGGCTTCGGGGCGGGGCCTGTGCGGGAGGTGCAGGCCGAGATGCCCGGGATGCCCTTCGACCGGGAGAAGCCCCCTGTGATGCTGGAGACGGAGATGGTGCCCCTGGACTGGAAGAAGGAGGACGGGATGTGCAGGGAGCGGCCGGAATCCGTGGAGCCCTTGGGGGCGCCGGTGAAGAAGCGCCTCTACCCATACGGCTGCACTACCCTGCGGATGGCGGAGATGCCCAGGGTTGAGGCGCCGAAGGGGCAGACAAAGGATTGAGACATGACAGGCGGATGCCGCAGCGGAACGGAATGTCCCGGTAAATACGGGAAGGCTGCGGATCCGGCCTGAGGCCAGGCTGTAAAGTGCCAGCGTCCGGAAGATTTTTCCGGCGCTGGCATATCTGCGTATTTCCGGGCGGAATCCCCCGCTTAATATTCTCTAAAGATTTGTTAAAGATATGGGAAAACGTATTGAGCCGCAGTGAGAATTTTGATATATTCTTATATGGATTTGACAGGTAAGAAAAACAGGGGGTATATAATAGAGCCAAAGAACGGATTCTATTATCGAGGATTATGGAAAAGCTGAGAAAAATGTTGGGCGCCCTGATTCCGCCATACGGGCGGATTCCCCTGATGGTGGCAGTGGCCTGGAACATGACGGTGTACTTCGGATCCAGGGTGTTCACCAGCGGGTGGTTCCATCATGACATTGAGGGGAGATTGGACCGGCTGATACCTTTTGTGCCGTGGACGGCGGCGATCTACCTGGGCTGCTATGCGTTCTGGATCGTGAACTATATCCTGATCGCCAGACAGGAAAAACGACATGTGTGTCGGTTCTTCGCGGCGGATTTCCTCTCCAGGGCCGTGTGCCTGGCCTTCTACCTGCTCTACCCCACCACCAATACCAGGCCGGCTGTGGAGCCGGAGGGCTTCTGGAATCAGGTGATGATCGGGCTCTACGCCACGGACGCTGCGGATAACCTGTTCCCCTCCATCCACTGCCTGGTGAGCTGGTTCTGCTACATCGGGCTGCGGGGGAAGGAGAACATTCCGAAATGGTACAGAGGTCTGTCCTGCCTACTGGCGGTGCTGGTCTGCATTTCCACTTTGACCACGAAGCAGCATGTGGTGCCGGATGTGTTAGGCGGCGTGCTCCTGGCGGAGATCTGCTTCTTCATCGGGAAGAAGGCCGGGGTGTGGGGGACATACGGGAGGATTCTGGATAAAATCAACGGAAAGCTCTGTCTGGAAGGAGGAAATCCGTGCGGTCAGGGAAGAAAATAATCTGGAATGCTTTTTTCTTAGCCCTGGTCTTCGGGCTTACCCTCTACGGCGTCTTCCACGGGGAGGATCTGGGCGCCATGATGGATGCCATCCGGGAAGCGGATATACGTTGGCTGGTTCCCTGCGTGGCCCTGGTGCTGTTCTTCATCTGGGGGGAATCTATCATTCTCTGGCATATGCTGACTTCCTACGGAATCAGGACCAGGAAGCGAAGCTGTTTCCTGTTCTCCTCCGCGGGCTTCTTCTTCAGCTGCATCACGCCCTCGGCCAGCGGCGGCCAGCCTATGCAGGTCTATTATATGAAAAAGGAGAAGATACCCGTTCCGGTGGCCGCGGTGATCCTGATGGTGGTGACCATCACCTACAAGCTGGTGCTGGTGCTGATCGGCGGGGGGATTGTTTTGTTTGGCCGCGGGTTCATGCACCGGTATCTGGAGGGGATCCTCCCCGTGTTCTGGCTGGGGATTCTGCTGAATGTGTTCTGCGTCGCCTTCATGACCGTGCTGGTGTTCTGCCCGGCCCTCACAGAGTCCATCCTGCAAAAGGGCCTTGCCTGGCTGGAGCGGATGCACTTCCTGCGCCGCAGGGAGCAGAGGGCCAGGAAGCTGGGGAAATCCATGGAGGCGTACCAGGACACGGCGCTGTACCTGAAGGAACACAAATTTGTAATCATACGCGTGATGCTGATCACCTGCCTCCAGCGGCTGGCACTGTTTTCGGTGACGGGGCTGGTCTATCTGGCCTTTGGCAGGCAGGGGACGCCGCTGTGGGACGTGGTGCTGCTGCAGGCGGTGATATCCGTCTCCGTGGATATGCTGCCGCTGCCGGGGGGCATGGGGATCAGCGAGGCCCTGTTCATGAACATCTTCGCCCCGGTGTTCGGCACGGTGCTGCTGCCGGCCATGGTACTCTCCAGGGGACTGGGGTATTACGGCGAGCTTCTGATCAGCGCTTTCTTTACGGTAGTGGCACAGCTGTATTATACCTTCCGGCGGGAGGACAGAGGCAAAGCAGCAGCGGGTGAGCCGGAGCAGCAGACAGGGGCGGATGGATTTCGGGGCACGGACTAATATATGGGGGCGATTCTGCCGATATATACTTTGTACTATTTTTATTCCCGCGAGCAATGAGCCAAGCGGCCGTGCTTGCACGGCCAGTTGGCGAATGCCGCGAGGGTCAAATACCCCGCTGCTCTGCAGCGTTGCAAGCTTGATACCCCGTTGCTTGCAGCGGGGTATTTGATTTATCTTGCGGGCCTTTGGATTTGCTTTTTCGTCTGCTTTCGGCACCACGCAGGCGGAAGGAGGCGGAAAGACGGCACATGGGATATCAGGAGGGGTTTCTGTGATAGGTTTTTATGATTATACGGTGATACTTACATATATCAGCTTCGTATCCGCGGTGGCGGGGATTTTCTGTGCCAGCTCCAGGCAGCTGCAGTGGGCGATTTTCTTCCTGGCCTTTTCCGGGTTCTGCGACATGTTCGACGGGAAGATCGCCAGGACCAAGAAGAACCGGACGGAGGACGAGGAGAGCTTCGGAATCCAGATAGATTCCTTGTGCGATATCGTCTGCTTCGGGGTGCTGCCCATCGTGATCTGCTACAAGCTTGGGATGGACCACATCTACGGCATGGCCATCCTGGCGCTGTACGGGCTGGCAGGGCTGATACGGCTGGGGTATTTCAATGTGATGGAGGCCAAGCGCCAGAGGGAAGAAGGGGGGGCGCGTAAGTATTATCAGGGGCTGCCCATCACCTCCATGGCGATCGCGCTGCCGCTGCTGTTCGTGGTATCACCGCTGTTCCCCACCCACGGGGCTTTCATCGCAGTGCTGCATATCGTGGTGGCGCTGGTGGGGTTCCTGTTCATTTTGAATTTCCGGCTCCGGAAGCCTAATGTGAAGCAGGTGCTGCTGATCGTGGCGGCGGTGGCGCTGGCGGTGGTGGTGATCCTCTTTGCGTGGCATAGCTGGAGGAATCTGCTGAAGGGGCGCATATGAGGTTACGGCAGGCGTGGGCCTGGAAGGGGCTGCGGGCGCAGGGAAAGGAGCGTTTATGGGTTCGGTGGTAGTGGACAGGAAAGGTACGATCGTGGAGGCGGGCTCCCTGCAGGATGCCCTCCTGGAGGGGCTCTACGGCCATGTGCCGGGCAGGGCGCTGATGAAGCTCCTGGTGTCACCGGCGGTCTCGAGACTGGCGGGGGCCTTTTTGGATTCCGGGCTCTCAAGGGGGCTGATTCCCCGGTTCATCCGCAGCCATTCCATCGACATGGCGGATTACCGGAAGCAGGCATATGCCTCCTACAATGAGTTCTTTACCAGGAGGCTGGCCCCGGGGGCGCGGAGGTTAGACCCCTGCCCGGAGGCTCTGGTGAGCCCCTGTGACGGCAGGCTCACGGTCTATCCCGTAGACAATCAGTGCGAATTTACAATCAAACATACACGGTATACGGTATATAGCCTTCTGCGGGACTATCGGCTGGCCGCGAGGTATGCCGGGGGATATGTGTGGGTGTTCCGGCTGTGCGTGGAGGACTACCACCGGTATATCTATGTGGACAACGGCAGGGTATCAGAGCCCGTGCGGATTCCCGGGGTGCTGCACACGGTGAATCCGGTGGCCAACGACCGTTTCCCCATCTACAAGGAGAACACCAGGGAGTACTGCACCATCCGTTCGGAGCATTTCGGAGAGATGCTCCAGATGGAGGTGGGCGCGCTGCTGGTGGGGGAGATCAGGAACCATGCCAGGGGCGAGCGGGTGCGCAGGGGCTGGGAGAAGGGGCGTTTCGCCTTCGGCGGCTCCACGGTGATTCTCATGACCGAAAAAGGCGCGGCCCTGCCGGACGGGGACATCCTGGAGAACTCCCGCTTTGGGCTGGAGACCAGGGTGCGCCTGGGGGAGCGGGTGGGGGGAAGGCCCCGGGGATGATCCGGACTTAGGAACCGCGCCGTTCCAAAGCGGCCCCAATCAGACGGTCTGTATGATCGGCCATGAAGAGAGGGACATTCAGTACGTCCCCGTCCAGTCTCAGGTTGTCCAGAGAGAAGCGAATCCGCAATTTTACTTTATCGGAAAACAGTTCCTTGAACTTTTTCAGGCTTTTGCTGGTCGTACTGGCTTCGGATTTGATCTCCACAGGGAAGATATCATTGTTCCGCTGAATCAGGAAATCCACCTCATAGGGCGGATTGCTCTGGCTCCAGTATCTGGGGGCGGCTTCGAACTGGGCGATTAATGCCTGAAGGACGTAATTTTCTGTCAGGGCCCCTTTGAATTCGGTGAACAGCCGGTTCCCTTCGCCGAAAGCGGTGGGGGCCAGCATTGCCAGGCGGCGTAGTAGGCCTACGTCTGCGAGATAGATTTTGAAGGCGGACAGGTCGTCATAGGCGCAGGCGGGGAGCCCCGGGGCGCTGCTCCGGTAGACCTTGTGCACCAGCCTGGCGTCCACAAGCCACTGCAGCGCATCTTCGTATTCTCTGGCCCTGGCTCCTTCTTTCACGACTTTATAGAGAAATTTCTTGTTCTCCCTGGCGAGCTGGGAGGGGACAGACTTCCAGACCATGGAGATTTTCGGGAACTGGGTCACGTCGGGATGCTTTGCGAAATCCCGTTCGTATGCGCCGATGATGTCGGACAGGGATTCCTGCATGGCATCCACGTCGCGGGCCTGGGTCCACATCAGCACAGGCTCCGGCATGCCCCCGGTCACATAATACATTTTCAGCTTCTCGTACAAAGGGTTGAAAAAGGCATCCGGAAGGGGCTCCGGTGTACGGACGGTATCCAGAAATGCGGCCAGGTTCGCATCCCCGTTGGCCAGGAGGAATTCCGTGAAGGTCATGGGATCGATCTGCATGAAGTTCACCTTGCCCACGGGAAAGGAAGACGGCCTGGCCAACGCGATTCCAAGCAAAGAGCCGGCGCATGCAATGTGGTACTCGGGCGCATTTTCGCAGAAATATTTCAGGGAGTTGATGACCTTGGGGCAGTCCTGTATCTCATCGAAAATGACAAGGGTCTTTTCCGGAAGGATTTTCTGCCCGCTGGCCAGCATCAGGTTCTGGAGGATGCGATTC
>CAJUFO010000040.1:21820-39671 GCA_910585615.1 uncultured Acetatifactor sp.
TATTATATTCCCGCACCGCGGGAAAATCAATCTGAAAATAGGTGTGAATATATGATTTTATTATCCGAATAGCATTATAAAAGACCCTTGTAAAATCCGCCCTCCCTTAGTATAATGAGATTTCTATTACTTGGCCATTGAAGACAGACAAACGAGGAAAGGTTGGAGGAAAGGTATGGAACATCAAAAAAGGAATTCATTTTCAGGCTCGGTGGGCTTTGTCCTGGCGGCGGCCGGAAGCGCCGTAGGGCTGGGGAATATCTGGAGGTTCCCCTATCTGGCGGCAAAGGACGGGGGAGGGCTGTTTCTGGTCATCTACCTTGTATTGGCGCTGACATTCGGGTTCACGCTTCTCGTCACGGAGGTGGCGATCGGCAGGAAGACCAAGCAGAGCCCGCTGACGGCCTACGCGAAGCTGCGGCCAAAGTGGGGATTCTTGGGCGTGGTGGCCTCCCTGGTGCCGGTGATTATCCTGCCCTATTACTGTGTGATCGGCGGGTGGGTGATCCGGTATTTCCTGGCCTATCTCACGGGGGAGGGTATGCAAGCGGCCCAGGACGGGTATTTTACGGATTTCATTACCAGCCAGTTCTCCCCCATCGTGATGCTGGCGATCTTCCTGGCCGTGGTATCCGTGATCATCATCCTCGGGGTGAACAAGGGGATTGAGAACTTCTCCAAGGTGCTGATGCCGATTCTGATTCTCCTGGTGCTGGGGATCGCTGTCTTTTCCCTGACGATTTCCCATACGGACGCGGACGGCGTCACCAGGACGGGGCTGCAGGGAATGCGGATCTATGTGGTGCCGGATTTGAGCGGCATCACCCTGCAGGGCTTCTTTACCGTGCTCCTGGATGCCATGGGGCAGCTCTTCTTCAGCTTAAGCGTGGCCATGGGAATCATGGTGACCTATGGCTCCTATGTGAAGGACGACGCGAACCTGGTCCGCTCCATCAATCAGATTGAGATTTTCGACACCCTGGTGGCATTCCTGGCCGGCGTTATGATTATCCCGGCTGTATTCACCTTCATGGGCAGGGAGGGGATGGAGGCCTCCGGGCCCAGCCTGATGTTCGTCTCGCTCCCCCGGGTGTTCTCGGCCATGGGAGGAATCGGCAACGTGATTGGATGCCTGTTCTTTGCCATGGTGCTGTTCGCGGCCCTGACCAGTGCGATCTCCGTCATGGAGGCGGTGGTCTCCAGCCTGATGGACAAGTTCCACTGGTCCAGGCTGAAGGCGTCCCTGGTGGAAATGGTGGTGGCCCTGGCCGCGGGGATCGTGGTGTGCCTTGGCTACAACATATGGTACTTCGAGCTGAAGCTCCCCAACGGGGCCACGGCCCAGATTCTGGACGTCATGGACTATCTGAGCAACAACCTGTTCATGCCCTTGGTGGCCATCGGAACCTGTGTCCTGGTGGGATGGCTGTTAAAGCCCAAGGCTGTCATCGACGAGGTGGAGAAGACAGGGGACAAGTTTGGCAGGCGCAGGCTGTACGTGGTGATGGTGAAGTTCGTCGCGCCGGTGCTTTTGGTGATTCTGTTCCTGAAGTCCGTAGGATTATTCACCGTGATTTAAGAAAAAATTACAGAAAATCAAATAAAATTACTATTTTGCCCACCGGGAGGAATTCCATCCAAGAAAAGTACAGGTACAGGAGATGGAATTCCATGGAATCCCGGTGGGTGTTTTTTTATAATAGAATCCAAGACAGGATTCTATTATCATGATTCTAAAATAATAATATAAATTGACGAAAGAAAAGAGCATGAAGGAGGGCTGGAGGATGGCACAGAACACATTGTCTCGGCGCAGGACGGCGAGGCCCCAAAAGAAAATCAAAAAAGACTACAGGCTTTGGATTTATCTGTTTCCCTGCCTGGCACTGGTAATCGCCTTCGGCTATATGCCCATCGCCGGGTGGGTGCTGGCGTTCCTGGACTATATCCCCGGCATTGCCATACAGGACTCGCCCTTCGTAGGACTGAAATATTTCCGGCTGATTTTCTCCGACTATTCCAACATGCTGCGGGTCATGAAGAACACGGTGATATTTGCCCTATTGGGATACCTGGTGGCGCCCCTGTCCATGATTTTCGCCATCGCCCTGAACGAGATCAAGGGAAGCGGGCTGCGGCGGACCATACAGACAATCACCACTTTTCCGAATTTTATTAGCTGGGTTATCGTCTACGCGCTGGCCTTCCAGTTCTTCTCCTACGACGGTATACTGTCCAATCTGCTGCTGTCCTGGGGCCTGACGGAGAACCCCACGAGCCTCCTGGCCAGCAAGAACGCGGTCTATGTGTTCCAGACCTGCATGGGGCTGTGGAAGGGGCTGGGGTGGAGCGCGGTAATCTATCTGGCAGCCATCGCGGGCATCGACCAGGAGGAGTTCGAGGCGGCGGCCATCGACGGGGCCAGCAGGATGCAGAAGATACGCTATATTACCATCCCCTCCCTGATGCCGACCTTCATCGTGCTGATGCTGATGCAGGTGGGGAGCTTCGTGGGGACAGGGCTTGACCAGTACCTGGTATTCTACAATGGCATGGTGGCGGACAAGATAGAGACCCTGGATCTGTATGTCTATCGGGCCACGCTGCTGCGCAGCGACTATTCCTACGGCACGGCCATCGGCATGCTGAAATCGCTGATTTCCATCGGGCTGATGTTCGGCATGAACGGCCTGTCGAAGAAGATTCGGGGCAATAGCATATTTTAAGGAGGGACACAGGATGGCTAAGAGGAAAAAGAGCTTTCGGAATCGGGTCACGTTGGGGGATGTCATTAATTCCATTGTGCTGCTGGCATTTACCTTTCTGTGCCTGTACCCCTTCTGGTATATTTTCATCGGATCGATCAGCAATCCCAACATTCCGGTGAGGACGCTGACTTTCTTGCCGAAGGACGTGACCTTGTTCAACTATAAGGAGGTGCTGCAGTCCAAGGGGCTGCTGGAGGCCATGGGCATATCCGTGGCCCGCACGGTAACGGGCACGCTGCTGTCGGTGCTCTTGACGGCATTCATGGCGTACCTGTTCACCCTGCAGAAGATGCCGGCCAGGAAATTCTTCTACCGGGTAGTCATCGTGACCATGTACTTAAGCGGAGGCCTGATTCCCACTTTCCTGGTGTACAAGTCCTATGGTCTGTTGAACACCTTTTGGGTGTACATCATACCCGGGGCCGTATCGGTATACAATATGGTTCTGGTGAAGACCTTTCTGGAGAACGGCATACCGGAATCCCTGGGAGAATCGGCCAGCCTGGACGGGGCCGGACCGCTGACCATATTCTTTCGGATTATGCTGCCCCTGTCCCTGCCGATTCTGGCCACCATCGCGCTGTTCGTGGCCGTGGGGCAGTGGAACTCCTGGTTCGACAATATGATCTACAACACCGCGAACAGCAACCTGGACACCCTGCAGTACCTGCTGTACAAGAAGCTCAACGAGGCCAACAAGATTGCCGAGGCGGCCAGGAGCGGGAACGCCACCATGGTGGGGGACATGCTGAGCAGGCAGATGAAGCTGACGCCGGATTCCATCCGGATGACGATTACCATGCTGGTGACATTGCCCATATTGTGTGTGTATCCTTTTCTGCAGAAATACTTCGTAAAGGGGATTATGGTAGGAGCAGTCAAGGGTTGACTATAGGAAGGTAGTAGAAAGAGAGGAGAAAAGGTATGAAGAAAAAAGGTTTGGCACTGATGCTGGTAACAGCGATGGCAATGGGCATGCTTTCCGGCTGCGGCGACAAGCCCGCTGACGCGGGAGCATCCGACCAAGGGGCCTCGAAGACAGAGGAAGGCAGTGCGCAGGAGGCCGATGACAGCGGCCAGGAGAACAGCCAGGACGCGGGCGGCGAGGCATCGGGGGATTTGGTGCCGATTACCTGGATGATGCTGGACAATGATTTCGAGGGCGAACCCACAGAGGTCCTCAAGGACGTGCAGGAGGCCCTGCGGGATTACGCGGGGGTGGAAATCACCTTTGAGGGGTGCGACACCCAGAAGCTGGATCTCCTGCTCACCGGTTCGGAGCTGCCGGACATCATTACGGTGAACAGGAACTACTGCAACACCCTGCTGGTGGGCAAGAAGGTGGCGAAGCTGGACGACTATCTGCAGTATGCCCCCAATCTGGAATCCCTGAGCCCCATCCGTATCGCGGCTATGCGCAAATATTATTCCAACGGGGACGGCGGGCTGTATTTCTGGACTCCCTCCGTGGGCAACGAGACCTCCGGCGCGGAGCTGTGGAACGGCCTTACCATCCGCTGGGACTGGTACAAGGAGCTGGGCTGCCCCGAAGTAAAGAATCCTGACGAGTTCCTGGAGGTGGTGAAGCAGATTGTGGACAACCATCCCACCACGGAGAACGGGGATAAGGTATACGGCGTGGCTACCTTCTCCGACGGCACCCTCTGGGGCTGGCAGATTCCGGGCGCTTACTGGGGCTACCACAATATTTCCGATGCCTATTCCATGCGCTTGGCGAATGATGCCAATGAAGTAGTCAATAACTTCACGGTGATGGACTCTCCCGTGTGGCATATGATTGAGTATTATTTCAAGGCGAATCAGATGGGCATCTTCGATCCGGATTCCCTGACCATGAAGTCCGACGACCTGAACGCCAAGGCAACCAATGGCCAGATTGTATCTCCCCTGTGTAGCTGGTACGGCGGTTCCCTTTATGACAACTCCAGGGCCGAGAATCCCGATTCCCTGGCGGGATATATGGTGCTCCCCATGGAGGGGCAGTACAACTGGGACAACGGCACGAGCCAGATTGGCTGGAGCTATTACACGGCGGCCAGCGCGGACACGCCCTATCTGGAGCAGATTATGAAGGTCTTCGATTTCCTGAACACAAAGGAAGGCTCCAGGCTGGCATACATGGGCAAGGAGGGCCGTGTCTGGGAGACTGTTGAAGGCAAGGCTGTGATAAAGGATGAATATGTGCAGATGAAGCTGAACGGCGACCCCAAGGAGGTGTCAAAGAACCTGAGTTCCATGTGGGGCGGCATGATGGGCGCTGCCAACATGACCATGCTGGATGACGGCGCGCCGGTGAGCCTGTGGGATACCCCGGACATCTGGAAGCTGACCCTGAATCCTCTACAGAAGGATTTCAGCGAGCATTACGGTGTGGAGGTGCCAGCGGAGGCCGCCAGGAACCTGATTGCGGAAGGAAAGGCTTACGATTTCAGCGCGGGAACCCTGGCCAAGGACATCCTGTCCCTGATTCCGGCTACCCCCGCGGACATCAGCCGAATCGACACCCGCTGCACGGACATCATGATCAAGGCCATCCCTAACCTGGTGCTGGCCGCGGATCAGGCGGAGTACGACCGAATCAAGGAGGAGACCCTGGCGGAGCTGGAGGCTGCGGATATCCAGACCTCCATCGAATGGTGGACCACCCAGTCCGAGGAAATCAGGGAATTCCTGAAATCGGTGAACGAATGACGGTATCATGATACCATCGTATCTTGATGATGCCATGGAGAAATAGCTGTCCTGACCGGACTGACGGATGGAAAGCGGCAGCCGGAGTTAGGAGAGGCGCGGATGATGGCCCGGGACAAAGGCAAGTCCCGGGCTGCCTCTATATGAAAGGGAATCCCTGATCGTGGCCCACAGGACGGAAGGATTCCGATGATACACAAAGAGCTGGAGAAGGCGATTGCGCCAGGAGGGACGTGTTATGAGCCGAAAAAGGGAGATTTCTGAATTCTGGAGAGGGTTTTTCCAACCGCCGAAGGACTGCGCCCAGGCCCCGTTCTGGTTCCTGAACGGAGAGGTGGACGGGGAGGTGTACGCGGCGCAGATGGACGAGATGGCTCGCAAGGGAGTCTGGCAGGCCATGCCCCATCCCCGCTATGGGATGGACAGACGGGAGTATCTGACGGAACATTATTTCGAGGCTTTCGGACAGATGGCAAAGAATGCCCGGGAAAAGGGCTATCGGATCCATCTCTACGATGAGTTCAACTGGTCCAGCGGGAATGCCGGGGGAAGGATTACGGCACAGGCAAAGAACTGCGCCCTGGGCATCGCCATGGGCGCCGGGCGGGCGGACGGGACATTCCGCTATGAGGGCTGGGAAGAGGGCTTCATGGGATGGGGCCGGATGGAGGAAATCCTGGTGGCAGGGTATGCGCCTTATGGGTCGGAGACGGAAATCGATTTCTCCCGCTGCAGGTTTACGGCGGATTATGCCCTTGAGGATGGGCGGTTCCGTATGGAGACGGGACCGGGGGACTGGATGGCCTTCGTGATCTATACCGTGCGCACCATACATCCCTCCCCTCTGCGCCAGGGCAACGGGGGCATCGTGGACTATTTGAATCCCAAGGTGACGGAGCGGTTCATCCGCCTGACCCATGAGGCATATTTCAGCCATCTGGAAGAGTTCTTCGGGGAGACTTTTCCCTCGATTTTCTATGACGAGGCCAGCCCTTACGCCTGCGGCAATTTTACCTGGACGGAAAGGTTCCCAGAGGTCTTTCTGGAGAAAAAGGGATATGACATCCTGGAAAAGCTGCCTCTGCTGTTCTTTGACGGAGGCGCGGAGACGGCCAGGGTGCGGTGCGACTACTGGGATGTGGCCACGGGGCTGTTCGCGGAGGGATTCGTGGGACAGCTGGCGGAATGGTGCAGCGTCCATGGCATCGCCCTCACCGGGCATACCCATGAGGACTCCGGCCTATGGCCGGTGGCGGGAAATCTGTTCCGGACGCTACGTGCCCAGCAGTGGCCGGGGCTGGACAGTCTGATGGGCTATAAGCCTTACAGTGTCCTGAAGCCTGCGGTGAGCGCGGCCCATGTGTCGGGCAGGGATATGGTGGTATGCGAGGCGCTGGGGCTTTTGTCTGATGGCTGGGAATGCACGCCGGAGGACATGAAGAAGGCTTATAACCAGCTGGCTGTGGCGGGGGTGGGCCTGCTCATCCCCCACGGATTTTTCCAGACCGTGGAGAATCCCAAAGCGGAATGTCCGCCCAGCTTTTTTGCCTGCAATCCCTATTGGGACATGTATGGGGAAATTTCCGCCAGGACGGCTCTACAGTGCTATGTGAACAGAAAAACGACACATGTGTCGGATGTGGCCTTGTTCTACCCAATCGTCAGCTGGCAGGCGGGCGGCAGAGGCGGCAGAGGGCGCACATTCCCCTGGGGCATCCAGGCGGGGATGGGAGAGCTGACAAGGGGCGAGTGGGAGGCCTTTGACAGGATTGTGGACGGACTGATGGGGGAGCAGCTGGATATGGACGTGCTGGACGACGCGGCACTGGCGGAAGGATGTATGGATGCAGAAGGATTCACGGTGGGGAGGGAGACCTACCGGGTGCTGGTCCTGCCGCCCATGTCCGCTATGCGTCTGGCGGATGCGGAACGGATTCTGGAGCTGGCGCAGGGCGGGCTCCCCGTGCTGGCTTCGCAGGGATTCACGCCCGTTGCCAGTGCGGAGAGAGGTGCTGGCGACCCGGAGCTTGGGGACATCATGGAGCGCCTGCATGAGTATCTGCGGCGGTTTCAGGAAATCGGGCAGCTGGCGGAGCAGATTCGGGAATTGACAGGGCCGGATATCCTGGTGGTGGGCGGGCCGGGGGAAACTCTGGACGCAGCCCACAGGCGGAGAGCGGGGATTGATTTCTATCTGCTGTCCCACACGGGGGACAGGGAGCAGGAGTACAGGATTTCAGTGGGCTGCCGGGGCAGGGACACGGCTCTGATAGACTGCCGGGGACAGCGGCATCCTGCGCAGATTCGGGGAGAGGGAGAGCGGACGGAAGTCCATTTCCTGGCTGAGCCGGAGGAGCTGTACTATTTTGTGTTGGCACAGGAGGCGGTTCCCTGGGGCATCCCGGCGGAGGATACTGGCGGAGCCGCCCCGGGGATTGGCATCGATGGGACATGCGGCTGTTTTTCTCCATGGCCGGGAGGAAAAAGCCTGGCAGAGGAGTTGGACCAGTTCCGTTTCCTGCCCTGGCCAAAGGGGCTTGAGGGGGCGGGGGGCACGGACTCCTTCGCGGAGCTGAACCTGCCTGTCTGCCGGACGATTCCTCTGTCTTATGAGAGCGGCGACGGAGAGCGGTTGGCGGCAATCTGGCGGCACTGGATGGAGCCCGGGTTCGATGACAGCGCCTGGGAGGTGATTTCCCTGAAGCATGGGCCGAAGCTTTACGATCATACCGGAAGCAGGCTGTTCCGCTTCACGCTGCCTGCGGGAACGGCAGCTGTGCGCAGGCCTATACCGGCCAGGGGGGAGTACGCGCTGTATGTGAACGGGCGGCTGAAGGAGGCTGTGACAGAATCTGTTTGGGAACCCGCAGAGGAGTGGATTCCGGTGGAGGGCTGCGAGGAGCACCCTGGCATCCTGGCAATCGAGAGCTCCTCCATGATGCCCCGGTTCGGCATAGCGGCCCCGATTGTAATCAGGATACTTCCCGTGGAGACAAGGGCCGGGGACTGGGAGGAGCTGGGCCTGTCCTGGTATGCGGGATACGGCAGATATGAGGCGGAATTTGACTGGCAGGGAAAGGACGGGGAAGCCCTGTGGCTGGATTTGGGCCAGGTGAGGGAATGCGCTGAGGTATTCCTGAACGGGCGCAGCCTGGGACGGCTGCTATGGAAACCCTATCGCCTGGAACTGACCCGGGCGGCAAGGCAGGGAGGGAATAAGCTGACCATATTCTGCTGTAATCTGATTGCCAATGAGTTCGCCTGGGATTCCCTGGGAACCAGAGGCGGCGCCTCCTGTCTGCCCTCCGGGCTGTTGGGGCCTGTGAGGCTGTGGAGAGGCCGGAATCCTGCCGATTCGGATTCCAGGGTTGAAGGCTGACGGTAGGCGGGACATGGAGGAAGGGCAGGAGGGGCCGGGATGCCGGGGATGGGAGAAGCTGCCTGCCCGGCCGGGATGCTTGGCGGGGCAATGGCCCGGAGACAGTATCGGAGAGGACTACAGGCGCATCCGGATGCGGACAGTGGTGCCCTGGCCGGCCTGGGACCATACGGAAAGCCCGGAACCCTCTCCGTACTGGAGTAGGATGCGTCGGTTCACGTTGGATAAGCCGATGCCTGTCCTGGGCTCGGCGGCAGGCGGATCCGTTGCACCCTTTTGCAGCCGTTCGTTGAGGAGGGCCAGGCTCTGCTCGCCCATACCTTGTCCGTTGTCCTGCACATAGATGTCCAGCCAGGAATCCTCCTGCCGGGCACGGATATGGATGGCGCCCCTGCGCCCAGCGTCCATATCGGTCTGTAGTCCGTGCTGGAAGGAGTTCTCCACCAGGGGCTGCAGGATGAAGCGCAGGACGGGGCGTTCCAGAAGCTTCTCCGGGATGGCGAAGGAGCACTCTGTCTTGATGCCGAAGCGGTAGTCCATGATATCGACAAAATTCCGCACAAAGGTCTGCTCCGTATCCAGGCTCCAGAAGATGCCGGGCTGGGAGAACACAGGCCGTATGATATTGCCCAGGGCGAACAGGGCCTGGCAGACGTTCTCCGCCCTGGCCATGGCGGCCATCCAGCGGATGGTAGTGAGGCTGTTGTAGAGGAAATGGGGGTTGATTTGGGACTGGAGGGTCTCCATCTCCAGCAGACGCTTTTCCTCCGCATAGCTTTCGTTCGCCGCCACCAGCTGCTGGATTCGCTCCATCATATGGTTGAACTGGCACACCAATGTGTTGAGCTCGCTGTACTTCTGGGGGGAAAGGCGCTGGCTGAGGTTTCCCTCATTGATGGGACTCATCTGCTCCACGATTTCCTGGAAGGGGTTCAGCAGACGGCGTCCCGCCAGGGAGGAAAGCAGCACGGCTGCAAAAATCGCGACCAGAAAGATGGCGCTGACCGCCAGCAGCAGAGGGACTGAATCATATAAAAGCACAGAGAAGGGAATCCCCTCGGACAGATGCCAGCCTGTGCGGGAGAGCTGGCTGGTGACCACTGCATCCCGGAAGAGATGGAATCCCTCCGGCGCGCCGGAGGATTCCGGAACGCTCAGGAGAAGGGAGCCGTCTTCGTCCCAGAGGCGGACGGCGGCGCCGTAGTCAGCATGCTTGGAATAGAGGAAGCTGAAATATTCCGTAGGGACATTGACGGACAGCACGGAGAACGGCCGCCCGCCCTGATAATCCACCAGAGGCAGCAGGAGGGACACCACTGTGGAGGAGTTGCCGGGCCGATAGCGGGACAGGAACAGCTCCATCTCCTGATACTGACCGCCCCAAGTGAGGCCGGAGTGGGCAGTCAGGCCCTTCCAGGCATCCGAAGACTGGATGGGAAGGGGCTCGTCCTCTGCTTTTCCCTGTATCTGCATGGTTTCGTTGACACAGAGGGCGGGGCCGTCCCCCTGGAATAGGGTGATAGAACTGACATAGCTGTAGGAACGGATGATGAGGGAGAGCTGATTCATGACGGACTGCTGGAGCAGGATATCCTCCGCATCCACAGAGCGGTCGGAGGCCAGGTAGATCTGCACGTCCTTATCCTGCATGAGCTGGCTGCGGATGTCGTACAGGCCGTCGGAAAGCGTGTCCATCTGGTAGGCCATGTAGGCCAGGCTGTTCTCGCCCTGCCGAATCGTCTGGTTCCGGGAGATTCCCAGAAGCACAAAGAAGCCCGCCGCCAGAGCTATCGTCAGCACAGAAAGATGAACCCACAGGATGGAGACGGTAAGAGAACGCTGCAGGCTCTTTGGGGGGGTAATCCCGGCATGTCTGGCAGATATCATAGCTTCCTCCAATCTTTTGGCGATACATCCGTCATCTTCTTGAACACCTTGGAAAAGTATCCCTCATCGGAAAAGCCGGTTCGGCTTGCGATGTCCCAGATTTTGTAGTCTCCCTGCTCCAGAAGGTATTTCGCCTCCTCTATCCGTATATTGGTCAGATACTTCCGGAACGGAATCTGAATCTCCGCATGGAAAAGAGAGGAAAAATAGGCCTCGCTCAACCCCACCTTCTCCGCCACGAAGCGCAGGGAAAGGCCGGGGTCGGACAGATTCTGTCTAATGATTTCCAGGGCGGCTCTGATTTCGGGGCGATAGACCGGCAGGAAGACAAGGGGAGCGTCCGTACCCGGTTCATGCCGCCTTTGGACGGAGAGGAGCTGCCTGCAGCAGGCCGGTATCCGGGCGAAATCCTCCGCTCTGTCCGCCAGCAGAGAGAGACGGATGTTTAGATAGTCCTGGAGCTGGCTCTGTAAGGTCTGAAGCAGGGTGCGCAGGACAGACAGAGAGTCCGCCCCGGCGGCATCCGGAAAGAAGAACAGGAAAAAGCGGCGCTCATCCAGCATAAGGGGCAGACAGCGATAGCCTGGCGTGGGCTGATGGGAGGCCAAATCCACCAGATTCTGGCAGACATGCCCGACAGAAAAACCGGAGGCGGGGCTGTCCGCCTGGTAAATCTCCTCAATGTATCCCAGGATGACAGGGATGGTTCCTGCCGCCGATAAATTCAGTTCCTCCAGCGCGCCCTGGGTCTGCCTGCAGAGGGATTCATCTGCCAGATAGGCCTGCATGAGCTGGGAGAAGCGGTTTCCCACAGGAGCCCGGGCAGGTTCGAGCTGCCTGGCCTGCTTATCCAGCGCTTCCTTAGCCTTCTGGAGACTGGCCTGTATCTCGGCCTCCGTCATGGTGGCCTTCAGCAGATAGTCCCGCACCCCCAAGGACATCATCTTCTGGAGGGTCTTGAACTCCTCCAGGCAGGTGATGACGATGATATAGGGCTCCAGCCCCGCGTCCCGCACGGATTCAATCAGCTGCTGTCCGCCCATGCCGGGCATCAGGAGGTCGGTGATTAGGACGTCAGGACAGCTTTTTTGGATAGCCCGGAGGGCCTCCGCGCCATTGCCGGCATCACAGACCACCTGCATATTGTATTTTTCCCAGGAGACGCTGTTCTTGATGCCCAGACGCACGAAAAACTCGTCTTCCGCTATGATGACCTGATACATGACCTACCTCTTATCTGAAAACGGGCTGCATTTGTAATGTCTTTTTTCCATTATAAACAAATCGGCGGAAAAAAGCAACCGAAGCACTTGCCATTTCCGGGGGGCGGATGATAGAATGGAGGTACAGACAGGAGGTGCTTGCGGTGGCGGGGAACAAGGAAGAAGGGCATTCCTTTGAAGAAGGGCATTCCTTTGAAAAGGCAACGATTCAATGGCACCCGGGTTTCTACAGTGCGGCAGAGCTTGAATTGATTTCCAATAAAGACGCGCTTGCGTTTGAGAGAGAATACAATCTGAGCAAAGCGCCGCTTCGGATGGATCTGCTCATTATAAAGAAGCTGGCGGATGTACGCATTGAGAATGAGATTGGGCGCATTTTCAAAAGATACAATGTAGTAGAGTACAAAAGTCCGGAGGATGGACTGTCCATAGACGACTACTACAAGACGATAGGATATGCATGTCTGTACAAAGGATTCGGGGAGACGGTGGACGAAGTTCCCGCGGAAGAGCTGACAGTATCGATTTTCCGGGAGAGATGTCCCAGGGAATTGCTGAAAGCTTTGAAAAAAGCGGGACTTAAGGTTGAACAGCGTTTTCCGGGAATATACTATATAGAGGGGAATGTGCTGTTCGCCACACAGATTGTGGTGACAGGGCAGCTAAGCCCTAAGGCCCACAGCGGGCTGCGCATTCTATCCAGAAATGCCAGAGAGGAAGATATCAGGACTTTCATAGGCAAGGCGGCATTGTTGACGGCACCGGGGGACAGGGACAATGTGGAGGCAGTCCTGCAGGTCAGCATTTCTGCGAATGAGAAAGTCTACGATGAGGTAAGGAGGGATTTTGCCATGTGTGATGCACTACGAGCGCTTATGAAGGAAGAAATCGAGGAAGAGAGAAACAAGAGCAGAGAATCTGGAATGGCAGAGGGCAGGGCAGAAGGCAGGGCAGAAGGCAGGGCAGAGGGCAGGGTTGAGGGCAGAGAAAACGCCATCCTGGCATCCATACAGAACCTGATGGACAGCATGAAATGGACAGCCGAGCAGGCCATGGATGCATTGAAGCTTCCCGTGGATGACCGCGCCAAATATGTAGCCAAGCTTTAAGCGAAGAGAACGCTCTCCCGGCGCTCTGAAAGGGAGGGAGACCCGGCGGCCATGAGACAAACCGCAAAAACATGTATAAAGAGGTGCAGGGAGCCAATGGAAGAAGGGCATTCCATGGAAGAGGAGCATTCCGATGAACAATATCTGCCGTGACATTTTCAGGGCCATCCACGAGGGAAAATGGCTGCAGATCGAGTACAGGAACAGAGAAGTTCAGGTCACGAAGTATTGGATCGGCATCCGCAGCCTGAATCCGGAAAAGCGCACCCTGTCCGTAGACGGCCTGCACCTTGGCCGGTTTACCACGGAGAGCTATGACACCATCTATATAGATTCCATTCTCGCCTCTCAGATCGTGGAGGGGTCTTATCAGCCTGTCAATGAAAAGCTGGTGGAGGACATCTACCTGAATCCCTACAGATACAGATCCCTTTTCCGCAACTCCCCCAACCTGAAGATTCTGAATTACCTGGAAATGTGCAACCGCATGGACACAGTGCCCTACCGTTCAGACTTCGCCCTGATTCGTTACCTGGACAGGGAGAGCTTTACCGGGGAGGGCTATCCGCTGGACGGGGAGCAGTTCCGCGCCATTGTCCGGAATTTCCAGAGGAGGACGGAGAAAGAAAAGGAAAAAGCCACCAGGCTTTCCATCCAGCAGCTTGCCATGAACGTGCTCAGCATCCACACGGCCAGGGGACTTTACGTGCTGGCCTGCCGCAAGCTCCAGTTGGACGTGAAAAGCCGCCTCCTGCGCCCCGAGGAGGACATCACCATCTGCACGGAATTCTGCTACGGGGAGACCAAGGAGAACATCCGCAGATACCTGGACGGGGACGAGTACGAGCTCCTGGGCGATTTTGAGCGGAACCAGGAGAAAATCAAGGACTGCGTCATGAAGCACAGCAGGGTGTCAGGAGTGGACGACATGCCCTACATCATCGGTCTGGGGATGGACATCGCCCTGGACCTCCACAGGGAATACCAGGCCATCATCAAGATGTATGACGAGGACAGGATCACGGTGCCCCTGAAGGCCTTTTTCGGAGACCTTCTGGACAGGCCCCTGCGCAGGAAGAACTATCCCTTAGCCCTGATCAGCCGCCAGACCAACCTGGACCAGCTATTGGCCATCCATAATGCCCTGAAGTACCCGTTGGCCTACATCCAGGGCCCGCCCGGCACAGGGAAGACCAATACCATCCTCAACACCATCGTCACCGCCTGTTTCAACGAAAAGACGGTACTTTTTGCTTCCTATAACAATCACCCTATCCATACGGTGTTCGAGAAGCTGGCGTCCATGGAGTATCAGGGGAAGCGGATTCCGTTCCCTGTCCTGCGGCTGGGAAATGTGGACAAGGTCCGGGAGGCCATAGGATACATCCGGAACCTCTATGAGCAGGCCCAGGGCATCACGGTATTCGAGGGCACCCTGGACCGGAGGAAGGACGACAGGGCCAGCCGGGCGAAGAACCTGTCCAACCTGCTGCGCAGATATGAGGAAGTGCTGGACCTAAAGGAGCGCAGCGAGACCTTAAGCCGCCTGCTGGAATACCAGAGCCGGACGCAGATGTCCCTGGAGATGCTGCCCTTCCAGGCGGATCTCCAGGGCAGGCAGCTCCAGCAGGTCCGGAACCGGATCGGACAGATGGGGGAGATCACGGATCAGGACGCCTTGGCTCTGCTGGACGACGACCTGGAGGAGCTGCGCAAATACCTCTATTATACCTCCGCCCGGTACATCAAGAGATTGGATGATAAAAAGCATGCGAAATTACGTGAAATCTTATTTGAAACGGACGAAAAGGAGCAGACTGCCGCTTTTTCCAAATACCTGACAGAGACCGCAAATGTGAAAAAACTCCAGGAAATCTTCCCCATCATCATCACCACCTGCATCTCCGCCCACAGGCTGGGGGAGCCGGGCCCCATGTTCGACATGGTCATCATGGACGAGGCCAGCCAGTGCAACACGGCGGTGTCTCTGGTGCCCATCCTGCGGGGGGAGAGCCTGATGCTGGTGGGGGATCCCCAGCAGCTCAACCCGGTGATTCTCTTAGAGGAGGCGCCGAACCGGAAGCTGCGGAAGAAGTACAATGTGGCCGAAGAGTATGATTACTGCAAGAATTCCATCTACAAGACCTTCCTGGCCTGCGATGCGGTCAGCGACGAGGTGCTGCTGCGCAACCATTACCGCTGCAACAGGAAGATCATCGAATTCAACAATCAGAAGTATTACAATGCCAGGCTCCAGATCTGCTCCGAAAGCAAAGAGCCGCGCCCGCTGGTGTACGTGGACGTGAAGAACCGAGGGGAGGCCCTGCGCAATACGGCCCCCGGGGAGGTGGAGGAAATCCTGGGCTATGCCAGGCGCCACAGGGAGCAGAGCATCGGGGTCATCACGCCCTTCGTGAACCAGAGGAAGCTCATCGAGGAGGCCCTGGAGCGGGAGGGGCTTTCCCATGTGTCCTGCGGCACGGTGCATGCCTTTCAGGGGGACGAGAAGGACGTGGTGCTGTTCTCCACCGCCATCACGGACCAGACCCAGGCGGGTACTTACGAATGGCTGAAGAACAATAAGGAGCTGATCAACGTGGCCACCTCCCGGGCCAGGGACCGCCTCATCCTGCTCTCCGACTCCGCGAATCTTGCCAGGCTCCACAGACAGGGCACGGAGGACGACCTGTATGAGCTGGTGGAGTATGTGAAGAAGAACGGCGAGACCCGGGTCACCCGCAAGACGGCGAATTCCAGGGCCCTGGGGGTGAAGCCCTTCAGCACCGCCACGGAGGAGGCCTTTCTGGAGAACTTAAACCACGCCCTGGAGAACATCTGGCTGTCCCAGAACCGCTTCACCATACAGAAGGAGGTGCCCATCTCCCAGGTCTTCGCGGAGGACGTGGACCAAAGCGGCCTGTTCCATGCCGGCCGCTTCGACTTCGTGGTCTATGAGAAGCAGGGCCAGGAGCAGCGCCCGGTGCTGGCCATCGAGCTGGACGGCAAGGAGCAATTCGAGGATGAGGTAGTGAAGAGCAGAGACCAGAAAAAGAACGAAATCTGCGCCGCCCACGACCTGCAGCTGATTCGGGTAGAGAATTCCTACGCTAGGCGCTACAGCCATATCAAGGAGATTCTGATGAACTACTTCTCGGTGCGGCATTGAGGGGTTAACTAGGAACAGGAAACGGATTAGTGCATCTTCAATAAGGCTTTTGGGAATCCCCCCAAAAGCCTGCTATACTTTAGCCAGGATCGGATCAAGAAGCCGTCGTACTTCTAAAGTGCATTCTGCATAGAGCTGTAGGAATTCAAGAAAAGGAAAGATGCCAAAATACTGCCCGACATAAATGATGACTGATTTAGGCCTGGTCTCCTTGTAGTTCTTCACTACGACAGGCAGGGATTTCCCCGAATGCTTTTTCCCTTCGTCCAGGTTCTTGTAGACCTGGAAATAAAGGTACCCCACCAGCGTCATTACGATATGGTAGGTAATATAGTTGTATTTTGTGCTCTTGAAGTCCTCCAGCTTCCAGAAATCCTTCATCTGTCGGAAGTCCTCTTCGATTTCCGGGCGCAGCTCGTAGGTATTTATGATCTGCCGTGCAGTCTTGCTGGTGTCAGTCGTCATAAATACAAAATATCTGTCTGTCTTTTTGTCATGCACGACACAGGCGTTGACCGGGACATCCTTTTGCGGCTCGTCGCTTTCCCATAACGGCCCCAGGTGCGTCACCAGCTGGATTTCCTGGTCCTTCCTCTTCCGGTTGGGGTGCTTCTGCCATTTCCCGCTGGTGGCGGCCAGCTTCACGGCATCCTGGTAGATGGACATGTTCTCCCGGGCAGGGATGTAGGTGTCCACCCTGCGGACAGTCTTTAAAAAGTTCATCATTTCCCGTGACAGGAATCCCCTGTCGTTGATCGGTATGTCGTTTTCGTGGAAGCAGGAAGTGCTCTTGAGCATCTCCCTGCACTGCGCCATGTCATGGGTCTTCAGTGTGCCGAACACGGCCTCCTCCACTATCCCTGAATCATCCAGGACGCCCCTGAGGACGCCGAGCTTATATCCGCGCATGGCCTCCCCGTCTATCTTTACCACTGAAGAATTTTCATAGTTTTCATTGTCCAGGTTGACAAGGACTTTGGTACAGTCCAGTATATGGATGCATGGCTGCACATCCAGCTCCTTCATCAGATGTTCCTGGACATAGTCGTTATAGAAAGAGATCCATTCCCCGCTGCTGTACTTCGCCAGGAGCTTGCGCATGACGCTTTCCGAAAAAAGCCCCTCATCCGCATCCCTCTCATTGTCCCAAAGGTTTCAGCCCAGTTCTGCCAGGAGCTCTGCTTCGGTCACTGCGAAAGGGACATCCGTAAGGCTGGTCTTGCGTTTGAGCTTGGCTGCGACAGCAAGGCACAGCAGGATGTCGAAAGGGATATGGCTGTTATCCCTGCGCTTGTCAGGCAGGGCCTGTGCAAGGTGTTCAGTGAGCTTATGTTTTTTCATCGTAAGGATGATGTCGTCAATCAGATTGGGGAATGACATTTCTGCTGCATCTATTTTTCCTTTGCGTATCGCCTCATAAACCTTTTCCTTATCTTTCCGGCATATCTGTATCATAGGCCACCTCCGCTTTGGTATCATGGGAATCCCCCATTCATTATACCAGATTTTCAGAATCTAGGCCAAAAGACTTATTGAAGTAGTGCATATTAAGGATTGAATCCCAGGAGGGTACATTCCCCGATGCTTGCATCGCAACAAACTTTTCC
>CAJUFO010000041.1 GCA_910585615.1 uncultured Acetatifactor sp.
ATAACTTCTCGGAATCTTCAACCCTTATTTCATGGGGCTTTCAGAACCTATTTTTCAAAAATCACCCACTTTTTTCTCTAAAACACTTGACAAACCAGTCAAAAAATGCGGCGCTTCGCGCCCCTTGATCAATAAGTACATTTTTTGATTGGAGGCGATTTTTGATGTTACCTTATAACCCTGGCGGTCATGCCGCCTTTCAGGATACTTTCGTATCCCAGTTCCTTAAATTTTACCCGGATCCCTTTGTGCTTCCCAAAAGCACCTGGGATTATATCGTGCAGTTCTGGTTTCTCGATCTTTCCAAGACGGATTCTGTCATGCGGGAATGCTATTCTGTTTTTGGCCCGGAACCAAGGCTCCCTTCCTGCATGCTGCGCTCCTATCTGCTTGCTTTGAAACTGAAAGTTACTTCCATCACTGTCTGGTGCCGCATGCTTAAGGAAACTCCCCTTTATGCCATCCTCAGCGGGTTCTCTTTCGGCGATACCCCTGGTGTCGGTACTTTTTATGATTTCTTTTCCCGCATCTGGCAGGATGACTCCAACAACCTTTCCCCGAAAGACCGGTTCCCTAAAATGAAGAAAACTCCCAGGGGGAAGAAGAAAGGGGATAAGACTCCCTGCGATTCTTCCAGCACTGCTTCAAAACTTCTTCCCCTGCTGGAACGCTGGCATTTAAAGCCTGAGAATCCCTTTTTCCTCATTTTCCGGCTTTATCAGCAGCAGTTCCTGGACCAGTCCATCCACAGGGGGCTGGTTAATCCCCGGCACCTGGCTCTTGCCGGTGACGGCACCCCTGTCCGTACTGCCGCACAGCAGCGCAAAAAGCGCATCTGCGATTGTAAGGAGAAAGGCTGTTCTTCCTGTAACTGTAAACGCCATTATTCCCAGCCCGACTGCAACTGGGGATGGGACTCCCACCGGGAATGTTATTTCTTCGGCTACCACCTCTACATGTATGTGGCTTCCGATTCCTTCAGCGACCTCCCTGTGTTTCCGCTTTTAGAGCGGGCCTCCCGGCATGACATGCTTTCCTTCCTGCATTCCTTTTTCACCATGAAAGCGTATCTTCCGGAATTCCGCATTGAAAAGCTCCTTCTGGATTCCGCACACGACGCTTACGCTGTTTATGAATACTGCAGACGGGAACATATCACACCGTTTATCGACCTCAATCCCGGACATACCGGGCATTTTACCTATAAGGACGATTTCACAATCGATGATGATGGTGTCCCTGTCTGTAAGTTGGGCTTACGTATGCATAAAGATGGATATGAAGCTGCCAAACACCGGGCAAAATACCGGTGCCCGAAATCAAACCGGAAACGTGGCTGCTTCTGTGAACACCCCTGTTCACCGGCGAAATATGGAAGAACCGTACACATCTTTACCGATGACAATCCAAGGTTGTTCAACATACCGCCAAGGGACTCTAAAGCATGGGAAAAGGAATATGACAGAAGGACTTCCGTGGAGCGCTCCAACAAGCGTGAGAAAGAGGACTATAAATTAGAAGACGGCAGGCACCGCTCGACGAAGATGTGGTACTGCCGCCTCTACGGCATCATGATGCTACAACATCTTGATGCCTGGGAAATGCCCTCGACTGAGGCATTTCAAGAATCATTCTTAGGTTTAGCCGCCTAATAATGATATCTTAAGCGATTCCATAAGATTTTTCAAGGCATAGTACCCGCTATGTCCAATGTTTATGTCCATTTTTCTCTAATTTCTTTTCGTGCACGATATTCCGTTGTCAATCTTCGGCTGGAATCTCATTCATTGAGATTCCGAGAAGTTATTCGTGGATCCCCACAATCCGGTGGAGTGCAATCCGGCCAATTACGAGGAGATTGACGGGCATTGCTATCTCAAGGTCTGGCAGTCCGAAAGCTATGCCCAGAAGAACACCTCCAGCCAGGGAAGCTCCCGCCAGAATCACGGCGTTCTACATCCGGAGGCCCACGGCGCTTATGTGGCCGATTTCTCCAGAGAGCTGAAGGATACCGACCTGCCCTTATATGCCAATGCCATCGGATCCGCCACCATGGCCACCGTGAGCAATGTATTGATCCGCAATGTCACCATCACCAACGCGGATCCCCGCTATCCCATCCTGCTGATGGGGCTGACGGATTCCCATATAAAAAATATCGTCCTGGAGAATATCTCCGTGGAGTACAGAGGCGGGCTGAGCATGGAGCATGCCGTGGAGCAGAGGCAGCTGAACACAGAGTGGAAATTCTCTCAGTTCCACACGAAAGAACGGGTCCAGAATCTGCCCTGGCTGGTGAACACTTTCTTTGCCAGAGGCGAAGGCCTCCTGCCCCGGGCGGACTGGGATGCCCGGGAGAACTGCTGGCGGGGGGATCCCTATAACGTACCCGAGCTGCCGGGGGCCTATCCGGAGCCCAGCGCCTGGGGCATCCTGCCAGCCTACGGCCTGTTTGCCAAGCATGTGGACGGCCTGACCCTGCGGAATATCCGTTTTTCCTGCAAGGTGCCCGACGGCAGGCATGTCTGCGTCTTTGATGACGTGAAGGATGTCTGTGTGGACGGGCTGGAAGCCCACTGTGCCCGGGACATTGCCCCGATTGCCGCCGTCACGGATCATTACAGGCGGCACACCAATGCGGAGGACGTACCGGAGCAGCCCTATTTCACTACCGAAGTCACAGGGCTGGAAATCCACAGGCCATTGATTCTGTGGGACGGCACAAAGGACGGCCAGCCCAGGACGCTCCACGGGAAGTCCGATTGCGTCAAGCATGTGGAAATCCATGCCCCTGCCCCCGGCACTCCCCAGGACAGCCTCTATCCCCTGCCCACAGCACCCTGTCAGGAGACCGGATATCATTATGAGGTGGAGACCGATATCTATCCCCTTCCCCTGACTGTATACCGGCCCTATATCCAGCCGGTGGCACCTGTCCGAATCCAGGCCGGAGAGCTTTGCCGCATCCATTTATCCGTGCGCAACCCCGCCAGCGACGTGTCCGAAGAGGCCACCGGCACGAGACTGTACAACGGCCAGGTCCTGCTGCCCAATTACAGCGTGAAAGGCGTGGCCTCGCCCCTGCAGATAGCCTGTGAGAACCTGCCGGAGGGCGCGCATCTGGACCTGGCCGGCATGGAGTTCCTCTGGACGCCCACCAGCGGACAGAAGGGTGATTACGGCATTGTCTTCGCAGTGGATGACGGCCTGATGCCGGAAAAGATGCGGGTCAAGATTACCGTGGAGGATACAGAACATGACTGACTATACCCTGCTCCAGGAACAGCTTGCTTCCATGATTCGGACCGAACGTGACACCATCGCGAACCTGGCCAATGCCTCCGCCCTGCTGTATATGAGCTTAAGCGGCATCAACTGGGCCGGCTTCTATCTGACGCGGGAGGGCCAGCTGGTGCTGGGGCCCTTTCAGGGCAAGCCCGCCTGCGTCCGCATCGCCCTCGGAAAGGGGGTATGCGGGACTGCGGCGGCAAATGATACTACGATTGTAGTCCCAGATGTACATGCCTTTGCCGGGCACATCGCCTGTGATGCCGCCTCCCGCTCGGAAATCGTAGTCCCTGTCCACCATGCCGGAAGGCTGACGGCTGTGCTGGATATCGACAGCCCCTTATACGGACGTTTTACCCCAGAAGACAGGGAAGGGCTGGAGCGCTTCTGCGCTATTCTGGAAGGCTCCTGCGACTGGCGGATTTAAAATGATTTATACTGCTTAACGATTTCACTTGCCGTGAAACCAGACTGCATAACACTGATTGGTTCAATCGCATGATTACATTAGGCAGTATTCAGCGTTATACAGTATATTACATAGAAACGAGGGTTCATTTCAAATGGCAAACGAAATAACAAAGTGCCCCATGTGCGGCACCAAACTGAAAATGATGAACGGGAGGATGACTTGCAAGGAGTGCGGCTATTATGTCAGAGGTACAGAGGAGCAGAACGCCTCCTCGGGCACGGCACAGCAGAGCGCCTCCCGCGGCGCGTCCTTTCCCAAAAACAGCACCACTACATCGGGAAACCGCAGCGACCGCTACGTCTCCTCCGGACAGTCCGGCTATTCCGGGAGCTCCACCGTCTCCGGCCCTTCCTCCTCCGGGAGGCCCTCGGAGCACAATCCCACCGTAGCGATTGTGGTAGGGGTGCTGGCGGGCGTCGTCTGCGTGGCCCTGTTCGCCCTTATCGTCATGTTCAAATCCGGCTTCTTTCAGGACATGTTCCCGCACCCGGACAGCAGGGCCGACAGCTACGCCAGCTCCAATGCCCGGGCCAGCTCCTCCCAGGCTTCGAAGGAGACGGACGCGCCCACCAGAGAAGCTGTCGGCTCCGGTCCCATAACCCCCCAGTCCAGCTTCTTCCGTTCCGTGGCGGAATACATCTGGGACAAACCCTGCGACACCATCACGGCGGAGGAGCTCGCCAGCCTCACCGCGCTGCAGATCGATCGTGACGAGAGGAGCATCACCTTTCAACTGAACGGCGGCGAGGCCGATACCGCCACCTATGAGACCGACGCGGGGCTGGAGCTCTCCGACCTGTCCTGCTTTACCGGGCTGGAGTGGATTTCCATCGATGATTCCCTTTCGAAAGGGGATTTGAGGGGCCTGGAATCCCTCACCGGCCTTTACGCCGAGAACAGCATCACCGAGATGGCCTCCATCGTCCCCCATCCGGAATCCATCACGGAGCTGGGCGTATACGATTCCTTCCTTGCCTCCAGCCTGTCGGGGCTGGACGCTTTCCCCAACCTCATGTACCTGAAGGCGGACTATGCGGGGCTGGAGGACATCTCCGCCCTGGAGCAGTTCCCCGACCTGCTGGGCCTGGCCCTGTCTGGGTGCGACAGGCTCACGGACTTCTCCCCGCTGATGTCCCTGCCCTGCCTGGAGGAGCTGAGCATCGAGTCCGACCAGCTCAAGAGCATCGATTTCGTCAGGAACATGCCGGCGCTGACCAACCTGACCATAGAGAGCACCCAGATATCCAGCGTGGACGCCCTGGGGGACTGCCCGCAGCTGGAGTACCTGTATCTGTACCTGGACGGCTCCTATAACACCACGGACTATTCCGTCATTGGCGGTTTGACGCTGTTAAAGGAGCTGGCCCTGGAGATGAGCGGAAACTACAATGGCATCATGCCCTCCTTTGCCGGCCTGACGGACCTCCAGACCCTGGCGCTGAAGGGCGTGCGCGACGTGTCCCCCGTAAAGGACGCGGTGGGCCTGGCCTACCTCTCCCTGGAGGACTGCAGCGGGGATTCCCTGGATATATTCGCCTCCCTGCCGGAGATCCAGGTGCTGTACATCAATGATTTCTCCTCCTATACCAGCTCCCTGGAGCCCCTGACCCATCTGCCGAAGCTGACCTTACTGAGCCTTGACGGCACGTCCGTCTTCGGAAATGTGGAGGAGATATTCGGCATCCCTACATTGCAGTATCTGTATCTGGACGACTGCCAGGTAGGCATGGACTTCGCCGCCATCCCCACCAACGAGACCCTGGAAATCCTGTCCATGAACGACATCTCCATCCTCCATGACCCCACCTACAATAACGGGGACAGGGTGAAGCTGTCGGAGCACTACGACATGTTCAGCCATTTTCCGAACCTGACGGAGCTGCATCTGGAGTCCACTGGAATAGACAGCATCGAATTCGTGGCGGGCCTGCCAAAGCTCCAGTACCTGAACATCACGGACAACAATGTCACCAGCTTAAAGCCCCTGGAGGGTTTGAACGATTTCCAGGCGGTGTGGTGCGGGCAGAACACCATCCTGGAGAACCTGCCGGAGAGCAGCGGTATTTCGGTGTATACTACGGAATATTGAGGATTTTTCCCCACGAAGGACTGCCCCGCCATGAGCTTCTGCCGAGCCGGGTCAGCCCACTGGTTCTTTTTACAGGCAAGCTCCGCCCCCTGGCGCTTACGGCGCTATGGAGCGGGGCTTTTGTATTTCCTTATGAAATGTCTTTTTTCTATCACTGCGCGGAAGCCGTCTTCCAGACGATTTCGTAGCGCCCCGCGCCTTTTTCCAGATAGGCTTTCCTCTCCTCCCGGAACCACCAGCCATCCTCCAGCAGAATCTCGCAGGACACGCTGTCCGGGCAGGCCACTTCCAGAAGTATCCTGTCGGCCTCCCGCCTCCAGGCCACCGCCACCTCTCCCTCCGGCAGCACATGGCGGGCCTTCGCAAAGGTCAGGCTCTCTATGAACTTCGGGCGTATGGACACCTCCCTGCTGCTTCTCACGTTGATGCCGCCGGGATAGCGGATGTACCACTGGGACACATCGGCCAGGAAATGATGGTTCTGGGAGCTCATGCGCCTCTTCCCATCCGGAAGGAACTGCTCCGGCACCGTGGTGTCGCCACGCTCTATGAAGTATCCGTAGGAAGGGTATTCCCTGCCTGTGACCATCCGGTAGGCCAGCTCTGCCTCCCCGAACCGGGCCAGCACATGGTAGATTACCCGCAGGCCCAGGAAGCCGCATGTCACCTTGTCCCCGTCCCGGTGCACGATCTCCACCAGCCTGCGGAACGCCTCCGGCTTCTCCCCGTCGGTGAAGATATCGTGGTGGATTGCCAGGGCCTGGCCGGTCTGGCAAGCCCCCTTTACGGTCATGGTGCCGAAGTCGATGTACCGGCTGCGAATCGCCTCCAGCACTTCCTTCCCCAGCTGCCTGGCGAAAGCCCCGTGGAGCCCCAGTCCCACGGCCTCGAACATCTCCCGGCCCTTGCGGCACATGTCGTACACCATCACCGTATCCGTAAAGCCCAGGGGAACCTCGTAGTCTCCGGCACCCCTGTCCACCGGCACCCAGTCGCCCAGGCCCACGGCCACGATGCCCTTTTCGTCCCTGCGTCGGCTGATGTACTCCAGATAGCGCAGCATGGCATGGGCGTTCTCCCGGATGATTTCCGTATCCCCTCTGTACTGATAGACGCGGTAAGGGAGCTCGAACAGGACGCGGTCCCAGGCCGGGCCGTTCCCCCACTCGTAGCCCCAGGTGTCCGTGGGCACGATGCCGGGCAGCATCCCGTCCGGGTGCTGGGAGAGCCGGATATTGTTCAGCCACTCCCTGTAGCTTTCCTCCGCTCCCAGTGTCATCATGACATGCTCCGCGGAAGCCGCCGCGTCCCCGGTCCAGCCGTTCTTCTCCCTGTGGGGGCAGTCCGTGGGGAAGTAGTAGAAATTGGACAGGTCGCTGCGCCGTCCTATCTCGCATATCTTGTTGGCCGTCTCGTCGGAGCAGGCAAAGCTCCCACGCTCCTTTAGGTCAGAGCTCATGACCAGGTAGGTCAGGAGACCCTCTGTGGCCTGCTCCTTCGTGATGCCGGACACGTAGAGGTAGCGGAAGCCGTGGTATGTGAACATGGGCTCGAAGACTTCCTCTTCCTCGCTGCCCAGGATATAGATGTCGCGCTGGGCGTAGCCGTCCGGATAGAAATTGATGTTGTTGTAGTCCATTTTCCCGTCCAGCAGCTCCTCGCTGCACTGGATGTCTATGCGCTGCCCGGGCGTGCCTTTGATTTTCAGGCGGAAGATGCCTGCGTTGTTCTCGCCGAAGTCATAGATATATCCTCCGCTCCGCTGCGGCGCTTTCTCCGGGGTATCCTGCCCGAACAGGCCGTCATAGACATCCGGCCTGGGCTCGTAGGACGCCATCTCACCGGGACAGATCTTTACCGGGGCGATTTCCTTTGTGACGACGATATTGTCCGCATTGCACAGCCTGGCCTCCCCCCGGGGACGCTCCACCGCGATTGGCCCATGCCACTCCCCATCCTCCACGAACCCCGGCTCCGTCCAGCCCGCAGGCTCCTGCCGCCTGTCATAGAACACGCCGGAGCGCAGGTCGTTGAACCAGACGGGGCCTTTCCTGCACCGGAAGTCCGTGGCATCGAAGCGCAGCTCCTCCGCCTCGTCCTTAAGCGAAACGCTCAGCGCAAGCTTGGGCGCGGCGTTGAACACATTGTCCATGAAGTCCCACACTCTTGTCTTCGCGTTCTGGAACCCGTCCCCCAGCATGATGCCGATGACGTTCTCGCCCTGGCGCAGATAGGGAGTCAGGTCATACCTGTCATAGTAGGTGATGTGGTCCGTGTTGGAGATATAGGGGGCCAGGAAGCCTTTCGTGATCTTTTGGCCGTTCACGAACAGGTCGTAGAAGCCCAGGCCGCAGAGGACAATCTCCCCCTGCGCCTTTGCCCCGGACAGCGTGAAGCTCTTCCGGAAGAGCGGGGCCGCCACATGCTTCAGGTAGGTGGAATGCTCTCTGCACTCGCTGACGAACTTTCTTGAAAAATCCATACTCTGTATTTCCTTTCCTGTGATTTTCAGCGCCATGTCATTACCGCTGCCATGGCCTCCTGTCTCCAGATTACATCAATCGCACATATTTGTCCATTTCTTTTACTAAAATAGCCATAAAAAATATGTCCTCATTGCATTCCGAAGATAAAAAAATACCGCAGAGGGGAAAACAGCGTCTCCCCATGCGGTATTCATTTCCAAAAACTGTCAGGCCTCGCTTACACGACTTATAGCCCAAATGCTTTCCTGGCGCTCTCCACATCATCGGGACTGCAGCCTACGGTCTCCGCAATCTGTTTGTCCGCAAAGCCGGGATTGCGCTGTATTGCCTTGAATATCTGCGCCGATAGAATCAGACCCTTTTCCAGGCCCTTTTCCCAGCCTTTCTGCATCGCCTCCTGCTGCTTTACCTGGATATCTTCCTCATAGTCGTATTCCGCTATCAGCATATTCGTCACCTCGCTCCCTTTCCGTTTCAGATAGTCCGACAGGATTCCCTGCTGGATACACTCATTGATTGCCTTTTTTATCGCATCTTCTTCTATCGAGTTCTTCCTCACCTTATCCACGAACAGGCTGTATTCTCTTAATATCCCACATTTCTCCAGGATGATATGCGCCTTGTGGGAATTGATGTTTATGACCTTTACGGTCAGCTCCGCGGAGTTTCCGCCAGGAGCATCCAGAAAGGCATCAGACAGCCTCAGCTCCTGCTCCTGCGGGAACTCCTCCGTCCCATTATAAAATGTATAGAACTCCGGAGTCGGTATCTTTACCTGCATCGTCCTGTACCGGGCCTTTTTCTCCACCAGCTGCTCATAGGCCCTCCCCACGTACATCAGGCAGCGCAGGGGCATATTGGGATTCACGGTGCTCTGGTGCTCCCCCAGCACCAGCACCCTGCCTTCCACCTCAAAGGAGATGTCATTCTTGAAATTCTTGTACAGCACATCCCCGACCCTTACCTTCCGGATGATGCTTTCATCCTGATATGCCGTATCATGCAGTGCATTGTACAAGCTCAGCAGATTCTTCTTCGCGGACTCGTCCTCGTAGAACAGATCCACGAAAAGGCTGTCCTTGTGTTCACGGTTCTCAGTACCCATCGCCCCACCGTCTCCTTTCTTCTTGTTTCCATCATAGTATGGCCTGACAGTTCTGTCAAGCAGCCCTTACATCCTCGTGGGGAGGGGGATTCTATGCCCTTTTGCACCCTACAGGTTTTACAAGGCTTTCATACTTATAACTTATATATATTTTTTCTATACTCTATACTAAATCAAATATCTCGCAACCTCTCCAAATAGACATGCAAGCGACACAAATTAGTCCTTTAGGGCATGTTCACCTGATTCGCTGCCATCCCTATATAAAATGCAAGAAAGCTAATGATACTCATACTGCGGATGAAAATCACAGGGAACACCAAATTTATCCATATAGGGCAGTTCATTCAGTTCCAGAAAACCCTCCACCGCTTCCTGTAAATCCTCAACTGACCATGTTGACATTTCTTCCGTATTAGGGTCAACTGGCCATGATGCCATCTCGACAATCTCAAAGACTTCACTGCACTTTCTTTCTGCAAGCAAATCCACTACTTTCTTCACAGTCGGCTCGGCAAGATGGGGCAATTCCCCTTTTTCCAATTCTTTGATATCCTTTAAGGTGTACTTTCTCTCATTCAGCATATTTACTATTTTATCTATCGTTTCTTCCATACACTTCATCCTCCTAAATTCCGATTGAACAAAATCGCTGCGCGATGGCTGGCCAAGGCTATGGCGCAGCTTTTCTTTTCCTAAAAACAGTGGACAGGAACGTCCCAAGATAGTATTGTTTAAGTGCGACCAAAACATACTTCGAATACGGGCATATCCCTGACCACTGCTTATGATAAGAATAACACCCTCCTGCTGTATTGGCAAGCACTTTTATTTTGCAAATGCCTCTCCATAAAAAGATATTCCGTAACTGCTGACTGTCTGATTTTATGGAGGAACCGATATGAACGAAAAATATATGCTGCCTCTCGAAGAAGAAGCAAAAATCAGGAACCTTAAGAACCGTTCTGTTCTCTGTTATAGAAACTATGCATCCTATTTTCTGAACTATATGAACTATGTGGGCGAAGACCCGCAGGAACTTTCCTGCCAGGATGTCCGAGACTTCCTTCTTGCAAAGAAGGAAGAAGGACTCAAGGCCACCACACTCAACCTTTACAATTCAGCCATCCGTTTCTTTTACAGGAACGTCCTGCATATCCTCTGGGCTGATGTCAGGACGCCCCGCATGTGTGTATCGACCATAAGCTCCACACCGTCCTGTCCAGGCAGCCCGGCTGAACTAAACCCCATAATCTGCAGCAACCAGAAGCTCTTGTATGATGCGCTCTATCATGCTGCTTCCGGCACTCTTGACGAGTTTTGTGCAGACCCCAAATACCTGGGTGCAAAGATTGGTTACCTCTGCATCCTCCATGCCCGGGAGTCTGAAATAAACTTCCACCCCCATATCCATGCCATCGTGCTGGGCGGAGGGCTTGATGCGCAGAACCACTGGAAAGGGAAAAGGGACGGTTTTTTCCTCCCCGTCCATGTTGTGTCCCGGAAGCTCCGCGGCAAGTACATGGCGGAATTGAAGAGGCTCTGGCAGGACGGCCGCCTTGTGTTTGGCGGGACATCCGAAAAATACCGGAACCATTGCACATTCCATGAGCTGATGCCGAAGCGCTTTGTCCGTATCCGGCATTACGGAATCCTGGCTTCCCGTAATAAGAAGAAGCTCATCACCCTGTGCCGGAACCTGCTGGGCTGCAGGGCCTACCTTTCACAACTGAAAGACAAGACCGGGCCTGAAATCATAAAGCAGCTCTGGGGCGTGGATATCTGTAAGTGCAGGCACTGCGGGGGACGTATCGTATCACACCATAAAGCCATTCCACTGCGGAACTGATTCGTCGGGCATCATATGGCTTCGAAGGCTTCCTTCTGGGAGGCTTGTTTGCCATGCAGAAAAATGGAAGCCATGCCATATGTTTGCGATATTTCTGAGAAAGCCAGATTTATACAGATGATTTTGCCTTTATACACTACCTGCCTCCCTGCTCTTTTATGCCATTACCGTATTTGGAGCATGGCTTTTACAGCCCTGCATATATTTGCAGCACTTTCCGAAGTTCAGGGCACCAATTTTACATCCAAAGAACACTCTGCTCCAGATCAGTCCGCGCACCGGCATATGGTCAACACGGTATTTCCTGCGCAGTATGGAGGGGATAGCCTCTACTCCGTTTCGGAAATTGGACAGCTCTTTAAATTCCTCTGTCCCCCGGTATTTCTGCTGTTCGGCACGCCGTTTTGTGTTTGTTGTCACCAGCTCCACGTTCTTTCCTGCTGCCAGCCCTTCATTGGTTTTTCCTGAGTACGCACCGTCAGCTACGACAGTTGCCTGCTCCTGGTGCGCCTCTTCCTTTTCCAGATAGTCTTTCATGAACTGGCTGTCACTGTAGGTATTCTTCTCAACCTGATATGCCGCACCATACAGCACATTGTACAGGCTCTACAGGTTCTTCTACGCGGACTCGTCCTCGTAGAACAGATCCACGAAGAGGCAGTGTGAATGGTTTATAATTCTATTTTTAATATAATTCCGTCAACATTATCCGAAATCCGCAAAAAAGCCCCGCTCCCTGCCAAAACAGCGTGACAGAGAGCGGAGCTCCTATAAAATACGATTCCTCGATTTACCAGCCATACTGCTGAGCATACTGAGCAATAGCTTCCACAGCGTCATTGTATCCGCTGTCGATAGCGCGCTGCTTCATATCAGCGAACATATCGGCCACAGGCTCCGTACCCGTGATGATCTGCCAGTACTCTGAACCGAATGCGAAGGAAGTGATATCGGTCACTACCGTGTCATCAATCAGCATGGGGCCAATCTCCGGCCATACAGGATCCTGGTTACGGATAGCACATGCCTCTGCATTCAGGGCCTTGGTCTCATCATTGTACTCATCGAAATACTCCACATTCTCATAAGCGGCAAGTTCGAATCCCCAGCTGGGCCAATGTGTCACTGTAGAGCAGGGATATTTCACTGACATTGCAGTGGAGTTGCCATTCTCATCGCGAATCAGCTTGATATTGCCGTCAGCATCGCGCTCCCAGTCCTCGCCCTCGAAGCCCATACGCATATACTTGCCTTCATCAGACAGCAAGTACTCATAGAAATTCAGGAAACGATCCATTTCCTCCTCGGTAATGTCTTCGGAGAACATGGTAGCCACCATACAGCTCGTATAGCCATCCATGCGGGGAGTGTCGCCATCCTTAAGTGCTAATGCCGGAATCAGTCCCAGACGGTCAAAAGGATTGATACCCTCGTTGGCAGCACCATAATACTTGACAGCCACGCCGTTGATCCAGTCAGCGTCGGCATTGCGCAGACACATTCCGGCCCTGTTGGAAGAAAATGTCTTCAGACCGTCTTCCCACTTGATGCCGCCGAAATCAGGATCAATGGAGCCGTCCTCATACATTTTGCGCAGCCACTCCAGGATTTCGATATTGCTGTCATCCATAGCGCCAAAGAACCAGTTGCCGTCCGCATCCCTGTTCCAGTAACGGTTGGAGATTCCCGTGCTGGAGAAGAAATAGCGCAGAGTGCCCATGCCATCGCCTGTCAGGCCAAAGGTATCGTCCACACCATTGCCGTCAGGATCATCATGGGTAAACGCATGCGCCACATTGTAGAACTCTTCCCAGGTAGTCGGAACCTCCAGATTCAGCTTCTCCAGCCAGTCAGTGCGGATGAAAATGCCCTTGCGCTCTGCCTTGTAGATATTGGGGTCCGCCGAGTCGGGCTTGGGAAGGAAATAATACCCGTCATACATTCCGCGGACAGTCTGCGACACCGCATCGTTTTCCAGCAAAGCCTTGGTCAGAGGATACTTTTCCAGCAGGCTTTCAGGAATCTCCGCTACGAATTCCTCCGGGATAAACTGCGTGATCTCCTCCGGATAATAGAGGATATCCGCCGCGAATACCTTGGGCAGCGCACCATCGGTTGCCGCCAGCTGTAGGACAGAGAAGTCATTATTATAATAGTTGGTCTCGCTCTGCTGGAAGGCAATCCCGAAATTCTCTTCAATGTACTTCGCCATCTTGTCAGAGGTAGGATCCCATGAGAAAGGGTCTCCATCGCTGTCCGCGACTATCGTGATCACATCCTCAAAGCCCCCTTTCTGTGCCGATTCTTCAGCGTCTTCGCCTTCGTCCTCTGCAGACTGGGACTCTTCCCCGCCATCATCTGCCGGGGTGCTCTCCTGGCTCTCTTCCTCGGAAGCAGAGCCATCCGCACTGTTTGACGCAGGTTCATCATTGTTGCCGCAGGCTGCCATGCCGAGCACCATGCTCATGGCCAGTAACGTAGAAATAAGTTTTCTTTTCATAAGTCCTCCTTTAAAATATGTATTTATCATTCAAGCCATTCAGCCGAACAATCTTATACTGCATAACGCTGAATACTGCCTAATGTAATCATGCGATTGAACCAGTCAGCGTTATGCAGTCTGGTTTCACGGCAAGTGAAATCGTTAGGCAGTATAAATCATCCCTTCACCGCCCCCAGGGTAACGCCCTTTTCAAAGTATTTCTGAATGAAAGGATAAATCACCAACAGCGGCAGTGTAGATGCGATGGCACAGGCCATCTTTACGCCCGTCTCATTCAGATAGAGCCTTTTGCCCGCTGCATCGCGCAGCCCTTCCATATTCTGCATATCCGCAGGCTTTGCGGAGCGAACCACGTAGTTGCGGATAATCAGCTGCAGAGGATAGAGCTTCTCATTCCTCATATACAGCTGTGCCGAGAACCAGCTGTTCCACAGACCGACCGCCACGAACATGGCGATGGTGGCCAGCGCCGGGATGGAGAGCGGATAGATAATCTTGAACAGGATGACAAAATCATTGGCTCCGTCTATCTTGGCCGACTCTTCCAGGGAAACCGGCAGCTGCTTAAAAAAGGATCTGATTACGATAAAGTTGAACACGCTCACCGACCCGGGCAGAATCAGCGCCAACAGGTTATTGGACAGATTCAGCGTCTTCGTGATATTATAATAGGAAGGAATCAGGCCCCCGGAGAAGAACATGGTTATCAGCAGATAAATCATGAAAAACTTGTATCCCCGTATGGTGCTTTTGGAAAGCCCATATGCCAACATAGATGTAACCAATGTAGACAGAAAGGTACCCGATATTGTAATGATTAAGGTAATGCCATAGGATCGGGGAAACAGCGGCGTGGAAAAAATATACTTATACGCTTCCAGAGTCGGCGCTTCAGGAAACAGGATAAAGGGCTTGCTCATGAATTCCCCATTGCTGGTGAGGGAAATCACAATAATATTCCAGAACGGAAACAGCATAATCAGGGCTATTATAACGAAAAACGCTACATTGCAGACATCAAAAATTCTGGAGCCCAGAGAATGCTTCACTTTGGTTTTCGGTTTTGCCATCTTTGCTTTCTTATCTGCCATGCCTGGCACCTCCTAATATGTTCTATGGTCTGAAAAGATGCTGCTGAAAAAGAATCAGGAACCCTCTTGCGACATTTCCTAGAAGAAGCCCTCACCGGACATTTTCTTCACCACAAAGTTGCTCAGGAAGAGCAGGACACAGTTCACTCCCTGTTGGAACAGGCCTATAGCGGTAGCAAAATCATACTGCCCCTTATCCACGCCCATATCGTACACATATGTATCAATGACCTGTGCCACTGTAGTCTGGGTGGAGGCGGTGCGCAGGTTCATAATCTGGTCAAAATTGGCGCCCATGACTGAGCCCACATTAAGAATCAGCATGGTAGTCACCACGAAAGCGATGCTGGGAAGGGTAATGTAAATACATCTCTGAAACCGGTTGGCACCATCCAGATATGCGGCTTCATGCATCTCCTCATCCACGCCTGCAATGGCGGCCATATAGATGATGGTGCCCCACCCTGCTTCTTTCCAGATGCTGGTACCGTACAGCATGCCATAGAACATTTTGGGCTCCGACAACAGATTGATCTGCTGGAGTCCCGCAGACAGCATTATTTTGTTCACCACGCCGCTCGTAACGGAAAACAGGGCAAAAAGCAGCGAATACATAATGACCCAGCTCACAAAGTGGGGAAGATAAATCGTGGACTGAATCAGGCCACGGAACTTCTTGCTTCGCAGCTCATTCAGCAGCAGGGCCAGGATAATGGGGACCGGGAACGTAATGAGCAGCTGGGTCACGCCGATGAACAAAGTATTCCAGATAACATCCCCTGCCACGGAACGTCCGAAAAATCTGGCGAAATTGTCCATGCCGCACCACTGGGAGAAGATGATTCCGTTTTTGATTTTGAAATCCTTGAACGCAAGGATAATGCCATACATGGGTATATAGCTGAAGACGAACACCACCAGAAGCCCGGGGAAGATCATGATATAGCGATATTTATCCCGCTTCAGGTCATGCTTCAATTGCATGGAAGCCCCGCTGAACCATGGATGGAAAAAGAAGGCGGCCAAGTTAAAAAGCAATATCGCCGCGCCCGCTGCCGCCGTGACGGCCGGAGCCAAACCGTACTTTCCAAAATCCCATTTCTTGATTCCTATGATGCCTGTAATCGCGACATACCAGACTCCGCCCCCAATCAGAAGCAGGGCTCCTACGACCAGCAATGCCCTGAACACCAGAAGCTGCGTCCGGGAATCATTTGGTGCGGTTTTTGCCGTATTGACTTTTGCCATGTGGGTTACCTCCTCAATAATAGATGTGATTCGCAGAACCAAAAGGTATACATTTTGTGGCATACAATAAAAAGCCCAACCTTGTCAAAATGACATATCAGTTGAGCTTTTGGGATAAATTATCGTTTATGCAATTGCATCACACCATGCGGAAATCCAGGTGCTTCGGAGGCTTTAAGTTCTCCCGTGCCCAGTTCATGTCAGCCTCCTCCGCGCCGCCCCTTTCCTTGCGGGCCATCAGTTCGAACCACAAATCCGTCAGCAGCACATCGCCCTCCCGCACATCTGTCAGGACGATGTCGCTCATCAGCAGGGCCTGGGCCTCCTGGTAGCGTTTCGTCCGCAGCAGCGCAAGAATCTCGAAAGTCTTGATCCGCCCCTCACCGCGCACTTCGGCCGGCAGTTTGTCCAGAAAACCGTACATGCGCTGGTACTGACGCGTTTTGGCCAGCAGTTCCAGGGCTTCCACGGCCAGAGGGCGGATGGGTTTTCGTTCTGCCGCTTCGCATAAAAGATCCGCCGCGCGAGCCGAATCACCGCCCTTATCCTCCAGAAGCGCCAGACAGCGAAGGGCCCATGGATTCCGGGCACATTCCAGGGAACGGCGGAATTCCTTTCCGGCGGCCTGATTTTTTCCGGCGGAGGCATACATTACCCCCAACTGATAATGTCCGTACCAGTGGTCGCTTCTGCCATTTTGAATCGAGGCCTCCAGCGCAGCCTCCCAGGCCGGACCCGTCTGGTAGCTCAATGGCTCCGCATCCGGCTCCGGGCAGGGAAGGATGCCGTCTACAGCCAGCTCCATCCAGGGCTGCTCCTGCTCTCCCATCCTCATGGCATCCATGGAAAGCCCCGCCGTATGGAAGCCCTTGCCCAGCAGCGCCATTTCCGCCCGGGCGAATCCCATTCCGGAATGGAGTACCGCGCCGTTTTGACCGTCCAGCTCCCGTTTCAGACGATCATGCAGCTCCTCCAGTACATGGGCAGGCCTGGCCGCTTCCAACGCTTCTGCTACGGAAGCTACCGCCGCAGCATAGTCTTTCCCATGGACCGCAGCCGGGTCTGCCTGGACGGCGCCATAGGATTCCAGCCAGCTGATCGTCTCCCCACCCTTCATGGGCAGGTGCTCCAGCTGGGTCTTGGCAAGGCCTGCCTGCAGTTCGATATAAGCGCAGCCCTTTTGGGCCAGGAATTCCTGCCAGTGCCGCCCTCCGGTGCCCATGCCCCAGACGAACAGCTTCCGTCCCCTCAATTCACCTGTGGAAGTCTGGCACATACCGTATCCGTCTCTGCCCGGAGCGGCGATAAAGGGCCTGGCATCCTTCGGCACATCGAAGAAAAAGTCCATAGACTGGGGCAGAGTGGTGGTGCGGGTGATATCCCAGTCCAGTTTCCCTCCGTTCTCCCTTGCCAGACGCGCTGCCTCTCCGCGCAGCTTATGGGCCTCGGCGGTCATATAGGGCACAGGTACCTTAGCCAGCTTGCCGCCGTAGCCATAGCGGAAGGCCTTGTCCGCCGGAACCACTACGCGTACGTCTTCTCCCTCGTCTACCGCCATATTGCTCCACCAGTAGACGGCAGTGTCCTCCCCGGTGGCGTTGTCGATGCGGATCCGGACATAGAGTTCTTTTGCACCGTCTGGCAGGAAAGCTTCCAATCTGTAAAAGAGATGGCGCACCCTCTCGTACTGGAACATGCGCAGCACAGGGGTTCCATCGCTTAAGGCAAGCTCCTGGCAGGCCATGTGATCCACGGTAAAAGGCGTATGGCCTATGATGCCGATATTCCACTCCACGCCGCCGGAGATCCAGGCATTGCGCAGGGCCAGGTTACAGGGCTGGAAGACAGGGTTTACATGCAGCAGCTCCCGCCCCGCCTCCTTATCGTAAAGGGACCAGAGTCTTCCTCCAAGCTCCGGCAGGAAGGTGGCCTTCAGGAATTCGTTCTCCAGGACAAAGGCTTTAAAAGCATGGTCACGGCGGATTCGGTCATAGCCATCCTGAATGGTGTAGGGCAGGATGGTGTTCACCCGCCCCCAGCCCATGTAGCGGGCTTCCTCCGGGCTCACGGTGGCCTCGTCAATCTCTATCTGTGCGTGGGCATCCGCTACTGATTTCAAATCAGGCAGGGGATTCTCCTTCCCCAGGGATGCGGCGGGCATAGTGTAGGTAGTCGTGGTCAAAGTGCTCATATTGCCTCCTTCTTTTGCTCCATAATGTGGGGATACGTAATTTCATAGGTATTCTCCGCGAAATTCACGGTTACCTTGGTTCCGTCAGAAAAGGTGCTGCGCTGTATGCTCCGTTCTTCGTTCAGAAACTCATGGTTTATCATTTTCTCCATGGCTACATGTTTCTGAAGATCCCGAATCACCTGCCATTGCCGGATGTTTTCCCGCAGTTCCCCGCCCTCCAGATATTCGCCCATATAGCCCATACCACCGTTCAGCAGGGCATGAAGGAAGCCTGTCGTCCCCTCCGGAATGCCCCAGGCGCCGGCGGGCATCATCCATGGTATGATTACGCAGTCGTGGTATACCAGGTTATAGAGAGGCACGGGAATGGCACAGTCTTTTATGTAGGGCGCCCAGTGGCAGAATACCTGCGCGCCCACAGCCCAGTCGTTCACCTCCTCCGAGGAAGGGGCCACGCCGTGGGCCGTCAGATAGTGAAAGCACCGGTTCCTGGCATCGATGCACTCCCTGCGGGTCATGGGATGGTGGGGATTGACGCATTCGTCCAGTTCGTTACAGGTGAACACGTCCAGATAGGTGCCCTCCAAATGAATCCCCGCGGCAAAAAGCTGCTCAAAATTTCGACGCACATAGTCCGGCGCAAGGGACGCGCAGAGGTAGTTCTGGGGCCCTCCGGCCCATCTTGCCAGGGAGAACAGGGTACCGTCCGCGCTCATGGCCGCATTGTCGGCGTCATAGGTAGGCGCGTCCAGATAGTAGTCCCGATACTGGTCATGCACGCCGAACATATAACCAAGCTCCTGCATGGTGTCCGAGAGCTCCTTCAGGCCCTCCCACCCGCCGGCCTCTTTGCAGGGGGGCAGATAATCCGGGTGCTGGTTGTCGTATCCGGGCTGCCCCCAGCCGTCCAGATGCAGGTAGAGCTGGTCCACGCCCAGTCCCTTCAGGCGCTTCACCCTTTCGGTCCAGTGGGAGAACGGCACCAGCCTGTCGTTTTTTTCCGGATTTTCTTTGTCATAATAGGCGGAGCCTTCCGTCACATGGCTCTTGCCCTCCACATGCATGACGCAGCAACCGATGAGCTTTTCCACATTGGGGTTCTGGGCGGCCTTCTCCTTTAAGGTGCGGGGACGCCCCTCTTCATCGGCTATTTCCCGGTAAAGCTTGCAGAGCGTGACGTAATCGCTGCCCGCGGGCACAAAGCAGTAGCTGACGGTTCGGGCATAGTCCATTTTTCCCATGGAAGGGAGATGGCGCAGGGATATCCGGGTGGGGCCTCCTGCGGGATGGTTTACGGTATAGGCGCTGTCCCAGCTCTGCCTCACATAGCACAGGTACCCGCCCTGCGGCGTAATCTCGCCCCACCAGGGCATGTAGGCCGACTCGGAGCCCATCTGTCCGTCAAAGGGAAGCTTCTCTCCCACCGCTTCCGGCCAGTCCGTGGGCAGAAGCTGTCCCTGCATGGTGTTCAGCACCGCGTAAGAACCGGCTTCGTCCGCCACGAGAGGGCCTGGCCAGCAGACCTCCTTTACCCCGGAATCTCCTTCCCTGGCCAGCTCTGTCATATCGGTGGGAACGAAGGTGCAGTCCACGAAGCCGGTAGTGTCATTGACGATGATGCGTGTCTCGAAAGCCAGTTTCCCGTACCCCTCAAATTCCCTGTAGCAGACGCTCTCGCCTGTGCCCAGGCCGGTCTTTAGGGGCATCCGGGTGATGCTGCCCGCGCTCTCGAAGAGAATTTCCTCTCCGCCGCACAGCCTGATGCAGGGCCTGTGCGCCTCATCGAAGCGCCAGGCTTTCCCGTTTGCCTTGACGAAGGCATCGGGGACGAGGGTCACATCGTGTTCATTTCTCATAAGTCTTTCCTCCTGTTCCATTGGGCAAAATTAGGGGCGCTGTTGGGCCGATTCTGTTCGAATCTTCCGCTTTCCGCGGAGAAAGCTGTGCATTTTATTATATTGACTAACCTCAGAATTGTCAATATGTACATTTTTAGGTTTTAAGATGCCTGTTCCGGCAGCACAATGTTCCATCTGATGCCTTACCGAAAAAAATTCTAGGGGGCAACGGTATTCGTGATATCATTTTACAAGTATTGCTTTCACGTTTTCTCAAGTCCGTCCCTCCCCGACATCTGCGCGGAAAGGAACATGCCAAAAACGGGCAAATAACGTACAAAAAGCAAACCGCTATTGACACCCATCCTGTCCTGTGCTACACTGACAGGAACGATAGAAATAGAAATGCCTTTATGAGGGAGTAGTCAGCGCGATTCGCGTGGCAAGTCAACAAACGCGGCCTTTTAGGTCTGGCTTGTCTTAAATAACGAGACTCATACATAGCTGCGGAAAATGCCAGGTTCGTCCTGCAGGATGTTTTCTGCGCTATGCATGGGTCTTTTCTCTGTAAGGAAAAGTACCGGCAAATCTCAAAATACGAAAGAAAGAGGTTGGAAAAATGGAATTGGCAACGGTAATCTTCTTGTTTCTCGTTGGAATCGTATTCATCGTAAAGGGCGGGGACTTCTTCGTGGACGCGGCATCCTGGATTGCGGAGGTCAGCGGCATCCCGAAGCTGATCGTGGGGGCCACGATCGTCAGCCTGGCCACTACCCTGCCGGAGATGCTGGTCTCCGTCATGGCCGCGGCAAAGGGCAGCGTGGACATGGCCATCGGCAACGCCGTGGGCAGCGTCACCGCCAACATCGGCCTGATCATGGCGATTTCCCTGATCTGCATGCCGGGCATCATCAAGCGGGCGGATTATCTCATGAAGTCAGTCCTGATGCTGGCCGCCTCCATCCTGATCGTACTGTCCGGCGTGGCGGGCGAGATGGGCACTGCCATCACCATCGCCATGATGGTCATCTTTTTCTTCTTCCTGTGGGAGAACGTGAGCTCCGCGAAGCGCTCCATGAAAGCCAGCGCGGATGCGGCAGGGCGCAGGAAAATCGAGGGGAAGAAGGAAATCGCCGTGAACCTGGTGAAGTTCGCGGTGGGGGCCGTGGGCATCGTCTGGGGCGCGGATCTCCTGGTGGACAACGGCAGCGCTCTGGCCGCCATGGTGGGGGTGCCGGAGCGGGTCATCGGCGTGACCATCATCGCCGTGGGGACCTCCCTGCCGGAGCTGGTCACCACCGTCACCGCCATCATCAAGAAGCAGTCCTCGCTCTCCGTGGGCAATATCCTGGGGGCGAACATCATCGACCTGACATTAATCTTGCCCCTGTGCTCTCTGGTGTCCGGGAAAGCGCTGCCCATCGCGGCCACCTCCGCCAGGTACGACCTTCCGGCCTGCCTTTTGGTGGGATGCATCGCCGTGATTCCCGCCATGGTGTTCCAGAAATTCCAGAAATGGCAGGGCATCCTGCTCCTGTGCGTATATGCGGTCTATCTGTACCTGACCTGTTCTGCCATAGGGGCTTAGGCGACATGCGTCAAGGAAAGGATGGAATCAAAAATCCCGCCCCGGACAGCGGATATCCGTTTTGCCTCCTGGGGCGGGATTTTTATGACGCATCTGTCTTAAACACATTCCACCGCCTGGTACACAGAAGGCTAAGCAGCGTCCCAACGAATGCCACCAGCGCCCAGAGCCACAACACGCTCTGCCAGCCCTTCTCCTGCGCCACCCAGGCGATTCCATAACTGGAAAGCGCACTTCCCACATAGGTGCAGGAATTCAACAGCCCGGAAATGGTGCTCACCTTCCCCTTTTTCTGAAAAAAGGCGGGAAGCATGCTCACCAGGATGACGTTCACGCCGTACATGCAGCCAGTGACCAGGGCGGCAAGGCCTACCGATACCAATACGTGGACAGAGGACAGGAAAGCAAGGAGCAGGCTGCCGCAAAATCCCGTCAAAAAGACCACTCCGGCGCACAGCAGTTCGTTCCGGATGAGCTTCCGGTTCAGTACGGAAGTAATCTCCAGACAGACGATGGAAAAAATCGGTAGCACCACTCCGCTTAAGATTGCCGAGGAACTGTCCAGCGAAAACGTCGCGGCCACATAGCTGGGCATCCAGGTGGTGATGCCATCACGCAAGACACCCTGCATGACGATGGCCGGCATCACCAGCACCAGGACAGCGCTCTTTGAGAGCAGACGCCCTGGCCGGCCGGTGCCTGCCATAGTGGGCCGAGGAGTACTGCCTGTGCCGTCCCGCGCCCGGTTCCGGGCCTCCCCCGCGCGCTTCATCGCTGCCGGAACCCCTTTTATCCAGACCACCGCAAAGCATATGGCGCCTGCCGCGCACAGGAAGAACAGACTTTTCCACCCCTTCCACCGAATGCAGGCAGGTGCCAGCAGGTAGACGGCAATCGTCCCCGCGGACGAGCCCCAGGTCACCCGGACTACGGCCTTTTTATATGTATCCCCGTCCAGACACGCCGACATGATTCGTACCATGGGCGGCCAGATCATGGCCTGGGCGAACCCGTTGATGCACCAGAAGACCAGAATCATTCCCGGCTCCGTGAAGATGGGGACGAGAAGGTTCATGCCCGCCGTGGTCAAAAGCCCTGCCAGAATCATCTTCTCAGGCTTCAGGCGGTCTCCTAGCCAGCCACTGATCAGCTGCCCCGCCCCATAGGTGATGAAGCTTCCCGTCACCGCCATGGACGCCGCAACCTTGCTGATGCCCTCCGCCCTTTCGACTTCCAGGAGCACCGCCCCGTAATTGATCCTCGTCAGATAGCTTATGAAATAGCATATCGTGCACAGAGCGATCAGCATCCCGCCACGGCTTTCTTTTTCCTCTTTCATCGTTCTCCCAATCTTCCTTCCTTTTTTCGTTCAGCTTTTCTTCCCTCTCAGCACCCGAATCTGGTTTTCCAGGTACAGGTTGTAGATCTCCCCCTCAAGCCCGGAGTCCGTCACCAATGTGCAGTCCTGCCGCACATCCGCGATCTTCAGGAAGCCGCTCTTCTCGAATTTATCGCTGTCTGCCAGGAATATCGTCTCACCCGCCTGCTCCATCATCTTCTTCTGTATCGTGCACAACTCCCGGTCATAATCCATGACCCCGTACTGGATGGACACCGCCGACGGACAGATGATGGCCTTGTCCGCATGGAACCGCTCCAGGGACTCCAGCACCCAGGAGCCGTAAAACGCGTTCTCCCTGCCCATATAGAACCCGGAGCACAGGTACAGTTCGAAGCTCTCTTTGTTTTTCAGCGCATCGAAAACGTCCAGACAGCTAGTGATTATCGTCAGCCTTTCAAAACGCTCCCGCAGCATTCCCGCAAATTCCACCGCCGTGCTTCCGCAGTCCACCATGAGAATGTCGGATTCGGAAATCAACTCTGCCGCATACCGCACCAGCTCCGCCTTTTTCTCCTGGTTCTTTCCGCTGCGCTCCTTCCGATCCAGATATTCCCCGCTGCGCGGAATCCGCAAGGCTCCGCCATGGACACGGCGGAGGCTGTTCTGCTTTTCCAGCTCCAGCAGATCCCTGCGGATGGTCTCCACAGACACGCCAAACCGCTCCGTCAGTTCTCCGATTTTGGCCGCGCCCTTGGCGTTTATGAACTCTATGATTTCCTGTTGCCTCTCCGTGGCAAACATTTGCATTTCTCCTATCTTGCTTATCTTCCTCCGGCCGTGCCGTATTCATATAACAACGGCCTTCCTGCCTGCCTTTTCCACACATCTGCAACTTATACCACATTATAACAACTATTTCCACATATTGCAATAGGAAATCCACATGATATACACAGAATTCCACACGCTAAATCATCCACACTGGCATCTCTTTTTCGGCTAATATCTCTCTGAATATAATTTTCGCCAACCCGTGACAAAAAACAAGCATATCTCGGCTATTATCTATTGTTTAGTATCTTAGCCGAAATATGCCTGTCTTCAAAAAAAGCTTTATCCCTTCTTAGCCGCGTTCACCCGTTCCACCTGCTCCGCCAGCCTCTCCTTGGTCAGTGGATATGCGCCGAAGAGCAATGCCCCCGCCACGCACATGACCGCGGGCACGGCGATGGTACAGACAATCAGGGCCGTGCGCACCTGGGGCGGCTGGGTCTGGGCCTCTCCCCGGAAGCCTGCCGCTTCCAGGATATAGCCCGGAATGGCGCCGCCCACGCCCATGCCGCACTTGGTGATGAAGCCGGACAGGGCCGCGATGGCCGCGTCCGCCCGATACCCCAGCTCCAGCTCCACATAATCCGTGTTGTCCGCCTGGATGCCGTAGGTCAGGGGCATGCACAGCCCGTCCGCGAACCCGGCGATGGCCATGGCTGCAAGCAGGATGGGGATGCTGGTGACGTCAATCAGGCGTAGGAGCGGCGCCGTGCCAATCAGGGTCAGGCTCAGCATATAGGCCTTCTTTCGCCCAATCTTTCGAATCAAAGCGCCCACCAGCAGCGTAGCCGGAAGCAGCGCGCACAGCTGCACCACGGACACCACGCTCATCAGCTTCAGATTCCCAATCACATACGTAAAGAAATACGCCAATGTGGTATTCATCACATATTTCCCAATCATGTAAATCAACGCGGCGGAAAAGGTGATAGCCACCGGCTTCTGGCCCAGGATGCGGAACAGATCCTTTATCTGATAGCTGTCCTTCCCCGGCTGGGCCTGCACCCGCTCCTTCAGCCCCAGCGCGCCCGCGATGGAACAGCCTGCAATCACCGCCGTGGCGATCAATACCAGGGTGATATAGCCCTCCTTCTCGGAGACATTGCCGATGATCACAGGGGCGCTTAAGTTCACCAGAAAGGAGCCCAGGGTGTACACGAAGCCCTTCTGGGCGCTTAAGGCGCTGCGCTCCTCCATATCGAGAGTCATCACCGGCAGCATGCTGTTCAGGGAGATGTCCATCACCGGGAACAGCACCCCAATCATCAGGTAGGTCACATAGGCGATGGCCAGCTTCCCGGAGGTGGCCATCAGGGGCGCGAACCAAATCAGCAGGAAGTTCAGGGAGCACAGCGCCGTACCCACGATCAGGGTGGGGCGGAAATGCCCGTGCTTCGTGGTGGGCAGTCTGTCGATGAGGAATCCCATAAAGGGATCCTTCAGCGCGTCCATCACCCTGGCAATCAAGAACAGGGTGGCGCAGGCCGCCGGGTTCAGTCCTATCACATTGGTGTAGAATATCAGCAGGTAGGACCCCAGTATGGTCTGGATGGGGATATTCCCCAGGTTCGCCAGCGCAAAGCTGATTTTTTCTTTCATGGTAACTTTATCACTCATTTATCTGCCTTTCTTAAAGGGACTCCCCCTCATCTCCACCGCCGGCATCCCACCGGAAACCATACAATGCCGCTGCGCTGCGGCCCCTCCGCCAGCCGCTCTCCGGGCAGCTGCGCTCTGCCTCACCCCAGAGCTTGCGGTACTTGCATACTACGGGGCTTCTGTGCAGCATTGGCCGCCCCCGCCAGCCGCTCTCCGGCTCTGGCAGATATCAGCCCTCCGTCTCCGTCAGCTTCCTCTCCATCCACTCCGCCAGCCTGATCATGGTCTCCTCCTCAAAGGGGCTGCCCAGGCCCGCGCTCTCCACCAGGCTGGGGAAGTCCATGGTGCCGCTCTCCCTGCACAGGCGCAGATAGCTCTCCCAGCTTGCCTCCCTGTCCTCATGCATCCAGCGGTAGTACCCCAGAGCGCCGATATCCGCCAGGGCATAGTCGATGGCATAGAAGGGCCAGTGATAGATATGGGGGATGCGCTGCCAGCCCCTGCCCTCCCGCAGGTTCACATTGCAGTCATAGTCCTTTTCCGGGAAATATTCCTTGTCCAGCCTGGCCCAGAGCCCGTTGCATCCCTCCGCCGTCATGTCGGGATCCTCGTACACAAGCTGCTGGAACTCGTCCTGCAGGCACTGGTTGATGATCAGCCGCACCGCGTCCTCCAGATGCATGGCCCGGTAGTCCCCGGCCCGCTCCCCGAAGAACAGCTCCATGTAGGGCATGGCAAAGAACTCCATGGCCATGGCATGGGTCTCCGCCATCTCCGAAGTGTTCCAGCAGCGCTCCCGAATCTCCTCGTGGCGCTTCAGATATCCCTGGAAGGCATGGCCGCCCTCATGGCACATGATGTAGGCGTTCTCAAACGTGCCGTCAAAATTGGCGAAGATGAAGGGGGCCCTGTATCTCTCAAATGTAGTCATATAGCCGCCGTCCCGCTTGCCGTCCCGGATTTCCACGTCCGCCAGGCCATTGTCCAGGAGAAATGCGATGAACTCGGCCGTCTCCGGGGACATCTCCGTGTACATCTGTCGGGTGGCCTCCAGGCAGGCGGCAGCGCTGCCCACCGCTCTCTCCCCGTCTCCCGCTCCACAGGGGCCTGTAGCGGAACCGCAGGCTTTGTCAGCCCTGTCATCCGCCGCATTGCCCTGGGCCATGCCGGCCCTGTCATCCGCCGCAGCGCCCTGGGCCATGCCGGCCCTGTCCACAGGCGCAGACTCCACGCACACGGGCACCGGATTCCCCTCCGGGAAATGCACCCCGGAATCGTATATGTAGAGATGCTCCAGGCCAAGCCGTTTCCTGCGGCGCTCCTCCAGCTTCCGAGACAGGGGCACCAGGTATTTCTTCACCAGCTCCCGGAACGCCGCCACCTCCTTGGGCCCATAGCCGATGCGCGACATGCGGAAATAGCTCATCTCCACATAGCTGGAGAAGCCCATGGCCTTGGCCTGCCTGCGCCGGTTGTCCAACAGCTTGTCGAAGATCTCCTCCAGCTCCTGCCTCTGGGCCTCCCAGGAATCGGAGATGGCAAGGGAAGCCCGCTTCCTCACGTCCCGGTCCGGCGACTGGGCGATGAGGGTCATCAGGTTGCGCTTGCGCTTCTCCCCCTCCCAGTCCACGGTTCCGTTGGAGGTCAATTGGTTGTATCTGGCCAGCAGCTTATTCTCCTCCTGGGCCAGCTCGATCAGGCGGCTGTCGAACCCGCTCTGCCCGGCCTCCATGAGGGCGAACACATAGGAGCCCAGGATCTCCTCCAGGTCTTTGCGATGGGGCGAATCCAGGAGCAGCCGGTCGAACTGGTTGGAAAGGTCGCTGAGCTTCGGCCCGATTTCGTCATAATATGCCTGCTCCGCCGCGTAAAAAGCGTCATTCACGTCCATGTCATGCCGTACATAGCACAGATCCATGGCCGTCATGTCCGCCATCAGCTCATAGCGCTTCCTCAGGACGGCCATGCAGGCCTCCGCGTCCCCGGCCTCCCGGAGCTCCTCCATCAGCTGGTGGTAGCGCCCCTCCAGCTCCTCATAGCACACCCTCTCATAGGGCATTTCCTTAAAATGCATCATCATATCCTCCATTCTCTCCCAAGAGCCCGCCGTACACATACTCAGCCCGTTTTCCATCGCCGTATCCAAATCCAGCAGAAACCCTTTTGCAAGCATGTCCCATTTCCATAAAGAAAGGCGCCGCTGACCCCTGCCAGAAACGCCCCGGTCTTCCTACATTATACATAAATGTACCGCATTTTCAAGAACCGTCCCGCATTTTTCAACCAGGAAACGCCATGGGAAATGCCATGGCGTGCCGAATCCATAACCGTCATCCCCCACGGACGCACATACCTTCTCCAGAGTGGCCATATAGCGCACCATCAGCTGCTCTATCAGGGCTTCCACGTCCTCCGGATCCGCATAGATGTCCATCAGAAAGTTGTCCATGCGCCGCAGGAAAGTCCCCCACTCGAAGAGGCTGCAGCCGCAGGTAATCAGATTGAATCCGGGGTCCCCTTTTCGCGCCCGCGCTCAGGCCCCCATACCTTACCCTCCCAGCAAATGGAATCCATCCTCTGCCACGCATTTCGGGATGTCCATGAGGAAGGGCTCTCCATCCCTGACTCACTGAAAAAATGACAGCCGGAACCGGAATGCCTTTTCAAGGCCTACGTCCGTCCGAAACAACGTTCAGTTTCTTTTCCTGTTCTTACTTTTGATATTGCTTTCTCCCTGACTTTATCCAATAATTATACTGCTTAACGATTTCACTTGCCGTGAAACCAGACTGCATAACGCTGACTGGTTCATTCGCATGATTACATTAGGCAGCATTCAGCGTTATGCAGTATATCTCATGAATGTCCGGCCCTCGTCGTTGCCCTCGATATCGGTTCTGGTGTGTAGAAATCCATCTGTCTGCCAGAGGACGATATTTCCGATTGGCCCGGCGCAAAAATATCTGTAACGAGACCGTCCCGAACCGGATATATCAGGTAGACGCACGGAAAGAGCGGTTCCCGGAAAACCGCCACAGGAGAGGAGGGGATGTATGGAAGAGCTCTATCGGCAGTACTCACAGATCGTATACCATTTCCTATACAAAAAATGCAAAGACCCCGCCCTGGCGGAGGATCTGATGCAGGAGACTTTCCTGAAAGCCCTGGAGCGGCTGGACAGCTATGACCACAGTTGCAAGCTCTCCACCTGGCTGTGCCAGATTGCCAAGCACCTGCTCTACCAGCACTGGGACAAGAGCCACCGGGTGCAGCTGGAAGAGCTGGACGAATCCCTCCAATCCCGCCAGGACACAGAGCAGCACGCCATGGCCAAAGTGGAGCTGGCGGACGTGTGGGACAGACTCAAAGCCCTGTCCCCCGATGCCAGGAAGACCGTGGAGCTGCGGGTGCTGGGGGACCTGTCCTTCCGGGAGATCGGCGATATCCTGGGAAGGACCGAGAACTGGGCCCGGGTCACATTCTACCGGGCGAAGCTGGCCCTGATCCAGAATGAATGAAACCCTTAAAGGCAAAATCAAATACTCCCGCAGGCGCAGTCCCGGGCGGGAACAAAGGAGATTACTATGAAAAGCAGAGATTGTGATATCGTAAAAGACCTGATGCCATCCTATGTGGACGGAATATGCTCCGATGCCGCGAAAGAATATGTGGAGGAACATGCGAAGGAGTGCGATGGCTGCCGCCAGATGCTGGAAGCCTACAAGGCCAATGTGCTCTCCGGCGAGAAGCTGGAGCAGCGGGGAATGGATGGATTGAAGAAAATAAGGACGAATATGAAGTACCAGAATCTGGTCTGTTATCTGGTGCTGGTGTTCCTGGTGTACTGTGGCGTTGAAGTGTTCTTTGCCAACCATGCGGGCTATGCCATCTTCGACAATACTACGCTGCTGCTAGTCGTCTGCATTGCCGCCAACCTCCTGGCCTCTTTCGGCTATAAGGCCAAGAACAGGCCGGGGAAAATCCAGTATCTGCTAGGAGCCGCCTCCCTTGTGACGGATCTGTACTTCATCGCTGTGTTCTTTTACGCCGCATCCGGCATCGCTTCGTATGCCGAAAGGCTGTTCGGTAGGGAGCTGATGTGGGTAGGCCCCTTCCTGGAGCGGCAGCTCATCATGGCCTTCATAGCCCAGCTCATCTTCTTCGGCTGTAATCTGTGGGCCATCATCCGGCAGGAGAAAAGCTGCGGCTGGCTGCTGAACCTGAACATGACCGGCATCTTCCTGTTAATCAATTATGATCAGTGGCTGAAATATATGGACTCCCGCGAGATTTTGCTGCACGCCATTTGCAAGATTACCTTCGAACCCCTCGCCGCCGGCGTCCTGGGGATTGTTGCCAGCCTTATCCTCACCAGGGCGCTTCAGAAAAAAGAGGCTTAAGGCCTGTGCATAAAAACGGGGCTGCTGCTCTGGCAAATCATCCATCCGCCAGGGCGACAGCCCCTCAGACCGCCCACAGTATTGCGCCGAAAACGGCTCGTGGGAGAAGTCTTAGGTAGTATATGAGGATATGGCGATATTATTACAGCTTCTGCTGCCAGTCGCTGCGGAAACCATAATAATCCATCCGTACAAACGGATATTTTTTCGTTAGTGTGATGATAGATTCTTTCAGCCCGTTGAATTCCGATTCGGAAAGTATCCGCCGCATGATGAGCAGAAAGCCGTATAAATGAGCATTATCCAGTTCCCCTCTGCTGTTTTTCATCAGGAGGGCTTTTTCTGCTTTGTTAAGGGATGGCTTCTGTTCAAAAAGACGGTTATACAGCCTACTCCCATGTGCACATAGATTGCGGATAATCGTCATGCTGTGCATATAGCTTCCTAGAATAGAAGCGCCCCTGTCCGTGGTCAGACCAAAAGTACGGGCAACAGCAGCCTTAATGGGCTGTTCGGAAATCGCATATAAAAATGAGATATCCGAGATAGTCAGCAAATCCACATATGCCCACAGAGGAATGTCCTGCTGCAAATCATTGACAAAATGCTTCAGATATGCCTCATGGGGGAGGCGCTGTGACTTCTGCAATTCCGCTTTTTTGATAATCTCCTCATACCGTGCCTCATTGACGAAAAAAGAAGCGTCGAGGTAGCCTGTCGACCCATGGGCTTTCGTAAATTCATATGCATAGACGGATTTCAACTGGACTTCGATTACTTCCAGATACTGGAGGAGGATGTGCCTGAGCTCGTGGTCGAAATTGTAGATATCCATAATGTTCTGGAAAACTGCAGATTTGTAAAATATATCATTCTTTCGCAGCGTCAGGGAATAACCACTAACCCGGTAATAATTGTTCCAGAGCAGAAATTCCTTTGCTACGTCTTCATCATCAATGGTGAGGCCACGAGAACGTAGGATTTCTAACTGTTCCTCAATCGTTTTAAAGCTTTTATCTGGCATGGCATAACTCCTTATAAACAAAACGCCCTCAAGTGTGCATGTGTTTCCACAGAGGCCTGAGGGAGATGTTATTTATATACTACCATAAATTGCAGAATTGTCAAGGGATGATAGCCTTTTTTTAGGGTTGTTTCACCGTTGTTTCACGACTCATAACCTGACATGTAGTCTATATATAGCGATTAAGTCTTGCCAAAAACCGGATAAACGGCATGACCGGCTGTGCTATGTGGCTGGCAAGAATTAAATGCCGTTTATGTATAATATAGCTTTCGTCTGTTTTAAGAGAGAAGCGCAAAAAGCCCCCTTGTAAAAAGAGAGCTGCACACGAATCGCTTCGTGCGACAGCCCCTTGTTCCTTTCTCTCTGTCCTATCTGCTCCTCTGGATCTCCAGCACCTTGTAGGTGAACGTGCCCGCGGCGGTCTCCACCTCCACGTTGTCCCCCACCTTGCAGCCGATCAGCGCCTTGCCCACAGGGCTTTCGTTGGAAATCTTGCCCTTTAAGCTGTCCGCCTCGGTGGAGCCCACGATTTTGTACTCCAGCTCCTCGCTGTACTCGATGTCCAAGAGCTTCACCACGCAGCCGATGTTGATTTTGTCCAGGTCTACCTCGTCCTCTACCACCACCTCGGCGTTCTTCAGAATCTTCTCCAGCTCCTCGATCCTGGTCTCGATGTCGCGCTGCTCGTCCTTGGCCGCATCGTACTCCGCATTCTCGGACAAATCGCCCTGCTCCCTAGCCTCCTTGATCTTCTGGGCCACCTCCTGGCGGCGCACCACCTTCAGCTCATGTAACTCGTCCTCATATTTTCTGAGCCCCTCATAGGTCAGAATATTTTTCTTCTCCTGCATTTCTTTTACATCCTTCCTGTTCTATTCTTTCTATTTTACGGATTACAATCCCGTCTTATCTTTGTCGTTTCCCTGTTGTCGACACCTAGACCAGTATACCTTCCTTTTGGGGCAGTGTCAAGGCAGTACAGGGCAGTTGCATCGTTTTTGTGCGTTTTTCCATATCTCTTTCATAGAAAAATAAGTGATGTCTTTCCCCCTTGCCAGAATCCTGCGCCGCTTCTCCTCCACGGAGAACATATCCAGCCACACGCTTCCCTCCGGCACCGCCGGCACCGCCATATAGGATTCCCCTGTGAAATCCACCACAATCACAGGCTCCCCGCAGAACAGCCGCAGCCGCTTCAGAGCCGCCCCGTCCTCCAGAAGCCGCAGCTCTATGGCCAGGCCATACTCCGTGTAGAAGTCCTCCACAAAGGCGGACAGTTCCTCGCCCCACTCCGCCTCCAGCAAGAACCAGCGCAGGCTCTTCATCCGCCTGGCATGGGCCTCCAGCACCTCCGGCAGGCCGGGAGCCGTGCCCAGTATCACGAAATGGGGCGGTGATGCCGGGAGCCCCGCCCCCTGGGAAAACACCTGCCGCACCCAGAACCGCTGCGCATAGCCCTGGAATTCTTCCAGGGGAAGGTACTTGCGCCACAGGGCAGGCAGAATCTCCTGCATCCGGGTATCCCCCTCCCTGCCGGTCTGGGATCCTTCCGGCGGATGGCTTTCCCCTCCCCTGCCGGTCTGCGGTCCTTCCGGCAGTCGGCTTTCCCCTCCCCTGCCGGTCTGCAGTCCGTTTTCCGGCAGAAAGCCTTCCGGCCTCTCCCAGTCCCTATCCCCTGCCTGTCCGTCCCGCGGCCCCGTCAGAATCTTGCGGAGGCTGTCCTCATACACGCAGCGGCAGCCGTCCATGTCCTGCGCAAACTCTGCCACCTCCCGGGCAAGCCCGCGCACCATCGCCTCCATCTCACCGATCAGCCCTTCCCTGGCGGCCAGCCACCGGGCCTCCTCCTGTTCCCAGGCAAGCCTCCCGGCCCGCAGCTCCCGCTGCCGCTTCCGCAGATCCCGCTTCTGCCGCACAGCCTTCCATGGACGGCACAGGGCAGAAGCCAGGCCATGTCGGCCCACCACTTCCGCCGGCCTGGAATCCTTTGGATTCCCGGCAGATTGATCTGTCCATTCCGGCATGTCCGCCTGGCCTTCCATGCCCTCTCCCCAGGGCCTGGGGCCCAGCCTCCTCCCAAACCACTGCCCCTCGTCCACGTCCATCCCTATCCGTATCAGCAGATAGGCCTTCAGTCCCACAGGCTCTGCCTCCGGCCTCTCCAGGCCCCTTTTTCGATAAAAATACAATATGGTGTCCATGCCACAATATATGCTGCCTCACTGAAAAATAGTCTCCACTCCCGCTATCAGCTCTTCCATGGTTTCCATGGAGTTGATGGTCCGGCGGAACCGGGCGGAATGGGGCATGCCTGCCGTGTACCAGGCTAAATGCTTTCGCATCTCCCGCACGGCAGTGTATTCTCCCTTCGTCTTCATCTGCAGGTCCGCGTGCTCCAGCACCATCCGTTTCTTCTCCTGCCCCTCCGGCGGCTCCGGCATCCTCCCGGTATCCAGATAGCTGACGGTGTCCCGGAATATCCATGGATTCCCCTGTGCCGCACGGCCGATCATGACACCGTCGCACCCCGTCTGCTCCAGAAGCTTTCCGGCGGCTTCCGGGCTGTCCACGTCCCCGTTGCCGATTACCGGGATGCTCACTGCCTGCTTCACCCGGGCGATGACGTCCCAGTCCGCCCGGCCGCTGTAATACTGCTCCCTGGTGCGCCCGTGCACCGCAATGGCCGCCACGCCGCAGCTTTCCGCGATCCTGGCAATCTCCACCGCATTGCAGTTCGCCTCGTCAAAGCCTTTCCGAATCTTCACCGTCACAGGCTTGTCCACGGCCTTCACTAAGGCAGAGAGAATCTCCTCCACCAGCTTCGGCTCCTTCATCAGAGCCGAGCCCTCCCCGTTGTTCACCACCTTGGGCACCGGGCATCCCATGTTGAAGTCCAAAATGGAGAAGGGGCGCTCCTGGATGCGCTTTGCCATATCCGCCAGTATCTTCGGATCCGAGCCGAAGAGCTGCAGAGAGGCCGGGACCTCCTCCGGATGGATCTCCAGAAGCTCCTCCGTATTTTTGTTGTTATAAAAAATGGCCTTGGCGCTGACCATCTCCATGCACACCAGCCCCGCTCCCATCCTGCGGCACAGCAGGCGGAAGGGCAGGTCCGTCACCCCTGCCATGGGGGCCAGTATCACGTTATTGTCCAGCGTCACATCGCCGATTGTAAGCTTTCCCATCGCCTTATCCTCTGTCCTCCCTGCATCCATTCCCGTTTGCCGCATTTCTACAAGGCTTTCAGAACATACGTTCTCTGTTGCAGCGAAGCAGAAACGGCTCTTTTACACGATTATCCACGGTTTTCAATCGCCCGCTTTCAGGCGCGCCGGGACTTCTGCCGCCCAATGCCATGCCATGTACGCGCGCTCACTGCCTGCGGTCAGCTTGCGGGCTTTCTGTTCTTCTCATAGAGAATCCGCAGCCCCTCCATGGTCAGGTGGCTGTCGTAGATGTCTATCGCCTCCGTCTCCTGGGCAATGAGCCGTCCCAGGCCTCCGGTGGCCACCACCTTCAGCTTCTTCAGGCCGCTCTCTTCCTTCACCTTCCTGATGATATACTCCGTCTGGCCGATCTGGCCGTACACCAGCCCAGCCTGCATGCTGCTGATGGTCTCCTGGGCCAGGATGGACTTGGGCTTGCGGATCTCTATCTTGGGCAGCTTGGCCGCCTGGGTCCAGAGTGCCTCGGAGCTGATTCCCAGACCCGGGGCCGTGATGCCCGCGGCGAATTCCCCTTTCTCCGTGATCAGGTCATAGGTGGTGGCTGTCCCGAAGTCCAGCACCAGCACCGGGCCGCCGTACTTTTCGTAGGCCGCCACCGCGTCCACGATGCGGTCCGCCCCGATGGCCCTAGGATCCTCGGTGACGATGCGGATGCCTGTCTTCATGCCCGGCCCCACGTTCATAGGGCGGGTCTTCGTATAGCGCACCAGCGCCCCCATGAGGGAGTGCATCACGTCCGGCACCACGCTGGCCACGATGGAGCCCTCCAGGTCGGTGGCCTCTATCCCCCGGTTCAGCAGTATCTGGGTGATCAGGACACCGTACTCGTCGGAAGTCCTGGGCATCTTGGTCATGATGCGGAAGGTGGCAAGCAGCGACTCCTTCTCGTACACGCCCAGCGCCATATTCGTATTGCCTACATCTATCACTAATATCATAATGCCCTCTTCCCTGTCTGCCTCTTTTCGCAGACACCGCCACTGTCCGCACTGGCAGGCCGCAGCCAGCGGAGCCCCATTTTATGTCCCTCTGCATGCGCGCACGCTTTGGCCCATGGCGGTCAAAACCGGTTGGGCCTGCGCAGCTACAGCTCCATCACCGCAACCACTTCTTCCCCGTCCATCTCGCCGGTCTCCCGGAATCCGAAGGAGTGATACAGCTCCCTGGCCACCGCATTCTCCGGCTCGTAGGACAGCCAGCAGTACTGCGCCTCTCCGCAGGGCCTCCTCCGTATGAAGTCCAGCGCAAGTTTCATGGCCTCCCGTCCGTATCCCCTGTGCTGATAGCGCTCATCTATCATGAACCGCCACAGATTGTAATTCTTCCGGGCAATCTCCGGCGGATTCTCCCAATACTCATCCGTTTCATATCCCACCATCAGAAAGCCTACGGCTTTGTCGTCATCATAAATGCCGAAGGGGAACGCGTATCCTCCTCCGGCAATCGTTGTGTAGGCCTCGATGATGCTCACGTCATTGCCCGCCACAAAGCTCTTCTGATCCTCCCTGACGCGAAGCCCCAGGAGCTCCCAGACATTTTTTCCATTTACTTTCTCGATTCTCACCATTTCCTTCACCCTGCCCGCTTTCTCTCACTATCTATGCCATTTTCCACATAATCTACGATAAATATCCCGAGACATCCTCCTTCAGGATGAACACCCTGTAATAAAGCTGCAGGGATTCGAACAGCTCCTGCCGCCGCCTCCTCATCTCGCCCACCAGCAGGCCGCTGCTGACCTCGTCATAGGTGATGTCGTCGTCATCGGCATTGGTCTCCAGCACCACGCTGCCGTCCTCCTCAAAGGCTATGGCGAACACGCCGCCTACCTCCTGGGTGAACAGCACGCACAGGATGCGCAGCTCCTCCTGAATGGATTCCGGAATCCCGCTAAACTGCTCATTGAAATAATATTTCTGCTCATAGGCATTGGCTGCGCACAGCACCAAATTCCCGCTCTCCATCTGTCTCCTCCTCCGGGACGCCCTCTTTTCGTTTCCTCTCTGCATCCCGGTTCCCTCTCCGCATCCTGAGACAGGCTCCCTGGTCCGGGCGCCCCCACAATCCGGCCCTGGCCCACGGACGCGGCAGTCCGCCCCAGACCCACGGGCACAACACTCCTTCCCTGGCCCACGGACGCGGCAGTCCTTCCCCCGCTTCACACATACCCGTAAATGCCCCGCACGGACACCTCTCCGGCGTACACAGGCTCCACCGTGCCGTCCTCCCGCTCCACCAGCAGCTCGCCCGCAGGGTTGATGCCCCTGGAAATGCCCCGGTATTCTCCCTTTGGGTCCAGGATGCGCACCTCGCCGTCCTTTCCGACAAGCATCCCGTTATACCTGTCCAGAAGCCCCGCCAGGCTGCCGTCCCCGCGGAATATCCCGTAATACGTCTCAAAGGCCTTCATCACGTTGACCATGATTTCCGCCCTGGATACCGCGCGTCCGCACTCCTGCTCCAGGCAGGACGCGGTCTGGGCGATTTCCGGCGGAAAGTCCTGCCTGGCCACATTGATGCCTACGCCCATGACCACATAGTGGATGAAATCCCGCTCCGTGCTCATCTCCGCTAATATCCCGCAGACCTTTTTCCCGTTCACCACGATGTCATTGGGCCACTTGATGCGGGCCTCCAGGCCGCAGGTCTCCCGTATCCCCTCCGCCACTGCCAGCCCCATCACCAGCGTCACCATGGATGCAAGCTCTACGCGGAAATCCGGCTTCAATATCAAAGTAAAGTACACATTCGTTCCCGGCGGGCTGCTCCAGGACCTGCCCCTGCGCCCCCGTCCGGCAGTCTGCATATCCGCCACGATCAGGGTGCCCTCTCTGGCCCCGTTCTCCGCGTCCAGCTTGGCCTGGAGGTTTGTGGAGGCTAACTCCTCATAGAAGCACACCGGCTTTCCGGCCCATGCGGTGTCCATGCGGCTCTCCAGCTCATGCCGTCCATAGACCTGACGGTTAGATGCCAGCCGATATCCACGGTTCTGCACCGCTTCTATCTGATAGCCCTCTTTCTTCAATTGTCCCATGGCTTTCCACACCGCGGTGCGGGAGACGCCGAACCGCTGGCACAGCTCCTGCCCCGACACATAGTCCTCCCGCTCCCGCAATAACGCCAATATCTTAGCTTTCATCTCTGAACATCCATTCCCATTCCCGGCTTCAATCCGGTATCCTCATTCCCCAGCGCATGAGCCCCTGAACAACCAGCCCTGGCTGTCCACCCCAGTCCTGCGTTGTCGTCAGTTTCCTCCGCCCTGTCCTGGCGCGGACATCAGGCACTGATTACTGGGGAATTCATGCACCGGTGTACCAGTCAGCACTGTGCCTCCTCATTCCCCTATCGTGGCCAGCATCACGGCCTTGATGGTATGCATCCGGTTCTCCGCCTCCCGGAACACCAGCGACTGCCCGGACTCGAACACCTCGTCCGTGACCTCCATCTCCGTGATGCCAAAGCGCTCACCCATCTGTGCGCCGATTTTGGTATCCAGATCGTGGAAAGCGGGCAGGCAGTGCATGAATATGGCCTTTTCCCCCGCGTTCTCCATAACGGCCCGGTTCACCTGATAGGGGGAAAGCTCCCTGATGCGCTCCTCCCAGACTTCATCCGGCTCTCCCATGGACACCCATACGTCCGTATAGACTACATCTCCGTCTTTTGTCCCCGCATCCACATCCTCCGTCAGCGTAATGCTGCCGCCGGTCTGAGCCGCGATCTCCCGGCACTGCGCCACCAGACCCTCCTCCGGGAAGTATTTCGCCGTGGTGCAGGCCGTGAAGTGCATCCCCATCTTGGCGCAGGCCACCATCAGGGAATTGCCCATGTTGTAGCGGGCGTCCCCCATATAGGTCAGCCGTATCCCCTCCAGATGACCGAAGTGTTCCCTGATCGTCAGGAAATCCGCCAGCATCTGGGTAGGATGGAATTCATTGGTAAGCCCGTTCCACACAGGCACATTGGCATACTTCGCCAGCTCCTCCACGATATCCTGCCCGAATCCCCGGTATTCGATTCCCTCGAACATGCCCGCCAGGACCCTGGCCGTGTCCGCGATGCTTTCCTTCTTGCCGATCTGGGAGCCCGAAGGATCCAGATAGGTCGTCCCCATCCCCAAGTCGTGGGCCGCCACCTCAAAGGCGCATCTGGTGCGGGTACTGGTCTTCTCGAAGATCAGCGCCACATTCTTCCCCCGCAGGGTGTCCACCGGAATCCCTTTTTTCTTCTTCTCCTTTAAATCCGCCGCCAAATCCAGCAGGTATGCGATCTCCTCCGTGGTAAAATCCAACAGCTTCAGAAAGTCCCGTCCCTTTAAATCCATCTTCTCAACCTGTCCTTTTCTCTCTGATTTGTAAAAACGATATATCCGTCTCCAAAGCTTCCGGCTTCTAACTTCCGTAATAAATATACCGCAACATCATGTCTTTTTCAACCCCAAAACAGCCGGCCTCCGGATATTGCTCCGGAAGCCGACTGCCGGTCTTATGGCATCGTATCGCCCCATATACACTTTCAGGAATCGTGAAAGCAATTCCTTACGATCCGCTCTTCGTGCCCTCTTTCCACGCCGCAGCAAGGCTCGCGATGCCCTGCAGCTCTGCGGGAAGCAGGATTGTGGTGGCCTGGCCGTCCGCCACCTTCTCGAAGGCCTCCAGGCTCTTGATCTTCAGCACGGGCTCGTCTGCCCCTGCCTCCTTCAGCATCCGGATACCGTCCGCATTGGCCTGCTGTACCTTCAGGATGGCTTCCGCCTCACCTTCCGCCTCGCGGATCATCTTCTCCTTCTGGGCCTCCGCGCGCAGGATGGCGGACTGCTTGTCGGCCTCCGCACGCAGGATGGCGGATTCCTTGGCGCCCTCGGCCTCCAGGATCTTCGCTTTCTTCTCGCCTTCCGCCCGGGTCACGGCTTCACGCCTCTCGCGCTCCGCCTTCATCTGCTTCTCCATGGCGTTCTGAATCTCGGCGGGAGGGATGATGTTCTTCAGCTCCACACGGTTCACCTTGATGCCCCAGGGATCCGTAGCGATGTCCAGAGCCGCCCGCATCTTGGTATTGATGGTCTCGCGGGACGTCAGTGTCTGATCCAGCTCCAGGTCGCCGATGATGTTACGCAGGGTGGTGGCCGTCAGGTTCTCGATGGCCATCATCGGATTCTCCACGCCGTAGGTGAACAGCTTGGGATCCGTGATCTGGTAGAACAC
>CAJUFO010000042.1 GCA_910585615.1 uncultured Acetatifactor sp.
CTCATAAAGAACGGATATATGATAGACCCCAAATCCGGCCGGGAAGGAAAGCTGGACATCCTGACGGCGGGGGACAGGATTCTGCGGATTGGGGCGGGGCTGGAGGAGCCGGAGGAGGGCTGCCAGGTGATTGACGCGGAGGGGCTGCTGGCGGCTCCGGGTCTGGTGGACGTCCATGTCCATTTCCGCGATCCAGGCTTCCCCCAAAAGGAGGACATAATGACCGGGGCGGCAGCGGCGGCGGCGGGGGGCTTTACCACCGTAGTGATGATGGCTAACACAAAGCCCTCCATAGACAATGGGGAGACGCTTTCGTATGTGCTGGAGAAGGGGCGTGGGACAGGCATCCATGTGCTCTCCTGCGCCAATGTGACCATGGGGATGCAGGGAAAGGAGCTCACGCCCATGGAGGAGCTGGCACGGCTTGGCGCGGCGGGCTTCACGGACGATGGAATCCCGCTTCTGGACGGGGAGCTGGCGCGGCGGGCCATGGAGCGCGCCGCCGCCCTGGACATGCCCGTCAGCTTCCACGAGGAGGATCCGGCGCTGATAGAGAATAACGGAATCAATAGGGGAAAAGCCAGCGCCCATTTCGGGATAGGCGGCTCCCCCAGAGAGGCGGAGATACGCCTGGTGGAGCGCGACCTGGAGCTTGCCCTGGAGACGGGAGTGCATATTAATATACAGCATATCAGTACACGGGAAACAGTAGAACTGGTGCGTCGGGCCCGTGCCCGGGGAGGAAACATCCATGCGGAGGCCACGCCCCATCATTTCACTCTGACGGAGGAAGCGGCCATCCGGTACGGCACCCTGGCGAAGATGAACCCGCCCCTGCGGGAGGAGGAGGACAGGATGGCCATCATCCGCGGCCTGGCGGACGGCACCATCGACATCATCGCAACAGACCATGCCCCCCACACGGCCCAGGAGAAGGAAAAGCCCATCACCGAAGCGCCCAGCGGCATCATCGGCCTGGAGACCGCGCTGCCCCTGGCCGTCACGGAGCTGGTGGAAGCCGGGCATCTGACCATGGCACAGCTCCTGCGGCTCATGAGCACCAACCCTGCGGATCTGTACCACCTGGACGCCGGATACCTGGCGGAAGGGGGCCCGGCGGACATCGTCCTGGTAGACGCCGCCGCGGAATTCGTTCCGGAACGCTATGCCTCGAAATCGGCCAACACGCCCTTCACGGGGTGGAAGCTGCGAGGGAAGGTGGTGCGGACGATCTGTGCCGGGAAAGTAGTGCGATAACGGTTGATTCCCCGGAGAAATCCGGGGATTTTTATCAGAAATTGCATATGCTGTATTGTAAAGAGTCCTGATACATGATAAAATGACGACATGGCAAGGCGTTGCGCCAGGGAAACACCCCGTTGCGTTGTACGGCAGAAGGGAGGGTATATGGCAAAGCCAAAAGAGATGTGTTATGAAAACAGCATAGAAAATGCCAGAAGGTTCCTTGAGAATCAGGATATGAGAAAGTCCCCCAATAACAGGGTAAATGATTCCCATTTCATGGATATAGCGAATAAGGGAGCAGAGAGGCTGAGAGAAAAACTGATTCATTTCTCCTGATGATTTTCGGTACAATCCGGTATCACCGGAATACCTGGTAGAATGTATCGACAAATTCAAGGAGAATTTTGAAATATACAAAGAAGTGATTCGAAAATGGTTCCAGAACTATTCAGCGGATATGAGAATCAATTACCCTATGCTCTATAGGATTGTCGAACGGGTCGATCAAAGGAGAGACTACTACCTGTATTTTCATTCAAATCACAATCATGCAATGTTTATGTCGCAAGCAAAAGAAACAGCCCTTTTTTGTTACTGGTTAATCAAATACAAGCCGATATCCTTTGAAAACGCGTATGAGGAGTCTTCATTTTTTCATGAGAACGGATATACGATAAACGAGTTATACGCGGCGTTTTTGCTGATGAGTTTTATAACGGGACTGGATGAAGAGAATGAAAAGTACTTCAATGAGCGGCGGTCTCGACACTTACATACAGTCTTACGAATAGAGAAATCAGTAAAGAGGCATTGATTATGTATGTGGAATCCTTTTTGACTTAAGGATTGGAAGAGGATGATTATGCCTTGGAATGCTAAAATATATGAGAAACAGGAAAATCCAGGAGATAAAATGCTGCATGATTCCCTGATAAATAAAAAGTAACTACACTTCTCTCCAGAAAGGAAAATGATTCATGAAACAAAAACACACAGCAAAAGTGCTCTCCCAGCGGGAGATAGCACCGGACATTTTCGACATGTGGATAGAGACCCCTCTTGCGGCGGACGCGAAGCCCGGCCAGTTCCTGGGCGTCTATCCCAGGGACAAAAGCACCCTTCTGCCCCGCCCCATCAGCATCTGCGAGACAGACGCGGCCAGGAGCGCGCTGCGCGTCGTCTACCGCGTCGCCGGGGCGGGGACCAGGGAATTCTCAGACTACAGCCAGGGGGATGCCATATCCCTGCTGGGGAACTTGGGCAACGGCTTCCCCCTGGAGCAGGGAGCCGGGAAAAAAGCCTTCCTCGTGGGCGGCGGCATCGGCGTGCCCCCCATCCTGGAGCTGGCCAGGCGCCTGGAAGCGGAGAAGCAGATTGTCGTAGGCTACCGTGACGGGAACTTTTTCCTGAAGGAAGACCTGGAGAGATACGGCAGGATCTACGTAGCCACCGAGGACGGCAGCGCCGGGACGAAGGGGAACGTGATGGACGCCATCCGGGAGAACGGCCTGGAGGCGGAGGTCATCTTCGCCTGCGGCCCCATGCCCATGCTGCGGGCCATCAAGGCATACGCGGCAGAGCGGGACATCCCGGCCTACATCTCCCTGGAGGAGCACATGGCCTGCGGCGTGGGCGCATGCCTGGGCTGCGTGGTGAAGACGAAGGAAGTCCACCACCACTCCCATGTGCCCAACGCCCGCATCTGTACCGACGGCCCCGTCTTCGAAGCGAAGGAGGTGCAAATATGAAAACACAGGTAACCATCGCAGGCATTACCCTGAAGAACCCTGTCATGACAGCCTCCGGGACCTTCGGCTCCGGCATGGAATACGCGGAATTCGTGGACCTGGACCGGCTGGGAGCCGTAGTGACCAAAGGCGTAGCCAATGTCCCCTGGCCCGGCAACCCTACCCCCAGGGTGGCGGAGGTCTACGGCGGCATGCTCAACGCCATCGGCCTCCAGAACCCGGGCATAGACGTGTTCCTGGAGCGGGACATCCCCTTCCTGAAGCAGCATGACACCAAAGTCATCGTCAATGTCTGCGGCAAGACCGTGGAGGATTACATAGAAGTAGTAGAACGCCTGGGAGAGGAGCCTGCGGTCTCCATGCTGGAAATCAACGTATCCTGCCCCAACGTCAAGGAGGGCGCGATCGCCTTCGGCCAGAAAGCGGACGCCCTGTTCGATATCACGCGGGAAGTTAAACGGCACGCCAGACAGCCCGTCATCATGAAGCTCAGCCCCAATGTCACCGACATCGCCGAGATGGCCCGGGCAGCGGAGGCGGCCGGGGCGGACGCGGTCTCCCTGATCAACACCATCACGGGCATGAAGATAGACATCCATAAGCGCACCTTCGCCCTGGCCAACAGGACCGGCGGCATGAGCGGCCCCGCCATCAAGCCGGTGGCCGTGCGCATGGTCTACCAGGCGGCCACAGCGGTGCAGATTCCTGTCATCGGCATGGGCGGAATCGGGAGCGCCGAGGATGCCATCGAATTCCTGCTGGCCGGGGCCACTGCCGTCAGCATAGGCGCCATGAACTTCGTGAACCCCTACACCTGCACCGAGGTGGTGGAGGGCATAGAGCGCTACATGGAGCAGTACCATGTGGAGGACGTGACGGACCTGATCGGAGCGGTGCGAGGCTAAAGTTCCAGGTACGCAAGCGGATTCAGTCCTTTTCAGGCTGCCCTTACAGCAGGGCAGGTTCGAATCTCCTTGAAAGAATGCCGGGCGAGGGAATCGCCCCAGGCATATCTTGCGGAATACCTTCATATATATTCCTATACGAGTATATATGGAGGTATTTTTCGTGGAATTATTAAAGAGAAATATACATATGGACCGCGTCAGAGTCCAGGCCGTCACCCAGTTCACCCTGGAAGATGACGTGAACATTCCCGAGAACAAGCCGGACGTGGCAGCGCTGAACCTGGAGAAGGGGGAGCTGGTCATCGACGAAATCAGGCCGGGGACGGACTCCGTCACTGTCCGGGGCAGGCTCTCCTTTGTGGCGCTCTACCACACCATGGAGGAAGGGAGCAGCCTGGTGGTGCTGGAGGGAAGGATGCCCTTTGAGGAGAGAATCAACATGCAGGGTGTGGTGCCCTCGGATACCATTACCGTGGACGGGGTGGTGGAGGATCTTTCCATGAGCATGATAAACTCCCGCAAGCTGGGTATCCAGTCCCTGGTTACCTTGACGGCCCGGGTGGAGGAGCTCTATGACGAGGAGGTACCCATCGCCGTCCATGGGGACGAGAAGGTAGAGTACCGCCGCATGCCCCTGGAACTGGCCCAGATTGCCATTGCGAAGAACGACATCTACCGCCTGAAGGAGGAGGTGGCGCTGCCATCCAACTACCCCAACATCTTCCAGATTCTCTGGAGCAACATCTCCCTTGGGGATGTGGAGTTCAAGGTCATGGAGGAGAAAATCACCATCTCCGGGGATATCCATCTCTTTCTTTTATATGAGGGCGAGGGCGAGGAGCATCCCTGCCGCAGCTTCGAGACCGCCGTTCCTTTCAGCGGCGTGCTGGAATGCCATGGCTGTAGAGAGGGGATGCTGCCCGACATCCGCTACCGCTTGGGACAGCAGGAGCTTGCCGTGCGCCCGGACCTGGACGGAGAGGAGCGGAATGTGGGCCTGGAACTGGTGCTGGATATCGCTATCCGGATTTATCAGGAGGAAAAACTGGAGGTCATCTCCGACCTATACGGCGTGACAAGGGAAGTCAGCACCGTGACCCACAAGGCGGAGCTGCGCAGGCTCCTGTCCAGGGTCACCGGCAAGACAAAGGTCACTGACCACGTCCATGTGACGGATGGCACAGTGCTCCAACTCCTGCATAGCGAGGGGACTGTGGCGCTGGAGCAGCAGAGCACCGTGGAGAACGGCATCCTGCTCCAGGGCGCCCTGCAGGTGAAAATCATGTACATCACGGGGGAGGACGAAGCGCCCTATGGCAGCGCCCAGGCCCATCTTCCATACCAGTATACCCTGGAGGTGCCTGACATCGCCCCCGAGGATATGGGGGAGGTGCGCGCGGAGGTGGAACAGCTCCAGGTCACCATGCTGGACGGAGAAGAGATGGACGTAAAGGCCGTACTCAGCTTCTCCACCGTGGTGTTCAAGACTATTCCCGTGGAGCTTATCAGCGCCGTCAATGTGTCGGAGCTGGACAGCGGGAAGATGAGCAGCCTGCCGGGCATGGTGGTCTACATGGTAAAGGAAGGCGACAACCTGTGGAACATCGGGAAAAAATACTACGTCCCTGTGGACTCCCTCCGAGAATTGAACGGGCTGGATAGTGACGAGCTGAAAGCGGGACAGAAGCTGCTGATTGTAAAGGGAAGCTAAAGCGCAGTGGAAAAAATATGAAAGATAAAAAGAAAGGGCGGTTCACATGCGGAACAGCCCTTTTCCTTTGTTTGATGTAGATGAAGTCAACCCTCGGTATCCACAGGAGTGGCGCTGGTCTTCTTAGCCTCTTCGGCCATCTTGTCAAATTTCTCCATGACGGCCTCATAGGTGCGCTGGGAGATGTCGGGGAGGTCGCCGCCCCAGGTCTTGCCAGCTTTCTTGAAGCCTTTCTCGAATGCGGCGCGCATGTCCTCAATCTTGTCAGGGTCTCCTCCGGTCAGAGCCTTTGCGAAGTCGATGATTCTGTCGGAGGTCTGGTTCACGCCCCAGTAGCCGTCCTCAGCGATGTCGGCCTGTGCCTGTGCCTTTGTGGCGGGATCTACGGTATAGTTGCCGCTGCGCAGGAAAGACCAGATATCGTTGGCCTTGCCGTAAGCGGTGGCCTGTCCGGTCATCATCTTCTCCACCAGGCTGCGCAGCTGCGCCGTCCGGGCATCGGCATCGGCTTTCATCTTGTTGATCAGGTTGGTGTCCGGCTTATAGGTGGTCTTGCCGGCAGTGGCGCTGGACTGCTCATATACGACTCCCTTATCGGCAGCGGTCTCTTCTGATTTGGATGTTTCCTTTGATGCGGCAGTCTCTGCTGCCTTTGTGTCGGCCTTTACGTTCTCTGTAGCGGAATAGCTGTAGGCGGCCGCAGCCTGACTTGATGTAACTCCATTTACGCTCATAGTATCCTCCTCCTGACGAAATATTCTGCATCATCCATGATTCTTGACAATAGAATTCTCCTTTTGGATTCTATTGTACTTCATAGAATCCATGTCTTGCATCCTATTGCACATATTTTCTATTTAATATTTCGGCATGAGCGATGGAAATGTTTAGTAGTTCACGAAAAGATTTTCGCTGGATGAAAGGACGGAGGCAATCTTACAGGAAGCGCAGGCTCAGATGCAGGCTGCAGTCCGAGAGGAACTGCCCGCCGGAGGTGAGCGTGTACTCCAGCCGGATCTCTGCCTGACTGTCCCCACGGGTAAATTCCGCTGTTCGGGTGGCGACTTCCAGGGGCAGTGTCCCGTAGGGGGTGACATAGTCCGTCCTGTGGGCCTGTCCCGCCTGGAAAATCATACGGGAGCGGACCAGGCCCCTTTTGGTCATCTCCAACAGGTTGTCCCTGTATTTTATGATGGTCTTGACCACATCCGCGGAATCGTCCGGCATCTCCTCGTAAAGGATGTAGGAGGCGCCGTCTTTCTCATAATAATCGGCTTTGGCGCGGCTCTCGGTAACGGATTCCTCCCCTGCCTGGTCCCGCTGCCGTCCAATCAGCGTGAGCATCGCTTTCTGTGCCATAGCTGCCTCCTTGCCTCCCTCTTTGGGGCCCTGCGCCGTTCTCTTCCACGTCTGATGCGTCAATATGCTTCGATATTGATTGTCTTTGCCGACAGGATGCCGTATTTGATGATGGAATTGGCGAAACGTATGAATTTATCCGCCTTGTCGCTGACATAGAACTGGTACCGGTTACTGCCCAGGGTCGGTGGGGTCTGGCAGAGCATATCATGGACCTCCAGGAGCCTGCGCAGCTCCATGGCGGTCTCGTAGGCCGGGTTCACCAGCGTCACCTCATCCCCCATGATTCTCCCCAGGGTGGAGCGGATCAGGGGATAATGGGTACAGCCCAGAATCAAAGTGTCTATTCCCGTGTCAATCAGCTCGGTGAGGTATCTGCGGGCGATTTCGTCCGTGACGGGATCCTCCAGAAGCCCCTCCTCCACCAAAGGGACGAAGAGTGGGCAGGCTTTGCCGTAGATGGATACCTTCCGGTTCAGCTCCTGTATGTACCTGGTGTATATTTGGCTGCCGATGGTGGCCTCTGTGCCGATTACCCCTATCCGTCCGTTCCTGGTGGCAGAAATGGCAGTTCTGGCCCCCGGCCGCACCACCTCGATGATGGGGATGTCGCAATCCTGCTCCAGTGTCTCCATGGCATAGGCGCTGACCGTATTGCAGGCCACCACTATGGTCTTCACCTGGAAAGTGCGCAGAAACCGCACAATCTGTTCGGAAAACCGCGTGACAGTCTCCCGGGATTTGCTTCCGTAGGGAACTCGGGCCGTATCCCCGAAATAAATGATTTTCTCGTTGGGAATCTGCCGGATGATTTCCCGCACTACAGTAAGGCCGCCCACACCGGAATCGAATACGCCGATGGGGGCGTCCCTGAGCGCCTTATTTTGTTTCAGCTGCGTCTCTGTCATGAAAAGCCTCCCCAAAAGACTAGGAACCGTTAAAGCTTTTGAACAATTCCTTAAGTTCCGTGAGCAGTCTGCTGCGAATCGTAATCTGCTCCCTGTCCGCATTCAGCAGCTCCAGATACAGGGTGCCATCGAAGCTCCACTCCTGATTCCGGGTGGTGACCGTGCCGTCATTATCCTGCGCGCTGACCTTTACGGTATCAGGAGTCAGCGCAAGCTCCGGATAGAGCAGCCCCCACCATCCAAGGGCGGCGCACAGTCCTGCCGCCACACGGATTCCAAGCCATTTCTTTTTCATGCAATCCCCTCTTTTCGCTTTTTAGAGGAGTATTGCCCAATTATGGCGCGTTATACATTATGGCGGATTTTCAGGCCCGGGAGACCTATCCTCTGTCGTTCTCCAGGCGAATCTGCCGGATGATGGCCTTCTTCTGGTTGTCGATATGGAGCTTTGCGGCCGCCGCCGCGGTATCCTTGTCCTTGTTCACGATGCTGTCATAGATAATTCTATGCTCCTTCACCAGTGTTTCATGCTGGCTGCTGTCCTTGATATATTCGAAGCGGTAGCGGTACATCTGCTCGGAGAGATTGTGCACCATCTGAATCAGGCGCCGGTTGCCGGTGGCCTCTACAATAATGTCGTGGAGCGCCACGTCGGCCTGGGCGATTTTCCTGGAATCCTTGGTGGCCACGCACTGTTCGAATTGGTCGCAGGCCTTCCGCAGCCGGGCCAGGCCCTCCTCCGTGATTCGGTCGCAGGCCAGCTCCGCGCAGAGTGCATCCAGGGTCCTGCGGACTTCCAGCACGTCGCTCATGCTCTTCTCCGTAATCCGGGCTACCTCCGCGCCCCGGCGGGGAATCATGGTGACCAGGCCCTCCAGCTCCAGCCTGCGGATGGCCTCCCTGACAGGCGTGCGGCTGACCCCCAGCCTGTCCGCCAGATGGAGCTCCATCAGGCGTTCTCCGGGCTTCAGCTCGCCGGTGAGGATGGCCTGCCGCAATGTATTGAATACCACGTCCCGAAGAGGTAGATCTGCCTGAAAATCAATCTGCATACGAATCCTCCATTCTCACCTTTTGATTCCCGCGAGCAACGAGCCAAGTGGGCATGCTTGCATGCACATTAAAGCCATAAAATATGGATTTGCGACTGCCGCGAGGGTCAAATACCCCGCTGCAAACAGCGTTGCAAGCTTGATGCCATGTTGCTTGCAGCGGGGTTGTTGACCATGTGCTACACTGGCGTAGTCAAGAACGCCTGGCCGGCCAGTTCTTCCTGCCGGAACCGCTCCAGCGCCGCCTCTGCCTTCCCTCTGTCCAAAAAGATGCCGAACACGGTGGGGCCGCTGCCGCTCATGAGGCTGTCCGCCGCGCCCAGCTCCCGCATCCGGGCCTTGATGTCCGCTATGACGGGATGGGCCGGGACGGTGACCGTCTCCAGCACATTTCCCATGCGCTCCAGCACGCCGCGCAAGCTTCCGTCCCTGACGGCCTGTACCATGCCGTCGATGTCGGGATGCATTTCGATGCCGGATGCGTCCAGGTGCTGATAGACATATTTCGTGGATACGCTGACAGCGGGCTTTGCGATAAGGATATGGCAAAAAGGCAGGGGCGGGAGCGGGGTCAGTTTTTCCCCGATGCCCTCTGCCAGCGCCGTGCCGCCCAGGATGCAGTAGGGCACGTCGGCGCCGATGGCCACGCCGTCCTCCATGAGCTGCGCCGGGGAGAGCCCCAGACCGTATAGATGGCTGATTCCTTTCATGGCAGCGGCGGCATCGGTGCTGCCCCCCGCCATGCCGGCGGCGATGGGGATGGTCTTGCGCAGATGGACGCGCAGGCCGGGGCAGCCGTACTTGTCCAGCATGAGCCTGGCCGCTTTGTGGATGAGGTTGTCCTCACCGGTGGGGAGGCTGTCCGCGTCAGTGGTGATGGTGATGCCGCCCTCCGCCCTCTCCAGCGTCAGCTCGTCCCAGAGCCCTACGTTCTGCATGACCATCCTCACCTCATGGTAGCCATTGGGGAGCCGCCGCACCACGTCCAGCCCCAGGTTTATTTTGGCATATGCCTTTATCCGATATCCGTCCATCTGAAGTCCCTCCGTGCAAGAATATTCCGGAACGGTTCTTTATTCCCGCGAGCAATGAGCCAAGCGGCCGTGTTTGCACGGCCAGTTGGCGAATGCCGCGAGGGTCAAATACCAAAGTGTCCGAAGGGCACTTTCTGTTCTGCAGCGTTGCAAGCTTGATACCCTGTTGCTTGCAGCGGGGTATTTGATTGTATTGATTGTACTAAATTATATACAATCCGTGGGTCTGCGTCAAGGGATAAACCGAGGAGAGTGGGAAAATGCGGGATACTTGTTAAGAAATGGTGGTTAGCTTCCTGTTTGTATGTTATACTCAATAGGAACTGACGGGGGATAGGGCTGTAGGGGAATGGCAGGACAAAGGGAGGATGACAGTCGATGAGATATCAGATCAGGCACGCGCTGGTGCAGTACGGCGCGGACACCATATTGGAGGACGTGAACTTTGAAATCCGTGACAGCGAGAAGATTGCCGTGGTAGGCCGCAACGGCTGCGGCAAAACCACGCTGCTGAAGCTAATCAACGGGGACATCCACATGAACAACTTGGACAGCGACGAGGAATGCGGCATCACTATGGCCGGGAAGCAGCGCATCGGCTTCCTGCACCAGATCAGCTTCCCCAAAGGGGACACGTCCGTGGAGGAGGAAATCCGCAAGACCTTCGCGCCCATCTTCGCCTGCGAGGCCAGGATGAAGGAAATCGAGGGGGCGTTGGCCTCCGGCCAGGACAGGGCCCTGCTCCACGAGTACGATGACCTCCAGCGGCAGATGGAGGCCCTGCGGGGCTATACCTGGAGGCAGGACATGGAGATCATGTTCCAGCGGTTCGGATTCGCCCTGAAGGACTTGGAGCGCCCCATAGGGAGCTTCTCGGGGGGCCAGCAGACCAAGGTGGCCTTCATCAAGCTGCTCCTGAGCAGGCCGGACATCATGCTGCTGGACGAGCCCACCAACCACCTTGACCTCCCCACCATCGAATGGCTGGAGGGATATCTGAAGGAATACGACAGGTCTGTGGTAATCGTGTCCCACGACCGGATGTTCCTGGACCGGATCATCGATGTGACCTATGAGGTCGAATACCACCGCATCCGGCGCTATCCGGGCAATTATTCCGCCTTCATGGAGCAGAAGAAGGCCGCTCTGGCCAAGCAGGAGAAGGATTACGAGGCCCAGCAGAAGGAGATCCAGCGGCTCACGGAATGGATTGAAAAATGGAAGAACACGCCCACCAAGGTAGCCGCCACCAGATCCAAGCGCATGGCCATCGAGCACATGGTGAAGATAGAGAAGCCCAGGCGTTTCGACACCAGGGCCTTCCACGCCCTGTTCCAGCCCAGGATCGAGAGCTATACGGAGGTAATCGCGGCGAAGGGCCTGCGCATCGGCTACGATGCGGAGCTGTCCAGGGTCAGCTTTACCCTGCGCAAGGGCGACAGGCTGGCTATCATCGGGGAGAACGGCATCGGGAAGTCCACGCTGCTAAAGACCCTGACAGGCGCCGTGGCGTCCCTGGGCGGCACATTCTCCTTCGGCCCTAACGTGGAGTGGGGATATTTCGACCAGCAGGCGGCGGTGGCGGACCATGCGGATCCGGAACAGACGGTGCTGGACAATTTCTGGGAGGAATACCCGAAGCTCCAGCGGGAGCAGGTCCGCGGCGCTCTGGGGAGCTTCCTGTTCTCCGGGGAGGACGTGGAGAAGAAGATGGGGCAGCTCTCCGGCGGCGAGCGGGTGCGGCTGGCCCTGTGCAAGATGTTCCAGACCAGGCCCAACCTGTTGATTCTGGACGAGCCCACCAACCACATGGACATCGTGGGCAAGGAGGCCCTGGAGCAGATGCTGGGGGCCTTCTCGGGAACGGTTCTCTTCGTGTCCCACGACCGGTACTTCATCCGCCAGATTGCCACGGGAATCCTGGAATTCGCAGGCGGCGAGGTGGTGCAGTATCCGTACCCTTATGAGGAATATCTCCATGAGAAGGAGAAGCGCCAGGCCCTCCTGCGGGGCTCGACTGCCCCGGGCGCGAACAGTGGAAAGGCCGGAAACACCGGGATTGGATCCGGTCAGGGCGGCGGGATGGGCAGCACCTCCGGCACAGAGGGAAGAGGGCGTGCCCAGCAGGGCGCTCCCACCATCTCCGATGTCTTCGACAAGAAGACCTACTATAGTCCCGGTAAGATAAAATCCCGGCTCACCAGGCAGCGGGAGAAATACGAGACCCAGCTGGCGGAGAGCGAGCAGCGGACGGCGGAGCTCAAGCTCCAGATGATGGATCCGGCCCTTGCATCGGATTACGAGAAGCTGATGGAGCTGCAGACCCTGCTGGACGCGGAGGAGGAGAACCAGGAATCCCTGCTGGAGCGGCTGCTGGAGACGGAGACGGCGCTGGAGGAGATGGAGTAGAAGTGGCTGGAGCAGCAATCCGCTGACAGGGCGCTCGCAAAGGGAGGTATCAGGAGGGGAGCTGACAGGGGATTGAAGATGCATTTACGAACCGACAGGGAACCGAAGAGGCGCATTTACGAACCGGCAGGACACCCAAAATGCGAACCTATGAACCGTCGGGGCATCGGAGATAAGAACCTACGAACCGACAGGGCTTATGCGGAGGAAAGGAATGAGCCGGAAGCGGAGCAGAGATGGAAAGCTGCTCTGCTTCCGGCTCTTGACATTGCGCAGGGGATTGCGTATGATAGAGGAAATGGTTCGGAAACCGGTTTCATCAAGACGTTGAAACAGAAAAGCGCATGGCGATATGGAAAGCGTGCATAGCGCATGGAAAGGGACGGAAAGCGCATGGACAGAAAACTGATTGTACTGAGGGAGAACTGGAAATTTCATCTGGAGGAGGAAATGGAAGAAGAGCATTCCAGGGACTTCCATACCGGAAGCCCAGGGCAGGAGGGATACCTGCGCAGCGCGGCGGCCGGGGCCTGGTACAAGGGCTTCGACGACAGCGGCTGGCGCAGCGTCACGGTGCCCCACGACTGGTCCGTGGAGCAGCCCTTTTCCGAGAGGTATTCCAGCGGCACAGGCTATCTGGCCGGGGGAACCGGCTGGTACAGGGTGCATTTCCGGCTGCCGGAAGGCTGCCGGGGAAAAAGCCTGCGTGTGGTGTTCGATGGCGTCTACAAGAACAGCCAGGTGTGGTGCAACAGCTATTACCTGGGCCGGCGCCCCTACGGCTACAGCACCTTTTCCTACGACATCACCCACGCGGCGGCCTTCGGCGATGAGGAGAACGTGCTCAGCGTGAAGGTGGTACATACGGATCTGGCGGATTCCAGATGGTTCACGGGCAGCGGCATCACCAGGAAGGTGACACTGGTCATAGAGGAGCCCGCCCATCCCGCGGAATACGGCGTGCTCTTCCGGGCGGAGCAGGTGGAGGCGGACGAGACGGATCCGGAGCGCGGGATTGGCAGGGCCCGGATTGTGGTGCGCCACCGGACGGAAGGGATGAAGGGGCTGTCTACAGACCGTGGAGCGGAGCGTGTCATAGAGGGCATTCTGCCCGGAGCGGGGCGCACTGTGCTGCCAGCCCTGTCCGAAAGGGACATGGCGCAGAGAGACGGGCGCACCGGGCAGAAGAGCGATTGGGATGGGCCCGATGCGGAACAGGCCGCCCTCATGCGGATGCAAATGGGCCTGGTTCGAATCCGCACGGCCCTGATCGGCGCGGAGGGGGAGACTGTCCTGACCATGGAGGGCGTGACCGGTACAGGAGGGGAATGCATCCTGTCCGGAACCCTGGAGCGGGCCAGGCTCTGGTCGCCGGAGCACCCTTACCTGTACACCCTGCGCACATGGTATAGGACAGAAGGGGCGCGTCCGGCGGAAGAGGAGCTTTCCGAGGAGGGGTTCTACCTGGCGGACGAGACCCGGGTGGGCATCCGCCGGATAGAGTTCCATCCAGACAAAGGCTTTTTCCTGAACGGCGCGGAGACCAAGCTGAAGGGCGTCTGCGTCCACCATGACGGCGGCGCCCTGGGGGCGGCCATGGAGCCGGAGGTCTGGCAGAGGCGTCTGGAGGCCTTGCGGGAGTGCGGCTGCAACGCCATCCGCTGCAGCCACAACCCCCACATGCCGGAGCTCTACGACCTGTGCGACAGGATGGGCTTCCTTGTGATGGACGAGGCCTTTGACGAATGGGAGAACGCCAAGAACAAATGGTCCACCGGGCACAATGTCTATCCGCCCGTCCACGAGGGCTATTTCGAGGCCTTCCCCGCCTGGCATGATGCCGACCTGCGGGCCATGGTGCGCCGGGACAGGAACCACCCCAGCGTCGTCCTGTGGAGCATCGGCAATGAGATAGACTATCCCAACGACCCCTACTGCCACCCCTCCTTCGCCTCCATGACGGGCAACAACGATGCCCACAAACCGGCGGCGGAGCGGCAGTATGACCCCGATAAGCCCAATGCTCTGCGGCTGGTGTCCATAGCATATAAGCTGGAGCAAATCGTCCGGGAGGAGGACGATACCCGCCCCGTGACATTGGCGGCGGCATTTCCGGAGCTGTCCGCAGAGACCGGGCTGTTCCGTGGGCTTGACGTGGTGGGATACAATTATAAGGAGCATCTGTACGAGAAAGATCACGGCAGATTTCCGGAGAAGCCCTTCCTGGGCAGCGAGAACGGCCACGGCTATGGGGCGTGGCTGGCGGTGCGGGACAATCCTTACATCAGCGGGCAGTTCCTGTGGACGGGCATCGACTATCTGGGCGAGGCCAGGGGATGGCCCGTGCACGGCTCCCCCGCCGGGATACTGACCTGTGCCGGGGACAGGAAGCCGGAATTCTACCGCCGGAAATCCTTCTGGCAGAAAGCCCCGGTGCTGGCCATTGCCACCAGGCGGGCTTCGGAGGGCGAGGAGGACTGGCTGCCCATGGAGAGCCACTGGAACTATGAGCCCGGGGAGGAGATTCTGGTGAAGGTGTACTCCAACCTGCCCAAGGTGCGGCTGGTGCTGGAAGCCTGGGAACCAGGAGGGCAGGGCGGAATGGCTGGCCTGCCGGTATCCGGTGCGGAGGGAACGGAAGCCGGGGAGTCCCATGCGGAGGCAGCGGGGGCTGTACAGAGGGCTTCAGGGGAACAGAAAGAAGCACAGCGGGATGTGGCTGCCGCCTTGCAGGAGGCAGCCGCAGGATTGGGGCAGAGCGCGGGAACCGGGCAGGAGGTTGGCGTGCTGGAGGGCTACAACGGGGACGGCGCGTACTGCTTCCGGGTATCCTACAGGCCGGGCACGCTGACGGCCTTCGGATATGGCACGCCGGAAGGAGCTGCCCGGGCAAGCCTATCCCAGGCCTGCAGCAAAGATGCGGAACCGATTTGTTTAGGACGCTCTGCCGACAATGAGGCCGAGTTGGATATGGCTCGCGCATCCGGAGCCGATGCGGCGGCATCCTGCAGCCTTTCCACCGTGGGCTGTGCGGCCGGGCTGGACTGTGGGGTATGGCAGCAGCCGGACGCGCTGACCGGTCGCGGCTGGGAGGAGGCCTCCGGGGAACCGGGCTATCTGTACCAGCTGGAAATCGGCCTGCGGGACGAAAACGGCAGACCTGTCAGCTGGCAGGAGCGGCTGCTCACCGTTACCGTGGAGGGAGCCGGAGCGCTGGCCGGGCTGGAGAGCGGGAACCTGGCGGACGTGACGCCCTACAGCCAAAACAGCCGGACTACCTTCCGGGGGAGGCTTCTGGCCTTCGTGCGCCGGAACGGGCAGGGGGAAATCGTGGTGAAGATTGCCATGGAAGAGGGAGGCGCCTACATATCCCGGACCCTGCACGGAGCATAGGCCGGGAAGAAGCCTCCTTCTGGGAAGACGCCTGCGGTTCCCAGATTTTGCCCGGAGCATGGACTTCTTGCGAGGGCAGCCTTGTGCGAACGGACAGCCCTGCCCCTTCCGTTGAGGGCAGGGCTGTCCCGTCAATGTCCTGCGATGATGTCCAGCACCTGGTCCAAGTCCCACCGTTTCGCCGGGAGGATGACGGCCCGCTGCCCCACCACCTCCCGCAGGATGCGCAGCTCCAGCTGCTGCCTGTGACGCAGGTGCCGGATCAGGTCGTCGAAGCCCTGATACCCGTGGGCCTTCCCGTAGGGGGAGGCGCTCAGGTAATCCAGCATCAGGGGATACCACCAGGGATTCCCCTGCTCGTCCGAGCGTTCCCGGCAGATGATCCGCGTGCTCTCCTCCAGATCGGCATCGTACAGATACAGCAGCAGGAAGTCCTCCAGATGGATATCGTTGAATAACCGATGATAAAAGGATATGATTTCGTCATCCTCCAGCTGCTGGTACAAGATCAATTCTTCCACGATATTCTGCAGGAAAGCGCATTCGAACAGGTATCCGCTTCCGGAAAACCTCCGGTACCTGTCCCGGATAATCCGCTCCAGCTTCTCCGGGGATTTTCTGTTGTTGTAGATTTCATACTGCTCCATGTCTTTGTGGAAGCCGGGAATGTCCGTGAGGATCGTGGTATAGGTGACGATGTAATGGCCGTCCTCCCGGAAGGTATGGGCCTCAATCTCCCCGCGCAGGCTCCCGTAGCGCTCCAGAGCCGCCAGATAGTCAGCCTCTGTCATCCAGGTGCACCAGGACAGCTCCACAGGAGAATAGTCCCCTTCCCGGCATACATGGAGCTCCGGCAGCCTTTCCGCGATGGCCTGCAGCAGGGTGGACTTTCCCATGCCCTGTATCCCTTCTATAAAAATATTTTTCATGAGCTGCCGCCTCCTCTCTGCCTTACGATGGGAGCATTTTATCATGAATGGCCGAAGAATGTCAATTTCCTGTTGAAATGGCCACCAAATCGTGATACAATCTGTGTAAAGCAGATATCATTCGAGACATGGTCTGGAATAATCCATAGTTCTTGCAAAAAGCATTCTATGCAAAATTCCTGCTTTAAAAAATCAACATCAAATGAATACAGAGGCAGGAGTTTTCGCAAAGGTCTCCTGCACGGACAGGAGGCGGACAGATGGCACAGAAGGATATCCTGGAGAAGATTCTGATGGCGCATGGAGACGTGTTCGCGGATTGTGTGAACGTGTTCTTGTACGGAGGGCAACCGAAGCTGCGGGGAGGGGATTTATGTCCTGCTCCCACGGAAAGCTTTTATCAGGGGAAGGCAGGGAAGCGCAGCCAGTTCTGCGACAGGAGCTTTTTTCAGATGGAGGGCGGACGGGTGAAGGCGCAGTACTTCATTGAGAACGAGACGCGGCTGAAAAGGCGGCAGGCCCTGCGCAAGGCATCCTATCAGGGCGGGTCGTACCGGGAGCAGCTGGAGCTGAAACAGCCGGTGTATCCCGTGATCGGCATAATCCTGAACTGGACAGGGAGGAGGAGCCGGATACCTTCGAGCCTGCGCAGGTTGTTGGCTTCGGAAGGGGCAGACATGGAGGCGCTGCGGTTCGTGGACGATGTGACGCTGAAGCTGTACCATATGAGGAACCTGTCCAAAGAAGTGCGGGACAGATTCACCAGCGACATGGGGTTCGTGGTGGACTATCTGAACACAGGAAGCTTCGAGGGACGGGGACAGCAGAGAATTGTCCATGGGGAGGCGCTGTGCGAGATGATGGAGGCGCTGACCGGAGATGCCAGGTTCACGGATATGATAGGGAACCTGCTGGAGAAGCAGGAGGAAGGAGAGGGAATCGTCATGTGCGAGTATATCGATATGCTGGAGGCGAAAGGAGAAGCCAGAGGCAAGGAGATTGGCAAGGAGATTGGCAAGGAGATTGGCAAGGAGATTGGAGAGGGCCGCCTGGCCTCCCTGCTGTCAAAGCTTTATGCCCTGGGAAGGGACGAGGACGCGAAGCTGGCCGTAAACGACAGGGCAGCCAGGGGACGACTGTACGAGGAGCTGGGGATAGCCGGCGGCTGAGGGACGGAACCGGCAAAATCGCCTTGACACATCCTGTGGAATCACTTATGATGGTGGGGCAGTCAGGAAAGAGGTGGAGAACGTTGGAGAAGAAGTACCTGGACATCAATGTATATGAAGCGCTGCAGGAACGCCTGGACTATATTTTCCGGGAATTCGACAACATATATATTTCCTTCAGCGGCGGCAAGGACAGCGGCCTGCTGCTGCATATGGTCATGGACTACATGGCGCGGAAGGGAATCCGGAAAAAGCTAGGCGTCTTCCATCAGGATTTCGAGGCCCAGTACCAGGTGACTACGGAATATGTGGAGAAAGTATTCGAGATGTACCTGTCCAGGATTGAGCCCTACTGGGTGTGCCTGCCCATGGCGGTGCGCACGGCGCTGAGCAGCTATGAGATGTACTGGTATCCCTGGGACGATACCCTGCAGGAGAGCTGGGTGCGCCCCCTGCCCAGGAAGCCCTATGTGATCCATATGGGCAGAAATCCCTTCACCCTCTATAAATACAAAATGCTGGAGGAGGATCTGGCCAGGCAGTTCGGCAGGTGGTTCAAGCAAAAGCACGGGAACCGCAAGACCGTATGCCTGCTGGGGATGCGGGCGGAGGAGTCCCTGCGCCGCTACAGCGGCTTTCTGAACAACAGGAACGGTTACCAGGGGAGGTGCTGGATTTCCAGGCAGTTCAAGGATGTGTGGACGGCCTCCCCCATGTATGACTGGAGCACCTCCGATGTGTGGACAGCCTATTCCAGGTTCGGCTACCCCTACAACAGGCTGTACGACCTTTACCATAAGGCAGGGCTTCTGCCCACCCAGATGCGGGTGGCCTCGCCCTTTAACGATTATGCCAAGGAATCCCTGAACCTGTACCGGATCCTGGAGCCCCAGACTTGGACCAAGCTGGTGGGGCGGGTGCAGGGGGCGAATTTCACCTCCATCTACGGGAAGACCAAAGCCATGGGCTACCGGGACGTAAAGCTCCCGGAGGGCCATACCTGGCAGTCCTATACCAGGTTCCTCCTGGACACCCTGCCGGAGAAGCTGCGGGCGAACTATATGAAGAAATTCCAGACATCCATGGACTTCTGGCACAATACAGGAGGCGGGCTGTCGGAGGAGACCATCCGGGAGCTGATGGAACACGGATACAAGATTGAACGCAACGGCGTTTCCAACTATACGCTGGACAAGAAATCCAGAATCGTCTTCAAGCAGGAGATTCCGGACCACACGGATGACATCAGGAGCACCAAGGACATCCCGTCCTGGAAGCGCATGTGCTACTGCATCCTGAAGAACGACCATCTCTGCAGGTTCATGGGCTTCGGGCTCATGCGGGAGGACAAGAAGCGGATCGAGGCTATCAAGGAGAAATATCAGAACATGGAGGGCGTTTAAATGGCATATCGCAGTCCGGTCTACGATGTGGAGAGGGTACCTTTCGAGAAAATCGAGCCCAACAGCTACAATCCCAACGCGGTGGCGCCGCCGGAGATGCGGCTTCTGTACGACAGCATCAAGGAGGACGGCTACACGATGCCCATCGTGTGCTATTACGATAAGAAGAGGGACGTCTATATCATCGTGGACGGCTTCCACCGTTACCGGGTGATGCGGGACTATCCGGACATCTACCGCAGGGAGGAGGGCATGCTGCCCGTGACCGTGATCGACAAGCCGTTGGACCAGCGCATGGCCAGCACCATCCGCCACAACCGGGCCAGGGGCTCCCACGATGTGGAGCTGATGAGCAATATCGTGCGGGAGCTCCATGAAATCGGCAGGAGCGATGCCTGGATCTCCAGGCACCTGGGGATGGAGCCGGACGAAATCCTGCGCCTGAAGCAGATCACGGGGCTCACGGAGCTGTTCCGGGACAAGGAGTTCGGCAGGGCGTGGGTGCCGGAGGAGGCCGATGAGTGACGAGGGCAGATGCAGCATGAATTTGGCCTTTTTGTGCGCCGCCAACTTGCGGCTTGTGCGACAGTGGGAGCATTCAGAAACTCTCTTGACATACAGCACGAAAGATCATATGATGAAAGGGGGGAGGAAAGCGGTTTCAGGAAAGAGGGTAAAGAAGAGGTACTGCATATGGACGTAGGCAAAAAAACAGGTGGGAAAAGCATCACTATCTATGACATAGCGAAGGAAGCGGGGGTATCCCCCGCCACGGTCTCCCGGGTGCTGACGAACAGCGCCAGGGTCAGGCCGGAGAAGAAGCAGAAGATTCAGGAGCTCATCGAAAAATATAATTTCACGCCCAACGCCATGGCCAGGGGCCTGTCCGACACCAGGAGCCGGGTCATCGGCATCATCGCGGCGGATGTGAGGAACCCTTTCTATTCCGAGGTCTTCGTGGCCTGCGAGCTGGCGGCCAGGAGGCTGGGGTACACGGTCCTGCTGTGCAATTCCCTGGGGGAGGCCGGACTGGAGCGGCAGCAGCTGGAGAAGCTCCAGGAGCAGCGGGTGGACGCGGTGATCCAGATGGGCGGCCGGGTGGACGACCTGGTGTCGAATCTGGAGTATGTGGAGTTGGTGAACGCCATGCCGGAGCGGATTCCCATGGTGATCAACGGAAAGCTGGACGGCACCCAGTGCTTTCAGGTGCAGATCGACGCCAGGAAGACCATGGACCTGCTGATGGAGCATCTGATCGGCCTGGGGCACAGGGAGATCGCGCTGGTGGGCGGCCGGGCGGACGTGCTGTCCACCTTTGAGAAGATACAGCGGTACAAGCAGCTGCTGAAGCAGAACCAGATTCCCTTCAGGCCGGAGCTGGTGCAGGAGGCGGGGCACTATAATGACGCGGGGGCCTATGCGGAGATGAACAGGATGTTGGATGCAGGAATCGTTCCGACGGCGGTGATCGCCATCAACGATTACTCCGCGGCAGGCATCGCCCGCAGCCTGACGGAGCACGGCTACAGGATACCCGAGGACATCTCCTTGGTCAGCTACGACAATACCTACATCGCCGAGATGCTGATTCCCAAGCTCACCAGCATCGACTACGACTACGGGAACCTGGGACGGAAGCTGGTGGAGACCGCCATAGGGGCCCTGGAGGGGAAGGGGATTCCGAAGCTGCAGATGCTGGAGCCTACCTTGGTGGTGCGGGAGAGCAGCGGCCCGGCCAGGGCGCTGTAATCCGCTTGCCATTGCAGGCATCCCCCCCCGATGCCGAAGCGCTACCGTGGGGACAGTGGATTACAGGCGGCTCATACATCTAGCGGAAACAGGCGCCGTCCCGCGTGCGGGGGATAGCGGTGCGGAGCGACGCAGCAGAATACGGTGAATCATGAATGGGCCTGGCAGGATGACAGCGACTGCCAGGCCCGCTGCATGCCCTGAGGAAGCGGATGGCGGGGAGGGGCTGGCGGATGAAAATCAAATGAATTCATGATACCGATTGCAGGGATAAAATCGGAAAGCCGAGAAAGAGAGGTTGGAATATCCTCTCTTTTTTAATGCCTGGAAAAGTGATTGTGGATAATATACAAAAAAGAGATTGGAAAACTGTATATAACTTCCAAAATTGATATGAATCCGAAAATATATATTGACATTTTTCAATTATAATGATACCCTAAAAACATGAAACCGATTGCAGAACAAGCAATCTGTTTACATGAAAAAAGGAATGGGAGAGTGAGAGCACATGTCCAAAAACAAGCAGGAATCAAAACCCGCGGTTCAAGTGAAGCAGCTTACACTGTGGGAAAAGATTGTCAGGCATCGCATACTGATTCTTATGTGCCTGCCGGCAATCATCTACTTTATCGCCTTTAGTTATGCGCCCTTGCCGGGCATCTGGGTAGCTTTCGTCAAGTACAACTACCGGGACGGTATATTCGGAAGCAAATTCATCGGACTGGATAATTTCGAGTTTCTGGCCACTTCGGGAAAACTGCTGGAGCTGACCAAGAACACGGTTCTGTACAATCTGGCGTTCATCCTGCTGGGCAATTTTCTGGCGGTGTTCGTGGCAATCCTGCTGAACGAGATACAGAGCAAGTGGTTCAAGAAAGCCTCCCAGACAGTGATGTTCCTTCCCTACTTTATCTCTCAGGTACTGGTGGGCATCCTGGTCTTTTATCTGCTGAACTATGATACCGGCCTTGTGAACGGAATCCTGAGGAATCTGGGGGTGGCTGAAGAGTCGCTGTGGCAGCCCTATTCCACGCCGGGGGTGTGGCCGGTGCTGCTGGTCATCATCTATCTGTGGCAGCAGACGGGATACAACTCCGTGGTCTATTTCGCGGCCATCTGCGGCATCGACGCCGAGATGATGGAGGCGGCGAAGGTGGACGGAGCCAACGGCTTCCAGAGGATACGCTACATACTTCTTCCCAGCTTAAAGCCTACGATAGTGGTACTGCTGCTCTTCGCACTGGGCGGCATCGTGAAAGGCAACTTCGGTCTGTTCTATAACGTGGTGGGCACCAACCCGCTGCTGTACAGCACCACGGACATCATCGAGACCTATGTGTACCGCGCTACCGTGGCAGAGTTCAACTTCTCCAGAGCATCTGCCGTAGGCCTGTACCAGTCCGTGATCGGCTTTGTAATCGTCATGGTGGTGAACACCATCGTGAAGAAGATTGATCCCGACTATTCGCTGTTCTAAAGGAAGGAGGAGAAAAATGGCAAACCAAGACAAAGACTTAATGGAATCCGGTGCCAAGGTGAAGCTTGGCACATCAGATAAGATAATCAGAGGCTTCGGATATGCATTCGTCACGTTTTACGCGATCTGCTGTATCGTGCCTTTCCTGGTCATCATAGGCACGTCCTTCGCCAGCGAGTCCGTGGTCCGGGCGGAAGGGGTACAGATTATCCCCAGCGAGTTCAGCCTGGAGGCCTATAAAATGGTCACCAAGAGCGGCGGCATCTGGAAGTCCTACCTGCTGACCATATTGATGACGGCGCTGGGGACTACCGTGGGCCTGTCCATCATCTCCATGACGGGCTACGCGCTGCAGAGGAAGGACTTCTCCTTCCGGAACGGGATTTCGTTCTTCATCTACTTTACCAGCCTGTTCCAGGCAGGTCTTGCGCCTTACTACCTGCTGATGACCCAGACCTACCACCTGACGGACAACTATCTGGCGGTGGCGCTGCCCCTGCTGATGTCGCCCTGGCTGATCATATTGATGAAGAACTTCGTGAAGGCCATCCCCCACGAGATTACGGAGTCGGGCAAGATAGACGGGGCCGGGGACTTCAAGATATTCACCTCATTGATTCTGCCTATGCTCAAGCCTGCCCTGGCCACCATCGGCCTGTTCCTGGCTCTGAGCTACTGGAACGAGTGGTACCAGTCCTCGCTGTTCTTAAGCTCCAAGGTGGCTGTGAAGCCCCTGCAGTATACGCTGTACGAGATTGTGAACAAGAACGAGGCGCTGAAGAACTCTGTGGCAGGGCAGTACATCAACCTGGCGGACATCCCCCAGGAGACCGTGAAGATGGCCAACGCGGTGCTGGCCACCGGCCCTATCGTGCTGCTGTATCCCTTCGTGCAGAAGTACTTCATCAGCGGCATTACCGTAGGCGCGGTGAAGGGCTGACGCCGAGACGTGTCCGGATAGCGCAAATTTGAGAGAAATCGGAGAGGATAATGATAAATAGCTCCTGCGGGAGCCCCATAAGGCCCCCGGGAGTTATCTATAAAAACCATAATGAAATGGAGGAAAAAAGATGAAAAAGAAAGTAATTGCAGCATTGCTTGCCGCAACGATGGTTCTGGGCATGACGGCCTGCGGCGGTGGCGACACGCAGAGCTCCGCGCCCGCTGAATCCAGTGAGGAGAGCAGCGCGGAAGAGTCTTCCGAGTCTTCTGACGCTTCTGACGCGGGAGAAGAGGAGTCCTCTGCCGAGGAAGAGTCGGCAGGCGGCGAAGAGGCGGCCGGCGGGGATATCGACACCTCCGAGCATGTCGTCATCAACTACATGACCACAGGCGACGCGCCCTCTGGAGAAGCCAAGGAGCGTCTGGACGAGATGATGGCAGAGCTGAACGCGATCCTCACCGAGAAGGTGAACGCGGAGCTGGAAATCTACTACATTTCCTGGACGGATTATCTTTCCAACTACAACCTGACACTGGCCCGTATGGACGGCACCGTAGACCTGGTAGGCACCGCTTCCGACTGGCTGGATGCATGGCCGAACTCCAAGAACGGCGCTTTCATAGAGCTGTCCGAGGAGATGCTGCAGACCTATGCGCCCAAGACATGGGCCAGCATTCCCGCTGAGAACTGGGAGATGTGCAAATACAACGGTGAGATTTACCTGATTCCTGAGGACAATTACGCGCAGTGGACCAACCACGGCTTCACCTATCGTCTGGACTGGGCGAAGGAAGCAGGATTGGCTGACGGCGTGCACAGCTGGGAGGACATGACCACCTACTTTAAGTGGGTGAAAGAGAACAAGGCCGACATCACCCCCTGGGATTCCGACGGTACCCAGTATGCCACCATGGTGGGCGGCTGGATTTCTTCCCATTCCAACTATATCGCCATCGAGGGCATCAACTCCGGCGCTATGTGGGGCGGCACCAAGGACGATCCCTACACCATCTATTCTCCTTACATGACCGACACGGATTCCCTGGTGGAGTTCGCGAAGATGATGAAGGAGTGGGACGAAATCGGTGTATGGAAGACCGACGTGCTGAACAACACCACATCCACCAACCGTGACGACTACCGCATCGGCAAGGTCGCCGCAGAGCAGCACCATACCCAGACCTGGACCGACCTGGTAAGCCATACCGAGGCCAACAAGATCTATCAGGAGGACGAGAAGGCTGAAAGCGGTTTCTTCTACTTCGGCGAGGAGACCCAGAATGTAGTGGCCCTTTCCATCACCCACGGCGCAATGGCCGTGTCCGCAGGCAGCGCCAACCCTGAGAGGGCTCTGATGGTATATGACCTGCTGAGGAACGATCCCGACTGCTATACCCTGTTCAACTATGGTATCAAGGGCGTGTCATGGGATACCAATGACGAGGGCCTGAGGGTCATCCCTGAAGGCTACAACAGCGACACCGACAACATCAACGGCATGACCAACTTCTGGTGGGGACGTAACGACGACCTGGAGGTAAGGGACGCTACCAGGGATTGGGACAAGATTGACGCTATGTACGCAGAGTACGACAAGATTAAGATTCCTTATCAGTACGGCCTGTTCGTGCCTGAGGTGGATTCCATCGAGGGACAGATTTCGAACATCAACGAGGTACACACCAACTACATGAAGCAGATCGCGTTCGGTAAGTACTCCGGAACCGCTGAGGAGATTGTAGCTGAGTACCAGGCTGCCCTGGAAGCCGCCGGCATCAATGAGGTCACAGAGGAGCTGCAGAGACAGATCAGCGAAGTGTATCAATAAGCCGGATATGCTGAAAGCAGAGGGGATTCCTCTGCCAAAGCCGGAACGGAATGCAAAATGTACATGGGAGGGAGCGCCGAAGCCGAGAGGGGGAGGTGCTCCCTTTTTGGCGAACATGTAGCAAAGTCCCTGTTCTTGTCATTTCTGCCATGATATGGTATACTTCATTTGAAACCGGTATCAGCAAGTATCTGTTTTAAAAGAGGTACTATGAAGTTATAAGATTGCGATGGAATGAGAGGTTATTATGAGCACATTTGAAATCAGGGACAATTTCTATCTGGACGGAGAGCCCGTCCGGATCATCTCCGGTGCGGTGCACTATTTCCGGATCGTGCCGCAGTACTGGCGGGACAGGCTGGAGAAGCTTAAGAGTATGGGCTGCAACACGGTGGAGACCTACATCCCCTGGAACATGCACGAGCAGGAGAAGGGGCAGTTTCGCTTCCAGGGGATGCTGGACATCGAGGGATTCATCCGGCTGGCCCGGGAGCTGGGCCTGTATGTGATCGTCAGGCCCTCCCCCTACATCTGCGCGGAGTGGGAGTTCGGCGGTCTGCCCGCCTGGCTGCTCCGAGAGGACGGCATGCGGCTGCGGGTGAGCTATGGCCCCTTCCTGCGGCATGTGGAGGAGTATTACAAGGTGCTGCTCCCGAAGCTCACCCCCTGGCAGTGCACCAAGGGAGGCCCCGTCATCCTGATGCAGGTGGAGAACGAGTACGGCTATTACGCCAATGACCGCGGCTACCTGGAGGAAATCAGGAAGCTGATGCGCCGGGGCGGCGTGGAGGTGCCTTTGGTGACATCGGACGGCCCTTTCCCGGAGAGCCTGAACGGAGGGAAGCTTCCGGGCGCCTTGCCCACAGGGAACTTCGGCTCCAGGACCGAGGAGCGCTTCGGGACGCTGCGCCAGTACACGGAGGGCGGGCCTCTGATGTGTACGGAGTTCTGGGTGGGCTGGTTCGACCACTGGGGCAACGGGGGCCACATGCGGGGCAACCTGGAGGAGAGCGTAAAGGATCTGGACAAGATGCTGGAGCTGGGCCATGTGAACATCTACATGTTCGAGGGCGGCACCAATTTCGGCTTCATGAACGGCTCCAACTATTATGACGAGCTGACCCCGGACGTGACCTCCTACGACTATGACGCGGTGCTCACGGAGGACGGACAGATTACGGAAAAATACCGCCGCTACCGGGAAGTCATCGGGAAATACGCTGTGCTGCCGGAGATGGAGTTCTCCACGGAAATCCGCAGGAAATCATACGGTACGCTGGAGGCCTGCGAAAAGGTGAGCCTGGTGTCCACTTTGGACAGCATCAGCAAAGGGACGGAGAGCGTCTGGCCCCAGTCCATGGAGCGTCTGGGCCAGAACTACGGCTACATCCTTTACCGTACCACGCTGCACACGGAGGAGAACCTGGAAAAAATCAGGCTCTGGGGTGCAAACGACAGGGCGGACATCCTGCTGGACGATAAGCTTGTAGCCACATTGTACGACAGGGAGCTTCTGAAGGAGCGGGAGCTGAACCTGCCCGCCCGGCGGGATGCCAGGCTGGACATCCTCATGGAGAACATGGGCCGGGTGAACTTCGGCCCCTATATGGAGCGCCAGCGCAAGGGCATCGATCAGTGCGTGCAGATCAACGGGCATATGCACAACCACTGGGTGCAGTATCCGCTGCCCCTGGACAATGTGGACAAGGTGGACTTTGACCGGGAGTATCTGCCCGGCACGCCGGCGTTCTACCGTTTCGTCTTCAATGTGGAGGAGATTGGGGACACCTTCCTTGACTTCGAAGGATGGGGGAAGGGCTGCGCCTTCGTGAACGGATTTAATATAGGAAGATTCTGGGAGATAGGGCCCCAGAAGCGGCTCTACATCCCCGGCCCCCTGCTGAGAGAAGGGGAGAACGAAATCATCCTCTTCGAGACGGAGGGGAAGGCCCCGGGCACCATCGCGCTGCAAGGCGAGCCGGACATAGGATAGGGCTGTGGATTTCCCGGGGACTCTGTTCATCCCATGTTGAATCAGTCGGACATGGGATGGCGCACAGGCCTGCCCGCCATGGGGTTCCTCCGCGGGCCCCGGGCGCGGCAGACCGGATGCCGATAATAGAAAACGGTGCGATCCTCTTGCGGGATTGCACCGTTTTTCTCGTTCCTTGATGCTCCAACCCTATTTCAGCGGCTTCGCCCCCGCCTTCTCCTGGGCGGCCTCCAGGGCCCTGCGGAAACGGCTCTTCTTCTTAGGGGGAGCCATCTCCACCTTGCCGTGGAGCCCACGGACGCTGAGCACGTAGAGGCCGCTGACCACGGCCTTGACTTCCTTCTTCACGGGCACGGAATCGAAGATTTTCTCATCGCAGATCAGGGACATGATCTGGGGCCCCACCTTGACCTTGACGATGGGGAGCTTGGAGCGGCGCATGAGCTTCGGTGTCTGGTCTAAGACCATCTGGGGCAGCCCCGCGTCCTTGAGCCGCATCCGTTTCTTGTCGATGATCAGCATCGAGACGGTCTGCTTGTTGGCCTCCAGCATCTCCTGCTGTTCGGCCTGCTTCTTCTGGGCTTTCCTTCCGAGGAAATACAGCACGGCGATTAGCGCGGCCAGCACCGCGACCACAATCAATACAATTATCCATGGGTTCATAAACAATGGGCCTCCTTGCGTAAGATTGTCTTTTTGTTACTGCTCACGGCTTCGCCGCTCACAGCAACATGATGCACACAAAATGAGCAAAGTACGCTCATTTTGGCGCTTGCTGTCTCGTGATTTTCGTGCATAATGCGCACGAAAACACTTCGCGGAGGCACCTGTGAACAGTAACGTCTTTTTGTCTGTTTTTCATTTTAGCACAGATAGCTATGGATAAGCAACTAAATATGTGGTATAATTCAAAATTAAAGCGATAAAATGAATAGCGCGCAGGATGCGGAGCGCGCGGAAATGGGGAAACTATGGAATTGACAGACATCAAGGAGCTATACCGTAACCGCGGGGAGTACATCGGCAGGGAAGTGACCATCGGAGGATGGGTCAGGAGCAACCGGGATTCCAAGAATTTCGGCTTCCTGATGATTAATGACGGAACCTTTTTCGAGCAGCTGCAGGTGGTGTACGGGGAGGCCCTGGACAACTTCGGGGAAATCTGCAAGGTGAACGTGGGCGCGGCCCTGATTGTCAGGGGCACCATCGTGGAGACGCCGAATGCCAAGCAGCCCTTTGAGATGCAGGCGGCGGAGGTGACGGTGGAGGGGCCGTCCTCGGCGGACTATCCCCTGCAGAAGAAGCGCCATACCTTCGAATACCTGCGCACCATCTCCCATCTGCGCCCCAGGACCAACACCTTCCAGGCGGTGTTCCGGGTGCGCTCTTTGATTGCTTACGCCATCCACAGCTTCTTCATGGAGCGGGGCTTCGTGTACGTGCACACGCCCCTGATTACGGGCAGCGACTGCGAGGGCGCGGGGGAGATGTTCCAGGTGACCACTATGGATTTGAATGACATCCCGAAGACTGCGGAAGGCAAGGTGGACTTCTCCCAGGATTTCTTCGGCAAGCCCACCAACCTTACGGTCAGCGGCCAACTAAACGGCGAGACGTTCGCTCTTGCATTCAAAAACATATATACCTTCGGCCCCACCTTCCGGGCGGAGAATTCCAACACCACCCGCCACGCGGCGGAGTTCTGGATGATCGAGCCGGAGATGGCCTTCGCCGACTTGAAGGACGACATGCTGCTGGCGGAGAGCATGCTGAAGTACATCATCCGGTTTGTGTGTGAGAACGCGCCGGAGGAGATGGCTTTCTTCAACCAGTTTGTGGACAAGGGGCTGTTGGAGCGCCTTAGATCTGTGGCGAGCTCCGATTTCGCCCATGTGACCTACACCGAGGCCATCGATATCCTGTCGAAGCACAATGAGGCCTTCGACTACAAGGTGAGCTGGGGGTGCGATTTGCAGACGGAGCACGAGCGGTACCTCACCGAGGAGGTGTTCAAGCGCCCTGTGTTCGTGACGGACTATCCCAAGGAAATCAAGGCTTTCTATATGAAGCTCAACGAGGACGGGAAGACCGTGGCGGCCATGGACTGCCTGGTGCCCGGCATCGGGGAGATCATCGGCGGCAGCCAGAGGGAGGACAAGCTGGAGCTCCTGGAGCGGCGCATGGAGGAGCTGGGGCTGAACAAGGAGGATTACGGCTTCTATCTGGATCTGCGGAGGTTCGGCTCCGTGCGGCACGCGGGCTTCGGCCTGGGCTTCGAGCGCTGCGTCATGTACCTCACGGGCATGGGGAACATCCGGGACGTAGTGCCCTTCCCCAGGACAGTGAAGAACTGCGATTTGTAGTTTATGGTTTCTTAATTTTTTAAGGGATGAAAATTCCCCGAAAGTATGGTATGCTTGATCCATGAGAAAAAAATATAAAATATTCCTTAACTTCATAATGACGACAGGACTGGCAGCGGTGCTGATTGCTTCAGGGCTCTCCCAGTCCCTGACGGCGGAGGCCACCAACGCGGGGGAGGTGCAGGGCCAGATTGACCAGCACACCAATGAACTGAACAATGCCAACCAGCGGGTGGTGGCCCTGGAGACAGAGCAGGAGATTCTTCAGGAGCAGATTGACGACTTCAACGCGGAGCTTGCCAACACCATGGCAAGTATCGGTGCCATGGAAGATGAGCTGGCCGCCAAGGAGGCGGAGCTTACTGTCAAGGAGGGAGAAATCGCCGCCAAGGAAGAGGAAATCGAGCGGAAGAAGCAGGAAATCGAGCAGACCCAGGCAGAGTATGAGGCCGCTGTGGCCAGGGAGGAGGCCCAGCGGGAGAATATGGCGGTCTGCGCCCGGATGATGTACGAGCGGGGGGAGGAATCCTACATGGACGCCCTGCTGGAGGGCAAGGGCCTGTCGGACATCCTGAACCGGATGGATCAGGTGGAGAAGGTGTACCAGTACGAGAACACAGTGCTGGAGGATTATATCACGGTGAAGAACCAGGTGCACGATCTCTGGGACCGGTTGGTGGCGGAGAAGGCCGACCTGGAGGAGGACAAGGTGCAGCTGGAGACGGACAGGGAACAGCTGGCCTCGGCCAAGCAGCAATTGGAATCGGACAAGGCGCAGCTTCAGCAGCAGAAGTCCTATCTGGACGGCATGCTGGCACAGAAGAAGCGGGAATCCGCCAACTATGAGGAGGAAATCAGACAGGCCAAGGCGGCCGCGGCTACAGCCAAGCAGCTTTTGAAGCAGGATCAGGAGAGGCTTCGGCAGCTCCAGAGCAATAATGGCGGCACGGCAGGGAATGGCAGCGGCACAGGGGCTTCCACGGGGGGCGCTTCATCCGGCGGTTCCGGAGGCGGCACGTCCGCCCCGCCTCCGTCCACGGGCTCCGGCACAGGACAGCAGATAGCCGATTACGCCTGCCAGTTCGTGGGCAACCCCTACGTGATGGGTGGCACCAGCCTGACGGGAGGGGCGGACTGTTCGGGCTTCGTCTACCGTGTCTATGCGGACTTCGGCTATAGCCTGCCCAGGACGTCCTACCAGCAGGAGACCGCCGGCGTGGGGGTGAGCTATGAGAGCGCCCAGCCCGGGGACATCATCTGCTATACCGGGCATGTGGGGATTTATATCGGGAACGGGCAGATCGTACATGCCAGCAACAGTGCCCCATACCCAGCAGGCGGCATCAAGATTAGCAACGCTACATATAGGTCCATCGTGGCGGTGCGCAGAATCGTGAATTAGAAAATGCAAATGAGGAAGCGTAAATAAGAAAACGAAGGACCGAACAAGACTGATGAGAAGGACTCCTGCAGGCGGGACGGTTCCCGCGGGTAGGATGGGACAGGAGCCGAGATGGAGAGAGAGGAAATCGAGGAATCATTACGGCATATTTCCGGCAGGACCAGCATATACTACAGGAACCTGGTCACCGGCGCTACAATCGGCATCCGGGAGGAACTTCCCATGATGGCGGCCAGCGTCATCAAGATTCCCATCCTGGTGGAAGCCTTCCACCAGATTCGGACGGGCGAACATACAAAGAATGAGATATATGTGCTGCAGGAGGGAGATAAAAGGCCCTCCTGCGGCTGTTTGAACCGGATGCACGCAGGGCTTTCTGTGACATACGAGGATTTGTGCAACCTGATGATCATCCTGAGCGACAATTCCGCCACCAACATCCTGATCAAGCTTTTGGGAGGCATGGACAGGATCAACGAGGATTTGCGGGAAATGGGCTATGAGACCCTGCAGGTGAACAGGCTGCTCTTCGACAGGGAGGCTTCCGAGAGGGGTATCCAGAACTATGTGTCTGCGGCGGAGATTGGGGACATGCTGGAGCGGATGTATCGGGGCAATCTGATAGATGTGGAATCTTCCGGGGATATGCTGGATATATTAAAGGAGCAGAGGTTGAACGGGAAGTTCCCCTTCCGGTTCCGGGGCCGGATTCCCATAGCCCACAAGACCGGGGAGGACGACGGCATCACCCATGATGTGGGCATCTTCTATGCGGAGGAGCCCTTTGTGCTGTGCTGCCTGGGGAATGAGACGGACTGCCTGGCCTTTGACCGGTTCATGCAGGATTTGGCCTGGCGGTTCTATGAGGAAAGGACAAAACAGTAGAATCGGCCAAGGCAGCCTGCCGATAGGTGGAAATAAGCCGCAGAAGGCCACGAAATGAGAGCCTGGGCGGCAGAAGGCGAGGAGACATGAAAGCGATTGCAGGAAAAGCCATAGTGCCCTTGCGAGAACGGCCGACCTCCGGGACGACTTTGGACGATGAGCTGCTCTATGGCATGGTGGTGGAGGTTCTGGAGGAGGCAGCGGACGAGGAGGAAGGGGAGGCTGTTCCCTGGGTGTCCGTCCGGACGCCGTATCGCTATACTGGGTACTGTAAGAAGGAAGACCTGATTCTGGATCAGGCGAGGGTGGCGGCCTGGGAGACCGGGGAGCTGTGCGTGGTCATGCAGGGTTTTGCGGACGTGCTGGACGAACCACGGGTACAGGGCGTGGGCCTGGAATCCCTGGCAAGGGGCGGCAGGCTCCTGGCGCACAGGGAAGAGGCCACAGAGGAAGCGGGCTGGGTCTGCGTGGAGCTGACGGACGGCAGGCGGGGATATACCAAGGAGAAGTTCCTGGGCCCCTATTACAGCGCTCCCTTTACGGCGGACGAGGACGCGTTCTGGAAGCGTCTGGTGGAGATGGCGAAGGGGTACCTGGGCACCCAGTACCGCTGGGGCGGGAAGAGCACATTAGGCATAGACTGCTCTGGCCTGACCAGCATGTGCTACATGCTCTGCGGGGTCTATATCTACCGCAACGCCGGATATGTGGACGACTTCGCGGTGCACGAGATTGCCGCGGCGGAGAAGAAGCCGGGGGACCTGCTGTACTTCCCGGGCCACATCGCCATGTACATCGGGGACGACAGGTACATCCACTCCACCGGGAGGAACGGGGACGACGGAGTCGTCATCAATAGCCTGAACCCTGCCCATGAGGACTTTCGGGAAGATTTGCTTAAAATGCTGGAGCGTGCGGCAAGCATGTTCTGACGGAGCGTCTGGGGAAGCGGCTTCCTTTGGAGGAGAGAGCCGCGAGCTTTCGCGGGTTTTTATCAATCAGATGAAATGAGGTTTGATGTCCATGAAGATAATTATAGCCGGCAACGGAAAGATGGGGGCCGCGCTGACCAGCCAGTTGGCCGCCGAGGGAGACGATCTGACCCTGATCGACTCCAACCTGAAGGTATTGGAATCCAGCGAGGAGCGGTACGACATCATGGTGGTGCACGGGAACTGCGCCTCCATGGAGGTGCTGACCCAGGCGGGGGTGAAGGAGGCCGACCTGCTGATTGCCATGGCGGGGGCGGACGAGGTGAATCTGTTGTGCTGCATGACGGCCCACGGCCTGAATCCCGATATCCATACCATCGCCAGGGTCTGCAACCCGGAATACACGAACCAGATTTACGCCATGCGGGACATGTTCGGCCTGTCCATGGTGGTGAACCCTGAGAGACAGGCGGCCACGGAGATTGAGCGCCTTTTGAAGTATCCGGGGTTCTTAAAGAGGGACACCTTCACTAAGGGCCGGGTGGAAATCGTGGAGCTGCGGATAGACGAGCGCAGCAAGCTCTGCAACGTGGCCCTGAACGATATGGACGGCATCGTGAAGTGCAAGACCCTGGTCTGCGCCGTGCTGCGGGACGGCAAGGCGGTGGCCCCGGGAGGCAATTTCGTGCTCCGGGCGGGCGACCGCATCTATGTTACGGCCTTCACAAACGTCCTGGCCACCCTATTGAAGAACCTGGGCGTAGTCACCCACAAGGTGAAGCGGGTGATGCTCTGCGGCGGCGGACGGGTCAGCTACTACCTGGCCAGCCAGCTCCAGAACAGCGGCATCCAGGTGCAGATTGTAGAACAGAATGCCGAACGGTGCAGGCAGCTTTCGGCCATGCTCCCTAACGCCTGCATCATACAGGGGGATTCCAGCAGCCAGTTCCTGCTGGAGAGCGAGGGCGTCTCGGGATGCGACGCCCTTGCCACCATGACGGGCATGGACGAGCTGAACATGATCATCTCACTCTATGGGCTGAGCTGCGGCGTGCCGCAGGTCATCACCAAGCTGGGACATATCGAGAATACGGACCTTCTGGGCAATCTGTCTTTGGGAAGCGTGGTCAGTCCCAAGGAGCTGTGCTGCAACACCATCGTACAGTACGTGAGGGCCATGAAGAACCAGACAGGCGCGGCCCTGACGGTGCATACCATAGCGGACGGTCAGGCGGAGGCCATGGAGTTTTTGGCGGACGAGAGGACGAAGAACTGCGGCAGGCCCTTAAAGACCCTGAAGCTGAAGAAGGGCGTGCTGGTGGTGTGCATCTCCAAGGGCGCAAGGATGGAGATACCGAACGGCGATTCGTATTTTAATATAGGGGATATCGTCTATATCGTCACGGGCAGGGAGAGGACGATTTATCAGTTGAACGATATTTTCGAGTAGGATGAATCTGGGCATAGGGGTGTAAGGATAGACATGAACTATAAGATGATGGGGAAGTTCATCGGCAGGATACTGATGGTGGAGGCCGTATTCATGGTGCCCGCCATGCTGATCAGCCTGTGGGAGAGGGAATTCGGGGCGGTGATTGCCTTCATGTGGAGCCTGGCGGCCATCCTGGCGGCGGCGGGAGGGCTGCTGTGGCTGGGCAGAAGCTCCCAGAAAAAGTTTTATGCCAGGGAGGGGCTGGCCTGCGTGGGCTTAAGCTGGATCGCCATGAGCCTGCTGGGCTGTCTGCCCTTCTTCCTGTCCGGGGTGATGCCCAATTACATTGACGCGCTCTTTGAAATCGTGTCGGGCTTTACCACCACTGGAGCCTCCATCCTGCCTGCGGTGGAGGGCTTGCCGAAGGGGATTCTCTACTGGAGGAGCTTCAGCCACTGGCTGGGGGGCATGGGGGTGCTGGTGTTCCTGCTAGCCATCTCCTCCTCCGGGGGCAACGGCTTCACCATGCACCTGCTGCGGGCCGAGAGCCCGGGCCCCAATGTGGGCAAGCTTGTGCCGAAGATGAAGAAGACGGCCACGATTCTGTACCTGATCTACATCCTGCTGACGGTGCTGGACGTGATATTCCTGCTGCTGGGGGACATGCCCTTGTTCGAGGCGGTCTGCACGGCCTTCGGCACGGTGGGGACGGGGGGCTTCGGGGTGAAGAACGACAGTATAGCCGGCTACAGCCCCTATATCCAGAATGTGTGCACGGTGTTCATGCTGCTGTGCGGCGTGAACTTCAGCTGCTATTATCTGCTCCTGCTGCGCCAGGTGAAGAGCGTGTTCAGGGACGAGGAGCTGCGGCTGTACCTGGGGGCGGTGCTGGGGAGCGTATTGCTGATCGTATGGAACCTGCGGGGGTTCTACGATACCCTGGGGGAGACGGTGCGCCATGCCGCCTTCCAGGTGGTGACCATCATCACTACCACCGGCTTCGCCACCACGGACTACGAGCTGTGGCCCGGGCTGTCCAAGGCGATATTGCTGTGCCTGATGATTCTGGGAGCCAGCGCGGGCAGCACAGGGGGCGGCTTCAAATGCGGCAGGGCCCTGCTGGTGGCGAAGAGCCTCCACAGAAGCGTGCGCCAGGTGGTGCATCCCCAGAAGGTGGAGGTGGTGCGGCTCAACGGCCATCCGGTGGACGAGAAGGTGCTGCAGAATGTCAACGCCTATCTGGCGGCCTATGTGATAGTGACGATTCTGAGCTTCCTTCTGATCTCCCTGGACGGATTCTCCATTACTACGAATCTGTCCGCGGTATTCGCCTGCTTCAACAATATCGGTCCCGGCTTCGAGGCGGTGGGGCCTACCTGCAATTATGCCGCGTACAGTGATTTCTCCAAGCTGGTGCTGACCTGGGACATGCTGGCGGGGAGGCTGGAGATTTTCCCCATCCTGATACTGGCCACCAGGTCTACCTGGAGGCACCGATAGGGACTTTATTTTCGCTTTACTCTTGCCATAGAGCGGAAACGGATTTATACTGAATCCAGGCATAGGTTTTTGACTGACGGCAGAATCCGGCGGCTGCCGGAGAGGAAAGCTTGTAAGAACAGAAGGAGGGCAATCAATATGATGAAACTGACACCGCCCATGGGATGGAATTCCTGGAACACCTTTGGGGAGCACATCAACGAGCAGCTGATCTTCCAGACCGCGGATGCCATGGTGGAGAAGGGGCTGCCGCAGAAGGGCTACGAGTACCTGGTCATCGACGACTGCTGGTCGCTGAAGGAGAGGGACGGGCAGGGCCGCCTGGTGGCGGATCCGGAGAAGTTTCCCCACGGCATGAAGGCAGTGGCGGACTATGTCCATTCCAAAGGCCTGAAATTCGGCATGTATTCCTGCGCAGGGAACCTGACCTGTGCCGGATACCCGGGCAGCTTCGAGCATGAGTTCGTAGACGCGGAGACCTTCGCGGAGTGGGGTGTGGATTTCCTGAAATACGACTACTGCTACCACAGCCCCATCATCCCCGGAAAGTATCTGTACCGACGCATGGGGCTGGCACTGGAGAACTGCGGGCGCGACATCCTGTTCTCCGCCTGCTCCTGGGGCATAGACGAGACCCACGAGTGGATCAAGACCACGGGGGCTTCCATGTGGCGCTCCACAGGGGACATCTTCGACACCTGGGAGTCCATCAAGAACCTGACCCGCCAGCAGGAGAAGCTCCATCCCTACAACGGGCTGGGCTGCTTCAACGACATGGACATGCTGGTGGTGGGCATGTACGGCAAGGGGAATGTAGGCCTGCAGGGCTGCAGCGATGTACAGTACAGGACCCACTTCTCCATCTGGGCCTTCATGGGGTCGCCTCTGATGATCGGCTGCGACATCCGGAATATGAGCCAGGCCGCGCTGGAGATCCTGGGCAATGAGGAGGTCATCCGCATCAACCAGGACAGGCTCTGCCGCCAGCCGGTGAAGCTGGTGGGCAACTGGTCCGGGGAGGATCTGCTGTTGTACTCCAGGCAGCTGGAGAACGGCGACATCGCTATCGGCATGTTCAACCTGGGCGAGGGGAAGGCCGTGGCCAGGCTGAACCTGGACGAGCTGGGGCTGCCCTTCAGCACGGGCAGGACGCTGGACGCCACGGAGCTGTGGAGCGGAGAGAAGGTGGCCGTACAGAACGCTACCATCATCCGGGAGCTGGAGCCCTTCGGCTGCGCCATGATCCGGGCCAAGGTGGTCAGGCTGTGACAGGCGGCTGTATGCAGTGCGGCAAGCCCCTTACCTTTAACGAGGTGGGGGCCTATAAGAAATTCGTCAATCGGGGGAGTACAAGCTTCCTGTGCAAGACATGCCTGTCGGCGAAGCTGGGGGTGACAGTGGAGCGGATCGACGAAAAAATAGAGCAGTTCAGGGCCCAGGGATGCACGCTGTTCGTGTAGGGACGGGCAGAGAGGCGGAAGGGGAGCCTGGCCGGAAAGGACGGCCAGGCTCCCTCTGTGCGTGGGAATCATTTCACGTTTTCTTTTGCGGCAGCGGAGGCCAGGGCACGGTATTTTGCCTTTTCTTCCGCCATTTCCTCCACGGTCTTGGTGTGGAGCCTAAAGCCCTTGGCGGGATGTAAGGGCAGGCGGCTGTCCGTCAGGCGCTTCTCGGCTTTCGGAATCTCTTCGCTGTACTGGGGCAGCCACTGCCTGCCTGCCACCAGCATCTCGTCCACCATCTGGCGGATTTCGTCAGGGGTGCAAACCGCGCCGGTGAGGGGATCCATCATGGCCGCCTGATAGAGGAGGCTGATATCCCCGTGGACAGCGGCTTCCACAGCCAGCTTCTGTACCCATACGCTGGCGGAGCAGATGGCTGCGCAGCCCAAGGGCAGGTCGCCCACCTTGGGGATGGAGATGCCATTGTAGTCCACATAGCAGGGCACCTCCACCACACATTCCGCGGACAGGTTGGTGATGGCGCCATTGTTCATCACATTGAAGCAGCCCCGATAGACCCGGCCGGTCTCCAGACCTTCGATGATATAGCTGCCGTGCTCGGTGGAGCGGCTTTCCGGCGTGAATTTCCTGGCAGGCTCCTTCAGCCAGTTGGGGAAGTCCGTCTCGAACCAGTTCCGGCTCTCCCGGCAGACCCTTAAGTACCCGGCGGTCTCCCCCTGGATCCAGGAGCTGTAGTTGATCCATTTCTCCATCTCCTCCGGGCGCTTTCGGTACCACATCAGATATTCCGACAGATGGCCGTTGGATTCCGTGGAATAATAGCCGAAATTCCGCATCACGTCCAGGCGGACATTCTCGTCCTTGGCAAAGTCGGCCTGTTTCATCAATTCATAGAGCTCCCCCGTGCGCTCCACGCCGTCTGTCTTCACGCTGACGTACCAGGTCTGGTGGTTCAGGCCGGCGCAGATGATGTCCACGTCCTCCTTTTTCCGTCCCAGGGCCTTCGCTATCTGCTCGTGGCCGTGCTGCACGCCGTGGCAGAGGCCGTAGGTGGGCACTTTTCCGTATTTGTTGCAGGCCCAGGTGACCATGGCGTTGGGGTTGGAATAGTTTAAAAGGATGCACCCGGGGGCAGCCACCTCCCGGATGTCCTTGCAGAATCCCAGCATGGCCGCGATGCCTCTCTGGCCGTACATGATGCCGCCGATGCAGAGGGTGTCGCCCACGCACTGGTCCACGCCGTATTTCAGGGGGATGTCCACATCGGTCTCAAAGGCCTCCAGCATGCCGATGCGGACGCAGTTGATGACGTATTTCGCGTCCCGGAAGGCCTCCCTGCGGTCCAGGGTGGCATGGATCTTGATGGCAAGGCCGTTCTCGTCGATGTCCCTCTGGCAGAGCTGGGTGACCATCCGCAGGTTGTCCGGGTTGATGTCCGTGAAGGACACCTGGATATCATGGAACTCCGGGACTGTCAGGATGTCCGCCAAAAGCCCCCTGGTGAAGCCGATGCTGCCGGCTCCGATGAATGCTACTTTAAAAGACATGGTTTTGCCTCCTTGTGTCATTTTTTGATACTCATATGGAATCGGACAGTTCCCCCTGCCCGGATGAGCCGCATATATCCGCAGACGATTCCCGTGGTGGTGAAACCGCTTTCGGAGATACGTCCGGGGATTTACTTTCATGCCGACAGATGCTATAATAGAATCCAAAACAGGAGTCGGATGCATAATCCGGCATATCCCGCAATCTGTCATCTGCCTCTATCATAGAGAAATGGGCGGCACTTTTCAACGGTAAGTATTTGATAAGGAAGGGTAATTTTTTGATGCAGGAGGAAAGAGCGGACATACTGGATAATTACGCGTTCCATTTCCTGGAGGACGTGGAGGAGCCTTTCATACAGCTGGTGGCCATCGGCAGGGA
>CAJUFO010000043.1 GCA_910585615.1 uncultured Acetatifactor sp.
TTATACAAATAAATTTGGTAAAAATGACAGCTTTCCGGGCGAATCCAAAAAGTGTGCTTTTCGGAGTCTGTTTCTTTAGCATGAAAGAACATCAGCATTTTCCAGCATAATATCCTAATTGTAATCAAATATTACTTAGTATATGACGAAATATCATTTGTCTCGCAGACCGTATTTTTTGTAGAAGAAATCGCGGTCTTTCTCTGCGCCAAAAAGTGTACTTTATGGCGCAAAAGCGAACCCGAATCTGTCGAAGGCCAAAATAATCTAATGTTTCGCCAAGGAGAAGGAGGCATAAGCAGACATGGGAAAAAATGAACTGACGTATCGCAGGCGGCCGCTGGGATTCCGCCTGAAGAAGTACCGGTTGCGGTTACCGTTCGTGCTGATCGGGGTGGCGTACTACTTTATCTTCAACTACATCCCCATCATCTGGGGATTCATGATCTCCCTGAAGGACATGAAGGTCGGGAGCACAATCTCCAACGCGCCCTGGGTGGGGCTGGAGCATTACAGATATGTGCTGAACGACCCGGAAATGTTCAAGCTGCTGCGCAACACGCTGACCATCAGCATCGCCAGGCTGGTGTTCACCTTCTTCCCGCCGATTCTGCTGACGATCATCATATTCGACCTGCGCAGCACCCTGTTCAAGAAATTCGGCCAGACGCTGGTGTACATACCCCATTTCTTCTCCTGGGTCATCATCTACGGCATCGTATTTGCCTTCTTCAGCGAAAGCGGTTTCATCAATATCCTGATCGGCAAGCTGGGCGGCAATACCTATCCGTTCATGACTTCCAGCAAGGCTTTCGTCCCTCTGCTGGTGGGCTCCCAGGTCTGGAAGGAGGCCGGATGGGGCACGATTCTCTATTTCGCCGCGCTGACCGGCGTGAACCCGGAGCTGTACGAGGCGGCCAAAATCGACGGGGCAGGGCCTCTTGCCAGGATCAGGGCCGTGACACTCCCCGCCATGATTCCCGTAATCTCCTTCTCTCTGATTATGGCCATGGGCAATATCCTGAACAGCGACTTTGAACAGATCCTACTGTTCTACAATGCCAGCGTCTTCGATGTGGCGGATGTCATAGACACATGGGTATACCGGATAGGCCTGGGCAGGATGCAGTACGGCGTTGGTTCGGCCGTGAGCATGATGAAGGCCGTGGTGAGCCTGGTATTGATACTGATTGCGAACACCGCCTCGAAGAAGGTGGCCGGACGCGGCATGTTTTAGGGAAAGGAGCCGGACGCACATGAAAGCAGAAAAAGAGACTATAAAATTCAGAACACCCAAGGAGAACCGGATTAAAATGTCCAGGCAGGAATGGACCTACCAGATCGTCATCAATGTCATCATGGTGCTGGTGCTGGTGATATGCGTGGTTCCGCTGTTCTACGTGCTGGGCATGTCCTTAAGCTCCGAGGGGGAGATGCTGGAGCGCAACTATTTCATCATCATTCCCAGGAAGCCCGTGCTGAGCGCATACAAATACATCATCACCGGGACCAATTTCCTGCACGGCATGCTGATCACCCTAATCCGCACCCTGCTGGGCGTGGTGGTGGCTTTGGTCTTCCCGCTGATACTGGGATATACCCTGGCGAATTATGATTTCCCCTGCCGCAGGGCCCTGATGATCTACCTGATCATCACCATGATCCTGGGCGGCGGGCTGATTCCCGGATATCTGCTGATGAGCAAGCTGCACCTGCTCAACACCTTCTGGGTGTACATCGTACCGGCCTTCGGCAATCCATACGGGGTGCTGGTGGTAAAGATGTTCGTGGAGGGGCTGCCCCAGGATGTGATGGATTCCGCGGAGCTGGACGGCGCATCGGAGCTGCAAAAGCTATCCTATATCGCCCTGCCCCTGCTCAAGCCCACCCTCTGCGCGCTGGGGCTCTTCGCCGCGGTGGCGCACTGGAACGACTGGTTCTCCACCATGCTGTATGTCCGGGACTCCAATCTCTATCCGGCCCAGTACATCATCCGCAACCTGCTGACCCAGACCGCCCAGACAGACATCAGCAACAACCTGGTCTCCACCTATGTGAAAATGACGCCCCAGTCCCTGAAGATGGCCAGCGTGGTGGTGGCGGTGCTGCCCATCCTGTGCGTGTACCCGTTCCTGCAGAAGTATTTCATCTATGGCATGTACACGGGTTCCGTGAAAGGCTGACCTGAGATTTCATCGGATTGTTACGCCGGCAGACGGGAATGGGTTCCGTCTGCAATGGCTTAACATAGAGAAAAAAGGAGGATAAAGTAATGAAGAGAAAGAAACTAATGGCTCTGTGTCTGGTAGCGGCCATGTCCGCATCCATGCTGGCCGGCTGCGGCAGCGACGGCAAGGATGCTTCCGGAGACAGCAAAGAGCAGTCTTCCGCGGAGGCATCCGGCGAAGAGGCACCGGACAGCTCCCAGGAGAGCAGTGGGGAGGAATCCGAGGCATCCGATGGCGAAGTCTCCGACGACGGGGCGGCCGGGGGAGCGGCAGCAGCAAACGTGCCTGCCTTCGAGGATATCCAGTTCCCGGATACCATGCCTGCGAATCCCACCCTGGCCGAGGACGGCTGGTATGACTACGACGACATGAGCGTACACTATGACCTGGAGTTCCTCACCTACAACTATGGAGAAGAGCTTCCCGCCAACGACCCCATCGCGGCATGGTTGAACGAAAAGTTCAATGTGACAATCACCCTGACTACTGCTGCCAGCGGCGATTTGGAGAGCATCCTTTCCACCAGGTTCTCATCCGACGATGTGCCGGATCTGTTCTCGCTGCCCAGCCTCGACTACGGCTTTACCTTGGGCGAACAGGGCCTGCTGGTGGACGCATCGGAAATCTATCCCTACATGCCTCAGACCTGCAAATTCGTCACCACCACTCTGCTGGAATACACCACCATGGAGGACGGAAGCATCCCGGTCTTTACCAAGTACGCCATCCAGGACGGAGACATCTGGGGCCTGGCGATCCGCGAGGACTGGCTGGAGAGCCTGAACATGGAAATGCCCACCACGCTGGATGAGCTTAAGGAATACGCAAGGGCATGCACCTTTGACGATCCTGACGGAAACGGCCAGGACGACACCTGGTTCATGACAGGCGCGGGAAACGGTACCGGTTTCGGATGCCTGGGCGGGTTCCAACCCTGGTTCGGCAATCCCGCCGCCCGTGCCCAGGACGGCAAGCTGGTGTCCCCCATGCTGGACGGCTCCCACAAAGGCTGGATTACTTTCATGCATGAGCTCTATGACATGAACGTGCTGGCTCCCGACTGGTTCACCATCGATTGGGAGAGTGCCAAGGCCTATATGCTGAAAGGCAGGGTGGGCATGGTGAACTATCCATCCGGTGCCCTTTACAATGAGCAGGCCCTGGCCAACGACAACGATTTCGCCGGCGCCGCAAAGACATGGGCATACCTGCCCAGCCTGCCCGACGGCGCAAAGGGAGGCGCAGGCGGCAATGCGGGTCCCCTCTGGGCGATTCCCAAGAGCAAGGTGGAAGGAGACCAGGGCAAGCTGATGAGAATCCTGCATATCATGGATTCCATGTGCTATGGCGGCGACAGCTACTTCGCCACTGTCCAGGGCGGCGGCAATGAGGTCCACGAGGGATATGAGGCCGACGTAAGGGAATATCTGCCCGACGGCACCAACTACTGCTACGTGGACTCCAGCCATCCGGGATTCGACGGCACCTATGGCACCACCAATCTGGCCCTTGCCACCTGGCAGAACTTCGGCTATACCCTGAAGTGGCAGATGGAATATGTCACCGATGACATGGATCCTGACCTGAAGGCACAGAAGGAGAAGACCAACGAGGGCATCAAGGCCATGGCCGGTTATGACAGATGGCCCAACGACGGACTCCTGAGCACCGTTTCCACCAGCACCATCGCTCCGAACCTGGGCGAATATGAGATCCAGCAGCTGTACAAGTTCGTGGTAGGCGAGCGTAGCATGGACGAGTGGGACGACTATGTGAAGGAATGGCTTGACAGAGGCGGAAGGGATGTCCTGACTGCCCAGGCCGAGAAGCTTGGCGTAGAGCTTCCTGAGGAAGCCAAATAGGACCTGAGCACTGATGATACGGCCGCACTGCAGACAGACTGCAAATGCGGCCGTATTTTTTGGCCAAAAATTCCTATACTCCGTTTTTCTGCTGTTCTTTCAATTGCCGGATAAGTTCCTCTGCATCCCTGAGTTTTTCCTCTGCGTTTTCTGCCCTTTTCTGCTGCTCCTCTGCCCTTCTCTGCTGCTCCTCTGCCCTTCTCTGCTGCTCCTCTGCCCTCTTTTGCTCTTCCGCCGTTTTCTTGCGCAGCTCCTGAATGCTTATCTTTTCCATGTTCTCGAATAAATACCCCATCTTCCGGTTCCTCACTTTCCGGACACATTGCGACCGTTCCTCCGCAGACGCATCTATCTTGAAGCAAAGGCTTTCCATCACAGATACAAGCACATTCAACACATGGTCCGGACTGTCCCTGACAATCCGATCCAGTTCATCTGCCGGAATACGGATGAATCTCTCCAAATCCTCGGTGTCCTGTATTTTATTGATCAACATGATGAGGGACATCTCATCTTCCCGATTCAAAAGCTCCCGGTTGCTGTAATCATAAATCCGGATGACTTCATAGCGGAAATCGGGTATCCATTCAGGCCTCCGCAGGCTGTCCCCAATCCGGTTCCTCAGGTGCAAGTCAGCAGTCCATTTCGCTTTACCCTCATAATACACCACTGGCATAATTATAGGATAGCGGAACCCCTTCCGCCTCGTACTGCCCTCCTTTTCCGCCTCCTTCTCCCGGCGGTATTCCGTCCATATGCATACCATGTACCGAAGCAGCTGCATGGGCACGTCATAGTCCACCAGACTTTTGTGTTCAATCAATGAGACAAAGAAAGGCGGATTCCTCTCCTTCCCAATGTCCAGAATCCGAACCTTCTTCACGGAATCAGACTCAAATTCAGTCCCAAGGTAGGGAAGATACCTCTCGGAAATATCATCAATGTCCTCAGGCTGTACCTCCTTCAGCAACGACACATCAAAATTGTCCCTGAAGAATTGGGCGCACAGAACCGGGTCGTCGAAGATGCTCTTGCTGTTGAGATCCCGGTTGTGCGTATTGTCCTTTCCTTTTTCTTTTGTTCCCTCATCCTTTGCCTCCCAATCAAGGTCGGCAGCCTGCGCTCCCGCAGACCGCAGACCGTCTTTCTTGCTGTCCATTCTGTCTCCTCCTGTTCTGGCATCAGACAGGAGAAAAGTTCTTTTCGCCTGTCAATGTCCTGTTTTCATTTTGCTTGATTCAATGGCGAAAAGCCGGTACCATAATGAACTTAGATTCCTCAGCCGGAAATGGAGGCCCCATTCACCTGAGCGCTGTACACTTTTGAAATCTATCTTTACCATAACACAACCCCTCTCTTTAGGCAAGCTTTTTTAGCCTGAAAGTACAAAAATGCAAAAACAAGTATTTTTACGAGATTTCTCGGTTGAGTCCAAAAGCATGCTTTTCGGAGACTGTTTCCTTATATGAAAGAAATTCTGTATTTACCAGAAAACATCCTTGTAATAACTAAATATTGATTATTATATTATGTAATTCCATTTTTCTTTCGGTATTTTCGCCAGAGAAATCCGCCCCTTGCATTTTACTCCCGCTGTTGATATACTAAACAGATATACAATCAAAAACAGGAGAACAGATACATATGATTTCACTATTAGCCAGTTTTTTTATCAAGGACTCAGCCGATGAAAAAAGGCCTGCCGTCCGGCAGGCCTACGGGATTCTGTGCGGGGCCGTAGGAATCTTCCTGAACCTCTGTCTCTTCGCCGGGAAGTTCCTGGCCGGAACCTTAAGCAACTCCATCGCCATCACCGCTGACGCTTTCAACAACCTGTCGGATGCCGGGTCCTCCATCATCACCCTGATTGGCTTCAAGATGGCCGGCCAGAAGCCGGATCCTACCCACCCCTTCGGCCATGGGCGCATTGAATATGTATCCGGTCTGTTAGTGTCCGTCGTCATCCTGCTGATGGGCGTGGAGCTCCTGAAGTCCTCCTTTGCCAAAATCCTCCACCCGGAGGAGCTCGCCTTTTCACCCCTCGTTCTGGCCATACTGCTGTGCTCCATTCTGGTGAAGTGCTATATGTTCCTATATAACAGGAAGCTCGGGAAACGGCTGGATTCTACGGCCATGATGGCTACGGCCACGGACTCCCTCAGCGACATGATGGCCACCACAGTGGTGCTGGCCGCCACGGTCATCGGACATTTTTCAGGATTTGCGATTGACGGCTGGTGTGGTGTGCTGGTGGGGCTGTTCATCTGCTATGCCGGATATGGCGCGGCCAGAGATACCATCAGCCCCCTGCTGGGCCAGGCGCCCGATAAGGAATTCGTCCGGCAGATAAGCGATATCGTCATGGCCCATGAGGATGTGCTGGGGATACACGACCTGATCGTACACAATTACGGACCCGGCAGAGTCCTAATCTCCCTCCACGCGGAAGTCCCGGCGGCCGGCGAGCTGCTGGCGCTCCATGACACCATCGACACCATCGAGCATGAGCTGCGGGACACCCTGAACTGCCATGCCGTGATACATATGGACCCTATCTGCGTGGGAGATGAGGAGACCGCCAGGCTGCGTGGGCTGGTGAAAGGCTATCTACAGGAAATCGATGAATCTCTCACCATGCATGATTTCCGAATCGTCGTCGGCCCTACCCACACCAACCTGATTTTCGATGTGGTGACGCCCTATAGCTTCCCCATGTCCGACAGGGATTTATCAGAACGCATCAAAAAGCGGATACAAAAAGACAATCCCAACTATTTCGCCGTGATAGATGTGGATAAGCAGATGGTATAAATCGACGCACTGAGGGCAGAGCAATCAGCCAGACACGGAAAGGAGCCCAATCCCAAAATGTCAGCGCAGAGAGGAAATCTGGCCGCTGCAGAGAGCAGACGGCTGGAGATACTGGAAAAAAGATACCGAAACGCCGCCCGGGCACAGTTCGAAAGCCGGGCGGCCTATTATCATCGATTCACCGGAGGACATTACACCTCCATCACCGTCCGGGATCAGAAAAGCCGCTGGGGGAGCTGTTCCTCCCGAGGCACCCTATCCTTCAATTATCGGCTCATATTCGCCCCGCCCGTGATACTGGATTATGTGGTGGTGCATGAGCTCTGCCATCTGACCCATATGAACCACTCCAAGGATTACTGGGATATGGTGGCGGGCATCATGCCGGAGCACAAAGTGTACCGCAAATGGCTGCGCGACCATGGCCATGAGCTCACTTTGACCGCCCATATGGAACGGCTGGGGATTCCTGTCACGCTGGAATGAATATTGCTTTTGCCTCTGCTCATTGATTGATTTCCTTCATCTCCCGCTTCAGCCGCCATATGCCATATGCCAGCAGCAGGCCGCTGTACAGAATAAGCGATAGGAAAACAATCAGGAAAAAATCCCGGGGCAGCGAGTAAGAGGCTGTACAGAAGCCTGACACGATGCAGTGGCTGATGATATAGGCCACTGGATACAGGCCGATGCGTTCTATGTTCATACGTAATTCCGGCTTATTTTTCACTAATATGCAAACGATTACCAGCGCCACCAAGGCCGCCACCGCAAGGAAGAGATAATACCCCAGCGATAATCTCGGCAGGACAATGCTGCCCTCATAATCCGCGTCCCCATAAAAGCAGACCGTCTCATTCCCGTCATTTGGAATGTACACCGCCTTAATCGGGTAAGGCCCCCCGGTGGAAACGGTTACCGACAGCTTCCCATTGCTGTCCGAAAACCATCTGTCCCAAAGGGATGTCCAGGCCTGGACATCGCAGTAGTAGAAGCTTCCGCCGTCGGGATCCGGATAGACGCAATAGTCGCACTCGGTCACCTCTTCGTCAAAGATAAGGCACAGGCCGCCGTCTCCAACAGGCTCAGCCGTAACCAGCCCCTCCGAATAGGGAAGATAGACCGGCGCATCCAGCACCGCAAAGGCCGATACCAGCAGCGCGGCCACGCACAGGGCAGTCAGCAGGATTGTCTGTATTTTCTTAACCGCCATCTTCTTCCTGAGCTTCAGCAGTGGAACGGCATCCCTCTTCCCTTTCACCCGCCCCGGCTCTTTGGCCTGCTCATATTCCCTGCGGCATGCCTCGCAGCTTTTCAGATGCTCCTCTACATAGGATACGGTATCGGGGCTCACCATGTCTTCTGCATATAGTGGTAAAATGTCCCTGATGATGTTGCATTCATTTCGCATAAGTTCTGTCCTCCAGTCTGGATTGAATCATCTTCTTGGCCCGATGGTAGGTCACGCAGGACCAGTTTTCCGATTTGCCGAATATCTGCCCGATTTCCCGAAAGCTCAGTTCCGCATACACCCTCCACATAAAGACCTCCTTGTACGGCTCCGGCACGGCATGCAGGATCCTTTTTATCCGTGCCGCTTCATCACGCCTGATGCACTGCTCTTCCGTCGTGCTTTCACCCGATGCGGATTCCGGCAGCTTGGCATCATCGATACTTTCTGTGTACCTGACCTTTTTCAGATAGGTGTAATAGCAGTTCTTTGCGATTTGGCAGAGCCACACCCTAATGTCGCAGTCCCCGCGAAAGCCGCCGATGGAGCGCATGGCTTTGAAGAACGCTTCGCTGGCAATCTCCTCCGCTATCGCTTCGCTGCCGGATAGCCTGCGGATATACAGATATACATCGTCGAAATAGGTCCGGTATATTTTCTCGAACTCCGTCACCCTACCACCTCCTTCCGCTTATAAGACTCCGCGGAACCAGGAACCTTACAAAATATTTCAAGATTTTTCATCAGCCGTTTTAACTTTTGGACTATCTCTGAACCCATTCCGCATGGCCTTTGCTCATTTGCCGCATTTCGTACATTTCTCCATATCGATGCGGTAGCGGTAAAAGCTTATAGAATTGAACAGGGAATAAAATGCGCTCAGGTCGCTCCTTTGTTCCATTGAAAAAAGCCGAGACGCTTCTGTTTCCCTTTCGGCTTTTCCAAAGTGCCACGACCTTTTGATGCAGATCAGATTCTGCTTTTTCCCGATTGCGTCATTCCCCTTCCACAACTCAAAACGCCTGGTTCATACTGTCATCCTAGCATAATATGCACCGCTCCGCAAGCATTCCGCCTTTTATTTGCCCATCACTAAAATATTCCAGAAATACTGGGGAATGAAAATTGGCAGGATGTCAATGAGACTCCATAAGCTTCTCAATCATGCAGGTATGCTTCCGCTTCCCCTCTGCCGCATCCTTATTATAGCTGATTCCTACAAGCAGAAGCTCGCCGCCGTAATCCCTAATTGCATCCGGATAGCGCTTCTCCTTAATCTGGTCGATGGCGCCCTTTGCCGTCTTGTTCCATTTCAGCTCGACCACCAGAGCGGGTAGCGGCGAATCCTTCTTTGGCAGATACACGATGTCCGCATATCCGTCGCCGGCAGGAAGCTCCTTGAATTTCAGATAATAATCCTTGTAACTGAAGTATGCCAATTTAATCACGCTGCGCAGCGCCTGTTCATCGCTGTAAAAAAGGATGGCTGTCTCCTCGGCATGTATCTTCTCAATCTGGGCTGCCACCGCATCCGCATTCCGGTGGACCGTATCATAAATAAGCTGGTCGCTATCGCGCACGCGCCGAATGGTTTCGTCGCGTTTCACATCCCGAATCGTCCTGGCGAATTCCCGGCGGATCTCCTCGTTTGGAATGCGCACTTTTTCTGTCGCTTGGTCATAGGCAAGATATCCAAGGCGGATGAGCAGGGTCAGAACATCGTCTTTGCCATGATACCTCCTGCCCATGCTATATGACATCCTCTATCGATTTCTTTGGTATAAACATACCATAAACCGCTGAAAACGGCAAGTACATAGAACGGTTGGCGGCCCCGGCTTCCTCCGAGAATAGGGTAAGCGGATGGCTGGACCGTAAGAATCATCCCGCAACAGCAACTGACGATTGACCGCCCATCCTTCCTTTGCTATAATGATTTCAGCTTCATCCAGATCCGAATCGATGCCGCATGTTCATTTTTTATAAAAATAGGGAAAGGAGCTGTCAGGAATATGGCATCTTTTGAGAAAGCAGTCAGATTCATAAAAGACACAGTGGACAATGGCCGTCTGCCCTCCGCCGCCCTGGGCATAGGCATCGGGGACAGGGTCTGCGTGAAAGAGACCTTCGGCGCCACCTCAATCACGCCGGAGGGCGCTCCTGTCAGGGAGGATACCCTCTACGACATGGCCTCGGTGAGCAAGATTCTCTCCACCTCCATGATCGCCCTGCGCTTTATCGCGGAGGGAATCCTGGATCTGGCGGACATGCTGCCCAGATATTTTGGCGAGGACGCGGTCCCCGAGGACAAAAAGGAAATCTCCCTGTTCCACCTGCTGACCCATACAAGCGGCTACCCGGCCCATATCCCTCTGTATGAGAAAATCGCCTCTCCCGAGCTGACGGTGCCCTATCTGCTCTCCGTGCCCCTGGAGCACGCTCCCGGCACGCAGGTGGTCTATAGCTGCATGGGCTTCATCCTGTTGGGGAAAATGCTGGAGAGGATCAGCGGCAAGACCCTTGATGTACTGGCCCGGGAGGAGGTCTTCGGGCCACTGGGCATGGCCCACACAGGGTATCATCCGCTGGATGCCGGAACGGATTATTCCGCCAACACGGCCTACACGGAGCGGAATCCCCTGACTGGGGAATGGCTGATAGGACAGGTACATGATGAGAATGCCCGTTTCCTGGGCGGCGTGTCGGGGAATGCTGGCGTGTTCTCTGACTTAAGGGACTCTATCCGCTTTGCCCGGATGCTGGCCGGGCGTGGCGTTCTTGGCGGAAAAACGTATCTGCCGCGCTGTATTTTCGACGCTTCGATACGGAATTACACGCCGGGGCTGGAGGAGAACCGCGGGTTGGGCTTTCAGTTGGCAAACGGCTGGTACAGCTGCTCCGGCCAGTTCTTCCCCCAGGCAGGCTTCGGCCACAACGGCTTCACCGGCCCGCACATCTTCGTTGACCCAGGAAGCGGCCTGTGGACGGTGCTGCTGCTCAACCGCGTCCATCCCACCCGGGAGAACGCGGAGCATCTGCGGGTGCGCAGAATCCTGCACACTCTTATTGCCATAGGGCTGGAGGAGCGCATACTGTCTTGATCTGCAAAATCATCCAGGCTCTGCTATTCTTCGGCCGTCAAGGCACCCGCTTCCTCTGGCAATCTGTCGCTGTGCCACCAGGGATCGTACTCCCCTTCCTCTGAAAGCATCCTGTTGGATACATATTGAAAGCGCTCCCCATCCAGCGGGCGTATCACCGTTTCATGGGTGAATGCCCTGGACGTATCGTCATGGGGATATACCGCGTTGACGGTAAGCGTAATGGTCCCGTCCCCGTTCTCCCTGCAGCCTACCACCTCCGGATAGGGGATGTCCGGATACTCCGCCTCATGAAAGCCCCGGGGCCGGTACTTATATGCCGCCTGTTCCGGGCTGTATTCCGTCTTCCGGCGCAGGGTTTCCGGGTCTATATCAAAAAATGCCGTGATGACTGGCTCAAATTCGTCCTTGGGTATCCAATGGACACTTTCCTCCCCGGGACTCCCCTCCGCCCCATAGGGGTGGGGCCGGCCCCGCAGGATGGGATAGAACCTGTCGAACAAATCGTAAAAGTCCAGGTTCCCATACTCCTCCCCGCTCCAGCTACAGAGGAACATGTTGTTCCGCTCATAGCCTACCGGCAGCAGATATTTTCTGTTCAGTTCCCTGCAGCTTTCCTCCAGGGGCAGCACGCGCAGGGCCGTATGCTCCTCTGTAGCGCTGAAAGTCATCACAAAGTTCTCCGGCAAAAGGCTCTTTCCCGCAAAAATCAGATATCCCTCCGGGGTATATTCCCAAAAGTCCGCCTGATAGCTCACCGTGCCTCTCTCCTGCAGGATTCCCTCCCGATTGTATTGGTAATAACTTCTGACTACAGCCACATCGCCGTCCTTGGTCTCCAAATCGAATTTCCGGAAGCCCATCCCCATGGCTACCACAATCGTGAGCTTCCCGCTTTCCTTCTCCTCCACCGCCCTGACGAACTCCAGTACCTGCTCCGCCCCCGCCATGTCCACCTGGTTATCGCCGGAGGCGGCAGCGTAGCCGTTTTCACCAAGCCTATCCACCATGCGCCCTATAGTCTCTATGCTTCCCAAAGTGCCGTCCCGGGCCGCCTGGGCATAAATGTCACGGCAGATTTCCGCTATGCGCTCTGCGTCCGTGCTTTCGTCCTGGCCGTCCTCACCGGGAATCCCTGCCCCGCTGTCCGCACTCTCCAACGTCACCGCTATGGTATCTTTTCCCCCGGCCAGCTCGTCGTGCACCTCATTTTGTGCTCCGTCACCACAGCCGGTCAGCAGAAGAAACGCCATTATGCTGATTCCCCAGAGCAAGCCGCACCTTTTTCCCATCCCATCCTCCTTTTGCGCCGGGCCATGCTTAAAAAGTACTGCCATTTACGATATCATAAGAATGTAACCTTTTTGTATCAGTATACTTAACCGATTATATCATTTAAAAAGATTCGTTTATCGAACCCGCCATTAACGGAAGCCTTTTCAAGCCGAAGCCTCTCGAATTCTTCTAGCGACATTCCCTGCGCTTTTAACAATGCGTGAACGACCTCGACCACATCGCATAATTCGACTACTTCATCTGATTCAAGGAACTCGGCAACCTCCTCTTGCAATTTACATTTTAAAAGCCGCACATACTCCTCTTTATCTTCAATACATTGATATACGGGAGTCCTTCCATCCGACTCAATCAAAGCAGGAATATTGTCTCTGACTAGTTTTTTCATCATTATAATTCTCCATATAATCCCATTTTGCAGTGATTCACATCCATCTGAACGGTATCCCGAATCAGCTGCCTGCCACATTCGTACCATTTTATAGAACGATGCCCCGAAATTTCGTCCGCCTCAGCATCACTATTTTCCTCATCCCGACAATGAATTCTTCAACCCCCTTTACCCCACCAAAGCACGAGCAGTGGCAGTGTCGATTCCGTACCCCTACACCAGGTAAGCGTAACGGCTCACCAGAAGCTTGGGCTTCCCGCTGCCCGCAGTCCCCCACATGCTTTGCCTGTTCCATGGCCGGACGGGCATTGTCCTTTCGACATTGCTGTTCGACTTTCTTATGCCAAACGTATGGTCTTATGAACCATGTCAGGGCCTGAGATGCTTTACTTCTTTCTATCCTATCAATACTTCTTTTCCGCGGAAAGCGAAGCCATACTTTCTGATTCGCTCCACGGGGATTCCCTTTGCCAGCAGCGAGGCCTCGTACCGCATCTCCTCAATCTGGCCAAGGGCGGTCTGTACTGTATCCTCCAGGGTTTTTTCCTTCTTGGGGTTATTTACCTTGAACTCTATGATGATTGCATCCCTGTTGCGATTATTCATTGTGGCATCCTGGCCGTAGTTTGCATAGCCCTGCGCATTTAGAGCCCCAGACTCCCTGCCCGTTTTCGGCTCCAGCAGGATGTCATACCGTCCAAAGCCGCTCTCCCGGTTGGAGGTGATGATATACCTATCCGCCAAATCCACCATCAGCCCCAGGACGAAGCCGTGGTAGAAGCGTTCCGGCTCCGCATCTTTCGAGGGCTTATTTCCCGCGTCAAAGCAGCTGAATGTAGCGAGGGCCACCCGGTTCATGTAGGTGTTCATGGCATCGATGTCCCCCAGAAGCAGCGCCTTGATGAAGATATTGTAATCGCCGGTATATTCCTTGAACCAGCCCTCGATCATCTGCTCGAACATCCGCCGGACTTCCATATTGGTGAGCTTTAAGCCATAGCGGGCCTTTCCGGTAACCGCGTCCATATCATAGCTTTCGACTTTCAGATAGCCGCTGGCCAGCAGCATGCTCCAGACTGCCCCTATCTTATAATCCAGCTGGTCAAAGACAATCTGTTCGTCAATCTCCGTGTAGAAAATCTTGCCCTGGAGCAGGTCCTCCATAGTCATCTTCACATCCGGGTCGCCCTCCCGAATCAGCTTCCCTACAAGGCTGTTGGAACTGGTATTAGCCCAGTAGGTGCCCAGCCTACCTTTATCCAAGTAGTTCAGGATAGACCAGGGATTGTAGATATCCCGTCTATTCCCAAAGGTAAAGCCATCATACCAATGCTTTACCTCTGCCATTCTATCCTCAATCCCATATTCTTTCAGCGCGGCAAATACCTCGTCCTCAGTAAAGCCGAACGAATCTGTATATTTGTTGAATGAAGTCGTCACTACCTCCAGATTATTCAAATCCGAAAAAATGGACTCCTTACTGACTCTGGTAATCCCTGTCATGACCGCTCGTTCCAGATAGGGATTCGTCTTGAAAGTCGCGTTGAACAGCGTCCTGATAAACGCCACTATCTCTCGCCAATAGCCATGCACATAGGCCTCCTGCATGGGCGTGTCGTACTCGTCCAACAGGATAATGACTTTCTTGCCATAATATCGTGACAGATAGTTTGACAGAGCGTTCAGGGAATCAGAAGCGATGGTATCCTCCATTTCCGCGGACACCTTTTGGAACCTTTCCCTCTCATCAGCGTTCAAGCAGTTGCCGTCCAGGAGAAAATCGAATTTATTGTACAGATTTCGGATTGTCTGGCATATCTTCTTCCTGGCATTCAAAAAACAGGTCTCCTTTACATTGGCAAAGGAAAGGCTGATGACCGGGTATGTCCCCTGAAGCTGCCTGTACCTGTAATCTCCATCGGGAGACTTTTCCTTGTCAGAAGCTTTGCCCCCGTCAGGTAATCTCTCCTCCCAGATGGCCAGCCCCTGGAACAGGTCTCCCCGGCCCGCATACTCCAGGGAGAAGAACTGCTCCAGCATGCTCATGTTCAGCGTCTTGCCGAAGCGCCTGGGGCGGGTGATCAATGTGACCACATCCCTGTTCTCCCACCATTCTTTGATAAATCCGGTCTTGTCGATATAAAAGCAGCCTGCCTGTATCAATTGTTCAAAATTCTGGTGGCCGATGCCCACTACCCTTGCCATGCCGCGCCCTCCTTAAAAGACAAATCTGCCACATATGCTACATTTTCTGAAAAATTACCTTCTCATAGAAATCTTAACACATTTCAGGATAAGCGTCTATTTGTTTTTACAGGAGCCGCCAGTCAGTTTGCTGCTGATATAGGACACCATGCCACCTCCCCCTGCCTCGCCCAGGCTTACGCTACAAAAAAGATACATGTCTGCCCTACCATAAAATCGGAGGTGCGGCATGTACAAGATTGGAATCTGCGACGATGGCAGGAACACCTGCGCATCCATCGAAAATATGCTCCTGCAATACGCCAGCGAAAAGGCAGTCCCGGCGGAGGTACAGGTCTGGTACACGGGAGAGCTCCTGCGGGATTACCTGGAGGCGGGCAACCATCTGGACATCCTGTTCCTGGACATAGAGCTGCTGCGGATGACAGGGATAGAGCTGGGCCATTATATCCGCGGGCACCTGGACGACACGGGGATGCAGATCGTCTACATCTCCGGCAAGCCCTCCTACGCCCGCCAGCTCTTCAAGACCCAGCCCCTGGATTTCCTGGTCAAGCCCATCTCGCAGGAGCAGATATGCGATACCATGGAAACGCCCTGAAACTCATCCGGCGAAAGAAACAGCGCTTCGAATTCCAGCGGGGAAAGGAGCATTATTACCTCCCCATGGGGGACATCGTCTACCTGGAAAGCCAGGGACGCAAAATCAGGGTCATGACCCCCAAAGCGGCGTTCGAATTCTACGGCAGGCTGAAAGAGGCAGCCAAAGCCCTGTCCGAAGACTTTGTCGTAATACACCAGTCCTATATCGTAAACAGGGAATATGTCTTCCGCTACACCTACGAGACGGTGGAGCTGACGGACGGCACAGTCCTGACAATCAGCCCCGCCAACCGGAAAGCGGTGCGGGAGCAAATCTTACGGGGAGAATAGCCATGCTCGATTTTACGATATGCGCCACCACCAACCTGTTCCGAATCTATCTCATCCACAGATTCGTCTCCGTTTTCTTCGGAAGCAGCGAGGCCGGGAAAGCGAAGAGGGTTCTGGTCTGCGCCTGCTTCTACCTCATCAATACCGCACTGTTCTACAGTTTCCACACCGCCTGGGTCAACATCCTCTGCAACCTGGCGGGAATCGCCGCCATCGTAAGCCTGTATACAGAATCCCTCAAAGCCAACCTGTTCGTGACCTGCTCGGTCTATCTGGTCAACTGCGGATGCGATGTGGTGACGGTCTCCCTGTTCGTCAACTACCAGGACGGCCAGGTGCAGCCCCAGGTCTGTTCCGTCATGACCGTCTTCCTAATCTTCCTCTGCGGCCTGCTGGCCGAAAGGATACTCACCGTCCGCAAGAACAGGGAGGCTGTCCAGAATACCCCCCTGCTGCTGGTCCCCCTGTGCAGCATCGCCGTCATCGGTGCCCTGCTCTATTCCCATGCCTATGCGGATGTGGGGCTGGCCATCGTGGGCACAGGGCTGCTCGTCGTGAACTTTCTCATGCTGTACCTGTACAATCTCCTGCTGCGCTCCTTTTCCCAGAAATACGAGCTGGACGCGCTGAAGACCCAGGTGCAGGCATACGCCAACCAGCTGGACGTCATCCTCCAGGGGGAGGAGCGGATAAAGGCCCTCCGCCACGACCTGAAGCACCATCTGCAGGAGCTGATCCTGCTGGCGGATAAGCGCCATGTGCCCGAGCTGCAGGCATATATCCGGCAGATGGAGGCCTTTATCCGGAACCCGAAAGAATTCGCCGCCACCGGGAACCGGGAAATCGACAGCCTGCTGAACTATATGCTCCAGAGAGCCAGGGAGGAGCTGGACACGGTTCAGGCGAAGATTCTGCTGCCGGAGGAAATCAGGCATTCTTTCGATATCAACGTGCTGCTGGGGAACCTCCTGGAAAACGCCATCGATGCCGCCAGACAGACGGAAAAGAAATACCTGAGTGTCCACATCGCGCTGAAAAAGGGCGTCCTGAAGATAAAAATCGACAACAGCTTCTCCCCCTCGGACATCCGCCAGGAGAAGCGGGGAGACAGGCAGATTTTCCTGACTACAAAATCGTCTGAGAAGAGCCACGGAATCGGCCTGAAAAACGTACAGCAGATTGTGGAAAAATACAATGGCGCCATGGAAACTTTGCTCCGGGACGGCTTGTTCTGCGTCAGCCTTATCCTCTATCTGCCGGAAGACGAAAATCCTGGATAATATCAATATGAGTGCTTTTCTTCAGAGGAACGCATCCGAAGCCGGCTTATGGCTCATATGTATAGCCCGGGATAGAGAGCTCCTTGTACAGCCTTGCCCTGGCATCCAAATCCCGAACGGCACGTTCCACTTCCTCTCCCCTCCCCAGGTCGTACAGTCTCTCCAGCAAAGTGGCCAGCATTGCTTCACCGTCTGCTTTTCCCCTTGCCTCGCCACGCGCTTCCAGCTGATTGATATATTCACACATCATAATCTTCTTTCCTTTCTTTTTCTCTAAAAGCTTATTTGCCTGCTCCGTAAATCTGGTATCCCCTGTAACGGGCGCAGGCTGTGTGTCAGCCGGGTTCAGCAGCCTTTCGCCGTCATATACCAGCGTGTTGATGCAATCCGCGAACACATCGGCATAGGACATCAGAATCTTCTTTGTAACGTCTTTTTCCGCCATTTTATACCTCCCTTGTTCAGTTGTCGGGAGCCTCTCAAAAACTCCCGCCGGTCATTTTGAAATTGAAGCAGGAATTTTCCGAGTTGTACGAAGAATAGAAACGATTACAGAATAACCCTGGATGAAAATCTGCTTTACATTTATCCTACCATAAAGCAGCCTGTTTTTCAATTGTATTTTATTTGGGTAAAACTATTTTGTCATATCGTACAGTCATTCTTGTTTTGACACAAATCCCTATCAAATATGACAGGAAGCGGCGCAGAGCCGCCTTTCGTGGTAAGGTCTTTCTACAGAGATTTTGTAGAGACAAATCTACTGCGAAATCACAGAAACGAAAGGCGGTATCTTCATGAAAAAAGAAACAAGAATCCGCTCCAGGATTCACAGAAAACCAGACAAAACAGACTTTCCAGCGCTTTGTCTCGCAATATGCGCATCCCTGCTGCTCACAGCCTGCGGCGAGGGTGACGGGGCAGGCGGAGGAACCGGTACCGGGGACGCGTCCGCGGGGGACAATCCCTCTCCCGCCACCTCTCTCGCGAAAGAGCAGGGATATGTCTATCTGCCCGAGGCGGTCACGATAGAGGACGAAAGGGCCGATTACGGAAACATGCAGCTGATCGGCGACAGCCTATATTACCTGACCAGGAACGGGGAGGAAGAAAGCGGGACCCGGAACATCTTCCGCTATTCCATCTCCACCCAGGCCCTGACGGTCGTCCCCCTGGACTGGCAGACGGACAGCGACCTCTGGGAACCAGGGTTCTATACCTTCGAGCAGGACTACAGCATGTGGCTGACCGTCAATGCCTACTCCGCGGACTACAGCCAGCTGAGGCGCTTCCTCTGCAGATTCGACGGGGAGGGCAGGAACCTGGTCTCCCAGGAAATCACGGGACAACTGGAAAAGGACACCTCCATACGCGGCCTGGCCACGGACAGCCAGGGCCGTGTCTGCGTCTTCACTGACAATGCAGGCATATGGCTATACACTGCCGATGGGAGCTTTCTGGGCAATGCGCCCTACAGCCCTTCGGGGAACGGCCAGGCAGAGGGAAATGCCCAAGTGCAGGAGGATATCCAGGTAAAGGGGAGCTTCAACGATGAGGACGGCAGCTTCTATGTCTGTATCTGGAAGATGCAGGACACCCCTTCTCTACAGGAGCAATCTTCCATAGGCAAGGGACACTCCGGCGAACCCCCAGAGCGCTGCTCCCTGATGGAGGTGGATTTCGAGAAAAAGCAGCTCGTGGAAATTGTGGCGGATTTCCCCAATATCAGAGGACTCTGCCCGGAAAGCCATCAGACGGCGAAAGCAACCCAGCCGGAGGAAAACCCCAATGACAAGGACACAGCCCCAACGAGCAACGGGGATAACCCCTCTGGCGGCTCTGACGCTGGTTCCAGCGGGCAATACGACCTGCTGCTCTATGACGAGAGCTTCGTCTACGGATACGACCTCCCCACCCAAGACGACGGCTCCCCTCAGGCCCCGGAAGCCCTGTTCGCCTGGACGGACAGCGATGTCAACGGCTATTTCGTGGAGGGCTTCGGCGTACTGGAGGACGGCAGATACCTAGCCGTAGTGGAGGACTGGGAGCATGACGACCTGGGCCTGATTCTGCTGAGCCGGACGAAGACACAGGATGCGCCAGAGCGAATCCCCCTGGTGCTGGCCACCGTAAACGGCAGCAGCGACCTGGCCGCTCTTGCGGTAAAATTCAACAAAGGCAATGCCAGGTACCATCTCACCGTAAAAAGCTACGGTTCTCTCAGCGGCCTCTACAACGCCATCCTGGCAAAGGAAAGCCCGGACCTCATCGACCTGTCCGGCATCGATGGGGAAAAGCTTGCCCGGCAGGGCGTCCTTGAAAATCTGAGGCCCTACCTGGAGCAGTCCCAGGAGTTCGGCCCCTCCGCCTTTGTGGACGGCATCCTGGACGCATATACCTTCGGCGGCACACTAATCGGAGTTCCGGAAACTTTTGCCCTGCAGACCGTTGTAGGGGACGGGGCCCAGCCGGAGAATGAAAACGGCCTGACCCTGGAGGGTCTGCGCTCCATTACCGATTGCAATCCCGGGACGCTTCCCTTTGACGGAATCGCCAGGGATGAAATGATGCAGTACCTCATGATGTTCAACCAGGATGCCTATATCGACTGGGAAGCCGGGGAATGCCATTTCGATTCCGAAGCTTTCCGGGCAATCCTGGACCTGTGCAAGTCCCTGCCGGACAACGCCGCACCTGGCTCAGAGGGCGCCGGGGAAGAAATCTCCCTGCCCCGCAAAATCCAAAACGGCCAGGTCCTGTTCGCCATAGCGGACGTGGATGAGCCCAGAGCCCTACAGCCCTATGGGGAAATCTTCGGCCAGGCGGCAGCCTGTCTGGGCTTCCCCACCATGGACGGCCAGGGCGGGACATTATTGTATGCCGAAAATGCCTACGGAATCTGCGCCGGCTCGGAGCACAAGGACGGGGCCTGGGAATTCATCCAGGGCATCCTGGGACGGGAAAGCGCCGACTCCCTGCCCATCCTCGGCGGCGGCTTCCCCGCCCTGAAAAAAGAGCTGGACAAGTTGATCCATGCCAGGATGGAGGAGGACAGCCAGTATCCCGGCGACAGATTCCCCAGCATCATTTATGAGGACGGATGGGAATTCCAGTACCATGCCCTGACCCAGGATGAGGTGGACGAGATCCTGAGCCTGGTGAAAGAGGCCATCCCCGCCTTTTCCGTTCAAGACGATGATGTAATCAAAATCATCAGCGAAGAAGCCAACCTTTATTACAGTGGCCAGAAAAGCGCCGAGGACGTGGTAAGCGTCATACAGAACCGCGTCCAAAATTTCGTGAGCGAGAACAGATAAGCGTACCTCTCTCCAGAGACGAAAAAATCGTGCAGGTGCCACGCGGGACGGCATCTGCACGATTTTTCCGGTTCTTCAAAGCGGTCTGCTGACGCTTTCCGCTGCTTTTATATATTCTATAGTGCGCTACCTCATACTATCTTGCTGTCCTCTGGCTTGGAGCACCGCAGTTCCTCCAGTGCATCGAAAGCGCCTGCCACCGCCTGCTCCCTGGTTGGGTAAAGGGTCTTGCAGAATTCATTGTCGATGGAATACTTCCAGATATTTCCGGCTTTCGCATTGTGATAGAGGACGATTACATGGCCGAATGCCTTAAGGTATTCATTGCCCTTCTGAGAACGCTTCCAAGCTTTCTGGAAGAAGCTTTTCCGCCGTGTCTGTCTTTTCTTGAATTCGGCCTCCCGGCGTCTGGCATTTGCGATATCCCCCTCCATTTTCCCTGCGCATATGCAGCCTACGGAGAGCTTGTGATATCCAGGATGCTCCATCTGGTGGGCGTAGCGGATAATCTGGTAGCCGCACATCTGGCAGATGCCCACGGGCTCCCCTAAGTCCACCACACCCACGCAGGACCAGCCCGAGTGGGGGACATCGTCCCGTTTCCACAGATTGGGCGTGTTTTCCTTCTGCTGCCGGATGAGGCTCTCTGCCATCCCCACTGCTTCCGGCTCTGCAATCCGATTCGGCTCTAAGCTTTTCACCTCTGTCGGATGCTCCGCCTCCAAGGCAATCCGCCCTGGAGCTTTTGGCTCCGCTGTCTCTTCCTCCTCCAGGGCTTCCGGCCCTGCTGCCTGCTTCGCCCCGTTGGCCTCTGTCTCTGTAGGATACGTTTTCCTATCTATTTTTTCATGTTTTTTTGAAAAGTAATCCGCCGATATGCTCCTGGGAAGCTGCAGCTTATCGAAGCGGATGGAATAGCTTCCCCGCTTCGCATCGATGGCCTCGATCCTGCCTCTGCCGAAGACATGGTGCTCCACCTCATCGCCCACCTGTCTGCTTACGGAAACCGGCTCCTGCTGCAGCTCTCGGTTCAGCTTCGCGGCGTATCCCTGGCTTTCCCTGCGCAGCTCCTCTGAGATCCGGCCTATCCGGACATAATTCTCCTCCCCGATTTCCTCCAGGAACCGGGAGACCAGCTTCTTCATGCCGTTCTGGGAAGTCCCCTCGGATTCCATCAGGAAGAGATGCTTCTGCGCCCGGGTGATGGCCACGTAACAGAGCCTGCGCTCCTCCTCCAGCCCCAGGTTCTTTCGTTCCCCCAATGTCTTGGATGAGGGGAATATCCCCTCCGTGAATCCCAGGATAAACACCACCGGGAACTCCAGCCCCTTGGAAGAATGGATGGTCATCAGCTTCACGGCATCCTTCTCCTCGTCCCCGTCCTCCCCGGACTGGAGCGCAATCTGGCGCAGGAATTCCTGCAGGCTCAGATCCTCGCCGAACTCCCCCTCGAATTCATTGGCAATGCGCTTGAACTCCGCCAGGTTGTCCAGGCGCTCCTCATCCCCCAGCTCCCGGATATAACTTTCATAGCCGGAGTCAGCGGCCACCTGGTTGACGATTTCCGAGATGCGCTTTTTGTGATGGCTCTCCTGCATTCCGCGGATGAACCCCACAAAGGCTCCCGCGTCGCTGCTCTGGAATTCCTTTTCCTCCAGATGCCCTGCAAGGGTCTCGAAGAGGGTCGGCTCCGGCCCGGAAAGCGCCATCTGCCCAAGCGCCTGAACCTGGCTGCCCTGCCGCTCCCGCAGCTCCTCCAGATACCCCATCTTCGCCCTGCCGAACCTCCTGCGGGGCGTGTTCACAATCCTCCGAAAGGACATGTCGTCCCCATAGGCGATCAGCTTCAGATAGGCCAGCATGTCCAGGATCTCCATCCTCTGGTAGAAGCGGATGCCGCCGAAGATTTCATAAGGGATGTTCTTTTCCACCAGCTTTTTCTCCGCCACCCGGGACAGGAAGCTGGAGCGGTAGAGGATGGCGAAATCCGAATACCGGAAGCCCTCCCTCCCGTGGAGAAGCCTGATGTTTTCAATCACTCTGTCCATTTCCTGGAAATCATCCCTGGAATGATAATGGACTACCGGTTCCCCGTCCATGTTCCTGGTGAACAGATCCTTCTTCAGGCGTATCTCATTCTTCTCGATAAGGGTGTTGGCGCAGCGCAGGATCTGGGGCGTGGAGCGGTAATTCTGGTTCAGGATGATGGTACGGGTGGGTTCGTGGGCCTTGTCGAAGTCCACCAGGAGCCGCACGTCCGAGCCCCGCCATTCATAGATGTTCTGATCCGGATCCCCCACAATCATCAGGTTCCGGTATTTTCCGGACAACAGCTCCACCAGGCGCATCTCTACGGAAGAGCTGTCCTGAAATTCGTCCACCATGATATAGTTCAGCCTGTCCTGCCATTTCTCCCGGACAGACTTTTCCGTCTCCAGCAGGTACAGGGCAAAGGAAATCAAGTCGTGGAAATCCAGGGAATAGGTGGCTTTCTGCCGCTGCAGGAATTCCTCCACGATGCGGTCGTCCTGGTTTCGGATCTCCGGCAGGATCTGGCAGGGCTGTGGGCTGCACATCCTGGGCACGTAGCCCGTGTCCCGCTTCGCATGGCCAATTTTCCTGAGCATGGATTCAAAGCTGGCGTAGTCCAGCTTCAGTTCGAGCTTCTGATAGATATCGCCTAAAATGGATTTCTGCTGATGGGAATCGATGATCTGGAACTGGCGGCTCAGGAACAGCTTCTCCGGGTTCTCCCGCAGAAGTCGGTTGCAGAAGCCATGGTAGGTGCAGATCAGGCTGATTTCGTTCTCTGCCCCGATCAGGGTGCGAATCCGCTTCTTCATCTCCCCGGCGGCTTTGTTGGTAAATGTCACGCACAGGATGTTGGCAGGGTCGATTCCGTAATCCTGCACCAGGTAGGCGTAGCGGCTCACCAGAAGCTTGGTCTTCCCGCTGCCCGCCCCGGCGATGACACGGACGTACCCTTCCGTCTCCAGCACCGCCTCACGCTGTCTCTCATTGAGGTTTTCCAGTAAATCCGCCATATCGCAGTCCCCCGCATCCTTTGCCTGTTCCATGGCCGGACGGGCATTGTCCTTTCGGCATTGCCGTCCGGCTTTCGTCAGCCAAACGTATGGTCTTATTGTATCATGCCGGGGGCATGGGATGCAATACTGCTTTTTGTTCCGTATGTGTCAAATACTAATTGGCATGAAGCCGCTCCATTCCCACAAAATCCATTTACACAGCCTTGCATTTCTGCTTCAGCTGTTTTTCCCAGCATATCGATGCAGTCTTCAATCGTGTATTCAAACCAGCTGTCTCCGCAAAGGATATCCCAAATCAGCGCATTTGTGGCATCTTTTCTTATCCATTTTATCACCTGTATCGCTTTTTCGTTTTCCTTTAAGTACATATGTGTTACTTTGAGGACGCCGTTTCGGAATCATACAAGTAGGGTGCGTTGGAATCATTTTCGTCCCAGATATCTTCGGACTTTGCTTTTGTAGGCCTTGTACTCTTCCCCGAATGCTTTTGACAAAAACTTTTCTTCCTGTAGTATCTGTAGATGGAGCATTGTCATGGCAAAACTGGAAAGCGCCAGCAAAGCCCAGCTAAAGGCTATGAGCAGTAGGCCTACGTAAACACAGTCAAAGGCTAAAAAGGCGGGGTTTCTGCTTATGCTGTATATCCCGCCGGTAATGATTTCTGTCTTGTCGTTTTCCGCTATGCCGGCCCGCCAGCTGTCTTTCATTGTTGCCACTGATACAGCAAAAAGGATATCTCCGATAACGCCGAGAACCACACCGATGACAGCGAGCGTCTGCGGCAAATGAGGAGATACAAGGAACAGACTGACGACCTCTGCCGCCACCACGGAATAGGTGGCTATCTTCATAGCCAGCTCGATGTAGAATACCTTTGTTTTCTGCTTGCCTTTTGCTATTTGGTCTGTCTGTATGCCCTTTCTTTTCTGCAATATCATCTTGCCGATGTAGACTGCATAAAACGCGGCGAGTATCACTAAGCCTATAAAATTCAGATAAGTCCCCATACGCCCGCCCCTTTCATCCACACAATCCCTTAACATCTCAATGCTAAATTTACATTACCACAGGCCCCATAAAAACACAAGCGTTTCCAGTCAAACCCTCTTGACAAAGCCTGTCGAAATGCAGTATATTTAGTTCGACATAGATTGACCGCATTGTTGGTCTGACATCTCCAGGCGATGAAATCGAAAGCTCAGGTATGGCGAAGCGGCTGTATCTGGGTTTTTCTTTTCTCCATGGCAATAAATTCCTGCTTGATGCATGGATACCATTGTCTCGGGGAACCCATCCGCTCTGAGCATTCATGACCTGGGCATACATCTACGGAAGCGAGGAAAGGACATCATGACCTTAAGAGAATTGCCAATCGGAAAATGGGCCACCATCCAGGCTGTGGGCGGCGAAGGCGCGCTGCGGCAGCACTTCCTGGACATGGGCGTCATTCCGGGCACGGATATATTGTTTATAAAATACGCCCCCCTGGGGGATCCCATGGAATTCATGGTCCACGGCTATGAGCTGACCCTGCGGGTGGCCGATGCCGAGAAGATCACGATTGAAAATGTCCGGGACGATGCGCCAAAAGCGCCTGCGCCGGATTCCCAGGCGGAGCGGAAGCGAATCGAGCACCCGGGCCTGGGCGAAGGCGGCAAGTACCATGTGAAAGCCACGGAGAATCCCCTGCCGGACGATGAGCAGCTGACCTTTGCCCTGGCCGGGAACCAGAACTGCGGCAAGACAACCCTCTTCAATCAGCTCACGGGCTCCAACCAGCATGTGGGCAATTTCCCCGGCGTCACGGTGGACCGGAAAGACGGCTCCATCAAAGGCCACAGCAACACCCTGATCACAGACCTGCCGGGCATCTATTCCATGTCGCCCTACTCCAGCGAGGAGATTGTCACCAGGCAGTTCATCATGCGGGAACATCCTAAGGGCATCATCAATATCGTGGACGCCTCTAATATAGAAAGGAACCTGTATCTGACCATGCAGCTGATGGAGCTGGACATTCCCATGGTGCTGGCCCTGAACATGATGGACGAGGTCAGGGGCAACGGCGGCTCCATCCAGATCAACGAGATGGAGGATATGCTGGGCATCCCCGTGGTGCCCATCTCCGCGGCGAAGAACGAGGGCATAGACGAACTGGTGAACCATGCCCTCCATGTGGCGAAGTACCAGGAGCACCCCGGCAGGATTGATTTCTGCAAGGAAGACCAGAATGGCGGGGCCGTGCACAGATGCCTCCACGCCATTATGCACCTGATCGAGGATCACGCCAGGCGGGCCGACATCCCCGTGCGCTTCGCCGCCGGCAAGCTTACCGAGGGAGACCCCCGCATCCTGGAGGCCCTGGGGCTGGATCAGAACGAAAAGGAGATGCTGGAGCATATTATCTGCCAGATGGAGACGGAAAGCGGTATGGACAGGGCCGCCGCTATTGCCGACATGCGCTTCTCCTTCATCCGGGAGGTCTGCAGCGCCACCGTGGTAAAGCCCCGGGAGAGCAGGGAACATGTCAGAAGCGCAAAAATCGATAAGATATTGACGGGAAAGTACACTGCCATCCCTGCTTTCATCGGCATCATGGGCATCGTGTTCTGGCTGACCTTCAACGTGATAGGAGCCTGGCTCCAGGAGCTGATGGCCATGGGGGTGGATGCCCTGGCGGGAATCACGGATTCCGCCCTGAAAGCGGCCAATGTGAACGAGGTGCTCCAGTCGCTGATTATAGACGGCATTGTGGGTGGCGTGGGCAGCGTGTTGAGCTTTCTGCCCATTATCGTGATCCTGTTCCTCTTCCTGTCCCTGCTGGAGGACAGCGGCTACATCGCCAGGGTGGCCTTTGTGATGGACAAGCTTCTGCGCAAAATCGGCCTGTCAGGCCGCAGCATCGTGCCCATGCTGATCGGTTTCGGCTGCACTGTGCCGGGAGTGATGGCCACCAGGACGCTGCCCTCGGAGCGGGACCGGAAGATGACCATCCTGCTGACGCCTTTCATGAGCTGCTCGGCCAAGCTCCCCATCTACGGCTTCTTTGCGGCGGCCTTCTTCCCGGGGCGGGGGGCCCTGGTGATGATCGGGCTGTACGTGCTGGGCATCGTGATGGGAATCCTGATGGCTTTTCTGATGAAAGGGACGGCTTTCAAGGGGGAGGCCGTGCCCTTCGTCATGGAGCTGCCCAATTACCGGCTCCCCGGGGCGAAGAACGTAGGGCGGCTGCTCTGGGACAAGGCAAAGGATTTCCTCCAGAGGGCCTTCACCGTCATCTTCGTGGCCACCATCGTCATCTGGTTCCTGCAGACCTTTGACTTCCACCTGAACATCGTGGCTGACTCCCAGGACAGCATGCTGGCCGCGGCAGCGGGTGTCATCGCGCCTGCCTTGAAGCCCCTGGGCTTCGGGGACTGGCGGATGTCCACGGCTTTGATCACGGGGTTCATGGCCAAGGAGAGCGTGGTCTCTACCTTGAACGTGCTGTTCGGGACGGCCGAGAGGCTGTTCGCCATCCTCACGCCCCTGGCCGCCGCAAGCCTGTTGGTGTTCTGTCTCCTCTACACCCCCTGCGTGGCCGCCATCGCCGCCATCAAGCGGGAAATGGGCTGGAAATGGGCTGTGGGGGTGGTCGCGGGACAGTGCGCCATTGCGTGGGTCGCGGCATTTATCGTAAGGCTGATCGGACTGGCTTTCGGGCTGGGATGATTACCGGGAAACAGCTCTGACGGCGCTACGGGAAATCAGCGCCTGATGATTGAAAAATTTAAACATAGAAACAGGAGTCTCAGCCATGCTACTGACCAGAGACAAAGACTTTTACAGATCCTTTCTCAGATTGATGAGCGCCCTTATGCTCCAGCAGGCCGTGGTGCTCAGCGTGAACCTGACGGACAATGTGATGCTGGGAGGCTACTCGGAGACGGCCCTCTCCGGGGTGGCGGCGGTGAACCAAATCCAGTTCATCCTCCAGCAATTGGTCTTTGGCATCAGCAATGGCATGGTGGTGCTGGCCAGCCAGTACTGGGGCCAGAAGAAGGCGGAGCCTGTCCGCAGGCTGATGGCAGTCGCCTTCTGGGCCGCTTTGGCCATCGCCGCGCTCCTCTTCGCCCTGGTCAGCCTCTTCCCCCATGGAGCGGTGGGCATCTTCACCAATGACGAGGCTATCGTCAGGCAGGGCATGGATTACCTGGCAATCGTCCGGTTCAGCTATCTGTTCTTCGCCGTGACCACGATTCTGCTGGGAGGCATGCGGGTGGTTGAAAAAGTGAACATCGCTCTATACGTGTCCATCGTGGCGCTGTTTTTGAACTGCTCCATCAACTACACCCTGATAAATGGGCGTTTCGGCTTTCCGGAGATGGGCGTCCGGGGCGCTGCCATCGGCACGCTCACCGCCCGCATCGCGGAATGCCTGATTGTGGCTTTCTATGTGCTGTGCAAGGATAGGCGGCTGCGGGTGCGCGTTCGGGATTTGATTCGCATCGACTCGGTGCTGGCGAAAGACTACGTGCGCGTCAGCCTCCCGGTGGTGGCCACCGGGTTCCTCTGGGGCTGCAACACGGCCCTGCAGACCGTCATCCTGGGGCATATGTCCTCCAGCGCCATCGCGGCCCACTCCATCTCCTCCACCATCTTCCTGTTCCTGAAGGCGACGTCCGTGGGAGCCTCCTCCGCTGCCGCCGTGCTGACGGGGAAGACTGTGGGCACAGGGAACCTGGCCAAAATCCGGGAATACACCAGGACGTTCCAGGCGCTGTTCCTCGGTATCGGCATCCTGTTAGGTGCGGCGCTGTTCTTTATCCGCATCCCCCTCCTGGGGCTTTATTCGCTGGAGCCCCAGACCAGGGAGCTGGCCAACGCCTTTATCCTGATCGAGTCCACTGTGCTGGTGGTAATGTCCTACCAGATGTGCATGAATACCGGCGTCATCTGCGGCGGCGGGGACACGCGGTACGTGATGGTCATGGATTTGATTGTCATCTGGGGCATCGTCATCCCACTGTCCTTTGCCAGCGCTTTCCTCTGGAACGCTTCTCCGGTGGTGGTGCTGCTGGTGCTGAACGCGGATCAGTACCTGAAGTGCATCCCGGCTGCCGTGTACGGCAACAGCTTCCGCTGGATCCGGCAGCTGACCCGTCCTGGCGGGGAGGAGGAATCCTCTGCGGGGTGACTGGACGCAGGCGCGGTTTGGAGGAGCAGAAAATTCCACATGCGAATAATTGGAGATACACTACCTGATGCTTCTCATATCCGTTATGCCCCTCCCCTAAACAGCTTTCACCCTGGAGAAGCTGAATAGGCTACTGCGTCCACCTGGAAGAATAGCTTCCCCGGGTCGGCGAATTCAGTCTGAATGGACTTGCGCGCGGGATATTTGCCATGGAATCTTCTCTTGACCACCCTTTCCATGACCGGGATATCCCAGATATTCTTGAACAGACAATTCATCTGCACCACATTTTCCAGGTTCAGTCCCACCAAGGCCAGCCGCTCTTCCATTTCATCAAAGGCGCCCTCGATCTGCTCCTCGACCGTGCCGCCTATATTGCGGACGCAGTAATTGATGAAGCAATAGTCCCCTGCCTGAACGATTCCCGAATGTGCCCACTCCTCATTCACATCATATCTTCTGATTTCTCCCATTTTACCGTCCTCCTGACTCATATTCCGTCTGTATTTCTTTGCAGGTCTTTAGAATGCGCTCCTTTATCTCCTGCGGCTCGACAATCCTGGCCTTGTTTCCAAAGGAAAGAATCACCCCATACCAAAAAGTCTCATGCTCCGGTGCGGAAAAAGAAAACTCAAAATCACCATTCTCAAATTCCTGTGTAATCCGTCCATTCAGATACTCTCGACATTTTGCTTTTATAGCCGCCTTTCCGTATAGCCTGATGTGCACAATCCTGTCGGTGCTGTCCTTCAGCTTAATATCCGAAAGCTTATGTCCGTTCATGAATTTCCTATCTGTCGCCTGCAGCTTGTCCATACGGACTAGTTTGAACATGCAATAGTCCTGATATTTTTCATAATAAGCAATCAGATACCAGTTATACCATTTATACTGGAGGCAGACCGGTTCTGCCTGGATTTCTTTGACTTCATCATGGCTGTTTGTATACGAAAACCGGACAACGCATCTTTCTTCGATTGCCTTTTCTAACAGCATTAATTGTCCCTTTATCTTATCATCTTCGCTGGCGACGCCTAAATCCAGGGAAACAGCTGCATCTCCCGTATGGCTTATGTTCTGCACTTTTTCCAGGGCCTGCTTTAGGCTCTTGCCCGCATATGCGCTTGCCATTCCTTTCAGGGCAGCGACGATCCAATCATATTCACGGCTTGATGCGACCTGTCTGTCTAAGACAAATCCATCCATAATCTGATAGCCGCCATCCACGCCGCAAAAAGATTGAATCGGAATGCCTGCCTGATCCAACGATTCCAAATCCCGCATAATCGTTCTGGAGGAAACCTCAAATTCCTCTGCCAATTTCTGCGCCGATGTCCGTCCATGGTTCAATAGATAGACGACAATGCCGATCAGTCGGTCAATCTTCATCTGTTCTCCTTTCTATCCCCCAGTATAGCAAACAAACTATGACACCATTATGTCATAGTTTGTCCCAATAAGCAAATATTTCGAATCATCGGCATCGGCGGCGGGATACCTGCTGAAAAACAACCCGCCAAAGGCATCCTGTAGTCTGCCTCCGGCGGGCCTAAGAGCACGAAGCCTGCCAAAATCCTAGAAATCGAACAGCATCATCTCGAACAACGAGGCCGCGAAGAGCCAGTGCATGTTCTCCGTGGGATGGTTCACCCGGTTGGCCAGGAGCCTGGTGACGTCCGCGCCGCTCTCCTCCAGCCTCTTCCATTTCCGGTAGCAGTCGCAGACAGGAACCCCATTCGCCGCGCACACTTCCCTGGCCTTGTCCATATAGGCATCCATGATTCCATCTGTCTGGAGCTTCGTCATGCCCTCCAGCAGGGAGTGGATGAAAGAATCCTTTTCCTCGGCCACGGCCCTTGTGCCCATCATGTTGGGAGTCATGAATATCACTTCCGTCCCGGCCGCCTGGAGCTCCCGGAAGATGCCCTCCAGGGCCTGGGCGTAATCCGAAAGCCCCTCCATGCCCCTGCCCGCGTCGTTTAAGCCGAAGCAGACCACCACCAGATCCGGCTGATAGCTTAGGATGTCCCGCCGGAGCCGCGTCCTGCCATTGGGCGCGTTGTCTCCGCTGATTCCCGCGTTGACGATATTGATGGGGACTGCGGGGAACACCTCCTCCAGCATGCGCTTCAGCTTGCTGTGGTACGCCTGGAAGCTGCGGAATTCCGTCTCGATGGACTCCTCCCCTGTGCTGTAAAGCTCAAAGCATCCCTGGGTCACGCTGTCCCCCAGAAAGCCTATGGTGATGGGCCTGCACTGGCCGGGCCTGCGGATACGCTCTCTGATTTTTTCTGCGATTTTCATTCTCTCGCACCTCCTGATTGCCCCATTATACACCCGGGCCTTTCCCGGCGCAACCTTAATCCAGCCAGGAAGTGAAGAATCCGTAGCCGCCCTCCACATTGTAGATTCCGTAGACATCCATCCTGTCAATAGATTCGTCCCGTCCAATAGAGTCTTCCCTCCACAGGTAGTAATCCGGCGACCATTCTGCAAAGTCCTCGTCCAGCTCCGCCAGGGGCACGCCAGGCAGATAGAAGCGGAATGTCTCCCCCTGCTCCACGCCAAAGGGTTCCGAACCAATATAGCGGATCTCATCCTGAATCCACACTTTGTCCCGTTCCGTCCCGCAGTTCAGCTCTGCCAGCCGCATGGAAAAGGAATATTCATCCATCTTCGTTATTTCGTCAAATTTTCCGCTGAATTCACAGTAATACGCCGTCCCCCGGGGATATTCTTCCGCCGCGATGTTCTCGCTGTTCCAATAGACCCCCTCGAAAGAGCCGTCCGGATGCAAGGTCAGGCTGGTGTACATGGAGCTGGCGCCGGTGGCCATGATGAATTCCAATGGCGGCGTATCCTCAGGCAGCCCTGTATCGAAAGCAGCCCAAACATCCTCTGCCGGATAGCCCTCCCCATCCTCCTGGCCGAACCTGACGGGATACAATGTCTGCAGTTCCGATGCCGGCCTGGGGCCTATCACCAGCTCCCCCTCCCAGGTGCTCAAAAGCACTGTGCCGTTTTTGAGAAATTCATTGGCGGCCTCCGCAAAGGCCCGCATCTTTCCGGTGGTCTGCAGGGCGGAAGCCAGTTCGAAATCCGCCTCCCAGAAATTTTCCCGGGCCTCCTGACCACCCTCCAGGGTAAATTGCTCGCAGGTGTAGCTGCCCATCCCCTGAGAAAGATTGGGGTGATAGCGGATAAGGTAATCTTCCCCGCCGCTCTGGCACAGCAAAATGGTGTTCCATCCCGTATGGGCCGTCCCGGCCTCCTCGCTCCACAGTACCGTGCCGTCCTGTTTCAGCACTTCCAGGATATAGGACTCTCCCTCCGTAAGCTCCCGGACGCGGATGATTTCCGCCTCCCCGTCCCGATTCAAATCGGCGTCCTTATAGACCACATTGTCCACCTGGCCCGGCTCCGGCTGCACAGGCCCTTCCTGTCCCAACTGGGACTGTTCCGTCTCGGAAGCGAAGAATGCATACCCTGTCTCCAGATTGTAGATTCCATAGCAGGACATTTCCTCAACCAGCCCCATGGTCCACGACCAGAAATTCGGCGGTTTGTTTCCGTAAATCTCCATCTCTGCCATAGGTGTATCCGGCAGGTAGAACATGAACGTCTCTCCTTTCAGGCCCTCTAGTTCCGCACCGATATAGCGAGTCCCATCCTCGATCCATTCCCTGTCCACCTCCGTCTCATAATGGAGTTCTGCCAGATGCATGGAATAGGAATATTCGTTTATCTTCGTTATTTCGTCAAACCTTCCATTGAATTTGCAGTAATAGCGTGTCCTCCCGGGATATTCCCCGTCCACCCCTGCCTCATAATCCGGCTGCGCCAGAGGCATGGCATAGGAAGATAACTTCTCCACGAAATCCTTGTCCATATAATAAATCCCCTCAAAAGAACCGTCCGGATGCAAAGTCAGGTCAGTCCCCCAGGATGTGAAGTCCGCTGCCTGGCTGAACTCCAGAGGCGGGGTATCCTGAGGCATCCCTGCGCCAAAAGCGGACCAGGCGGCATCCCACTGCCGTTTCTCCGCGGCCTGCCCTGCCTCTGGCTGCCCCGGCCGGGGCTGTTCGAGATATCCCTCCGGCAGCGCCTGGTCCCCCTCCGGGAAAACATCGTTCCAGGAGGCCAGCCACTCATATTCCGCCTTATAATACTTCCCATCGATGACCAGATAGGTATTCCCCAGATTCCCTATCTCGTGCACAGTGCCGTCCTTCATGGCGAAATAAAAGAAAGTGCTGCCGCCTTCCACGTACACCTCCTCTTCCAGGTACTCGCCGTCACTCTGGCTGAACAGGCCTGTCATAGCCACGATTTCCCTTTGCGACAGATGCTTGAACTCCTTGCCAGGAGACCTGGGAAGAACCACCAGATCCGCCGCGACCACCTCCGTTGCGGAAAAATCCCGGGCCCAGGCAAGGGCGGCCCGGCTGCCCGAATCCCGGGCAGGGTCGGTGAGGAAGCACACCGCAACCACAATACAGGCCACAACCGCCAGCGCCAGAATCCAGAACCCCGGCTTCCGATAGCCGAGTACCGACTTCACCCTCGTCTTCACCCCCGTCTCCCCGAAAGCCAAAGGACAGGCCGCGATGCTCCGGCGGCTGACACTGCAGTCCAGCAGCGCCTGGGAATAGTCCGCCCGCTGCCCGTCGTCCAGCCCCTTAATCGCCCGCTCGTCACAGGCCAGCTCGATGTCCCGGCACAGCAATATATAGGCCAGCCACATCAGCGGGTGGAACCAGTACACGGACAGCAATACGAAGCCCAGGGGCTTCCACCAATGGTCCCTTCTGAGGATATGCACCTGCTCATGCATCACCACATGCACCAGATTCCTCCCCTCTATCCGGAAAGGAATGTAGATTCTGGGCCGAACCACCCCCAGCACGAAGGGGGAGTCCACTGCTTCGCTCTGGAAGATATTGTCCCGCATGACCACCGCCGTGCTGACCAGCTTCCGTAGCCGCAGATAGGTGAGCAGCGCATACAGGCACATGGACAGCATGCCCACTATCCACACAGCCGATAATGTATCTTCGATATTCCATCCGTCCGACAAGAGAAAACCGTCTGCGGAAAACCTGCTGTCCGGTGCCCCGGCACTGGCGCCAGCCGGTTCGCTTCCCGACATGATTGCAAGCCCAGCCCCCTCGTCCTTCCCCGTCGCGTTGCCCGATGCATCTCCCAGTGCATTACCCGGTGGCATCGCCGCCCCGGCATTTGAATCAATCCCCGGGAGATTCCACCCAAGCTCTGTCAGGATCCACTGCGGCGCTATCTGTCCCTCTGGAATCAGGCTGAACCTGCTCTCGATGGAGACCGGGCACAGCAGCCGCAGGGCTACCATACCCCAGAGCAGCACACTCACTCTCCTGGGCGCTCTCTTCAGAATCAGCCGCAAGGCCGCCACAGCCAGCACCAGCCATCCCGCCGTTACACTCCTGCTCAATACTTCCCAAAAAACATCCCTCATCGCCCACCCCCCTTTCGGAAACGGTCTATCATCCGCTGCACCTGGTCAATCTCCTTCTCCGTCATTTTCCCATGCCTTGTGAAAGCCGCCACGAAGGCCGGGAGGGAACCGCCGAACTTCTTTTCCACCAGCTCGTCGATTTCTGCTTCCTGCACCTGCTCTTTGCTGACCAGCGCCGTGACCACGCTGTCCTCATTCTTCAGCACGCCCCGCTCCGACAGCCTTTTGATTACCGTATAGGTAGTGGTAGGCTTCCATCCCAGCTGCTCCCTGCACAACCGCACCAGCTCGCTGCTGCGCACCGGCTCATGCTCCCATAGAATCAGGCAGAAACGATATTCGCTCTCAAAAACCTTCGGTGTCTCCATACAATGCGACCTCCCTCTAATGTATTAGAGTATATATTTACTCTAACACATTAGAGGGAGGCTTGCAAGCTTTTTTGAATATTTTTATCCCTTTTTCACTCTCCCGCCAGCAAAGCCACCGGCGCGATTTTCCGGATTCGCAGGGACAGCAGGCAGGCCAACCCGAAGGCGATGAGCACCAGCCCTGCCCCCGACAGCATGGTCCATCCCACAGGGAGGATAAAGGTGCACTTCACGATGCCGATGCCGCCCAGGAACAGCGCCACCACCGGGTTGATGATCACAGCGCTTGCCGCAATGCCCACCGCGGTGGAGAGCAGCACTGCCGGCAGGAAGCTGGCCGCGGTCTGCAGCACAAGCTGGCCGGTGGTGAAGCCCAGGGCCTTCAGGATGCCGTAATCCCGCTTTCTGCTGCCAAGCAGCGTCCTCACCAGCAGATAGAGAACAAAAGCGATGACAGCCACGCTCAGCACCAGGATTCCTGCCACGATGATGGCCATCAGCGACACATAGACCCCGGCCGAGCCCTCTATCACAGAGGCAATGTTGATGGTCATATTCAAATCGCTGCCCAGCCCCTCCTCCATTCTCTTCCGGAACGCTTCGATATCCGCCCCCGGCACCAGGTCCACATAATAGCTCATATCGGTAAATGCGCCCATGCGCTCAAAGCCCTCACGGGTCAGCAGGCAGTCCTTGCCCAGGTTATTGGAGATCTGGGTAAAGCCGCAGATCAGGTAATCCACATCCTTCCCCTCCGCCGTCAGGGCGATCTCGTCTCCCAGCTTTAACCCCTGCTCTCTGGCGTACTTGGCTCCAATGGCCACCTCATTGTCATAGAGGGGAAATCGCCCCTGATAGCATACATCCTGATTGTTCACCTGTGAGAAATCCTCCGCCATGGTCGCAACCAGGGCAATGCCGTCCACATGGCACACCTCTGCGGAACTGTACAGATAAATCTTCTCCACGCTTCCGTCCCGGTCTGCCGCCTGCAGGAGATCGTCTTCCGCCCTGGGATGCACATTGACGCAGGCATCCGCAGTCTCCCCCACAATCAGATTGATAAAAGGCATCATGTCCACGATGACATTCTGCGCCATCAGCACCGAGAACACCACCACCAGCGAGAGCACCAGCATCGTGATGCTGACCGTGATATTCTGTTTCATCCCGGAAGCGCAGGTCTTCAGGGCGAGGGCCAGCTGCAGCGGCATTCGCGCCCTTTCCAGCTCAACGTGATTCCGTTTGAAGCTATGCGTCAGGACGCCCTGTCTCAGCGCCACGATGGGTTCGATTTTCCGTATCCTGCGGGCGGAAAGCCACACGGCCAGGGCCACGGCTCCACCTATGGTGCCAAGGGTGATCATGCAGGGCACAGGCAAAAAGCGCATCACATAGGGAATCCCCGTCTGAGCAATCATCATCCGGTTCAACGCCGGGAAAAGGCAATAGGAAAGGCCGATGCCCGCCGCCGAAGTCAATACCGCCACCCCCAGGAACTGGGCCTGAAGCCCCGCCACAATCTGCACGCTCCGGTAGCCCATGGCCTTCAGCGCCCCCAGGTTCTTCATGTTCTCCTGGATATAGTTGATTACGTTGGAGGAGATTACCACCAGCGCGATAAGCGTCACGAAAAACGCCATGGCGTTGACCACGCTGGAGCATATCATCTGGGAAATATATCTGGACGAGGAGACCATTCCATAGGCATTGCTCAACACCCGCTGGGCGGGATAAGCGGCGGAAATCTTATTTTTCAGCGCGGCCTCGAAGTCCTGGCTCTCCTCCTTATCCCGAATCCGTACCGAGGCAAACGTGGACGCCGGCGCATAGCCCAGCCTCTCCAGCTCCTCATATCTGTCCGCCGTAAGCAGCAGGGCGCTCATGCTACAGTTGTGGGAGCCTGCCATGGCGCTGTTGAGGAATCCGCAGACCTGGTAGCGCATTACATGGCTTCCGATGTTGATGTCCATCATATCTCCCAGCTCTATCTTTCCGTCCGCCCCGTAGAGCATGGGAAGATAGACGCCGCTTTTTCCCTCTCCCTCCTCTACAATCTCCATCCTGCCCACCGGACGGCTCAGGGCCGACTCCTTTTCCAGAATCACGAACTCCGTGTTGACCTCGCCTCCGTTATAGGCGAAGCTCCCCACCATGAACAGGGCGTCCTGGCAGAAATATTCCTCCACGCCCTCCTCTTCCTCCAGCGTCCGGTAAAGGAACTCCTGCTGTTTTGTATCATTTCCTGTCATGACCAATGTCACATGGCCGTCGTTGAGTCTGTCATGGCAGCGGTCGAAATTGCGCTTGTAGTCCGTAGACAGCATCAGCCCCAGGTTCAGCATGGCCGAGGCCAGCAGAATCAGCGCGACGATAGCCACTGTCTGGCCCTTTGTCCTGCGCAGATTAGATGCGGCAATCAGTAAGCTTTTTCTCATAACTCCCCCCTCTACCAGCCCATCTCTTCCAGAAACGCGGACAGCTTCTCATGCCGCTCCCTGTCGCCGGATACGTATTTCCCCAAATCGCACTCCCCCAGGACAGAACCATCCTTTAAGTACAGGATGCGGTTGCCCCGCCTGGCGGAGCGCATGTCGTGGGTCACCATGACCACGCTTTGCCCCTCCTCGTTGAAGCGGCTCAAGGTGTCCAGGACATCCAGGCCGGTCTTGGAGTTCAGCGCGCCTGTGGGCTCGTCGGCAAAAAGGATCCGGGGCGAATTGATCAGAGCCCGGACGATGCCCACCCGCTGGGCCTCGCCTCCCGAGAGCTGGGTGGGGAACTTCTTCCAGTCCCTCTCTGGGATGTCCACCGCCCGGAACAGCTCCTTTGCCCGCCGCACCAGCGCATTCCTGTCCCGATTCACCAAAAGCCCGGCCGCCAGCACATTGTCCATGACATTCATGCCGTCAATCAGGTAGATCTGCTGGAAGACAAAGCCGCAGGAGCCCCGCCTGAAGACAGCCAGTTCGTCGGAGCTGTAGCCGGATATGACCTCCTTCCCGAAAGTGATGGTGCCTAGGCTGGGCGTATCCATCCCCGACAGGGCATACAGGAGCGTGGACTTCCCCGCGCCGCTGGCCCCCATGATGACAGTGAAGTCTCCCTCGTAGAGCTTCAGGTCTATGTTCTTCAGTACATGCTGCAGGGTGCCTCCGCTTGAAAAGGATTTGCTCAGGCCCTCTGTCTCCAACAGGATTTTCTTCATGAATCCATACCTCCGTTCCGGTTTCCCATATGGGAAGTTTATTGGTTTTATGGTCTCATTATCCTATTTCAATCCTTAAATGTCTTTACTGAATCCTTAAATATGTCTTAAATCTTTCGCGCTTCCTTAAATTTGATAGCCTTGAAGACATTGGGAAAACGTAGAGTTTGTGCGGGTTTTGACATTTTGTGCAATCCACAGAAATACCTCCATAATCTCTACTAGTGACACTACTAGTGACACTTTATGTAGTCCCAAGCATGAACATATTCTTTCCAGTAGACATTAGCTGTAATTTGCCTTCGTCTATCATGACACGGCCAAGCTCTCTCCTGTCTACCTTCAGCACTATCTCCT
>CAJUFO010000044.1 GCA_910585615.1 uncultured Acetatifactor sp.
CCCCGATGTCCGGGCCGTAGCTGTGGACGGCATCGCTGAGCATGTGCCAGGAGCGTGGCGTGGAGAAGGGCTCCTCGCTCTTGGGGGGCTTGGCCCACAGATGGTCCGGACGGCTGGTGATGTAGTCGTAGATGTAAGGATGGATGCCGTTTGCGGCGGCCCATTCCAGCCAGAGTCTGGGGCTGGCGGTGAGCTCCACATGGAACATCCGGTTCACCAGCGCCGAGGACATGGGGCGGGTGATGGCGTTGTCCTGAGCCCGGTTGCCCGCGCCCACCACGATGGATCCCTCCGGCAGGCAGTATTCCCCGATCCGCCGCTCGTGGATCAGGGAGTAGAAGGCCTTCTGCACCTCCGAGGTGCAGGCGTTCAGCTCGTCCAGGAAGAGGACGTAGGGCTCCTGCCTGGCGATGGTACGGGGCGGGCAGAAGACGCTGTAGCCGTCCCTGATCTGGGGGACGCCGATGATGTCCTCCGGAGCCAGCTGGCTGCCCAGGAGGGAGACGCAGGGCAGCCCCAGGCTGTCCGCGAAGTCCTGGACAATGGCGGACTTGCCGATGCCCGGCGCGCCCCAGATGAACACCGGGCGGATTAGCCCTACATTCAGGAGGACATCCAGCAGCTGTTTATGGTTTACGGTTATGGTAAGGTTCATGAAATATGATTACTCCTTTGTCTTCTTATCTTGTGCATACAGGCCGGCAAGGACCATCTCATGGAATCCATCGCCAGCCTTACCGCCGCCTCGGAGGAGTTCAGCGGCTCCGTATCCAGCACCACCACAGAGGGGCTCTGATAGCGGAATGCCTCCATGAGCCAGAAATAGCTCACCAGAAGGCTTTGCTGCCGGGCCCCTATGGATGTCCGCCAGGTAAAAAAACATGCCTTACGGGCATATGATATACTTCCCTTTCGCCCGGGCCTGGGCATCTCTCAGAATCTCCTCCAGCTTTTCCAGCCCATACGTCCCGTAAACCATGCTGCTCACGTCCAGACGGCCTGTGTCGATCAAATCCAGCGCCCGCTTCTGCGTATAAGGGTTGATATAGGACGCTTTCAGTTCCAGCTCCTTTTTGAATATCTCAAAGGGCTTCACCGCAATGGTCTCGTCCGGCTTCGTCAGGCCGAACATCATCACCACCGCCTTGTTCCCGGCGATGTCGATGGCCTGTTCGATGGTGGCGGGACGGCCCACGCATTCGATGACCGTGTTCACCCAGGTGAAACCGGCCCTATGCAGCTGTTCTTTCACATCCTCCTGTAAGGGATCGATGCATACATCCGCTCCCAGCTTCGCCGCCACGAGACGCTTCTCCTCCACCGGCTCCAGCAGCGCCACCTTTGCCGCGCCCTCCAGTTTCGCCAGCTGCAGCATCAGCAGACCTATCATGCCGCCACCGATGACCACCGCCTGGGAACCCGGCTGAATCTTGCACATATCAATCCCGTGGAGACAACATGCCACCGGCTCCGCCATGGCACCCTGTTCAAAGGAAGTCCTCTCCCCCAGCCGGTATACCTGTCTGACGTTCACGGCGCAGTATTCCGCAAATCCGCCATTCACAGTCGTTCCATATCCAATCATATGCTCACAGTAATGGGCCGCGCCGTTCCTACAGGGCGTACAGGCTCCGCAATAACAGTTCGGATCCACGCAGACTCTGTCGCCAGGCCGATAATCCGTGACCGCTTCGCCGACTTCCTCCACGATGCCGGAGAACTCATGCCCCAGTATGGTGGGCGGGGTGACCTCCGCCGCGCCCTTGTCCCCCTCATAGATATGCACGTCCGTGCCGCAGACGCCGCAGGCTTTCACCCGGATCAGCACGTCCTTTGGCCCAACGGCCGGCATCTCGTGCTCCTGAATCCTTATGTCATGTTTTCCGTAAAATACCGCGCTCTTCATCTTCTATCCGCCCCTTCCTTTCTCCGGTCCCCTCTTCCGCCGATGCTTATCCCTTGCGGCCCATCCCGCCCGGGCGCATTCCGCAAAAAGCTTCCGCTGTCCTTAACTTGTCCCACTGCCTTAGATTCTATGACAGTATTTGGCTTCTATTGTAAACCCATGCGCCGCTTCTTTCAATACCCATCATTCCCATATATCCCCTACCCTGTCAGTTATTTCCGGAACTTGCCACTTATACTGCTTAACAGTTAAAATTTCCGGGTAACCTGACTACATAACGCCAGTCATAGATGCTTAAGGAAGTGTCTACAAATAACTGATGCGAGTTTATAGCCGTTTTCCTTGTATTTCCGGGCTTTCTCTTAAACAAGTCGCATCAGTTGTTTTCCGACAGTTCCTAAGTTGCAGCGGTTATTTTCCGGCAATTCCCAACCAATGTAGTACGGTATATTCTGGCTTTATGTAGTATAAACGCCTTGACAGCGACACGATGTCGCCCTTTATACTCAGCTACAGGGACCAGAAAGCCCTGCGGCACGCCCCTAGGCTCCCGCCGCACCGGCAAATGGCGCGCTGTCGCGGCACATGCTGCCCCGGGAAGCACCGGCCCGGCAAACCTCCGGCACATGCTGCTCTGGGAAGCACCGACCCGGGACTGTGCGCACCAGAACAATCAAAGACAAGGCAGGCGAACGACATGTACGACCATATCAGAATCGAACACATAAAGGAAAACAACCTCAAAGACATCAGCGTGGAAATCCCATACCATAAGCACACGGTAATCGCCGGCGTAAGCGGCTCCGGCAAGTCCACCCTGGCATATGACGTGATCTACGCCACGGCCCAGCGCAAGCTCCTGGACTGCATGTCGGATCAGGAGAAGATTTTTTCCAGAAAAATGAAACAGCCCCGGACAGGGAACATAGAGGGTCTGTCAACGGTGATCAGCCTGAAACAGGTAAAGCCCAATACGAACCCCAGGTCCACCGTCGGCACCTACACAAGCATCGGCTCTTTCGTCAGGAGCCTGACAGCCATACATGGCAAGTGCCGGTGCCTATATTGCGACAGAATCTACGAACAGACCAATCTGCACAAGCTGATCAAAGACCTGGAAGGCCTAAAAACAGGCACGGCCGCGGAGGTCAGCTTCCCCTGTTTTTTCCACAAAAGAACCGGCAGACCCCAGCAGCTGGAAGCTCTGCGGAAAAAGGGGTACCGCTGGGTCTACGCGGGCGGGGAGAGACTGGATTTAAGGGATGTGACGGACGTGGATCCGGAGACCGCCTTCCTCCTGGTGGTGGAAAACAGATTCCTGACCCGGGACAGCCTGAAAAAAAGCGATGTCAACTGCCTGAAGGCGGCAAGCAGAAACGGAGACCATTTCATCTGCGTCAGATTAAGCGGCGAAGACCGGGAAGGCATAGAAGCCTTTTACAGACGGCACGGCTGCCCGGAGCACCATATGGCCACAGTCACCCTGGACGCCTCGGCCTTCTCCTATAACGACATGGCCTGCGCCTGCCCGGAGTGCATGGGCAGCGGAATCCGGAAAACCGTGCACCCTTCGAAGGTGCTGAAATATCCCCGGCGGACGCTGCGGCAGGGGCCTTTCTACAAGGATGTCTATTCCATGAGCCATCCCTATTCCCATATGCTCCTGTACAGCCTGGCCTGCCGGTACGGCTTTTCGCTGGACGTCCCCTATGAAGAGCTGCCCCAGGAGGTGAAGGATCTCATCCTGTATGGTTCGGGGGAGGAAACCTTCCTTCTGCAGCGGCCCCAGGGCTACGAAAAGGCCCTGCCGAATTATCTGGCAAAGGAAGGGGAAGCGGTAAGCTTTCTGGGCGTCCTCACAAGGGTGGAGGAACTGTACCGGGAGATGCTCGCGCAGAATCACGAACAGCTCCCCTGGCAGGAAGAATTCTTCAAATCCTATATGCAAGAAGTCACATGCCCCGACTGCAACGGCTCCAGGCTGAATAAGCTGAAAGACCATATTTTATTGAACGGCAAAACGTACTCCCAGATGGGCAGGCTTGAATTCTCCCAGCTGCAGGACTGCCTGGAACATCTGTGCACCAACGAGACCTCCCGGCCTGTCCTGGAAGCGCTGCTGGGGCAGCTGGGCCTGCTGCGGGAGATCGGGCTGGACTATCTGTCCTTCCACAGGCGGGCGGACTCCCTGTCCGGAGGTGAGTACCAAAGACTGCGCATCGCCAACCAGGCCGGATCCGGGCTGGTTGGGCTCACCTATCTCATCGACGAGCCTACGGACGGGCTCCACGGCGCGGACAGCCGGAAAATCATAGGCGTGATAAAAAAGCTTCTGGAGGGCGGCAATACCGTGATCACAATCGAGCATGACTTAGACGTGATAAAATCCGCCGATTATATCATCGAACTGGGACCCGGGGCCGGGAAGGAGGGCGGCGAAATCATCGCCTCCGGCTCCCTGGAGGATATCCGGCGCAACAGCAATTCCATCATCGGAAAGCTCCTCTCCGCAAAGCCGGAAGCCCCCCTGCCCGCCCCGTCCGCCGGATCGGGCAGGCGCATCCTCATCAAAGGAATCCGGGAAAACAATATACAGAATCAGGACGTGGAAATCCCTCTGAATCAGATTACCTGCTTTACCGGGGTTTCCGGGTCAGGGAAAAGCACGATCGTCTATGAGGTCTTGTACAAGGCGCTGTCCTCCAGGCTCCACGGCAGCGGGGAGGTGCCGGGAAAGCATTCGGAAATTATCGGCTGTGAGCATATCAGCAATGTGATATGCATCGACCAGCGGCTGCTGAACGGGAAAAAATCATCCGTTCCCGCCACCTACCTGAATCTCTTCGACGCCATACGCAGCCTGTTCGCGGAACATGCCGACAGGGCCCTCTTTTCCTTCCATTCCAAAGGCGCCTGCCCGGTGTGCAGGGGAAAGGGGTATCTGGGAAATTATATCCAGTATTTCGGCGAGACCAGGATCGTATGCCCGGAGTGCAACGGGCAGCAGTATATCGACGAGGTGCTGCAGATCAAACACAAGGGACGGAACATCAAGCAGATTCTGGACATGCCATTTCAGGAAGCCCTGGACTTTTTTGCGGACAGGCCCTTCCTCTGTGAGCGGATCCGGCTGGTATGCGACCTGGGCCTGGGTTACATGCAGCTGGGACAGCCCCTGTCCACCGTCTCCGGCGGGGAGGCCCAGCGGCTGAAGCTGGCCAGGGAAATGGGCAAATACCGGAATCGGAAAAACCTTCTGTACCTGTTCGACGAGCCTACCGTGGGACTGCATTCCCAGGATGTCCTCCGTGTGCTGGAAGTGATGGAAAGGATTGTGGAAAGCGGAAACACCGTGGTGATGGTGGAGCATGACCCGGAAATGATATTGCGTTCGGACTATGTCATCGACATGGGGCCGGGGGCGGGCAGGCATGGAGGCAAGGCCATATTCCACGGCGCCCCCTGTGACCTTTTAAGGCACCGGGAGTCAAAGACCGCCGATTACCTTAGGAGCCGTCTGGGTCTGGAGGGATGACCGGAACCGGAAACAGCATTTGGGGCAGATGCGGAACTGGAAACAGCTTCTGCCCAGCCCAGTGCCCCAGAGAATTTACGGACGCATTTCCTTTGCGGCCGGAAATTCTCTGCTATACCTGGGTATTGGGCGGGGCAGATGCGGAACTGGAAACAGCTTCTGCCCAGCCCAGTGCCCCAGAGGATTTACGGACGCATTTCCTTTGCGGCCGGAAATTCTCTGCTATATCTGGGTACTGGGCGGGGCAGATGCGGAACTGGAATAGGAGAACACATATGGAAAATCAGGCTTTGAGAGAACACTGCAGCGCAATCATCGAACGGATTTCGGACAGGCTGTATCATGACAGAAAGTGCATCGCCGCTTATCTGCTGGGAAGCTTCAGCCATGATGCGGTATGGGAATGGTCAGACATACAGGTGGAGGCCGTCTACGATGACGACTACAGGGGAAAGACCAGCTATCAACTGTATGAAGACGGCATGTACGCCCTTTTGAACCTCCATACGCTCACCAGGTTCCGGGCCTATATCGGCAATGTCAATGTAGACGACCATCTGTGGAAGGCCTTCAGCAAAAGCAGAAAACTGTTTTCAAAGGATTCCATGCTGGATGAGCTGTTTGAGGAGGCATTCCGGATAGGCGGGCTGGACCGGCAGCGTGAGATGCTGTTGGGCTTCTCCGGGGCGGTATATTATCTGAACAAGGCCGAGAAAAATCTTTACATAAAGGAAAACCTTGAGAACGCCGTCTATTTCCTCCCTCAGCTGGCGGAGAACATCGCCTGGATAGAGATATTCAAAGCCGGGCAGATTCCTGAGCGGGAAGTAATCCCTCAGGGCAGACGGCTCAATCCGGAGATTATTTCGCTGATTTATGACCCGCTCTATGAGAAGGGGACAAATCGAGACGTGGTGAGCGTGATATTGGAGCGCTGCATCGGCTATCTGGAGGAGAATACCGAGTTGGTATATCAACCTGTCATACAATATCTGCGGGAGCACGGGTCTTTGGAGGGCTTCCGGTATGAAACCAGGCCGCACGGATTCGGCATCAATTATGAATGGCTGGTCAGATGCGGTCTGGCGGAACGGTACGGCATCGTGGAGAAAGCCTCTATTTTGGACAGGGAAATCTGCAGGCTGGGGTATCGGATAAAATCCTGATTCCTCCGCAATGCGGCTCCGGGGGACCGGAGCCGCATTGCGCTTTCCCTTCTTCCCTATCTCCTCTCCCTTTTTTCTCCATCTCTCCTGTCACTTCCTCTTCCGGAAGGTCAGCGCGATCACCTCATGGGCGAACAGCGGAGCCGCCGCCAGGATGCTCAGCCGCATCCATTCTTTCCCCGACAGGGGCGAGGTGCCGAAGGCCTGAATCAGGAAGGGAATCTCCGTCACGGCGAACTGCAGCAGGAACCCGGCGGCACAGGCCAGGATCATGAGCCTGTTCTCCAGATGATTCATCCGGAATACCGAGCGCTGGGTGTCCCGCATGCCCACCGCGTGGAAGAGCTGGGACATGCCCAGCACCGTGAAGGCGTAGGTCTGGGCCTTGGACAGCACGGAGCCGTTCTGCAGAATCTGGGTCAGGTTCTCCAAAGTCACGGCCAGGCCGTTCGTCCGAAGCAGCGCCCAGGGGAGCATCAGAAAGGCTGTCAGGCTCACCGTGGCAATTAACAGGCCGTAAAAACAGGTACACAGAAGGCCTCCCCTGGCGAACAGGCTCTCGCCCGCCTTTCTGGGCTGCTGTTTCATCAGGCTTTCCCCATCGTTTTTATCGATTCCCAGGGCCAGCGCCGGCAGGGAGTCGGTGATCAGGTTAATCCAAAGGATGTGGCTGGACTTCAGGGGGGAGGCCATGCCGCATATCACCGCGAAGAACATGGTGACGATCTCCCCCAGGTTGGAGGACAGCAGGAAAATCACCGACTTGCGGATGTTCTCGTAGACCCCTCTCCCCTCCTCGATGGCACGGCGGATGGTGGCGAAATTGTCGTCCGTCAGTATCATGTCCGAGGCCTGCCTGGCCACGTCCGTCCCGTTCTTTCCCATGGCGATGCCGATGTCCGCCCTTTTCAGGGAAGGAGCGTCGTTCACGCCGTCGCCGGTCATGGCCACGATTTCCCCTCTCCGGCGAAATCCGTCCACGATGCGCACTTTCTGGGCAGGGGACACGCGGGCGAAGACTCTTATGTCTTCAATCCGGTCTGTCAGTTCCTCCTCCGACAGATGCCCCAGGGTCTCTCCTGTCATGCACTGTTCGGGGCGCTTGGCGATGCCCAGCTGTCTGCCGATGGCGAACGCCGTATCCACATGGTCTCCTGTAATCATAACGGTCTTCACCCCCGCCTCCCGGAAGTCGGCCACAGCCCTGGCAGCCTCCGGCCTGGCAGGGTCCTTCATGCCCACCAGCCCTAAGAACGTCAGGTCCTCCTCCACGGCCCCGGGGCTCTCCGTCTGCATGGCCACCGCCAGGGTGCGCAGCGCCTCCCCGGACATCTCCTCCACCGCGGCCAGGATCTGCCTGCGATACCTTTCCGAGAGCCTGGCCACGCCCTCCGGGGTGTGGATTCTGGTGCACCGCTTCAGCACCTCGTCCGGCGCGCCCTTGGTGTAGGAGACAGTGGTTTTGCCGCCGCTGCCAAAGCTCCAGCCGCCCGGCCGGGTTCCGGCAGAGGCGAATTCTGCCGCCCGCAGCTCTCCGGCCGCCCTCCCCTGCCGCCCCGGGCCTTCTTCCATGCTCCGGAAGCTTCCGGGAATCCTGCCCCTGTCTTTTCCCCCTCCTTCTCCATGACCGTATCCGTCTCCGAATTGACGATTTTCCGTTGCATCATGCTTGCTATGCAGCGTAGTCATCATTTTCCGGTCAGAGTCGAAGGAGAGCTCCCCCAGCCGGGGCATCCTGCGCTCCAGCTCCTCCTTTTCCATCCCGAAGCCCGCGGCCAGATCCAGCAGCGCCAGCTCCGTGGGATCCCCTGTACGGTCTCCCTTCCCCGCTGCAGCATCGTTGCACAGCACCATCCCGTAATAGAAATCCGGGCAGAGCGCCGGGCTGCATTCCCCCGCCCTGTGCATCCGGCCCTCCAGCCAGCATTTCTCCACGGTCATCCGGTTCTGGGTCAGGGTTCCCGTCTTGTCCGAGCAGACCACGCTGACGGCCCCCAAGGTCTCCACGGAGGGGAGGCGGCGCACGATGGTGTTCACCTTCACCATGCGGGTGACGCTGAGGGCCAGGCAGATGGTCACCACGGCAGGCAGCCCCTCGGGCACCGCCGCCACCGCCAGGGAGATGGCTGTGATCAGCATTTCCGGCACATTGCGCTTTTGGAGCACGGCAATGGCAAAAAGGGCGGCGCAGAGCAGCAGGGATAACAGGCTCAGCACTTTTCCCAGCTCCCCCAGACGCTTCTGGAGCGGGGTCATCTCCTCCCTGCTCTCGGTAATCATGGTGGCGATCTGCCCCAGCTCCGTGTCCATGCCCGTGGCCGTCACCAGGCCCTGCCCCCTGCCGTAGGTGACGATGGTGGACATGTAGGCCATGTTGCGCCTGTCCCCCAGGGGGATGCGCTCTCCCTGGAATCCATCGCTTTCATGGAGCGCCCCTTTTCCATAGGAAATGTTTTTTCCACGGGAGATGTCTTTTCCCTGGGAGATGTCTTTTCCATGGGAAATGTTTTTTCCCATTATCCCCGTGAATCCCGCGTCTTTCTCTATAGGAAGAGACTCTCCTGTCAGGGCGGATTCCTCTATCTTCAGATTCGCGGACTGGGTCAGCCGCAGGTCCGCCGGCACCTGGCAGCCGGCCTCCAGCCAGACCAGGTCTCCCCGCACCAGCTCCGCCGCGGGAATCTCCATGCGCCTGCCCTCCCGGATGACGAAAGCCTTTGGGCTGGTGAGCTTCTTTAAGGACTCCAGGGCCTTCCTGGCCTTGCCCTCCTGAAGCACCCCCACCGCGGCGTTCAGCGCCACCACCACGCCGATGATCACGGCATCGCTGACTTCCCTCAGCAGCACGGACACCACTGCCGCCACGATCAGCACATAAATCAGCGGGTCGTTCAACTGCTCCAGAAACGACTCTATGATTGTCTTCTTTCTGGGGGCCCGCATTTCATTGCGCCCGTCCTGTTCCAGCCGTCTGGCCGCCTCCTCCGTCTTCAATCCCATATGCAGATCGCTCTTCAGTTCCTCCGCCGTCTCACCAATGCCCCACTGTTCAAACACGCCTTTCCCTCCCATAGCTTGTTTCCTTTTCAAAGTCTATGTCCCCGGAGGGTAAAGTATGTCCGAATTTGATGTCATCATTTTTCCGACGTTTCTGCATCTTTTCTGCATCATTTTCCGGAAAGTGCGAAATGATGCAAAAATGTTGAAAATCTGATGCACCTTATGTGCATTGCCGTCCTATTCTGGAGGCAGAAACGGAGGTACATCACGATGAAAAAAAGAAGTAAGAGTCTGGTCTCACTGTTGTCCGCGCTGCTCCTGCTCACGGCATGCCCTTTCCCGGTCCATGCCGGCGAGGAGGAGGATGAGGAAAAGCTCCTGGCCCCCTATTTCGTCATCCAGAGCGAAGGGGCCGATGTCTCCACGGACTATTTCCCCCTAAAGTCCACGGAGGTGACCACAAATATTAACGGCGTCATCGCCGAGACCTATGTGGTGCAGACCTATGTGAACGAAGGCGACAAGCCCATAAACGCCCAGTACGTATTCCCCACCTCCAGCACGGCCACCGTCCACGGCATGACCATGGAGATCGGCAGCCACAGGGTCACTGCCACAATCAAGGAGAAGGAGGAGGCAAAGGAGGAGTACGAGGAGGCAAAAGAGGAGGGAAAGAGCGCGTCCCTCTTGGAGCAGCGCAGGCCCAATGTCTTCACCATGGACGTGGCCAATGTCATGCCCGGGGACACGGCCCGCATCGAGCTGCACTATACGGAGCTGGTGGTCACCAGGGAGGGTGTCTGCGAGTTCGTCTTCCCCACGGTGGTGGGGCCCCGCTATGTCACGCCGGAGGATGCCGGCAGCCCTGTGGCGGATGCCGCCGTGCCGGACAGGGAGATGTCCACAGATGGGAGCCAGGATGGTGCCGCTGAGGGCACTGTGGAGGAAGAAGACAGTCCTGACACTACTGTCACAAATGGCGACGGCGCCGACGGCTGGGCAGCCAGCCCCTATCTCCCCGAGGGCGTGCTGCCGGACAGCGAGTACCACATCACTGTCAACCTCTCCACCGGCGTGCCCATCGCGGACGTGAGCTGCAAGTCCCATGAGATAAAGGTGGAGCAGGAAAACGGCTCCCAGGCCCGCATCACCCTGGCGAATCCCGAGGACTATGCCGGAAACCGGGACTTCATCCTGAAATACAGGCTCACCGGCGAATCCGTGGAGAGCGGCCTGGTGCTCACCGAGACGAATTCCGAGAAATATTTCTTCCTCACCGTCCAGCCGCCGGAACGGTATGTCCCTGACGACATCCCGCCCAGGGAGTACATCTTCGTCCTGGACGTGTCCGGCTCCATGTACGGCTATCCCCTGGACACCGCCAAAGACCTGATACGGAATCTGGTGACAGGCCTGCGGGACATCGACCGTTTCAACCTGGTCCTGTTTTCGGACGACACCTATCTGCTCTCCACCAAATCCCTGGCGGCCAATTCCGGAAACGTCCAGGCGGCCATAGACCTGATCGACGAGCAGGAGGGCGGCGGCGGAACCTCCATGTTTCCGGCGCTCCAGACAGCCGTCTCAGTGCCCATGAAGGAGGACGTGGCCCGGAGTGTGGTCATCATCACCGACGGCTATATCTCCAACGAGGACGAAATCTATGACCTGATCAACAGGAACATGGATGCCGCCAGCTTCTTCTCCTTCGGCATCGGCTGCTCCGTCAACGACTACCTGATCAAGGGCATCGCCCAGTGCGGCATGGGCGAGTCCTTCCTGGTCACCGATTCCGAGGACGCTGCGCAGTCCGCCGAACGGTTCGCCTCCTACATCGAGGCTCCCCTGATGACCGGAATCACAGTGGATTATGAAGGCTTCGACGTCTATGATGTGGCCACCTCCACGCCCTCCATCCTATATGCCCAAAAGCCCCTGATCCTCTTCGGCAAATGGCGCGGGGAGCCCACGGGCACCATCACCGTCTCAGGGAAGGCCGGCGGGGAGGATTATGTGCAGGAGATTCCCGTGGCCGACGCGGCCGTGGATACGGAGGACGAGTCCATCCGCTATCTCTGGGCCCGCACGAAGCTGGATCAACTGGCGGGATACGGCAGCACACGCAATGATGACTCCGTAAAGGAGGAAATCACCCAGCTGGGGTTGGATTACAACATGACCACGCCATATACTTCATTCGTGGCAGTGGTGGAGGAAATCCGGAATCCGGAGGGCGAGAGCCAGGACGTGAACCAGGCCAACCCCCTGCCCCTCCAGGTGTCCAACCTGGCCGTGGGCGGCGGATATACCGCTTACTCGGAGCCCGGCGGAATCCTGCTGGGAGTGATACTGACAGTGGTGTCGTTTTATGGCGCGCTGCGGCAGAAAAAGAAGAAAAAGCGATAGGTAGGTGCGCCGAATCGCGCAGGAGGAATACAGATGGATAATCGGAAATCGACTAAATTTCTCAGACAGAACCTGATTCTTTATATGGCAGGATTCCTTATCCTCCTGGGAATGAAATATCTCTACAGTAAGGCGGACGCGGAGAGCCTGCGGTGGATTCTGGGCCCCACCGCCCGCTGGGTAGAGGCTTTGAGCGGCATCCCTTTCGTCTATGCGCCGGGCATGGGCTATGCCAACCACGAGCTGCGCTTCCTTATCGCTCCCTCCTGTTCCGGTGTACAGTTCATCATCATCACTGCCGCCATGCTCTTCTTTTCATTCTCCCACTGCGTGGGATGCCGCCGTGTGGGATGCCGCCGCGCGGCGAATATCCCGGAGAGGCTCCTGCCGGAAATCCCGCGGGCAGCGCTGGGGCTGGGGTGGCTTGCCGCCAGCCTCTTTCTCTCCTATCTTTTCACCATCCTCGTGAACGGGCTGCGGATCGTGGCAGCCATCTATCTGCCGCCTATCTTTGAACGGACAGGCGTTCTGGGCGGCTGGCTGACTCCGGAGAGGCTCCATACCATGATAGGCGCTGTGGTCTACTTCGCGGCCCTCTTGACGATCTACCGGCTGGCGGGGCTTCTCTTCGACAGATTCCAGGGCGCGGAAAAGGACAGGCCCTCCGCTTCCATCCTGCGCAGGTGCCTGTCCCCTGTATTCTGGTACTTCTTTATCGTGCTGGGCATCCCTTTTCTGAACAGAGCCTGGCGCAGTGGCCGATTTACGGAATTCGCCCTGCTGGTGTCCCTGTGCTGCGGCTCTGTCCTGGTCCTCTACGGCCTGGCAATCCTGTTTCACAGGCTGTTGCGCCACAAAGGATGACTCCGGCCGGAGAGTTCTGCGCTGGGCGTACTTTAGACTACGCCCTTCTGCAGCATGACATTGGCGTACAGCGCGCCCTCCCCGGTGGCCACGATGGCATAGGCCTCCCTGGCCTCCTCATAGAAGGCGAAGCGCTCTATGTGTCCGATGGCCTCCTGCCCCCTGGCATCGGCGGCCTTTACCAGCTTCCCGTACTCCGCCCAGATCGGGGTCTCCACCTTGTCCCCGGGCATCACCTCCATCAGGTTCACGGGCTTCTCCACATAGGTGTCCAGCGGGAACAGCTCCAGCACAGCCTCCAGCACCTCGCACGCCCCGTGCCCGTCCATGCGGATCACCCTGGCATCCTTCCCCACTGATTCAGAGGGGAAGTTCCCGTCCGCGATTACAATCCTGTCCCCGTGCCCCATCTCGCACAGCACCTTCAAAAGCTCCGGCGACAGAATCTTCGGTATCCCTTTCAGCATCCCTTTTTCCTCCATTCCATTTATTTGCGATCTCAGGCCTTTCGGCCCTTTTTCCCTATTTTACCACCCTTTTTCATAAAAGTATAGTCTCCAAACGCTTCTGCGCAAAAGGCCAATCAGATTAGTTTTGAGGAATATGCGAAATGAAACTTCTTATTCTCCCGCTGTCAGGGCGGCCGCCTCGTCCAGCACCTGCCTGGCGGCACGAATCTTCTCCCGGGCCGTGCGGAAGATCTCGTACTCCCCCAGCCCCGGCACGCCCATGGACACCTCCTCCTTCCGGTAGGACATGCCGCTGTCCAGCACCGTCTTCCCCGACATATGGTAGCTGGACGCTCCCGTAGCGGGAACCATCTGCCGGATCACGGCAGCGTCCACTCCGCCCCCCGCCATAATGTCCACCTGGCCGCCGCTCTCCCGCACCAGGCGGGCAATCAGCTCCCTGCCCTGTGTGCAGTCGGCCTTCTGGCCGGAGGTGAGGATGGTCTGGACTCCCAGGCCCTTGGCCTGCTCCAGCGCCTCATAGGGGTCCGCGCACATGTCGAAGGCCCGGTGAAGGGTCATGGACATGTCCCCTGCCGCCTCCCTGAGGGCCTTCATCCGCTTCGTGTCCAGGGAGCCGTCCGGCAAAAGGCATCCCACCACCACGCCCTCCGCGCCAAGCCGCCTGTACAGCTCCACGCTGCGCAGGATGATGCCGAACTCATGCTCCGTGTACAGGAAGTCCCCGTACCGGGGGCGGATCAGCACATGGATCCTGGCGTCCGTCAGCTCCCTGACCTTCTCATACAATGCCTGCTCCGGGGTGGTGCCGCCGATGATCAGGTTGGCGCACAGCTCCAGCCGATCCGCCCCTCCCTCCGCGGCCTCCACCGCGGATTCCGGGGAATCCACGCATGCCTCTAAGATATATTTTTTCAAACTGTTCTCCTCTCTGCATCTCTTACGCCGTTATCTTTTTTCGCCCGGCCATCTGTAGCGGGCATCTTTTCCTCCTGTGCTGTCAGCCGCCGTCATATGCTCGCAGACGGTAAAATTAGGAACCGTCGCCGGGCCACAATGAAGAAGGGCATTCATGGCAAACTTTAGACCGTCAGTATAAATCAGGGCCGCCGCAAAACGGCAGCCCCTTTCCATATGCGGCAGCACAGCGTCCTCAAACTGCCGTAAACCCGAAATCCTTCCCGCGGTCCGGGCATTCTTCCGGGTGAGGCCTGCTCGTCAGGCGAGCTCCTCCTCACGCTCCGTACACTTCCGCCACGTATCTTCTCAGGTTCTCCAGGCCGATGGCCACACCCTTCAGGCAGTCCTCCATGCCCTCGAATTCGATAGCTATGTATCCGTCATATCCTGCACCCTTCAGGGCCCGCAGACACTGTACTACAGGCACGTCTCCGTGTCCCACCACCGTGCCGCGCAGGAAATTGCCGCCCCTGGAGAGGAAGAAGCCCTGGCCCGGATCGGCCGCCTGGCCGCTCTTGACGATGAAGTCCTTGGCATGGACGTAGAATGCGTAGGGTGCGCATCTGCCCACCGCCGTCACCGGGTCGTCGTCCACGCACAGGAAGTTGCCCATGTCCACCAGCTGGCCGAAATTATCGTTCGCCACCGTGTTGATCAGCTTCTCCACCCGCAGGCTGTCCTGAGAGATGAAGCCGTGGTTCTCCGTCATGGTCTTGATGCCCTTCTGTGCCGCATACTCCGTCACGGCCAGGCAGCCCTTTGCCAGGCGCTCCAGGACATTGTCGTATCCATGGTAGGTTCTGTTCGGAATCGCGAATATCGTATCATGGCGCATGGTGGGGCAGCCCAAGATGGCGGCGATGTCCACCTGGGCTTTCAGGCGCTCCACCTCGGCCTCCAGATTGCCCTCGCTGCCTCCTAACAAGTCCGCTCCCACGGCATAGTTGGAGATGGCCAGGCCCACCCTGTCGGCCTCCGCCCGGAGCTTTTTCGCGTACTCTGCCGGGTCTTCATCCTTGGGGAACACGAAGTCCACGTACTCGATCGCATCGAAGCCCATCTCCTTTACCTTTTCGATGCAGGAAAAGGGCGTGAGCCTGCCGTCCTGGATATACTGCATGAAGCTATATACACTGACAGAAAATTTCATCTCGAAGTCCTCCTATTCATGACAATAGAAAGCCTGCTTTCTATTGTATTATACTGCTTAACGATTTCACTTGCCGTGAAACCAGACTGCATAACGCTGACTGGTTCAATCGCTTGATTGCATTAGGCAGTATTCAGCGTTATGCAGTATAAGTCGCTGCGCTTCCTATTTTACCTCATCAAACCATTCAGGAAATCTACGGCCAGGCGGATATCCTTCTCCGGGTCGTCGCCCACCTCGCGCTCGATGGTCAGGAACCCGTGATAGCCTATCTCGTCCAGGGCCTTCAGATAGTTCCCAAAGTCCACGCCGCCCTGTCCCAGGGGAAGCTCCGCGAAGGAAGGGCTGGCCAGCATCTCAGCCTCCACAAGGCCATAGACCTCCTCGGGGTCGCGGTAGTAGTTGCGCACGCCGTCCTTGGCATGGGTGTGCACGATATAGTCCTTCAGATTATGTACCGCCTGCACAGGGTCGTCGCCGGTGACCATGATCAGGTTGGCGGGATCTAAGTTCACCGCAACGCCGGTGGAGTGGAGGCCGTCCAGGAACTGCTTCAATGTAGCGGACTCCTCGGGTCCTGTCTCGATGGCGAAATGCGCGTTCAGAGAATCCGCGTACTCGGCCAGCTTGAAGCATGCCTCCTGCATGATCTTGTAGCGGTCATGGCCAGGATCCGCGGGGACTACGCCGATGTGGGTGGTGACGATGTCCGTCTCCAGATCCTTGGCCAGATCCAAAATCCGCATGGACCTCTCAATCAGTCCCGGATTCAGCTCGGCATTGTGGAAGCCCTTTCCCAGATCCCCGCAGAGGGCGGAGAACACCAGCCCCTCCGACTTCACCATGTCCAGAAGCTCTCTCCTCTTCCCACCTGTGAGCTGCTCCGGGGCATGCTCGCCGTCCACCGCGTACATCTGTATGCCTGTCGCGCCAATCTCCTTTGCCTTCTTAAGCGCCACCGGAGTGGGCAGCCGGAAGGATTCCAGCATTACGCCGATAGAAAAATCGTACATATTTCCATTCCTCTCTTTCCTTGAATTTGCCGGATTTACTTTCACGTTTTTCCATGTGCTATCAGTATATACTATTTCGGACGGAAGATAAAGAGTTAATTTACTTTTTTTACTAAAATGCCCCGCCAGATTCCAGGTTCGAAATCATGACGGGGCAGCTTCAATATGTTTCAATATGTTTCAATATGTTTCAATCTACTTCAATACGTTTCCATCTCATTCCGCTAAATACATCTTCAGGCCGTCTTCTATCTTCTGTACGGTATCCTCCCTGGACCGGGAGCCCTCCAGATAGCCGCCCAGGGCCTCGATCAGCACCTCCCGGATCTTCGCGTCCTCTCCCACAGGCTTATCCAGCCCCTCGCACAGGGCGACCAGCCGGTCCGCCGTCTCTTTGGAGTAGGGCTCGCTCTCGAACTCTACAAAGCTGCCGTCGTCCCCTGCCACGGAGGTCACCATGGCGAATTCCGAGCGGTCCTTCATCGCCTGATGCTCCATGGACTTGCGGTTCACCGGGAAGCCGTTGTACTCCAGGTTCTGGATCTCCTCCGACAGGGCGAACCGCAGGAAGTCCTTCGCCCTGTCCACATACCGGCTCTTGGCGCAGATTCCCGCCTGCACCAGGGGCTCGAAGCGGTTCTCAAAGGCCGTGAAGTCCCCCTTGATATAATCCACCATGGACATGGACAGCATGCCGTCCGTAAAGCCGCTCATCCGGCTGAGGGCGAACTTCGCCTTCCCGGCCAGGCCGAATACGCCGTAGGACGTGACGTCCTCAGGATTTGACGCCACAATCCCGCAGTTGTCCCCGATCGCTTTCAGGTACTCCAGATACCTCCCCATAGCCTCCCTGTCCAGCTGCTTGCCGTCCACGATCTCGGCGCAGAAATAGGGGTAGAACTCATCCACCAGCCCGGCCACCGTCCGGGATGCCATATAGGGCTCCTCCGCCCGGGACAGGAACTCTGCCAGGGACTCCATGGTGGCCATATCCTGGACCGTAATGTCCCTTCCCAGGGCCAGGTCCATGGCGAACTGCAGGGGCACCACGTACCGCTTGCCGTCCTCCCGTCTGTATATGCCTGTAATATTGGACAGAAGCTCCCCGCTCTCCTCCATGGGGCCCACCACGTCCTCCAAATCCGCCAGCAGGCCCTTGTCCGCGTAGGAATCCATGTCCAGGTGATCCATCATCACGATGTCCGGCGCCTCATCCCCCATGAGCATGGTGTTCAGCTCCTGGTATACAGCATTGTAGTCAACGCTGTCCGGGTAGTAAGCCGGATACACGTTATGGATTTCAATCAGCACCTCCGGGTGGGCCTTGTGGTACTTGGCCGCCGCCTGGTTCAGCAGGGAGCTCTCGTACACGGTATAGAGCTTCAGCACCTCCGTCACCTCCGACACCGCCTCCGGGTCATACTCATAGCGGTTCAGCTTCTGCCCCTCCTCCGACTCGAACAGGGCGTAGACGCTCCCGTCCTCAAACGCCGCGAAATCCGTGCACCACAGATCCGACATGGCGAAATCAGTCTCCTGGCCGGACACAAGCAGCTCCCACTGCCCCGGCTCAGCCCCGGGATCCATGCGGAACAGCCCGTCCTTGCTCCCGGCGATCAATGTGCCGTCCGGAAGCGCCGCCAGCGCCAGGCTGACATTGCTGCTGAAGGTCATCATCCTGTCTCCGCTTTCGGACGCCCCGGAATCGGATGCGGGATAGGGAATCTGCACCGCGCCTGCGGCCTTGCCGCCCTGGCGCTTCTCGATATAGCCGCCGACTCCGTCAGAGGCCCGCAGATAGGCATTCTCTCCGTCCGCTATCACGCCGCCCTCATAGAAAACGGCGGGCTTCTCGGTTTCTATTACGCTTCCGTCTTCCCCTGACAGAATGTCCACTGAGGTGTAGGAGACGGCGACTATATTGCCGTTGTCCAGCACCGCCAGGCCCTGTACCATTTCATAGCTGCCGAATTCCTCATTGGGGACTGTCCACTTCTGAGGCGTGATCTCCACCGCCGCGCCTCCCTCGGCTTTATACAGATGCCCCCTGTAGTCCTCCTCGTCCTCCGCCAGGTATCCGGCATACAGATACTGTCCGCCGTCCTTTCCCCGGGCCAGCCGGACATCCAGCCAGCCCCCAATACAGCGGAATTCCATGTCCGCCAGCCAGCCCTGGGTCACATCCGTCAGGCCCTCCTCCTGCTTCTCCCACTCCCGCAGGACGGCCTTGTCGCCCTCCGCTTTGGTGGCCAGGAGGCGGAGCTTCCCGTCTGCCGTATAAATCTGTACGATTGACCAGCCGTCCAATTCTTCCGGCAGGCTCTCCTGGATTTCCACATATCTGCCCTTGCCGTCCTGTCCGGGGGAACCCCCGTCCGCCGCCTTGGAGCCTTCCGCGCCGCTTTTCGCGCCGTCTCCTCCCGCGCCGCCTTCCCCTGCGCCGTCTCCTCCCGGCGCGCTCCCGCCGCAGCCGCTCAGGGCGCCCGCCAGCAGCGCCGACAGCAGCAGGGCGGCAATCCACCTGACGCCGCGCCCATTCCGCTTTTTCCGCTTCTCCATTCTCTGTTACCTCCTGACTTTATTGGGAATCGCATCTTTCCCGCGATTCCTTATTTACCGCGAACCTGTCTTTCCTTCGCTTCGCGTATCATATCAGGCAGATGTCAAGGAGCTGCGGAAGAGTTGTGCCTAAGTTGTAAAATCCGGAGGGTTCACATTTTTTTCACAAAGCCCCGGGGGCCTTTAATCTTCCGGAGGCTTCGTCTCCAGGTACAGGGCAAGGCACAGGGCCTTCCCGCTCTCCGCCAGGGGCATCCCGGCGTCTACGGCATCCCCGGCCTCCAGGCAGACCGCCATCCGTTGATCCTCTACGCGCAGCCGGAATCCCCAGCCCTCTCCGCCGCCCTGCCCGGGGCTGTCCGTTTCCCCGTCTCCGGCTCCGAAGCTTTCTGTCCCGCCGCTTTCTGTCCCGCCGCCCTCCGTTCCCTGTTTTTCCGTCGCGTATACGGAATCGGACATCCCGGCCTCCGCCATGGAAATCGCATACCCGGCCTCCACGCCAAAGGAATCCGCGTAATCCTCCAAAAGCTCTGTCAGACGCTCCTCATCCGGATACTCCCCCTCCGGATACGGCAGCGCGATCCATGCCCGCAGCACCTGCCCGGTCACAGCGTTCAGGAACAGCACCGCATCCAGCTCCTCCCCGGCAAAGGACACTTCCCAGTAGCCGGACAGCGGATCCGCCGCCCCCTCGCCGGCCTCCGCCTGGCTATCGGCCCAGAGATAGCAGCTCAGCCTGTATTCTTTCGGAATCATCCCCTCCCTGTCCAGGCGGGGCAGCAGGAAATCCCCAAGCCAGACCATGCCGCTCTGGGTGGCCTCTGTCATGGACAGCTGCCCGGGCACGGGCTCATGGGGGTATTTCTCCGATGCGCTCTCCAGGCACAGCACCGCCCGGCGCAGCTCCTCCTGGCTTAAATCCGCCGCCTTTATCTCCACGTCCACCATGCCGATGCTCTGGGACATCACAGCATCAGTCACGGCCGGGATCCCTACCTGCCCGCCCCCTGACAGAAGCTGCGCCCGCTCTCTGTCCAGCCTGCTCCACAGCGCGAAGATTCCGCCGAAAGCGATGGCGAACGCCAGCGCCACGCCCGACAGATTTACAAGCAAACTTTTATTCTTCATCTACCATCTCCGTCTCCGCACAGGAGAACAGCAGGCTCACCTCTGTCCCCTGGCCCTTTCTGCTCCTAAACTCCAGCCTGCTTCCGTGAATCCTGGCGATCCTGTCGGCCAGGGCGAGCCCCAGCCCTGCCCCATGCTGCTTCCTGCTCCTGGCCTTGTCCACCATGTAAAAGGCCTCCGTGATCCGGGAGAGCTCTTCCTCCTCCATGCCGCAGCCATTGTCCCTGACGCATATCCGGTATCCCCCCTCCCGCTCCCGGGTCCCTGACAGCGCAAGCCTGGTGCAGCCCGCCTTGACGGAATTGTCCAGCAGGTTGATCAGCAGGGTCTTGAACAGGTCGTACTCCACCCGGATATAGGCCGGATCTGCCGACAGCGCAAAAGACACCCCTTTTTCCGCAAAGAAAGGCTCCAGGCCCCCCGCCGCGTCCGCCAGCAGCTCCTCCGCGGCCATCTCCTGCAGGGGAAAGTCCTGCCGCCCCAGAACGGTCAGATCCATCAGCTTCAGGGACAGGGCCTCCAGACGCATCCCCTCGTTCCAGATGTACCAGGAAGCGTCCCGCACCTCTTTCCTGGAAAGCTCCCTCTGGTAGAGCATGTCCGCGTAGCCGATGATAGAAGTCATCGGCGTCTTCATTTCATGGGCGAAATTGGCCACGAAGTCCTCCCGCTCCCTGGCCGCCCTGGACAATGCCTCCACCTTCTCCTCCACGGCCTCCGCCATCCGGTTGAAGCTCTCCGCCAGCTCCCCGATCTCATCCCGGCCCCTGACGGCAAGGCGCTCCTCATAGTCCCCCTGGGCCATCCGTCCCGCCACCCGGGACATCCGCTTCAAGGGGCCTGTCAGGAGCGCGGACAGAAGCCCCAGCAGCCCCATCCCCACCAGAACCGCCGCCAAATAGCAGCGCAGGAAATACTGCTGCAGGATCTCCTGCTGCCTCACGGTCTTGCTCACATCCCACTGGGTCACGAAGCGGATTCCGTCCCCCGGGGCTCCAATGTCCCGGGCGGCGCCTTCCGTCTCATACCATGTCCCCTCCTGTGCTGTGCCCAGGTCCGCGGTCTGGGCGTCGGCCTCCTTTCCGGCCTCCTCCATGCCCCGGACAGCCGCCTGCGCCGCGTCCGGAGCTGCCGCAGCTCCAGCATCCGGTCTGGCCTGTACATCAGCCTGCGCCGCATCCGGTCCGTTCTCCTCCCTGTCCCGGCCTTCGGCTTCCACAGCCCCCTGATCTCCGACGTCCCCCCCGTCCCATATCCCGGCCGTCAGCTCCAGCTTTCCCCGCTCCAGCACGCTTCCCACCAGGAGGAAGCTCCCCTCCGGCGTCTCCCGGAACCGGTACACATGGGCGTCTTCCGACAGTTCCTCCAGGAAGGAGGCGTCCAGCCCCTCTATCCCGGAATAGAGAAGTGTCCCGTCCCCTGTAAAGAAGGCCGCGGGCAGGCTCACATCCTCCGCCAGGATGCGGAACAGCTCCGCCGCCGATTCCCGGTCAAATATCTGCTCCGCTCCCTTCACGGACCACTTCTCTCCCCCCTCTCCCGAAGAGACCACAGTCCCCCCAGGGACATCCTCCCACCAGGTGGTGATCTGTCCACGGTCTGCGTCATCCTCCTGGACTATCGCGAAGGACATCTCGAAATCCGTGAACGTCAGCAGCGCCGACTGGATGGTGAACTTGTCGTATTGGTATTGCTTCAAAGCGAAATCCGCTTCCCTTGCCATGCTGCTTTCCCATGAAAAATGGAGCAGAAAATATCCCGAGACAGAAAATGCCAGACTTAAGACCAAAGTCCCGCATAAAAAGATTTTCGTAAAGAGGCGCATGCTATCCCTCCAGCCTGTAGCCTATCCGGAACACTGTCCGGATCCGATCCTCCCAGCCCAGCTTCTTGCGCAGCCTCTGGATATGGCTGTCCAGCGTCCGGGTCTCCCCGTTGAAGGGCTCCTTCCAGACCTTTTCGTACAATTGCTCCCGGTACAGGGCGATGTTCCGGTTCCGCATCAGCTCCACTAGCAGGTCGAACTCCTTCACCGTCAGCGTAAGGGCAACGCCGCTCTTGAGCACCTGCCTGGAATCCAGACGGACGCTCACGTCCCCCACCTCCAGCTGCCGCTCTCCCTTTCCCAGCCTGCGCAGCACGGCCTCCACCCTGGCCAGGAGCTCCCCGATCTGGAAGGGCTTTGACAGATAATCGTCCGCCCCGGCCCGCAGCCCCCGCACCTTGTCCTCGATGCTGCCCTTTGCCGTGAGGAAGATCACCGGGGTACCGGTGGGCTTGATGTATTCCAGGAGCTCATAGCCGTCCACCTCCGGAAGCATGATGTCCAGGAGCACCAGGTCGAAGGACTGCCGCTCGATGTAATCCGCGCCCTCCATGCCGTCCCGGGCACAGGTGCATCGGTAGCCCTCCGCGCTTAGGCTCACGCAAATCAGATTGGCAATCGCCTCATCGTCCTCCACCACCAGTATGTCCGTCACAGCGCCACCTCCTGACCAGATTTCCTCTATCATGAACCGATTCTATCATAAAGATGTGTCAAACTTGTAAAAAATCATCATGAAAAACTTTCCTGTGCGGCAAAAGGGCGCGGACAGCCGCCCGCGCCCCGGGAGACTAGTACACCATGCACTGGGATACTAGACCCTGCTCATATCGATCATGCCCTCTACCGCATCCCACTGGATGTCGGGGAGGTTCTTCTGCATCACGTTTGCCGTCTTCTTGTTCTTGGAGCTCATTTTCACCATGTTGATGGCGAAGAGCAGAATAGCGATGAGCACGGCCACGGCCATGATGCCGATAGGCACCCCTAACTGCCAGGACTCCTCGAACCTGCCGGGCTCGCTCTTTATGTAGAAATAGCTGCCTACTGCAAAAATCAGTCCCACGATAACACTGACGATGGAATTCTCGAAGAGCTTGTTCTTCAGATTCGCCACCGCCCAGGACTGGGGCTTCCCACAATGAGGGCAGATATCATTGAACTCCTTTGCATAGATATGCTTCCCCTCGGCATTCTCGTAGGCCTCCTGCAGGGCATTCTTCAGCTTCTGGAAAGCCTCCTTCTGCATATTAGCCTCCTCTTTCTGGGATATTTTCCTGGACATGCTGTTGTGGACTGCCTCGTTGCCGACGATAGTGGCCTGTCTGGTCCCGCTGTCCTTCATGCACTGCTCACACCGGAAGGAATAGGGCACCTTGGCGCTCTCCGTTCTGGTATGCTTGTAATACGAACCCATCTTTTTTATCCTCCTTATGCTTCTCGTAAATGTAACCACACAAGGCCGCCGGTATCTTTATCCCAGCAGCCCTGCATAAGCTCTTCTATATTTATATATCGTCAAAAAAGCATGTCCTGTATACCCCTGAGTACGTTTTTTGATACATTTTTTGCTTAGCGCTGCACCCGCCCGGAGGCATCGCCGCCCGCCAAAGTCTCCACCTCTTTCCGGCTCACCAGGTTGAAATCCCCGGGGATGGTGTGCTTCAGCGCGGAAGCCGCCACGCCGAACTCCAGCGCAGCCTTGAAATCCTTGCCGTCCAACATCCCGCAGATGACGCCGCCCGCGAAGGAGTCGCCGCCGCCCACGCGATCCACAATCGGATGGATGCTGTACTCCTTGGAGTGGTAGAACTCCTTGGTATCCCTGGAGTAGATGCAGGCGGACCAGCCGTTGTCGGAGGCGGAATGGCTCACCCGCAGGGAGGACACACAGTATTCGAAGTTGTAGTCGGCCACCATCTGCTCAAAGATGGACTTGTACCCGGCCAGCTCCAGGTCGCCGCTGGTGACGTCAGTCTTGCCGGGCTTGTAGCCCAGCACCAGCTCCGCGTCCTCCTCGTTCCCGATGCACACGTCCACATACTGCATCAGGTTCTTCATGACCTTCTGGGCCTTCTCGGAGGACCAGAGCTTCTTGCGGAAGTTCAGGTCCACGGACACCTTCACGCCGTGCTTCTTGGCCGCCTTCAGGGCTTCCTCGGTAAGGACGGCTGCGGCATCGGACACAGCGGGGGTGATGCCGGTGAAATGGAACCAGTCAGCTCCCTGGAAGATTGCATCGAAATCAAAATCAGCAGCCGTGGCGGTAGAGATGGAGGAATGGGCCCTGTCGTAGACCACCTTGGAGGGCCTCATGGAGGAGCCGCTCTCCAGATAATAGATGCCCAGCCGCTCGCCGCACCTGGCGATATGCTTCGTGCCCACATTGTACTTGCGCAGGGCAGCCACCGCGCACTCGCCGATCTCATTGTCGGGGACCGCCGTGACGAACTCCGCGTCGTGGCCATAATTGGCCAGGGACACTGCCACATTGGCCTCGCCGCCGCCATAGTTGATGTCGAACTCGTCTGCCTGGATGAACTTCTCAAAATTGGGGGTGGACAGCCTCAGCATAATCTCACCCATCGTAATCACTTTAGCCATGTCTGTATCCTTTCTTATCTCAAAACTCCTACTGCCATATCTGAAACATTTGCATATCCGCCCATGCCGCCTGCGGCGTTTTCATCCGCACCAAAGAGATATGCCTTGCGTCCTCTTTGCGGGCATAGAAAATCTTTTTCGCTTATTTCTGTAGCAGATGCACCGCAAACCCTCCAATCTCCTCTTTCAGATAGATGGCGTTGATTTTGCCGTCAGGGCGCAGGATGGGCTCATGGAACTCCGCGCCCAGCACGGTGGTCATATAATTGATGGCCCGCTCGATATAGTTGGTGCGGATGGCGATATGGCCGTGGGTCCCTCTGCCATGGGTATTCAGCACCTCCGCGATCGTGCCCGCGAAGCTGCCGCCGCTGCCCACCTTCACAGGCAGACCGAACAGGAATGCCAGGCGGTTCACAGTCTTGTCGGCCTCTTCCTTGCTCTCCGAATTGATGCCGATATGCACCAGCTCGAAGCCCAGCATGGTCTGGACGGCCTCTCTGGTGAGCTGTTCAATCTTGTCCCACTCTCCCGCGTTAATCAGGTCGCCGGGCACCATCCAGGAGCCGCCGCAGGCAATGATTTTGTCAAAATCCAGGTAGGAGGTCAGGTTCTTGGCATTGATGCCGCCGGTAGGCATGAACTTCATGTTCACATAGGGCGCCGCCATGGCCTTAATCTTGGCCAGGCCGCCGGACTGCTCCGCCGGGAAAAACTTCACCACATCCAGCCCCAGCTCGATGGCCTGCTCGATGTCGGAGGGGCTGGAGGTGCCGGGGGTGATGGGCACGCCCTTCTCGATACAGTACTTCACCGTCCTGGGATTCAGTCCCGGGCTGACGATGAACTTCGCGCCTGCCGCCACCGCAGCGTCCACCTGCTCCGCGTTCAGCACTGTCCCCGCTCCCACGCACATGTCCGGGAAATTCGTGGTCATGGTCCCTATGGCCTCCGCAGCCGCGTCCGTGCGGAAGGTCACCTCCGCACAGGGAAGCCCGCCCGCGCACAGGGCCTTTGCCAGCGGAAGCGCATCCTCCGCCCGGTCGATCTTCACGACGGGCACGATGCCGATTTTGCTGATTTGCTCTAATACTGCGTTCATTTTCCCTCTTTTCCGCATGTCTCGCATGCTAATTTGATATGATTTATTGCCAAACACTTTCCGCTTCTCATGCAGGGTACATCCGCCCTCCCCATTCCGCTGCCGGAAACTGCCCTGTCTCAGTCCGCAGGCTCCCGGCAGCCCGCACCTGTGGAATCTAGTCTGTTTTCGCACAGAGCCGCTGTGGGACGGCAACGGCATCGCCCCTGCCACGCCCAGTGCGCCAAAGCCCGGAAATCTCTTCCTTCTGGGCTTTGGCGTATATTTTTTAGCTGTTTTTCATTTATGCCAGGACTTCTTTCACCGCCTCCGCGATTTTCCCGCACTTGCAGTTCTCAAAGAAGCACTCCTGGAACTTCGCGCCGGAAAGGGCTCCCTTCACCAGCTCCCTGTCCAGGTTCTTCAAGATGGTCACCATGTCCGTGTGGGTGACCTCCTTGACCTTGTCCAGAATCTTCTTGTTGCGCTGTTCGGGTTCCACCCTCTCAGGGGGATATCCGCCGCCACCGGGCGCGCAGAACAGCTTCTCAAAGATATACTGGAGGTTCAGCTCGCCGCCCCAGCCGAAGTTCTCGGCGAAGGGCAGGGCCACGCAGTTGCCGTCGTTCACCTGGGAGAACAGATAGGCGTCCAGCGGGGACTCGATATGGCCGCAGAGCACCTTGGGAAAGGAGTTGCAGGCCAGCATGGCGCCCTCCCCGGTGCCACATCCCGTAATGACATAATCAGCAGCACCGGAATTCAGCAGCACCGCCGCCAGGATACCGTTCTGGACATAGGTCAGGGAATTGGGATCCTCCGCGCCGCACATGCCGTAATTGTACACCTCATGCCCCATGGGCTCCACCACCTTCTTCAGAGTGGAGCAAATAAGCTCGTTCTTAGCCGCCTGGCTATTCTCATTAATCAATGCGATTTTCATAGAACCCTCCTTCACATAACTATTAGCAACTTGGTGCAAAACAAAGCGCAAAAGTCGCGCTTGAAGAATGCCCGCACTTTGGGCATTCTTCTGTGTGAGACTCACACACTTTTATTGCGGCTGCTTGCCGATGTAAGCCAGGATGCCGCCGTCCACGTACAGGATGTGGCCGTTCACCGCATTGGAGGCCTCGGATGCCAGAAACACGGCGGGGCCGGTAAGCTCCTCGGGCTTCAGCCACCTGTTGGCAGGGGTCTTGGCACAGATGAACTGATCGAAAGGATGCCTGCTGCCGTCCGGCTGCACTTCCCGCAATGGCGCGGTCTGGGGTGTCTCGATATAGCCCGGTCCAAGGCCATTGCACTGGATGTTGTACTGGCCGTACTCGGAGCAGATGTTCTTAGTCAGCATCTTAAGTCCCCCCTTGGCGGAAGCGTAAGCGGACACTGTCTCCCGGCCAAGCTCGGACATCATAGAACAGATGTTGATAATCTTGCCGTGGCCCTTCTTAATCATGGAAGGAATGACGGCCTTGGATACGATGAAGGGGCCGTTCAAATCGATGTCGATGACCTGCCTGAACTGGGCCGCCGTCATCTCGGTCATGGGAATCCTCTTGATGATGCCCGCGTTGTTCACCAGGATATCGATGACGCCTACCTCCGCCTCGATTTTTGCCACCAGGGCGTTTACCGCGTCCTCATCGGTGACGTCGCAGACATAGCCGTGGGCCTTGACGCCCTTCTCCTCATAGGCCGCCAGCCCCTTGTCCACCAGCTCCTGATTGATATCGTTGAAGCAGATGGTGGCCCCGCACTCCGCGTAGGCGGAAGCGATTGCGAAGCCGATGCCGTAGGAGGCTCCCGTTACCAATGCTACCTTTCCTTCCAGTGAGAAATTCGTGAATTCAGACATTTTCTTTTTCTCCTTTACTTAGATTATAACCTGTTTTCCCGCAATCTTCCATATGAATTTTTGTAAAAATCATTACATATCTGTAGTTTACATCAAATCCTTCATGGCGATGCCGTCCATATCATCGAAGTCCTGGTTCTCTCCCACCATGCCCCAGATGAAGGTGTAGGCCCTGGAGCCGCACCCCGCATGGATGGACCAACTGGGGGAGATGACAGCCTCCTCGTTGCGCATGACGATGTGGCGGGTCTCCTGGGGCTCGCCCATGTAGTGCATCACGAAAGCGTCCTGGGGCATCTCGAAGTACAGATACACCTCCATGCGCCTGTCATGTGTGTGGCAGGGCATGGTATTCCAGACGCTGCCGGGCGCCAGCTTTGTCATGCCCATCTCCAGCTGGCAGCTCTCCACCTGGCCGGGCAGGATGTATTTGCAGATGACCCGGTGGTTGGCATCCTCCAGGCTGCCCAGCTCCACCTTGTTCTCGTCCTTCACGATGACCACGCCCTCCTCGGGCTCCCCCTCCGGCTTGATCAGCACCGTGGGGCATGTCCTGTGGGCCGGAGCGGAATTCAGGTAGAATTTCGCCGGGTTCTGCGCGTCGTCGCTGGCGAATACGATTTCCTTCGAGCCCATGCCGATGTACATGGCCTCCTTGAAGCCCACCCGATAGACCCTGCCGTCCACGGTAATCCTCCCGGCCCCGCCGATGTTGATGACGCCCAGCTCCCGTCTCTGGCAGAAATATTCTGCCCTCAGTTCCTCCCCTGCCGTCAATGTAAGGGGTTCCACAGGCACCGCCGCACCTGTGATGATTCTGTCGATGTGGCTGTATACCAGCTTGATTTCCCCGGGCACGAAGAGATTCTGAATCAGGAACTCCTCTCTCAGGCGCTGCGTGGTATAATGCTTCACATCCCTTGGTGATACTGCTGTTCTAAGCTCCACCTTTACACCTCTCTTTCTGGTCTCATGCCAATATGCAGTCCCGTCCATCTATGTGATTCTTTAGAAAAATTCGGAGAAAAGCATGTCTATGTAAGCCCTTACATTATAACATATACAGGAAAGCTTTTCCATAAATTTTCTCTAAAATCTCCTCTTCCCGGACGTTCCCCCGATTCCGCTTCCCGTTTCGGTCCCGGCACTCTCCGGGTGCCTCTCTGCCGGAATACCGCCTGGCCGACCTGTGACTGTACTTTTAGTATATACGAAAGGATTCTCAATTTCTATTCAAATATTTCTCAGAATATTGCAAATCCTGAACATTATGTTAAAATGGAGAAAAAGAAAGGATTTGGAGCCATGCTACCTACAAGAGAACAAGCGGAAGCGCTTCTGGCGGAAGCGGAGAAATGCAATCCCGGGCCCTGGGGAGACCACAGCCGCGTGGCTGCCCACTGTGCCGAGAGAATCGCTCAGGAATGCGGCGACCTGGATCCGGACAAGGCCTATATCCTGGGGCTGCTGCACGATATCGGGCGTAAGTTCGGCGTAAGGCACTTAGGCCATGTGTCGGACGGCTATACTTATATGATGTCCCTGGGCTATGACGAGGCGGCGAAGATATGCCTGACCCATTCCTTCCACGACCGCACCACGGACGGCTATATCGGGAATTTCGACACCTCCGCGGAGGAGCTGGCGCTGATTCGGGATTGCCTGGAAGCCGTTTCCCTGGATGAATACGACCGGCTAATCCGGCTGTGCGATGCCCTGTCGGGTTCGGAGGGCGTGCTGGACATCGACGAGCGGATGGGCGATGTGAAGCGCCGCTATGGGAGCTATTCACAGGCGAAATGGGACAGCAATTTGGCGCTGAAAGCGCATTTCGAGGAAAAGATGGGGAAGGACATCTATATCGTGACGGAAAAAGACAGCTTCAGGCCATAGGGGATTACGGAAAAGGAGCCGCATATTTATGGAAGAACTCAGTTCCTGCAAGACAGCCATCGAGCACTGCCTTAGCACGAAGACCTTTGCCATCGCTCATCTCTATAAGGAAGAAAAAGCCATGGACATGCACATCCATGACTGCTACGAGCTGTACTATTCCATCTCCGGCGGCAGGCAGTTTCTGATAGACAACCGCTTCTACGCCATCGCTCCCGGAGACTTATTCATCATCAACCAGTACGAGAGCCACAAGCTGACTCAAATCGACAATCACGTCCATGAGCGCATCGTCCTGTCCATCCACCCGGATTATGTAAAGCACCTATCCACCCCGGACACGAACCTGGACTACTGCTTCTCGAACCGTGGGGACGGCTTCCAGCACAAGGTCTCCCTGGACAAGTCCGCCCAGAGTCGCTTCCTCTATTACGTCAGCAAGATGATTTCCGCCAGGGGCTACGCCCACGACATCGTGGAGCGGGCCGCTTTCATGGAGCTGATGGTGCTGATCAATACACTGTCCAACGCAAATGCTGCCCAGGCTGCCCCTGTGGAATACAAGTACAGCCGCCAGGTGGAGGACATCCTGGCCTACATCAACCAGAACATCTCCCTGGGCATCACGGTGGAGCAACTGGCCGCCCACTTTTTCCTAAGCGAGTCCTACATCTGCCGCATCTTCAAGCAGGCCACCGGCACCACCATCAACAAGTACGTCACCGCCCGCCGCATCAGCATCGCGAAGGCCCATCTGAACGAGGGCGACAGCGTGGGGGATGCCTTTGAGAAGAGCGGCTTTGGCGATTACAGCAGCTTCTTCAAGGCCTTCACCAAGGCCGTGGGGGTTTCGCCGAAGAAGTATGCGAATTTGAGCGTCAGCTAGGCGGCGAAATGTTCTGAATCCTTTGGAACTTTGTATAAAAATACGTCTCCAAGTAGGGCGCATCCTTGGTTCGGCGGTTAACAAATGTCATATACATAAAAAAGGAGTTGATAATGACGGCAAAGTCCCCATATATCTCGCCCAAGGATTGGACCCTGGAGCAAGTTCAGACAAAATTACAAGATCTCATTGCCCATGTAGAGCGTTTGAATGATGACTTGTGGGACAATGATTTAAAGGGACTCATCAATGTCCATGGCATCTTCTCCCCGGAGCTGGCGCGGGCGGCCCTGGAAAAAGAAGTATTTCGCCCCAGCGAGATTTACTACCATGCCCCGGAGGACGTGCGTGACGGCCTGATTGCCAAGCTGCTGGAGACGGAGGATTCCCGGACGGCGACAAATCTGATGTGCTGTCTGGCCATGCAGGGAGATGATAAGGCGCTGGAGACACTCTACGAGTTGGAGCATCACCCACGCCCCTGGCGGGAAAAACTGTATGTGGATTCCTCGGTGTACGCCCAATGCGGCGGCTGGACCTTTGACAAGACGAGAAAGCGGTGACAATTGAATTTCGATACCTGCTACCCTCTCATCAGGGGAACCGGGTTCAGGACAGCGCCGTTCATATTTTCCGCCCCCGTAAGAATCGATGCCCGGAGTGCGGCGGCAGGTTGTCGGATTTCCTGGTGCTGGATGGTCGGGGCGAGCGCCTGCGCTTTCTGGGGATAGACGGCATCTTTACCACTACCACATGCCTTGGCTGCATTCCCTGGGCCAGCCCGTCTTACTCCCGCTTCACCCTGGACGGAGGCAACACGCCTATTTTCCCCTATGAGGGCGGTTGTGAGGAGGCTATGGAGGATGAGGATGTAGACCAGATGGGGGCCAACCCCTATGTGCTGGCCAGAGAGCCAGCTCCCCTCTTCTATGGGACCGACTGGGATGAGGTCAGTGCCATTGGCGGCTTCCCCTTTTGGATTCAAGACTGGGAGTACACCCCCTGTCCTGACTGCGGTAAGCCCATGAAGTTCGTGGTCAAGCTTTCATGGGAGATGCTGGACTTTATGGAGGGCAACTGCTATGTGGAGGTGTGCCCGGAGTGTCAGGTGGCCTCCATGCACCACCAGCAGACCTGACAGCAGGAGTATTAATCGAGGCCTCAAATATTGGTAAAATGACAGGGATGCGTCTCCAGGCAGGACGCATCCCTGGTTCTGTGTTTTATATTTACTTTTAAGATTCTAGCTCTTTCACACCAGAATAAGACATTTATCAGAAAGGGGAACTGGTCTGTACAAGCCGAATTCCATACATTCCACTTATGCAGATTTGTTTATCCAGAGATTGGAGTGCCTTGTTCAAATTTGTAAATAATGGCATATTATTGGGCTGATTGACTATTACCTTTGTATCCATTATACAAGACAAATCTTTCATCAAAGATATCTTTTCAATTTCAACATTAATAATCTTTCTATTGCCATAGATGTTTCTAACCTCCATTTCAAACAGTTTATCCGGCAAAATTTTCACGCTTTTTAAAAACATAGGCTCATATGACTTCCCTGCTTCTTCAAAAAGCAGATTTGCCGTTCCAGCCATCTTTTCTAAAATTTTTTGAATAGAGTACGCATCTTGAAAAACTTTTATATTTGGGACATCCTCCCATACTTCTTTTGCTATTTCGATATATTTCCACTTTCCAAGAGCAACGTCGTTTACCGTTTTCGCAATAATATTCAGTTGATTATCAATATGTTGCACACACGCACTAATATCAATTCGCTCCCACCAATAATGCTTAGTGGCAGATTCCAGCATCTCGTGAAGAGGTTCTGCTGTTTCTACACCCAATTTCTTTTTGTCCAGATAGCCGCTCTTTCCAGAACGCTTATATTCTCCTATAAATCCCCTTTCGACTCCTGTCAATATAATCCATACAGTTTTTGCAAACAGATATACATCTGATTTTTGGTAATCAATATTATCTGGATTCTCTATACTCCACATTTCCGGTGGACGAATTGCTCCAGGCCCCATGTTTTCATGTATGTCTGTAATATGCTCTTCGGCCTCATCCATGTTTCGAACCAATCCGAAATCCGCCAGACATACTCTATTATTGTATACCAACAAATTTTTAGGTTTAATATCCCTATGCACAAGCCCTCGCTTATGTAACTGAACAACACACTCTCCAATATCTCTCATATCTATTAATTTTTCTTCTGTAGAATGTATTCCTTTAAAATTGTAAGTTGATGCTTTGGGCATTAAATACCATGCAAAGCTTTCCCGCTTTTCCAAAAAATAGGAAGAATCATAAATTGGGATAATACCTTCAATCTCGTGCTGGATTTGATATACATACCTGACTTCTCTTTCAAAACGTTTTTCTCTTTTTTCTCGTTCTTGCTTCGGACGAGAACTGTATTTCAAAATTTTTACCACAAAATTTTCTTTCTCGGGCAACTGTTTTTCAGCAGAAATCACTTCGACAGAAAATACCGTACCATTTCCGCCTCCGCCGATTTCTTTCGTAAGTTTGTATATCCCAAACTTCCCCCTAATCTTCATTCCTGGCTTAGGTTTTTTTGCATCAATACCGCCCATTTTCCGCCTCCATCCGCTCTCGTTCAGATTCTCTCTTATAGTTGTCATATAAACTATAAAATATCTTCGCAGTCTCAGGGTATCTGAATCTTAAATATTCCGCATTGGCTCTGAACGCTTCCGCTATGCGCATTTCTTCTTTTCCGGCAGATGGGCTATACGCCCCACGTCTATTAAAAACACTGATTTCATAGCTACTCCGCATTTTGTCATCAGAATTGTTTTCTATGACAGTCCTCACCGCCTCACATGGTTCATGTCCATCCTTTCCAATTGGTGAAAACGAAAACAGCCGCCCCATCATGGAGCCAAATAAGCTGCTCTGGTCATTTTGTTCCAACAGAATCCTGAATTTTTCAATCCATTGCTGAAGTTTCTCCTCATCTACTTCCCCATTCTCTTCCGCCGGGCAAAAATGTGCTTTGTCATACACGGTGTACATATTGTGCCAATATTGTTCATCTGGTTTACGAGCTTCTTTCGATTCATGATCCTTTTTATATAGCCCTGCAACCAACTGAGCAAACAGTTCTGGTGTTTTCTTGATTATATGGTGAAAGCATTTCATGTTTTCCCATTCTAAAAGATTCATAAAAAAAATCTCTATCTGAGAAATTCTCAAACATTTTTCATCATCATGCAGAAACTCTTTCTGCATGATTTCAAGGAATTTCTCTATATAGTAGCCTGTCATCTGGTCATTCTGGGCATGAGGCATATCTTCAATCCCCTGCAAACAGGCAAAAATATCCTGTGCGCTTAATGGGCTTACATGGTGTAGGCGATACATATGCTGCAAAAAAATATCCAGACTTGAATACTTTTTGCTCTCATTTACAACCCAGCGGGCATTAACTACTTTACACGAGACTGGCAACTCCCAAAAGAGTACTTTAATCCTATCAGGCGCACCAGAAATCAGAGGAATATTCTTCGTTGAAAATGCTTCTGAACGATATATTCCTGCTATAATTTCATCCGAATAACCCAACTGTTTTATCTTTGAAATGATATCAGGATATACACTTACTTCTTCTCCGATTACACTTGACATATAATCAATTGCCATAGTACTGGATGGCTGAGCTTTCAATAGAATTTCAAACGTCTCAAAATCCCATTTCCCCCCTTTCCAATACTTTGCCAAATAGCGTCCCAGGAAATTGTATTGTTCTTTACCGCAAAGTTCGGCCAATATCCCTAACCGATAGCCCTTGCTCTGAAACTCCATCAGCTTCTCTTGAATCAGTTTTTCCGTTGCACGACTATTACTTTCCTTTTCTCCCTCTGTTTCATATGGCACCGGATGAAGCAATGGGTACTCTCTTTTTCCAGAAAATAAATACCCATACTCATATTCAACCTGACTAGTATGAATCCCATCCAGCAAATGCTCATACTCCTGTAACTGTTTCTCCGGCATTGACCAGGAGGAAGAAGCAAAAAATCTATGTCTGTAAATCATTTCTAAAATATTATTTTTGATGTTTACAATCTCATAGTCATCCATTTGAGTCACTTCATACAGTAGCCTGTCGAATACGTTTTGTTTTAGCTCTGGTTCAAATGCATCAGTTGCTTTCAACATTTTATTCCATCTCTCGACAGAAAAATCCATATTGTCCAAAAGAATCTTGATATAACCGATAGTTACTATCTGCATATCTCCAACAGTTACCGCTTCTTTCACGGTATAATCCCTATATTTAGGTGTGGATAGCTCTCCTACCATACTTCCGCCATGATGAGGAATCGCCTCGTACAGGTATGTCCATGCATTGCTGCTTAACTTAATCGCCAGTTCCGCAGCTGTAATTTTCTCCTCTGGCGTTCTAATTGCTGAAAAATTATACCATGCACAAAATACCTTTGCAAAAATATCTTTCGGTGCATTAGATTTGTACTCATAGTTGCGACTGTCCAGTTCCAACAGCCATCGAAGAGCATCCCAAACAAACTCTTTCTGAACCAGCAAGCGTTCTATTCCCCATAGAATATTGATATATGCATTTCGTCCAAGCAAAAAATCACTACTTTGATTCTCAAATAGATTCATAAGTCCCGTTGGTTCAACAAACTCTTTGCGCAATCTTGTCAGTATCGCTTTGGGAGATATCTCACACAAATCTGTCCAAAAATCAGAAATATATGACCATTTTATATCGGTGTCAATAAAATCCAATATCTTGCTAACTATCCTGTCCATTGCTGGCTGGCAGTCTTCTGTCTTCCTGTAGAATCCTTTCATAATCAGCGTCCTGACCATCCCCTTCCTCAGCGTTTCCGACCAGAACAGCTTTTCTCCCTTTATTTGAGCTAGCAGCTTCTCCTGTGCTGAATAGGTAAACAAATTTTCCGATTCATTCAGAACCTCCATAAAAATCTCGATAAACATTTCCCACAGCGGATTTTCTAAAGATATATCCAGACATTCCCATGTATTTTCCGTACTGGCAAGGCAATAAGATAGAGAGCGGTTTCCGTAATTGCTTTTGATGACATAAAGAAATGGATCCTCGCCGTTCGTATATGGTAAAATCTCTTCGATAAAATCCTCGTATTTTCCTCCATAAAGAGTTTCGACAATCAGTTTATCCCCTTCAATTTCCTCCCATTTTCCTAAAAGAAGGCATACCTTTTTCACTCTATCGCTGATCCCTGCCATCCATTCCGGCCGCTTTAGATATTCTCCTCTAAACATCTGTTTTTTCATTGGAATATAAAGTCCATGAGTATCTGCAATCAACGCATGCGCTTTATCCCATTCCATTCCTGCTTCATGTAGACAACGCGATAGGGTGTCCTGAGTCCTTGGTCTTAATTCAATGACATCCCGCGTATATGCTGGCGTATTTTCATTCAACACAAAGATATTAGTATTGTTTTCGATTGCTGCAATTTCGTCTGCATAAAACCATGGAATATATATATTGTTGACACTGGAGATATCCTGCAGCTTCTGCCAGGATTCAAGGCTTTTCACCACATAGACAGGTCTCTTTTCATTCAGCCTCCAAAGCTCGTTGAGTATACAATAAATCGTTTCCTCCCGGCACCGCCCCCTCACATAGACCATCTCATCATACTTATGTTCTTCAAATGTCTCTTGAAAGCGTTCGTCATCCACTTCAAAAAACTCGATTCCTATGGACGGTTCAAGCGTACTTCGTCTAAGGGTAATATCCATTTGGCCAGATGACTCAATTTTCATATCCTGCTTTTGATATAAGGCAATATCATTTGACATCCTGTCCAGTTTTGCCCGTAATTCCTCATAACACGCTTGTTGTTCTTCTTTCCACTCCTGCAGGAAGTAATGCTCATATTTATAGGGAGCAACTATTTTTACCTGTTCCAGTATTACATATATTATTCGCATGCAATAAGATTCCGCCAGTTCATGCTGTATTTCGTATTTCGCCATAAGATGCATCAGCATTCTATATAATCGGTTTTTCAGTTCGTATCCATCTGTATTTTGCAAATTCTTGGCAATCTGCACCATATTTTCTCTTGCCAGGACAAGGGATAAATCATCAAAAAAATGTGCTGCCATTTTTTCGTTCTCAATAAAGAACTCTCCGGTATCTACTAATATTTTTTTCCATTCATGCGCACTTTTCATTTTCTTCAAAGTGCTTTCTCCCGCAGAAACTAACAGATTCTCTGCCTCCGCAGAGCCTAAGTTAGATATGTCTTTTAATAATTCCAACATAAACATGTGCCTACCCCTTTCAATTCTCAAAGTCAACTTATCCAACACCGCATCATCCAATACTTCCAGTTTATCTTCTTAAGATGTATCCATTCTCCCGTTATATTCAACAGTTTAAAAATACCATATCCGCTCATCACCAAAAGATTCCCACAAAATCCGTGGCATCGATATTGAACGGAGAGCCCTCTATCATGCCGTTTCTATAACAATTATCCGGCAATGCGTTCCCTCTGGATGTCCAAGACACCAAATGCCCATCGCTTGAAAGAAAATCTATGGAGTTTCTGTTCTCTTTCAGAACCGTCATTGAATCCAGGTTGTTCGCGGTAAAACACAGCTGCCCCTTTCCATAGTACATAAAATACTCAATCAGCCTGGTCAGATAGACATTGTTGAGATTTGCATCCATTTGGTCCACAAAGACGATTCCCTTCTCGCTTGCCGCTGCAAAGCAGTCAAAAAGTCTAATCAGCTTCTTTATTCCAGTGCTCTCGAATTCCTTATTGATGACGTAATCCCCATAGTTCAGGTTCAAATCGCAGACATGGAAGTCCCCATTATCCTTTGCGACTATGTCTATCCTCACCAGGTTTGGTTTGAAAATCTGAATGAATGTAGCCAGATGTTCAACCTTTTCTTTATATTTTTCAAAATATTCCTTGTCTATAATTTTATCGCTGACACCGAAAAAAATGTCCTAGCTCCTTCCATCTGCAAATATTTTCTCTGTCAGGGCCTGATAGGTCGCTCCATTTTCCCTTAGCCTCTTGCTCAGGAACTGAACCACTACCGGCTAAAGCCGGTAGGTTCGGTGGGCTGCTGAAGCAGCC
>CAJUFO010000045.1 GCA_910585615.1 uncultured Acetatifactor sp.
GGCGACGTAGGAGCCGCTCACAGTACTTGAGTGCTTGCACCGGGGTAGTTGATTTCCATTATTAACTATGGTTTTTTGCGGCAGGATGTGTTAGAATAGCACTGCATCCGATGATGAAAAAGGTTATATGCAATAGTGAGGTAGATAGATGATGAAAGTAATAGGTGTGAGATTCCGCACGGCGGGCAAGATTTATTTCTTCGATCCGTTGATGCTTGAGATAAAGAAGGGTGACCATGTCATCGTGGAGACTGCCAGGGGAATAGAGTATGGCACTGTAATGGCGGGCATCATGGAGGTGCCCGAGGAAAAGGTGGTACAGCCCCTGAAGCCTGTGATTCGTATCGCCAACCAGCGGGACGTGGAGCAGGAAGCTGCCAACCGGAGCAAGGAGAAGGAGGCATTTCGGATATGCCTGGAGAAAATTCGCGACCATGGGCTGGAGATGAAGCTCATCGATGCGGAATATACTTTTGATAACAATAAGGTGCTTTTTTATTTTACTGCGGACGGAAGAATCGACTTCCGTGAGCTGGTGAAGGACTTGGCCAGCGTGTTCAAGACCAGGATAGAGCTGCGCCAGATAGGCGTCCGGGACGAGACCAAGATTGTGGGGGGTATCGGCATATGCGGCCGCCCTCTGTGCTGTCACAGCTATCTGGCGGACTTCGTCCCGGTGTCTATTAAGATGGCCAAAGAGCAGAACCTGTCCCTGAATCCGGCCAAGATATCAGGTGTGTGCGGCAGGCTCATGTGCTGCCTGAAAAACGAGGAAGAGACCTATGAGGAGCTGAACAGAAGGCTCCCGGGCATCGGCGATTCCGTCACTACGGAGGAGGGGCAAAAAGGCACGGTGCAGAGCGTCAATGTGCTGCGCCAGCTGGTGAAAGTGGTCATAGACGCCGGGGACGAGAAGGAGATTAAGGAATATCCCGTGGAAAAGCTGCACTTCAGGCGCAGGCACAGCAAAAAGGAAAAGATGGAGCTCTCCAAAGAAGAGCTTCAGGAGCTGGAGCGCTTAGATGAGGAAGAGTGGCAGCGGCAGGAGCAGGAGCTGATGAACAGGGCGGAGGAGGCCCAGCGGCAGAATGCCAAAAACAGGCAGGGGAACCGCAGGCAGACAGCTCAGCAAGGCGGCGAAGGCCAGAAGCCGTTTGTCCAGCGCACAGAGATTGAGCGCAGGCCCGGACAACGTTCGGAGGGCGGCCAGAGGCAGCGCGGAGGCCAGCAGAGGCAGGGGGGCAGGCGCCAGGAGGCGGAGCAGAGACAGATTCAGCGCCCTGAGACGAAGCAGCAGACAGATGAGCGCTCCGGCAACAGACGCCGCCACGACACGCCCAGGCATCAGAACAGGAACCGCCAGAACAGCCAGAACCAGGGAAACCGTGAGAACAGCCAAAATGGAAAGAACCGCTATGACAACAGGAACAGACGGGAAGGGAGATCCCCGGAGGGACAGCGGGGGGCCGGAGACGGCCAGGCTTAAAGAGGGAGAGCGCATCGATGACCTGGAACGGAACGGCTACCGTATCATCCAGCATCCGGAGAAATTTTGCTTCGGGATGGACGCGGTGCTCCTGACGGGCTTCGCCCGGGCAAGGGCGACGGACAGGCTGCTGGACCTGGGCACCGGCACGGGGATCATCCCCCTGCTGATGGAGGCCAAGTACCGTTGCGCCCATCTGACAGGGCTGGAGATTCAGGCCGACAGCGCGGACATGGCAGCCAGGAGCGTGGCGCTCAACGGCCTCTCGGACAGGATAGACATTGTCACAGGAGACATCAAAGAAGCAGACAGCCTGTTCCCGTCTGCTTCTTTTGACTGTATCACATGCAACCCGCCCTATATGATTGGGCAGCACGGAATCGCGAATCCGGAGGCCCCGAAGGCTATCGCCCGGCATGAGATTCTCTGCACCTTCGAGGATGTGGCCCGGCAGACAGGGAAGCTCCTGAAGCCCGGGGGACATTTCTTCCTGGTACACAGGCCCTTCCGGCTGGCGGAGATCGTGGTGTCGCTGGCGCGGCATGGGCTTGAGCCCAAGCGGATGCAGCTGGTATACCCCTATGTGGACCGGGAGCCCAATATGGTGCTGCTGGAGGCCGTGCGGGGCGGGCGGCCAAGGATGACCGTGGAGAAGCCCCTGATCGTGTTCCGGGAGCCGGGGGTGTACATGCCGGAAATCAGGGAGATCTACGGATATTGAGGCAGGATCGGAGTGGGAAACGGGCCGGCGGGCCTGTCCGGCTTCCGGGAATATCGGGAAGCCCGGGACGCAGCCGGGAGGAAGCAAAGCGCGGCCCGGCAGTAAGCCCGGAAGAGCTATGGCGGATGCGCGGAGCAGGGCCGGAAGGGAGGGGAAATGGCGGGAACATTATATCTATGTGCGACACCGATTGGGAATCTGCAGGACATGACGTCCAGAGTCGTGGAGACCTTGCGGGCGGTGGACGTGATTGCGGCAGAAGACACGCGCAACAGCGTCAAGCTGCTGAACCATTTCGACATCCATACGCCCATGACCAGCTACCACGAGTACAATAAGGTGGAGAAGGCAAGGCAGTTGGTGGGAAGGCTCCTGGCCGGGGAGGACGTGGCTCTGATCACGGATGCGGGGACACCTGCCATCTCGGATCCCGGGGAGGTGCTGGTGGCCATGTGCCAGGAGGGCAATGTGCCGGTGACCAGCCTGCCGGGGCCGTCCGCATGCATCGTGGCGCTGACCCTGTCCGGGCTGCCCACCAGGAGATTCTGCTTCGAGGGCTTCCTGCCCAGGGAGAAGAAGGAACGGCGGGCCGTCCTGGGGGAGCTGGCGGGAGAGCCCCGCACCATGGTCCTCTATGAGGCGCCCCACCACTTGAAGGGGACGCTGGCGGAGCTGCTGGAGGCCCTGGGGGACAGGCGGGCCACCCTCTGCAGGGAGCTGACCAAGAGATTCGAGACCGTGATGCCCACCACGCTTTCCCAGGCGCTGGCCTTCTACGAGAAGGAAGAGCCCAGGGGAGAGTATGTGCTGGTGGTGGCGGGAAGGGACCGGGAGGAGCTGCGGCAGGAGGAGATCGCCTCCTGGGAATCCATGTCCATTGCGGAGCATATGGAATATTATGAGCGGCAGGGCATGGACGGCAAGGCGGCCATGAAGCAGGTGGCAAAGGACCGGGGCGTGGGGAAGCGTGAGATCTACGCGAAGCTCCACGGCCCGGAGCGGGAGACGTAAGAGGACAGGCCCGGCGGCGGGATTTTGGGCTATGCAGCCTAGGCGGCGGGCTCCTGGCCGCAGTGCCGCGCAGGCCTGGCGAGGAGGGAGAGAATGGCTGCTGAAAATTGTGACACATGTGTCAACTATGTGTACGATGAGGACGATGAATGCTATTACTGCCTGATGGACCTGGACGAGGACGAGATGTACCGGTTCCTGACAGGGAACCAGAGGGAATGTCCCTACTACAGGCTGGACGACGAATATGGCGTAGTCAGGCATCAGCTGTGACGGCCGCGGCAGCGGAATGCCGCGTGGGGCAATGCAGAGGATATCATTAGAAAAAGACCAGGATCTGACAATTTTGTCGGTTTCTGGTCTTTTGCATTTGCGGCCTTTGGCAGGTATATATTTTTGCGGAGGGACAATAATAAGCTTGTGCTCAATCGGCGAAAGCATCCGTTGCAGGCTTTCTGCCGGGAGTGCAGCCCTGTTGATGGAAGAATGGTCAGATATAAGGTTCAGGGCGGCATGGGTCTGACGGAAAAGCCTGTGCCGCCGGGAAGAGAGGTATGGAAAATGAGCAATATTTCAGAACTTGATTTGCAGAATCTGCGCCATCTCATAGGCGGATTCGACACCACCCACTGCAAGATGCAGGCCTACGCGAAAGAGGCGGAGGATCCCCAGGTCAGGCAGTTCTTTGAGAAAGGCGCCAGGTCCGCCATGGACAACAAAGAGCAGCTGATGAAGTTCTTGAACTAACCCGAAGTTGAACGAATTCCAGAATGAGAGGTAGAGACATGCAGGAAAAGACAATGGTAGCAGATACACTGGCAGGCATCAACGGTGAGCTGACCCGCTACGCGGGCATGATCGCCCAGTCCGAGAACAAGGAGCTGAAGCAGACCCTGAAGCAGATCCGGAACGCCTGCGAGCAGTCCCAGGAGGAGCTTTACCAGATTGCCAGGGAGAAGTCCTATTACGTGCCCGCCAGCAAGGCCACGGCGGAAGAGGTGGCTCATGTGAAGAGCCTGTTCACCCAGGGGACGCTGTAGGCGGCAGATAGCCCCGCGGGAAGCGGACCGGAGAAGGACAGAAAAAGCGCTCTTGGGCAGATTGGCCTGGGGCGCTTTTTCGGGCTTTTTATTTGTTCTCATCGTCCTTAGACTTCTCTTTTTTGTCCTTTGCCCTTTTGGCCAGGATAGTGACAAACGTGGCCGCAGCGCATACCAGGAAAAGTATGTTCACGGCGGAATCTAAGAATTCATACATGTCTAAAATCTCCTTTCGTTATGTATGGACAATATTATAGCAGACTCGGCCGGATATGAAAATAGATATGCTTATAATCATATCGAAATGTTTACATAGTTTACTTATGACATCTGCAATTTTGGATATTTCCGCGCATATGCTGTAAAAAGATATTTGCGTGGTATGGAATATGCTGAATGCAATCTGGGCGTGCATGATATTGCTGGCGGTGCTTTACGGAGCCGCCACGGGGCACATGGCGGAGGTGACCAACGCGGCCCTGGACAGCGCGGGGGAAGCGGTATCCCTCTGCATCACAATGGCCGGGGTGGTGGCGCTGTGGATGGGGCTGATGGAGGTGGCCGGGAAGGCCGGGCTGGTTGAAAGGCTCACAAGGGGGATCCGGCCATTCCTGCGGTTCCTGTTTCCGCGGATCCCCCAGGGGCATCCTGCGGGGGAGTACATAGCGGCGAACATCATAGCCAATGTCCTGGGGCTGGGCTGGGCCTGCACGCCGGCCGGGCAATGAGATATTATAGTGACAGGTTGAAAAATCCATTGAAAAATCAAGGGTTTCCACCGATTTAGTCCCGATGGAAAAGTCAGTTTTCCATTAAAAAGTTTCGCTTTTTTATCCGGACGGCGACGATAAAAGCGGCAGCAGGTTCTCCTTCGATATGCGCCCGGATGAGACCAGTACAAAAAGCCCCTTTCCCTGCATGGCATCGAAGATTTCCTCCCCTGACAGGTCCTGGGCTTCCGCACGTTCCGCCAGATGTTTTTCCGGTTCATGCCTGATGGACAAATCCCGGCACAGGTAAGCATAAGCGGGACGGTCTTGTATTTCCCTTTGAAAACGGGATTATGCAGTGGATGGGGAGTATCTGTGCGTATCAAAGAAATGATTCGCTGGGAATTTGCCCTTTTGTGCAATCCGGCCTTGGATGAAACCTGCCCTATGGTGTATAATAATAAAAAAGGCGCAGGAGGCTGCGTTATGAGGCGTAAGATTGCCACGGAGCCCACCGTGGGGCTGGCCATGAGCGGACAGCATGCCGCCTATATCAAAAGAGAATCGAGCAGAGGGAAATGAAAAAATTCAGAAAAACCCTGGAAACCATATTTTATAGACGCACCTTTCTACAGAAATTCATCTTTTTTTTTCTGTGCGGCGTGCTGTTTCCCATGCTGTTCCAGAACCTGGTCTACTACCGGCAGACAGAAGTCAATGTGCAGGAGGAGGTGCTGGAGAAAATCGATGAAGCCATGGATGACAAGGCGGCAAAACTGGAGGGTTCCCTGGCGGACGTGCTGACTCTGGCCAGAAAATATTACAGCAATGAGCTGCTCTACCGGTATCTGGACGATGAATACGGCAGGGATCTGGACTACCTGATCCAATATCAGGAGGAGCTGCGCAGAATGTTCACGGACAGCAGCGTCTTCCTCTACCCGGTAAAGCGCGTCATGGCCTACACGGATAACAGTACATTGTTCAACAGTCCCTATATCAGGAACATAGAGGATCTGGAGGACGAGACGCTGGGGGAGAAGCTCTCCTACCTCTATGTCCTTCCCCTGGACCGAACGGCGGGTGTCATGCTGCGGGTGGCCAATGAGGATCAGCGGCTGCAGAACGGCACCGAGAGCAGGAGCGTCAGCATCCTGCATAGGCTGAACCATTATTCTCAGTATTCCGCATACAAAAAGCTCCTGCGGGTGGATATCGACCTGGATGAAGTGACGGATATCCTGCTGGAGAGCAACCTTTTTGACAATATGCTGGTCACTGATACCAACGGCAGGGTGCTGGCGGCAGCGGGGCAGTACAGCTACGGAAAAGAAATCGGAATCTTTGAGGCCAGGGAGGGAAAGACGGAGGACGGCAGGATGGTCCTGGAGAGGCGGCTGCGGGATTTCCCGCTGGTCTTATACGGCATTTATGACACCAGCATGATTTCGGAGGAGTTCCGGCACAGCGGGAAGCTTTCGGGAAGCATCCTTGTGGCAGGCATACTGTTTTCGCTGCTGTGGATATTCGTGGTGGTGGGCAATATGAACAGGAGGCTGCGCAGACTGGTGGGGCAGTCGGAGGAGATTTCCAGAGGGAATTTCGTACGTACCACCCCGGAAGGGGAGGGGAGAGACGAATTCGCTATTTTGGAGAACAGCCTGAACCATATGAGCGCCCAGCTCCAGGAGCTGATTGAAAAAGAATACAAGGCCCGCATTACCTGGATGGAGCTGGAAAGGGAGACCAACCAGGCCAAGATGCTGGCCCTGCAGACGCAGGTGAATCCCCATTTTATGTTCAACGCTCTGGAGAGCATCCGCCTGAAGGCCCTGGTCAAGGGAGAGCGGGAGACTGCGGCAATGATCAAATATATGGCAAAGATGTTCCGCAACATTCTGGAATGGCAGGACAATATCATCACGCTCCGGGAGGAGATTGGCTTTCTGGACGAGTTCTTCCACATTCAGAATTACCGCTTCGAGGATGAATTTTCCTATGAGATCAATGTGACAGAGGAGGCCGGGGGATGCCTGCTGCCCAAAATGACCCTGCAGCCCCTGGCGGAGAATGCCTGCGTCCATGGGGTGGAGGCGGTGTCCTCCGACAGGCGGGTGACGGTGTGCGCCTGTGTGGAGGAGGGGTGGCTGAAGCTGACCGTGGAGGACAATGGAGGCGGGATGTCCCCGGAAAAGCTGCGGGAGCTGAAGGCCATGCTCAGCGGAGAGGCGGAAGCGGGAAAGAGCGTGGGCCTGTGGAATGTGTACCGCCGTCTGCTGCTGTACTACCAGGACGATTTCCGGTTCGACATTGACAGCGTCTCCGGAGAGGGGACGGTCTGTTCCATCCAGATTCCGGCAAAGCACGCGGAGGCGTAGAGAAGGGGGGCCATATGTTTCAGGTAATGATTGTGGATGACGAGAAAGCGATCAGGGAGAACCTTCCTGCTCTCATAAATTTTGAGGCCCATGGCTTCAGGGTGTGCGGCACGGCAAAAAACGGTCAGGACGCGTTGGAGAAATGGGAGAGCTGCCGTCCGGACGTGATTTTCCTGGACGTCCGCATGCCGGTCATGGACGGTCTGACATTTCTGGGAAAGCTGCAGGAGAGGACGCAGACCCTTCCTGATATCGTCATGCTGTCGGGATACAGTGATTTTGAGTACGCAAGGACGGCAATGCGCTATGGTGTCAGGGCATACCTGACCAAGCCGGTGGACGAGGAAGAGGTGGAGGCCCTGCTGGAGGAGCTGTCCGCCTCTCTGGAGGAAAAAAGGAGGGAATCGAAAAAAACGGACATCCAGGAGCAGGTGCTGTCGGTGAAGCAGATGTACCACAACGGAGACGGAGACAGGACGCCCCTTCGGGAATACCGTTTGATGCACTGCGTGGTGATGGACGACAGCGCGATTCAGGAGGAGGCCTACCGCATCGTGCGGGAGACCATCGAAGATAGGCTTCCGGGGGGAGCGGGCGCTTTCTGCAGGAACCGGGGCAGCGTCCTGAGCTACCTGATCTCCCCCAGGGCGCTGGAGGAGTATCAGTACAGCACCACCCTCTTCGGCCGCCACCTGCTGTATCAGCTCAAAAAACAGAAGCTGGAATGCGCGCTGCTGTTCGATGGGGCCCTGTTTGGCAGAAGCGAGGGCACCTTCCGCAACGACTACGACCAGCATCTGTACCAGATGATGACGGAGATCTTCTGGGGGGGCAATTTTCTGCAGGACAATTCGGCGCTGCAGGCTATTTCGGATCGGAGGCTGGAGGGAGAGGAGGAGTATCTGGAGCAGCTGAAGAAAGCCATGCGCGACCGGGATCATGCCGCTCTGCGGGATGTCTACGACAGGCTGGACAGAGCCGTGTGCGAGAGCAGGCTGAGCCTGGTCTTCCTGCAGGAGGTCAGCTACAGAATCTATTATCTGCTCACCGATATACTTTCTGCGAAAGAGACTGATACGCTGCGGTTGGAGCCCTTGGACTGGCGGAACGAGGCCTGCTTCCTTCGCTATGAGGAGTGGAGCAGACAGCTGTGGGAGCAGATCGACACCGCTTTTGCCCATATGCAGGGCCAGGAGGACGCGGGGCAGGGCCTGGCCATGAAGGTGGCCGCCCATGCCAGACAGCATTTCAGGGAGCCCATTACCCTGAAGGACACGGCGGAGCGCTTTTTCATGAGCAGCGCGTATCTGGGGCGGATCTTCCAGAAGGCCGTGGGAGTCCCCTTCAAGCAATATGTGAACGATTTAAGGATTGAGGAGGCCAAGCGGCTGCTGCGGCAGACGGACAAACTGATCTACGAAATCGCGGAGGAGACAGGGTTCGCGGAGAGCAAGTACTTTGTGGCCCGCTTCACGGCCGCGGCAGGGGTGTCGCCTATGGAATATCGGAAGGAGGCTGAGGGAGTGTCGAAATAGGCGGACAAGGGGCGGAATAACCAGGGCAATATCTGTCAAAATGACAATATCTGCATATACAGAAGTGCAAAAAGTGGAATTTTTGCAATGGTTTTGGGAATGAAAATATGCCTTCCTTTTTGTATAATAAAAAAATAAATTAAGGGTTGACGGAGCTTCGTCAATCCTGGAGAGGAAGGTACAAGATATGAAAATGAAAAAGTTGTGTGCGATGCTGCTGGCGTCCGCTATGGCGCTGTCGCTTGCGGCATGCGGCTCCGGAGGGGACTCTGGCAAGGAGAGCGCTGAGAAGCAGGAATCTTCCAGCCAGCAGGAGGAAAGCAAAGAGAGCGAAAAAAGCGAAGAGAGCTCCGCAGCCCAGGAGGGAGAGGACGGAGGCCAGGCGGCATCTGGAAATGAGGGCGGACTGGTGCCCATGGAGGATGCGGACGACCCTATCACCTATACATTCTTTGTCCGTGACCCCGGCCAGGCCCCTGCCGATGATAATCCGGTCATTCAGAAGATTACGGAGCTGACCGGCGTCACCCTGAAGTTCGAATATCTGGTGGGCGATTTGGATCAGAAGCTGGGAACCATGATTGCCGGCGGCGACTATCCTGATATAATCTTTGCGGGGGACGCTGCCACCAAGCTGATGGATGCGGGCGCCTTCATCCCCCTGGAGGATGAGATTCCCAAGTATCCCAACCTGAATGCCATGTACGGCGATGTGATGAAATATCTGACCCAGGCGGACGGCCATGTATATAATATGGAAATTTATGGCACCTTCCAGAATGACGTGACCGAGGTGGCGCCGCCCTTCGAGTGCAGCATCGGCTTTTATATCCAGAAGGCTGTGCTGGAGGAGGCCGGGTATCCGGAAGTCCATACTATGGACGAGTACTTCAAACTGATTGAGGACTATATAGCGAAGCATCCCGACATCGATGGCGTGAAGACCAGCGGATTCGAGATTCTGGCGGACGGCTGGCGCAACTGGGCGCTGCTGAATCCCGCCCAGAACCTGCTGGGCGCAGGCAATGAGGGCGCAGTCTTTGTCGACCAGACCAGCTTCGAGACATCCTTCTATCAGGTCAGCGATACCGCCCATGATTTCTACAAAAAGCTCAATGAGGAGTATCTCAAGGGTATCATCGAGGCGGAGACCCTGACTCAGAGCTATGACGACTATATCTCCAAGATTACCACAGGGGCCGTCCTCGGCTTCTATGACCAGAACTGGAACTTCCAGAGCGCCAACGACCTGCTGAAGGCCGATGGCAAATTCGAACGCACCTATGTCTGCCTGCCCATTACCAACCCCGGCGTGAAGGACGGATATCTGGACAAGAGCAACGGCATCCCTACCGCCACCAACGGCGTGGGCATCAGCATCAATTGCGAGAATCCCGAGAGGCTGATGCGCTTCTTCGACTGGCTGTGCCAGAGGGAGGTGCAGGATTATCTCCAGTGGGGCGAGGAAGGTGTTGATTGGAACTACACGGAGGACGGAGGCAAAGCGCTGACGCCCGAGAGGCGCGCCATCAACTACGATACCGCCAGGAGGCGCGATGAGACAGGCCAGCCCGTGTGGAACTACTGCCCGAAGTGGCAGGGCATCTACAAGGCCGACAATATGCCCTGTGGCCCTGGCGAGTCCCCTGACGAGTACCTGGCATCCCAGTCCGATTACGACAGGCAGTTCCTGGAGGGATATGGCATCAAGTATCCGGCGGAGCTGTTCTCGGATCCCATTGTACGGCCTGCCTACTATCCCGTGTGGGCCATGAATCTGGAGGACGGCAGCCCCGCGGCAGTGGCCAGCCAGAAGATTACCGATGTGACCATGAAACTGTATCCCAGACTGATTCTGGCAAAGGATGAGACAGAATACGAATCCATCTGGCAGGATTTCCTGAAAGAGTTCAATGCTATCGATTTGGATTCCTATCAGCAGGAAGTAGACAAGCAGATTGCCGAGAAGATGGCGAAGTGATTTTAGCGGCGATGGGAGGAGTCACATCCCCTCATCGCCTGTCTGTATGCGGAAGCTCTCCTCCTAGGAAGGAGAGCTGTCACCGGAAAAGAGAGGATACGGGATGGGTAAATATCAGAAAACATTAAAAAAGATGGCAGGACAGAAGATCCTGTACCTGATGATCGTGCCATGCATGATCTACACATTTATCTTTTCATACTATCCGCTGAGCGGATGGATTATGGCATTTCAGAACTATAAGCCCGCGAAGGGATACGCCGGTTCCACATTCGTGGGATTGGACCAGTTCATGTTCCTGTTCGAGGATGTAGAATTCTGGCGGAGCGTGCGCAATACTTTGATGATGTCCGTGATGAACCTGGCCTTCAGCTTTGTCTTTGCCATTGTGTTCGCCCTGTTGCTCAATGAGATCAAGTCGCTGGGGTTAAAGAGGATCGCGCAGACCGTGTCCTATCTGCCCCATTTCCTGAGCTGGATCATCGTCTGCTCCCTGGTGTCCAACATACTGTCCACCAATGACGGCATGCTGAACAATATCCTGATGGGGCTGGGTCTGATCGACAAACCCGTCCTGTGGCTGGGAGAGCAGAAATATTTCTGGTGGGTGACCACCTTTTCCAACATCTGGAAGGAGACGGGATGGAATTCCATCATCTACATAGCGGCCATCTCCGGCATCGACCAGTCGCTTTATGAGGCCGCGGAGCTGGACGGCGCCGGCCGTTTCCAGAAGATGTGGCATGTGACCCTGCCGGGAATCAAGTCCACCATCGTGGTGCTGCTGATCATGAACCTGGGCTGGGTGCTGAACGCCAGCTTCGAGGTGCCCTATATCCTGGGCAGCGGTCTGCTTCAGGACGTGTCCCAGACCATAGACATCTTCGTGCTGAAATACGGCATGAGCATCGGCAATTATTCCCTGGCCACGGCAGCGGGCATCTTCAAGTCTGTCATATCCCTGCTGCTGGTGTTCGGAACCAATGCCATAGCCAACAAGCTGGGCGAGAACAGCCTGATGTAAGGAGGGAGAGCAGATGAAGAATTTTTGGAGCATTAGGATCGGAAAACACAGACTGGGTGACCTGACATTCCACCTGGTCAACGGAATCGTCATGCTGTTCGTGGTGGTGGTCATGCTGTATCCCTTCTGGAATACCATAGCGGTGTCCTTCAATGACGCCCAGGATACCCTGCGGGGCGGAATCACCTTCTTCCCCAGAGTCTTCTCCACATACAGCTACAAATCTGTCTTTAAGAACAAGCTCATGGCCACCGCGGCCCTGAACTCGGTGCTGCGCACCCTGCTTTCCACGGTGCTGGGAGTGCTGGTGGGATCGCTGATTGCTTATGTGCTCTCCAGAAGGGAGCTGGTAGGCAGGAAATTCATCACTGTCTATTTCCTGGTGACCATGTACATCTCCGCCGGACTGATTCCCAATTATTTCCTGATCAAGGATCTGGGGATGCTGAATAAGTTCTCGGTGTATGTGGTGCCGGGACTGGTAAGCGTGTACAATATCGTTGTAATCAAGTCCTTCATACAGTCCCTGCCGGACAGCCTCACGGAGGCGGCCATGGTGGACGGGGCGGGACATTTCCGCTGCTATTGGCAGATTGTGCTGCCCTGCTGTAAATCCGTGCTGGCCACAGTGGCTCTCTGGTGCGCCGTGGGCGCCTGGAACCAGTGGTTCGACACTTTCCTGTATGCGTCCAGCGCCGACCACCTGACCACCCTGCAGTACGAGATGATGAAGCTTCTGTCCTCGGCCATGCAGTCCGGACGCGATCTTTCCAGTATCTATGGCAACGGACAGCAGGTGGCCAATACGGTGACCCCTACCTCTATCCGCGCGGCGGTGACCATCGTGGCCTCGGTACCTATACTGATCGTGTATCCTTTCCTGCAGAAATATTTCGTAAAGGGCGTCACGCTGGGGGCGACAAAGGAATAAGTGTGCAAAGAGCGTGCATCCTTCCGGACTTGCACCGGTTCGTGACGGTCACTGACTGCCGTGGCCATGGAGGCTGCGGTATTCTAAGGGGGAGCAGTTCCTGTATTTCCGGAAGGCTCTGCCGAAGGAGGAGGAGCTGGCGTATCCGCAGGCGGCGGCTATGTCCGACACGGGGACGGAGGTGTCCTTTAAGAGGGACTCTGCCGACTGGATGCGCAGGAAGCTCAGATAATCATAAAAGGTCTGGCCTGTATGCTGCTTGAAGATTCTGGTGAAATAAAACTTTGACAGGTCGGCCTTTTTTGATATCTCTTCCAGGGTAATGTTCTCCGCGTAATGGCGCTGCAGGTATTCCAGAAGCCGGGAGACGGTGTCGGAGGCTGAATTTCCTTTTATGTGGGCCGCGTGCCCTGAAACGGTATGCTGTCTGCCCGTGCAGTAATCTGTGTAGTGGGCATAGAATTTCATCAGGCAAGCGTAGATGAAAAGCAGCTTTGAGGGGCTGTCGCTCCAGTAGTGGCCGGCCGTCTCCATGATCAGGGAGATTTCCGTCGCATAGATTTCCGGACAGGCATCCGCCGTGATGAGCACTGGCTTCGACAGAAGGGCCTGGGTGCGCAGAAAGCTCCCGAACTGACAGAAGAGAGTCAGCTCCAGCAGGAAAATGAACCGGCTCCCGCAGGGAGGGGCTTCGATGGAATGCAGCTCTCCGGGCGGAATCAGCAGGATGTCCCCGGGCTTTAGCCGGAAGGTGACATTCTGTACTGTGGCGGTAAGCTCCTCTTCCAGAGGGATGATGATTTCCTGGGCATCATGCCAGTGGGTGGAGAAGGCGCTGGTCTGGGTATTGTACCAGAAGCGCAGGGTGGTCTGGGCCATGTAGGGGGTGAACTCATATTCTTCCGAGGTGCTGTTCGCAGCAAAGCCCGGGAATTCGTCAGGCTGTATCTGGTAGTCCTGCTTCTGCTTTTCGGTCAGTGCGTATAAGTGCTTTGGGTTCATGGCGCGCTCCCTTCTTGAGGATAAAATATTTCGAGTATACTATTGTACCATGACTTCGTGCGCTTCAGAGCACATGGAATCAAAAGTTGACATGATGCTCTTCCATGTCAACATTGTAACATGACTGCCGAGGCGGCGCAAACCCTGTTTCTCATTTTATGGATTTGGAGGATTTGCCCGAAAGCTTCGGCATAAGGGAAAGGAGAATGGAAATGGGAGCCTTTGGCACAGGGATATACCGCAATGTCTTTGCGGAGATTGGAAAAAGCCAGGAGGAGATCGACCGGAAGCTCCGGGAAGCGGCGGATACCTTCTTCTATGGAAGCGAGGAGGAACGAATCTACCATCCCGTGGGGGAGGACATGGGATATCTGGAGGACACCGGAAACAATGACGTCCGGACAGAGGGGATGTCCTACGGGATGATGATGTGCGTCCAGCTGGACATGAAAGAAGAATTCGACCGTATCTGGAAATGGTCCAGGACCTATATGTACATGGATCAGGGGGAGAACGAGGGCTACTTCGCCTGGAGCTGCAAGCCAAGCGGGGAGAAGAACGCCTTGGGGCCCGCGCCGGACGGAGAGGAGTATTACGCCATGGCCCTGTTCTTCGCCTCGCACAGATGGGGGGACGGAGAGGGAATCTACGCGTACTCTAAAGAGGCACGCAAGATCCTTGGGGCCTGCATCCATAAGGGGGAGGACGGCAGGCCGGGCGCGCCCATGTGGAACCGGGAGAACAAGCAGATCCTCTTCATACCGGGCAGCCCCTTCACGGATCCGTCCTATCATCTGCCCCATTTTTATGAGCTCTTTGCCCTCTGGGCGGATCAGGAGGACAGGGAATTCTGGAGACAGGCGGCATGTGCCAGCAGGAGGTACCTGGCCAGGGCCTGCCATCCCGTGACGGGAATGAACCCGGAGTATGGGGAGTTCGATGGAACCCCCATGGACAGGAAGATGCCATGGGGCGATACCCACGGCCGATTCTACAGCGATGCCTATAGGACGGCGGCCAACATCGGCCTGGACTGCGCCTGGTTTGACAAAGACGAGGGACATTACGGTGCGCCCCTTAGGCTGATGCGTTTCCTGGGCACGGATCTGGAGGCGGCGAGATGCGTATTCGAGGTGGACGGCACGCCGGTGGACAAGACGGTGCTGCATCCCCTGGGACTGCTGGCCACCACGGCCCAGGGGGCTCTGGCTGTGCCCAGGGAGGACTCGGAGGAGGCCGGGAGCGACTGGAATGTGGCACGCAGATGGGTGGAATGGCTCTGGAACCAGCCGCTGCGGCGGGGCGGCAGACGGTATTACGACAACTGCCTGTACCTGTTCGTGCTGCTGGCCCTGAGCGGGAATTACAGAATCTATTCCGCAGGAGGAAAGAAGGAGATGCGGATATGGTAGCTTATGAGGAAAAAAGTGCAAGGCTTCTGGCCTATACCAGGAGCGCGTCCCCCGGGGATTATCCGGAGGGACTGGCATACAGCGTTCATCTGGCATACAGCATGGACGGAGAGCGGTACTTTGCGCTCCATGGAAACTATGGAATCCTGTTCGCGGAAGCAGAGATTTCCGGGGAGGACACCATCGTCCCCCAGTACGTGGAAAATCCCCGCATCCTGATCCTGGCAACCGGAAACTATGGAATCCTGGCGGACAGGGCAGGGGAAGAGGGCCATGCCCTGCTCTGGCGAACCGTAGATTTTAAGGAATTCCAGCCTGCCCTGCTGATGGAGAAAAGCGGGGAGCAGTGGGAGGCTCTGTGGGCGCAGGCAAAGGATATCCCACAGGAGAGCCACATTGTGGAGGGGGAGGCAGTAATGGGCAGCAGCATGGAGATCAGCCGCTCCTTCTGTGATCGTATCGTGCAGAGCTGGTCGCAGGTGCACAATACCGAAATCCGCCTGCCGGACACGATTCGCGTCCATGGACCGGAGGAGCTGGCAGCCGTTCAGGCACAGGCTGTGTATTCGGACGGTTCCACAGATATGAAGACAGTCGCGTGGGATATGGAAGGGATAGACTTCGGGACTCCCGGCATCTATTCCGTGACGGGGAGGGTCTGCAGCAGGAAATTTGCCTTTCCCCTGCTCAAGGGCCGGGGCGACCCCGTCATCTTTCCCTGGGAGGGGAAGTGGTATTTCCTGGCCACCAATGACAATCAGAACGATATAGGCATCTATGTGCGGGAAGCGGACAGCGTGGAAGGGCTTTTTGAGCCGGGGACGCAAGACCACCTGCTTCTGGACGTGGACGAGGAAAAGGGCTTCATACAGACCTTCTGGGCGCCGGAATTCCATGTCATAGGCGGGGAGCTCTACATCCTGTTCGCGGTGGGCGGGAAAGTGTGGGGGCCCCAATGTCACCTGATGCGTCTGAAAAAGGACGGACGGATTGTGGAGCGGGACAGCTGGGAGGAACCTGTGAAGGTAGTGCGCAGGGACGGAACGCCGCTGACTACAGATGGAATCACGCTGGACATGACCTACCTAAGGGCGGGCGGGACTTCCTACATGGCCTGGTCTTACCGCAGGGGGATAGGAACGCCGAAGGACACTGGCTCCATGCTCTACATCGCCAGGGTGGAGGAAGATGCACCCTGGAGGCTGGCCGGGGAGCCGGTGCTTCTCTCCCGTCCCCTCTACGGATGGGAGAACGTGAGCGGGACCATCAATAACGAAGGCCCCCACGGATTCGTCAAGTCAGGGAAAGTCTATATGACCTACTCCGGCGGCGCCGCCAACAGCTATACCTACGTGCTGGGCCTTTTGACGGCTGACGAGGACGCGGATCTGACGGCTGTGGAATCATGGAGAAAGAGCATCGTCCCCGTGCTGTCCTTTTATTCTGTCAAGGGCGAGTACGGCCCTGGGCACAATTCCTTCTTTGTGGACGAGGATGGGAAGCTGATGATTGCATACCATGCGGAGACGGAATTGTCATCGACTTTGCGCTGCGATGGCATCCGGCGCGTACACTTCGATGTCGATGGGGAGCCGGTCTTCGATCTGTCGGCGGAGCGGGACCTGGATCCGGCTCTGTGCGAGGTGAGCGCGAAGATAGAGGTGGAATGACATCATAGCATCTATAATAGGTAGAAAGCGCCGGGTGGGCAGCCATACGGCGTTTTTCGGGTTCGAGAAGATTCCGGCAGGATAAAGTCCATGAAGACGCTTGAAATACAGGTGCAGGGCATGTCATATTGAGGATGCCAAAAAGGCGGCAGAGCATAAGGCATATAGAAATAAACTGCTCACAGAAATCTTTGGAGAAAGACAGGCTCCATGATATACCCTAGCCAATGTTGGATATCACAGGAAAGGAAAGTGGAGTAAAATGAAAAAATGGACACAGGCTTGGCTTGATTATACACCCCGAAAAATCGGGGAGGAGGTACGGTTCCTGAATCAGGTCGCAGTAGACGGTTTTGACATCAAGAATGCCGTGATACATAATGCTCTGGCAGAATTACAAAATGGGGTTAAAGGCATGGCCGGAATCACAATGGATATTTCTGCTGTAAAAAGCGTTGAAAGCGGCATAGAAATAACGCGGGACACTGATATTGATGCGGAAGGATACTGCATTTGGGAAGCGGGAGGAATTCTGAATCTGAAAGCCTCCGATGCGAAGGGGGTGTTGTACGGCGTCTTTTGCATTCTGCGCCAGATAGCCATGGAAAAGGCTCTGCAGGGAATCCATATATCCTGTAGGCCAGACAATCCTCTGCGAATGTATAATCATTGGGACAATATGGACGGAAGCATCGAAAGGGGATATTCCGGCGCTTCTTTTTTCTTTCAGGACAATGAGGTGCTGGTAGACGACCGGACGAAGGATTACTGCCGTCTGGTTTCCAGTGTGGGAATCAACGGTGTCGTCATAAATAATGTAAATGTAGGGGGAGCTGCCACTTGGCTGATTACGGAAAAGTATTTGGAGCAGGTGAAAAAGATGGCTGATCTGTTTGCCGGATATGGCATTAAACTGTTCCTGAGCCTGAACTTTGCTTCCTCTATAGAGGTAGGCGGCTTAGATAATGCAGACCCATTTGACGATAGAGTAATACATTGGTGGAAAGATAAAATAGCAGAGATTTATGAAAAGATTCCTGATTTAGGCGGCTTTCTGGTGAAAGCGGATTCTGAGGGGAGGCCGGGACCGTTTACCTATGGCAGGACCCAGGCGGACGGCGCGAATATGCTGGCGGATATCATTGAACCTTATGGAGGTATTATCATCTGGCGTTGCTTTGTATATAACTGCAGACAGGATTGGAGAGACTATAAAACAGACAGAGCTCGTGCGGCTTATGATAATTTTATTGGAATGGACGGAGATTATCACGACAACGTTATACTGCAAATTAAAAACGGCCCTATGGATTTTCAGATACGGGAACCGGTTTCTCCTCTTTTAGGCGGTTTGAAGAAGACAAATCAGATGATGGAAGTGCAAGTAGCCCAGGAATACACAGGACATCAGATTGATGTGTGTTATCTGATTCCCATGTTTAAAGAAATTCTGGAGTTCAGGACCTATTGCTTTGAGGAAAATGACAGGGTTGCCGATATTATCAGCGGAAAGGCGATGGGAAATCGCAGTACCGGGATTGCCGCAGTCTGTAACACCGGGGACGATTCTAACTGGACTGGGAGTGAATTGGCAGCAGCCAATTTTTATGGTTTTGGCAGACTGGCGTATCAGACCTCGCTGACCTCGGAAGAAATTGCAGAAGAATGGATTAGGCTTACATTATCTAATGAGGACGAGGTGGTGGACGCTGTCAAAAAAATCCTGCTCGGATCGAGAAAGACATACGAAAAGTACACTTGTCCGCTGGGAATAGGCTGGATGGTCAATCCTATGGGCCATTACGGTCCCAGTGTGGATGGCTATGAGTATTCCCGCTGGGGGACTTATCACAGGGCAGACTGCAAAGGCCTGGGGATAGACCGGACGAAGAGTGGGACGGGGTATGCGCAGCAATATTATGAGCCCAATGCCTCTATGTATGAGAATAAGGATACCTGTCCGGAGGAATTGTTGCTTTTCTTTCACCACCTGCCGTACACATATCGGCTTAAGACAGGAAAAAGTATCATACAGCATATTTATGACACTCATTTTGAAGGCGTGGAGGAGGTAGAGGAAATGCTCAGCCTCTGGAATTCTCTTGCCGGAAGAATTGATAGGGAAGTGTTCCGAACTGTAGCAGAGCGGCTGGGGATGCAGTTGGATAACGCAAAGGAGTGGAGGGATCAGGTAAACACCTATTTCTACAGAAAATCCGGGATTCCGGATGAAAAGGGACGGAAAATCTATTGAAAAGAGGGGATGACATTGGATAATAATATGGGTTTGCCGGTGAAAGGAGTAACAGCACCAAAGAATCCTGAAATTCGGGGAAAAGGTTTTTATCTCATGCTGGATAAACAGATTGCTGGTTTTGTGCAGCCGGACGGAAAGGGGATACAATTCCTTTATCTGGATGGCCGGATAGAAAGTCATGCCAGAATCGTGGGAAACATCACGGATGAAAGAATACTTGGCCTTCTGAAGACTGCGAAGGGATTCCGCGAGTTGGTGGACAGCATTGGCGTAGTAGTGGAGATAACGGAGGGAGACAGCGAAGCTATAGATTTCGTGCTGCAGATGTATGGAAAGGGGGAGGCATATTCCGGTACAAAGATAAGGCAGTCCATCCCTACAGACGGAATGGAGAGAATCATCCGTCTGGCGGATTATGAATGGTCTGAAGCAGACGAGACGCCGGGACAGATACGTTTTGAGTTTCCACATGCCGGAGAACAGGCGATTGTATCCGTGAAGCTTTATCTGCGCGACGGTTTTGACGTGCCGGAAGACAGGGAAGACGAAAATGTGAACCTGGAATCTGCGGACTATGGAAAACTGCTTGCAAGATCACTCCTGCATATGGGAAATCCTGCCAGGCTCCAGAAAGCCATAGACAGAGCTAGACGGGGAGAAACAGTGACGATTGCTTTTATCGGTGGCTCCATCACGCAGGGGGCCGGGGCGATTCCTATCCATACGGAATGCTACGCTTATAAGACATTTCAAGGTTTCTGCAGGCTTGCGGGGAAAGGGACAGAGGAAAACGTACATTATATAAAGGCTGGCGTTGGGGGAACGCCCTCAGAGCTTGGCATGCTTCGCTATGAGAGGGATGTGCTCCGGGGAGGCAGTGTGGAGCCAGATATCGTAGTGGTAGAATTTGCGGTCAATGACGAAGGCGATGAGACCAAAGGGGAGTGCTATGATTCTCTGGTGAGGAAAATCCTATCTGCAGGGAACTCGCCTGCCGTCATCTTACTGTTTGCAGTGTTCTCAGACGATTGGAATCTTCAGGAGCGCTTGGAACCTGTGGGGATGGCTTATGATTTACCCATGGTAAGCATAAAAGATGCCGTAACGGAACAATTTTATGCAAGGCCGGATGCAGGGAGAGTATTCAGTAAGAGACAGTTTTTCTATGATTGTTTTCATCCCACCAGCCTGGGGCACAGCGTGATGGCGGACTGCATCCTCAATCTGTTTCGGGCAGCGGATACCATGCAGAGGATGGCAGATATGCTTCGGTTGGACGAAATAGAGCCTCCTTTGGGGGGAGAATTTGAAACCGTCAGAATGATTGACAGAGAATCGGCGGAAAAGGATATCCATATAGACTGCGGCAGCTTTTTCCATAGGGACGAGGAACTTCAGGCAGTGGAGATGGATTGTAATCTGTCTCCTGTGAAAGAGTTCCCGTACAACTGGATGCATAGGGCAGATGCGGGAAACGAAACGCCTTTTTCCATGGAAATCACCTGTAGCGCGCTGCTGCTTATTTATAAAGACTCCGGAAGCGGTGCGGTGGGTCGGGCAGAGGTGCTGGTGGATGGGGAAAAGGTATTCACGGCAGATCCCCATGTGAATGGATGGATTCATTGCAATGCCGCTATCTGTTTTCGGGGGTGGAAAAATAAGAGATATCATGTGGAAGTACGCATGGCTCCCGGAGATGAAGAGAAGGAATTCACAATCCTGGGATTTGGATATGTAGGATGATTACGGTGCAGTGGTAAAGTCTGAGCGGTATTCGCTGGGGGTACATTGTTTGGCCGACTTGAACAATCGATTGAAAGTGGAAATGCTGGGAAAGCCGGCTGCCGCTTTTAGTCTGCGGAAATTTAAGTAGTCATTGAAAGTCATATTGGTATATTGCTTGAACAGGGTGAGGGAAGCTCATCAGAGGCGGAAAGCACCGGAGCATCCGAAGCTGGAGACGATGAGACTGAAAGCGGAGAGGCAGATACCAGCGAGGTTTGAGGACGGCGCAATCGGTGTCATAGCCGCTACAGGCGATGCCATTATGAATTCTGGCCAAAATATCGATTATACGATTACCTGTAATGGATTGAATTTGTTTGATGATGATCTTACAACAGAATCGGCAGCGCATAATTATGCGGCAGTGGATCCGGAGCTGATTGTGATTCCCAGCAAAGTCGCGCTGAATGACGCCAGAATTCCCAAAGCGGTACAGGTGGGAGGAATCGTTTCGGAAAGCGGTATGGGAATCATCCATCTTCCGCTTTTATCCTGCATGACAGAAGCGCTCGCTCGTTATACATTTTGACTGGCGAATGTATGGATTATGAGTACAAATGACAAAATGTTTCAACAGGGATGTAATAATATATTACGTCCCTCATCATGCAATTTATGCTGCACACTTTTGTATATTCTACCTATGAGGATATATCAATTGAACCGTAGAATATGTCATGGCAGGAGAACATGACAGGGGCTATACTGATACTATCTTTGATAAAGAGGAGGAGGGAAACAATGGCTTATCTATTGAATTATACAAGAAAACCGATTAGTAAACAGCTTTATGACCCAAAACTTGCTTACAGCATGCACCTGGCGGTCAGCGAGGACGGCAGAGAATATTGCGCATTGAATCATAACAGCGGTATTTTATATGCAAAGGCAACCGAGAATGAGGATGGTTCGCTGAATCCGAAGAGCCTTAAGAATCCGTGGCTTTTTCCGGTAGCGGAAGGGCATTACGGGGTTGCGGCAATCCGGATAGAGGGGGACGGAGAGGATGATGAGGAGAGTAGAGGAAGGGTGCTCCTGTTTGAAACGGAAAATCTGACGGAATACAGGGAAATCGGGCTTTTGAAGCTTGGGACGGAATACATAGAGAGGGTGGCCTGCGATTATCTGCCTGAAAGTGATACGATACGAATTGTCTGGAAGGAACGGACAGGGGAATGCTTCATGTCCCAGATTGGAAATCTGGGAGAGGGGAAACTAATTCAGGCTCCGACAGGCAGTGAAGATATTTTTGAGGCAGATAATTATGCAGGGAGAGCGCTTGCAGAGCCAGGCATTGAGGGAGCAGTGCCGCAAAATGCCATCGAAATCACAGCGGAGATTGCCGGGGAGCTACGAAGGAATCTGTTGACGCCTGTCAATACAGGGCTGGAATTCTCGGAACGAATTACAGCGTCCAATCCGAAAGAATTGAATCAATATCGGGCGGTAGCGCTTTATAGCGATGGAAGCAGCGCGTCAAAGAAAGTCGACTGGGATTTGTCGAAGGTGGATTTCGGGAAGAAAGGAGTCTACGAAATTACCGGAAGGGTACATCAGGAGCATTACAAATTCCCGATCGCGCCCAATCGGGCGGATCCCTGTATCGGAAAATGGAACGGCAGGTACTATTTTATCGCAACCAATGATGCCGACAATAACCATACGCTTTACATCAGGGAAGCAGACAGCATTCCAGAGCTTCTGGAGGCTGAGGAGCATCTGCTCCTGGACTGCGATACCTATCCGGGAATCGGCGGACTGCTCTGGGCACCGGAATTTCATGAGATAAACGGCAGGCTTTACATTTTCCATGCGGCTACGCCGGGAGAGTTTTTTTATGAGGAAAGTCATGTAATGGAACTGAAAGAGGGTGGAAATCCTGTCTGTAAGGAGGATTGGTCTGCGCCCAGGCGCGTGGTTCGGAAGGACGGAAGCGATATCTGTGAGGCAGGGAAAGAAATCACATTGGATATGACTTGCTTTGAATGGGAGGGGATTTATTATGCAGTGTGGTCTCAAAGGCAGTTCCTTCCAAAGGATTTGGGAGCCTGGCTGTATATTGCAAGGCTGAATCCGGATGAACCCTGGAAGCTGCTTACCAATCCGGTGGTATTGTCTAAACCCGAATACGGATGGGCGAATAACCACACTTTTGTAGATGAGGGACCGTTCGCCCTGCCGGGGGAGGGGAAGCTTTTCCTGACCTTTTCCAGTGCGGCTGTGGACACATCTTATGTGATAGGGGTGCTTACCATAGAGAAAGGGAAGGATTTGCTGGATGCAGGCAATTGGAAAAAGAAGAATTATCCGATTTTGACTTCCCGGAGCGTAGAGGGAGAATTCGGCACTGGGCATAATGCATACGTGACGGATGAAGACGGTAATGTCTGGAATACTTATCATGCCAGGCCCGGCGTGGACGGTGTGCGGAGCAGCGGAATCAGAAGGGTGCATTTCAATGCACAGGGAGAGCCTGTCCTGGATATGACGGAGGAGCTAGATGTGAAAGAAGAGTATGGCAGTGTAAAGACGTTGCTGACAGTGATATGAGCTGGTCATGGTGAATTTGTGTTTCTGAACTGGCTGGGAGTCATGCCTGTGTTTTTCCGAAACTGACGGCAGAAATGTTCTATGTACAGATAACCGCATTGTTCGGCAATCTCCGATATGCCGTGGTCTGTATAAAGGAGAAGGTCTTTTGCCTTGCGGATTCGGCATGCAATCACGTCATCCATGCAGGATAATCCGAATTGTTGTTTGTAGAGAAGTTGTAGATGTCCCGGGCTTACATGAAGCTGCTCTGCCATTTTAGCCACAGTCCAGGTGAACTGCGGATTGTTCATAATCTGTCTGCGAAGCATCAGGAGATTATGGCTGTGGGGGGACTAAAATAGCAATAGTGCTATGATAACTGACAAAGCTGAAAAACAGGAGAGCAGAATGAATATATTGGACGATAATGATACTTCAACCGTAAAAAACACGACAGCCGGGTGCTTGCCCGGGGTATGCTGCGGCGGGAAAGGGTGACACAGGGTGTCATGTGGCTAATCAGGCCAGTCCCACAGACTCCGTCCCACACCGGTGGAGGGTAAATGAATACCAAGGCATTCAGAAACCCGAAAGCAATAGCGTGTGGGATACAAAAACAAAAAGCGGACATAGGATTGATAAGACAGACCCCATCGGGCAGCTTTTCGGCATCATGTCAAAAGCTGCCCGATATTTAATTTTGCAGCATCAGCAGCAAATGCATAATGGACAAGCGGAACAAAATATATTGAGTTAGACAAGGTATCCGGAAAGGATGAGCATACTTTGGAGATGGAAGCAATGAGACAAATTGACATCACAAAAGTGGAAAGGGCAGATTTAATCGACATCAGGGATGTGAAGATAAATAACAGCCAGAAGCAGGACGGAAAGGTGAAGGACTTTATCAGACAGGTAAAAAACCCCTATTGTTATAAATACGGAGACTACATAGTAAAAATAAATTTCGAAGATACAGAAGTGACGTTGACGGAGAGGCTGCGTGAAATGATACTGAAAGCGGCAGACGCGGTATGATTTTTCTCAATTCTCCATTGGACAAACGGAATTCCAAATGACAAAATAAAGTCGGGACATAAATCAATGTGGAGACCTGATTTTATGGTTATTTCAACACTGTAAAATTAGGAGGACATGTTGTGCGCAAAAAGAAAGCAAATCAAATTTTAAATAAATCTTACATGGCGGCTGTTTATCTTCGCCTGTCCAAAGAGGACGGGGATCTGTCCCAGAAGACGGACAAGACAGAGAGCAACAGCATCGCCAATCAGAAAGCGCTGATTCTTCACACCTTAGAATCCATGCCGGAAGTCACCCTTTTTGATATTTATATTGATGACGGTTATACAGGATTGAATTTTGAGCGCCCTGAGTTCAGGCGCATGTATGGCGACATCTGCAGCGGGAAAGTGAACATGGTCATTGTAAAGGACCTATCCAGGCTGGGACGTGACTATATTGATTCCGGACGTTATGTGCAGAAAGTATTTCCCTCTATGAAAGTGCGCTTTGTATCCGTTCTGGATCATTACGACAGTCTTACCGCTTCCCAGAGCGATACCAACCTGCTGATTCCGGTCAAAAATTTCGTAAACGACAGCTACAGCCGTGACATATCAGGAAAGGTGCGCAGCCATCAGGACGTGATGCGGGAGAACGGTTTATATGTGGGCTCCTTTGTGGCATACGGTTATAAGAAGTCGAAAGAGAACAAGAACCGGATAGAGCCGGATGCGTACTCTGCCGGCATCGTAAAGAAGATATTTGCCTGGAAGCTCGGCGGCATGAGCGCTGAGCGGATTGCGCTGAAGCTGAATCAGCTGGGAGTCATGGCCCCATCGGAATATAAGAGATATCAGGGACTTAACTATAAGTCGGGATTCCAGACAAAGACGAAAGCCCAATGGTCTGCAAAGACTGTAATCCGGATTTTAAAGAACCGCATCTATATCGGCGTGATGGAACAGGGCAAACGGGAAAAGGTCAATTATAAGCTGGATAAGGTGGTTGAGAAGCCGGAGGAGGAATGGGCATCTGTCACAGGCGTCCATGAAGCAATCATTGACAGGACTGATTTTGAGAATGTTTCCCGATTGCTCAGCATGGACATCATAAAGGCGCCGGAAGACGAAAACAGTTATCTTTTTTCCGGAATGCTGTTCTGCAGTGAATGCGGCCGCAGTATGGTGAGGCGGATAAACAGATATAAGAATGGCGACTATGTCTATTATATCTGCTCCACCTATAATAAAGGAAAAGGATGTACCAGACACGGCATAGAGGAAGCGGCCATAAAGGAGATTGTGTTGGATTCCATCAGGCGGCATATCGAACAGATTGCGGAGATGGAAGAAATCGTCCGGGAAGTCAGCCTTATGGAGGGAAAGAGCAGGGACATCATAGCAAATGACCAGGAAATCCTGAAGAAGTACGAGGAAGCCAACCAATGCAGGAAGATGGAAGTCTCCCTGCACAAGGATTTTCTGGAGGGCGTTATCTCGAAAGAGGAATATCAGCAGTTTGCCGCAATCTATTCAGAACGGGCGGCAGAGGCAGAGCAGGCGGCCGACAAAATGAAAGCGGAGATGGAGGAAGTTCTGCAGAAAGGCTTGTTGACCGGCGAATGGCTGAAGCAGTTCATGCGTGACCGGAACATTGGGGAACTGAACAGAATTCTGTTGCTGCAGTTGGTGGACAAAATTGTGGTGCATGAGGGAAGGCGGATTGAGATTTTTTTCAAATACGAGGACGCATACAATGCGGCTGCCAGAATTGTCAGGGCTTTACCCCTGGAAGCGGTGGGAGGTGAGCGATAATGGCAAGGACAGCGGAGCGGTATCTGGATTTGCGGCCGGATAAAGAGAGAGGAGAAAAACTCTGCCGTGCCGGCAATTATTTACGCCTGTCAGTGGACAGCGATTATACCGGCAGCGATTCCCTGGAAAACCAGAGGAGACTGGCTAAGGAGTATACAGACAGGGCATCGGATATTCAGATTGTAAAAGAATATATCGATGACGGAAAAACAGGGACAAATTTTGAACGTCCTGCATTCGCAAGGATGATGGCAGATCTGAGACAGGGGGAGATCGACTGCATTATTGTCAAGGATTTGTCCCGTTTTGGCAGAGCCTACACCGAAGCCGGGAGTTATATCGAAAAGGTATTTCCATTTCTGGGAGTGCGCTTTATTTCCATAGTGGACAGATACGACAGCAGCGATCCGGAATGTGACAAGGAGCTTCTGCTGCTATCCCTGAAGAATCTGATGCACGAAATGTATGCAAAGGATATTTCCAAAAAGGTAGGAAGCATATACAAAATCAAGCAGGAAAAGAAAGTGTTCTACCGTTCGTCAACATTGCCATACGGATATAAAATGGATCAGGCGGGAAAGAACTACTGCATCGACGAACCGGCGGCTGAGATTGTGAGGGAAATCTTTGCCCAGTACCGGAAAGGGACGTCCAAATATGTTATCTGCCAGCAGCTTTTCGAGTGGCAGGTACTTACGCCTGCACAGTACAGGAAGACCGGCAGGGTTTTCCGGGGTGATGGGGATGAACTGAAAATATGGCATGCGTCTTCCCTGGAACGCATTTTAAAGAATCCCGTATATATCGGAAACGTGCTGCGGCATAAAACGGAGCAGAGTTTTTTTGAAGGGAAAAAGTCGTCGGCTGTGCCTGATGAGGAAAGAGTGCTGATTACGGAGAATCATCCGGCGCTAATCAGCGCGGAAGTATTTGAGGAGGTACAGGACAGGCTGGGCTGCATGCGGGAGGAATATGCGGGATACAGGAGCCGTTCGGATGTGATGAAAGAATCCAAAGTGTTTGAAGGGAATATTTTCCAGGGAAAGCTATTCTGCGGGAAATGCGGAGCCAACATGATACGCCGGGTGGGCTATCATCATGTGGACGGCCAGGAGGTGCGGCACAAGGAATATATGTGCGATACATATAACAGGCTGCCTGCGAAGTGCAGTCCGGGGAGGATTGAGGAGAAGGAATTGTGCGCCATCCTTTATGCTGCGATTAGAAAGCATCTGAGCCTGATAAAGGGAATGAAGAAACTGGTGGAAAGGGATGTCCGATATTCCTTTGAGGCCAGAATGCAGAAGCTGGAGGGCGAGAAGCAGAGAATCAGAAACTGCAAAGCGATTACAGAACAGGAATATCTGGAGAAATATGCCCGATATACGGCAGGAACAAGTTCCCGGGAAACATTTCAGGAATTTCGGAGAGTCTATCTGGAAAAAATGAACTCCTACCAGGAGCAGTTGGAGGAATTGGATGCAGAGGGAAAGAAAGTCAAAAGGAACATTGCTTTTATTAAAAATATGTTCCTCACATGGTCGGCAGTGGATGGGGGGAGAAAACTCACGGAGGATATGGTGAACAGCTGCATTGAACGGATTGATGTATTTCCGGACAAGCGGTTAGAAGTGAAACTGCGATATCATGACTGCTTCGATTTGTTGGAGAAATGGGTGGAAGGGGAAAAGGAAGCATGATTATGGCATTGTATTTACGCCTGTCAAAGGAGGACGGAGACCTGGCAGACGAAAGCAACAGCATTACGAATCAGAGATATATCCTGCGCAGGTATTTGGAGGGAATGGCAGAGGCGGGGCAGTATCAGGTAAGAGAATACATCGATGACGGTTATAGTGGGAAAAACTTTGAACGTCCGGGAGTACAGCAGTTGCTGGAGGATGTCAAAAAAGGGCAGGTTGCGGGAATTCTGGTCAAGGATTTTTCACGGTTCGGCAGGAACCATATCGAAGTGGGCAATTTAATCGAAAAAATATTTCCGCTTCTGGACGTGAGATTCATTGCCGTGAACAATCATTTCGACAGTATAGATTATTTGGGGACTACCCCGGATATGGATGTGGCTTTTGAAAATCTCATGTATGATTATTTCAGCGAGGAGAATTCCATAAAGATTCGAAATGATTTACTGCAGAGAAGGATGCGCGGGAAGTACATGGCCACCTTTGCGGCCTATGGGTATCAAAAAGCGGAGGAGGATCACAACAGGCTTATTGTGGATGAAGAGGCCGCAGAGACGGTGCGCCTGATTTTTCAGCTCTATGTGCGCAGCGGCGTAAAAGCGGATGTGGCCCGGTATCTAAATGAAAGGAACATCCCCACACCCCAGGAGTATGCAAAGAAGAAAGGGGTGGCGCAGCATTGGAAGTATGAGAATGGAAGAGGGGCATTCCAGGGGAAGAAGCTCTGGAACGGTTCTATTATCGGCAGGATATTGCGAAATCCTATCTATGTGGGAAATACAGTGTTCCATAAAAAAGAAGTGACAGAGGTGGGAGCAAGGCGGACGAAATGCCTGTCGGAAAGCGAGTGGAAGACATGCGAGAGTACCCATGCGGCCATCGTATCGAGAGAATTGTTTGAACAGGTGCAGCGCATGGAAATGGAATTAAAGGAAAAAAAGAGGAGCAGGAGGGAAGGAGGTGTAAAACCAGAGGAGAGTGAGAGTGGTTCTAAAGATTCCGACAGGTATTGTGAGGGGGAAAAGAGGTTTAGAGGAGATGGAAACTCTCCTGTTAAAGGCCTTGTGAAATGCGGCGGATGCAGGCATAATATGCTTAGAAGAAACAGAAAGAACGCGGTTTATTATTGCAGGCACTATTACGAAGTAAAAGCGCCGGAATGCTGCGGGGAGAATGTCAGAGAGGACAGCCTGCTTGAAATAGTGAGGGATGCAGTCAGGCGGCAGGCGGCATTGGCTTCGGATTTGAGAGGACTGTCGGAGCAGTATGCCGATATGGCCAGGCAGCGGAAAAGCCAGACAGAAAAGAAGCGAAAGCAAATTGAGGGTAAGCTCCAGAAGTGCAGGGAGGAAAGCTTTTCTTTGTATGAGAGGTATAAAAAGGAAGAGATCAGCGGAAAAGAGTTTCAGGCACTACGGGAGAAGAACCGAAAGCAGCAGGAAGCATTCCAGGGCCAGCTTGCACAGTGCGGGGAGGAAACGGATAATGAACCGGAGAGGAAGGGGATGCTTGCGCTGTTGGAGGGAAAGGAAGATTTTCCGGAGCTTACAGGGGAAATGGTGAGGGAGCTTGTCTCGGCTATCTATGTTTACGGGAAAGACAGGGTTGAGATTGTGTTTCGGTTTCAGGATGAAATGGGGAACTTCCATAAATAACAAAACAAAGTTGAGCGGGGGAGGAAGAAATTTAATGTGAATTTTATTGTAAAGATAGATGCTTTTTGTATAATAGAATTTAGATAAAGAAACCGAGGTGATAAGGTGGTGGATGATACAAAACAGACGCATGAAGTCAACGTGCTTCGCAATGTTCAACCTACGGCAAAACGTACCGCAAAAAACAGTGTATTCCTTGACCTTTTCCAAAACAAGAGTTATCTGTTAAAGCTGTATAAAACGCTCCACCTAGAGGCAGAAAACCCGATACAATATCGCTGTCTAAAGAATTTTTTAACGGTGCGGATATTGATATTGAGATAAAAGCCAAAGTCAGCGATATCTTTTGATGAATTGAAAGAAATCGAAGCCCAGATTATGCAGTTGGCATAATAGGTACAATGGCTTAAGACAAAACAGCGTAAAGGCACATGGAGCAGTAAACTGTAACGTGCGCCTTTTTTGCTTAAAAGGATGGGAAATAGTTCGATAAAAAGGAACATTTTTTGAAAAAATTTGAAAAATCTTTCATCATGGGGTTGACACGAAAAGGGCTGAAGGCCATGGAGGAGCTGGCGAAGCTGGAGGCACAGCGGGGGAACCCGGAGTATCTGGAGACGGAATACGGAGAAGGGGGTGTCCGCAGAGGAAGGAGCTTAAAGGAATCCGGGGCAGGAGAAAGCTTCCGAAGGCAGGAGGGTGCGGGCCGGGGCGGTCCGGGAAAGGGCCGGGACAGGCGTGCCAGCAATGAGATGTGCATTTTCCTGATCCTCAATATCTCATCCCTGCAGCTGATCCCCGTGAACATGATTGCCTACAGGGCCCAGTACGGCAGCGCCAACCCCACGGCGATCATCGCTCCGGCCATCGCGGCTACGCTGGTGAGCACCCTGGTGGCGATTGCGTACTGCAAAATCAAGGACAGGGGAGGGAGGACGGTATGAACGCATTGGCGCATCTTTCGGACATCATCATCCCTATCCTGATTTTCTTCATCGTGGGCTACGGCTTCGTCTCCGGGGTAAAGGTGTACGAGACCTTCCTGAAGGGCGCGAAGGAGGGGCTGAAGATTGTGGTGGACATCGTGCCCACCCTCATCGGCCTGCTGGTGGCGGTGGGGATGCTGCGGGCCTCGGGCTTCTTCGAGATGCTGGGGACAGTGCTTGGCCCTGCCGCCGCTGCCGTGGGGCTGCCTGTCCAGCTGATGCCCCTGCTGGTGGTGAAGCTGTTCTCCTCCTCGGCGTCCACGGGGCTGGTATTGGACGTGTTCCGCACCTCCGGGCCGGACTCCTATGCGGGGATGCTGACATCCATCCTCATGAGCTGCACGGAGACGGTGTTCTACACCATGAGCGTGTATTTCCTGGCGGCGAAGGTGACGAAGACAAGGTTCACTTTGGCCGGGGCGCTGCTGGCCACCCTGGCGGGGACGGTGATGAGCGTGGTGCTGGCCAGGTGGATGGTGTAAGAGAGGATAGAGGGCTGACTGGGGGCGGGCATCAGGCATCCGGACAGGACAAGGGCGCTCGATCCCCCGCCAGATACCGCAGATAGGACATGACCGCCTCCGTCCGGGGCGTATTGGCCACGATGCCCAGATAGACGGTATCGCCGAACCCGGCCTGCTCCACATAGGGGCTTTCGGACAGATTCAGCCCGAAGCGATGCTCCTGCGTCAATGCGCTGTAAGAGAGAGAATCATCTAACGCCATATCGTCCGCGTTGTCCTCCAGGATGACGATGTTGCTGACGAGGGACGGCTCCAGCGCCCGGTACAGATCCGGGTCTTCGGCGGAGAGGAAGCTGTCCAGGTCATGGAGATACCCGTTCTGGGAGAAGGCGTCGAAAGCCTCCCGGTTCATGAGGACGATATCCATCTGCTTCCCCTCGATGGAGGCCAGGATTTTCATGCGGGAGGCATATGTATATTCATGATAGGCGTTCAGCTCATCATCTGTCAGGTAGAGGTCTGTGTAGAGCTTCAGCTCGTTTTTGGACATATCCGTCCCGGCGTACGCCATGAAACCTTCCCTGAGCTGCCAGGTCAGATCCTCCCCGGCCGCCACGTTCACCAGAGCGGCATAGAGGACTACGTCCTTGTGGGTGATATGTCCATAAATATTGTATCCGATGAAATACAGGAAAATGCACAGGATGAACAGCGGGAATTTATAATAGGCCAGGATATGCCCGATTTTCTTCCGGCCGTGAAGGGTGTTCAGATTGTCGTCCTTCAGCAATATGGCCAGGCGTTCCCCGGCGGATGCCAGGGCGGCCTTTAATGAGAAATTTCCCTCGGATTTCATTGCTTTTATCCTCCTGCCTTTTGGCGATGCTGCATCCCCATGCTCTTTCCGCCGGCTGCAGCGTCAGCATTCGCATTCCCTTCAGTCTTCTGATATGCCTTCGAGTTCCCCAGCTTCCCCCTCGTCAGATATGCCGCCGCTTTCCGGCTGATCCGCCTTCTCCTCGCACATCAGAAGGATATTGGACAGTAGATGGGAGCACAGCAGGGCGCAGAGCCCCTCCCCGAACACGATGGCCGGCGTGAAGACATTGATGACTACAAAGGCCATGACAAAATAGATGACCGCCATTGCCGCGGTACAGAGGAGGAAGCGCATGCCCAGCATGATGGAATTCAGGAACATGGCCCTGACCGTGTTCTCGAATCTGGCCAGCAGCGGGAAGATGTACATCAGCACGATGGCATAGGCGGCCACTGCCACCAGAAAGACAGCGGTCCCCACGGCCCAGAACGCGTTTTCGAACCGCATATGGTAAAATATGTATCCGTCCAGCGCCAGCACGATTCCCAGCGCCAGAAGAATCAGCCAGATGACGGTAGCTTTCTTGAAATTCTCCTTAAAAGCCCTGAAAAAGGATTTCGTCACATTCCCTTCCTCGTCCTTTGCCATCTTCAGGGTCACATAGAACAGGGCAGTGGTGGAAGCCCCCGCTGTCACGACGGGCAGACAACAGAGGAACCACAGGATGTTCAGATACGCGCTGTAGGCGATTTTGGTAAAAATAAGCATCAGCTTGCTTTCCGGATTCAATAGACTGTTCATATGCATTCTCCTTCGGGTATCTTAGTCTCCTGTAGATTTCCTGTAGATCAGGGTGGTCTCCGTGTGCATGGTGCGGAAGTTCAGGGAGGGCTCCTTGATGCGGGACAGCAACAGCTGCGCTGCCGAGAATCCCATAATCTGGCTGTGGATGTGAATCGTGGTGAGGGAGGGCGTCACCACCTTTGACTCCGGTGAATCGTCAAAGCCGCAGAGCCAGACATCCTCCGGCACGGACAGTCCCATGTCCCGCAGCACAGCCAGGGCATCCAGCGCCACGAAGTCGTTGGCGCAGAGAAAGACCTCCGGCATGGCGCTCAGGCGCTGAAAACTTTCCAGGAGATACTCCCTGTAGTCCTCGGTGCTGGCTATCTTGGTTCCTTCCTTGTGGCCGATGATGCAGTATTCCTCCAGACAGGGCTGCCTGAACAGATACATGGCCTTGCGGTATCCCATATACCGCTCGAAGAAGGACTGGCAGTGCAGATGCTCGCCGATGAAGCCTATCCTCTTCTTGCCCCGCCTGACCATCTCGCCGACGATGCTGTATAGGTTGGCCTCGTTCTCCATGTAGAGACAGTCCGCCTGCAGAGGCCGGCCTAAGGCTGTCACCGGGGAATCCACGAACAGGACAGGGGTTCCCATGCCGCAGAGCATGTCGGCGTAGGCCCTGTCGAAGGTTTCCGCGCAGATGATTCCGGCTGTCCTTTCCTTATTATAGAAAGCGGGGGGCCGCAGGGCCGACACCTCCTCGTCCTGGAGCCTGTGCATGGTAAAACTGTAGCCCAGCTGGGAAAGCTCCCGCTGCAGCTTGTCCAGCATAGTGGAGGCGAAGTGGGAATTGTTGATAGGGCCGGTGGAAAACAGGGCGATTTCCTTTGCGGCGGATGCCGCCTCTGTTTTCCGGTCGTTCAGCCCTGCAACGGTGGTCGCGTAGGAAAACTGTTTGTAGCCCATGTCTATAGCCTTCTGCAGGATCTTCTCCCGGGTGGATTCGGCCAGGAGCCCTGTGTTGTTGATGGCCTTGGAGACTGTGTTCCGGGACAGCCCAAGAGCATCCGCAATGTCTTGAATCGTAACTCGTTCTGCCATATGCATTTCTCCGTTTTAACTGTAGCAGTTTATTCCCGCGAGCAATGAGCCGAGCGGCCGTGCTTGCACGGCCAGTTGGCGAATGCCGCGAGGGTCAAATACCAAAGTGCCTGAAGGACACTTTCTGCTCTGCAGCGTTGCAGGCTTGATGCCCCGTTGCTTGCAGGGGGTATTTGATTTCCTTTATTATAATGTATAAATCAGGATGTGTCAAATGTAAAAATGTAAAATTAACAGCATTTACTATGTCGCTTCTGTCAATCCACAGGGCTAACAGCATGATTTAGAGGCGGGAATGGGCAAAATGGTCAAAGTTATAAAAGAAAAATGGTCAAATGTAAAAAATGAATAAAAAAATTTGTGTAAAATGTAAAAAAGGTATTGACCAATTGTAAAATATATGATAGTGTATAGTTACATAAAATGTAAACGAAAATTTTACAAATGCACAATAAAGCGCAACAAGGAGGGAAGAGGGGACAGCGGAGTGCAGATTGTGGTTTTTAAGAGAAAGCGGAAAGGAGAAATCTTTCATGAAAACAAGTACAAAAACGGCTTCTTCCAAGGACCGCGCTCCCTGGAAGGAAAAAGAAGGAAAGGGGCTGCACGGCACGCTTGTCTACCTGCGCCAGCACTGGCAGCTGTATGTGATCTTCCTGCTTCCGGCATTCGCCCTGACGATCATCTTCCGTTACATACCCATGGGCGGCATCCTGATTGCCTTTGAGGACTACAACGCAATCAAAGGATTCCTTGGCAGCCCGTTCGTAGGCTTCAAGCACTTCCAGAGGTTCCTGTCCTCGCCGGACTTCCTGGCCTATCTGGTGAACACCCTGAAGCTGAGCATCTACGGCCTGCTGTGGGGCTTCCCCATTCCCATCCTGCTGGCCTTCCTGCTGAACCGGGTGGAAAGCTCCAAAATCAAGCAGAAGATTCAGCTGGTGCTCTACATGCCGAACTTCATCTCTGTCATCGTGCTCTGCGGTATCGTGAGGATTCTGTTATCGGTTACCGGCCCTGTGAACCTGCTGCTGGGCACCTCCACGGACTTCATGACCATGCCCGAGGCGTTCCGCACCATCTACATCGCCAGCGGCATCTGGCAGGGCGCGGGCTGGGGCTCCATCATGTATACGGCAGCTCTTTCCAACGCCAGCCAGGAACTGAAGGAGGCGGCCGTCATTGACGGAGCCAACATCTTCCAGCAGATCAAAGCGGTAGAGTGGCCTGCCATCAAGGACGTGGTCATCATCCAGTTCATCATGTCGGCAGGCAATATCATGAGCATCGGCTTTGAGAAGGCCTACGCGCTGCAGACGGACCTGAACATGAAGACATCGGAAATCATTTCCACATATGTGTACAAAAAAGGTCTTCTGGACGGCGACTATGGCTTTTCAACGGCGGTGGGGCTGTTCAATACGGTCATCAATCTCATCTTGCTGATCACGGTGAACAAGATCGTGGCAAGGATGAACGAAGGCAAAGGACTGTAGAGGAGGTGCGAAACATTTTATGAAGAAAAAATTTAGCAGATATTCCTTACAGGATAAGACATTGCTGATGACAGGCTACATCCTGCTGGGGCTGTTCGTGGTAGCGATTATCATCCCCATGATTTACATCGTGGTGGCATCCTTCATGGATCCCATCACCCTGCAGAACAAGGGCATCACCTTCGATTTCAGCAAGTGGACGCTGACGGCTTATGAGCGGGTGTTCAGCAACGCGCAGATCTGGATTGGCTTCCGGAACGCAGTAATCTATTCCGTGACATTCACGGCGGTGTCGGTATTCATCACCCTGCTGGCAGCGTATCCCATGTCCAGGCCGGATTTCAAGGGCAAAGGATTCTTTAATGTAATCTTCGTCATCACCATGTTCTTCGGCGGCGGCCTGATTCCCACCTACCTGCTGATCAAGAGCCTGGGCATGATAGACACCATCTGGGCCATCATCATCCCCGGCGCCTTCAGCGTGTGGAACATGATCATCGCCAGGACTTACTACCAGGGCATCCCCACGGAGCTGCGGGAGGCGGCGGACGTGGACGGAGCCAATGAGATGACATTCTTCTTCACGATCCTGCTCCCGGTATGTATGCCCATCATCGCCGTGCTGTGCCTGTGGTCCTTCGTGGGCATGTGGAACAGCTACTTCGATGCCTTGATTTATCTGGACAGCGCGTCAAAGAAGCCCCTGCAGGTGGTGCTGCGCTCCATCCTGATTCAGAACAAGCCGGAGTCCGGCATGATATCGGATATGCAGAGCACTGCCGCCAGGGCCCAGCTGGCAGAGCTGCTGAAATATGCCACGATCATCGTCTCCAGCCTGCCCCTTCTGGTGATGTATCCTTTCTTCCAGAAGTATTTCGATGCCGGGATCATGGTAGGATCCGTAAAGGGTTAAGAGAGGTTGCGGCGGCAGGATGCCCTGCGGGATTCTGCCGTGAAAACAATAAAGCAATGCAGCAAGCTGCAAAGTGAATAAGTATACAGGAAAGTATACATAAAAATAGGAGGAAAGTATGAAGAACAAAGTATGGAAACGAATCGTCACCGCAGGGCTTGCGGCGACCATGGTATTTTCCCTGACGGCATGTGGGGGGGATAAGGTGGAGCTGAACGACGGTACCTTTAAGCCCATGGACGCAAGCGAGCTTGCTTTCCCTCAGGCAGAGAAGGTGACCCTGACCGGTTTGATCAACTATCCGGCCAACACCACGGAGCCCAAGGACCGTACCATCTTCAAGCGCCTGGAAGAGCAGACCAACGTACATATCGAATGGAATGCCATCACCAACAGTGAGTGGGGAGATAAGATCCAGACCCTTATGACGGACGTGAACTCCCTGCCTGACTTTATCTTCACAGCGGGATTCGGCGAGGCTGACCTGCTCCGGTTCGGCCAGGGCGGCACCATCATCGCCCTGGAGGAGTACATTGACAACTATATGCCGAACCTGAAGAGCGTGTTCGACAAATATCCTGAGTACAGGAAGATGACCACCGCTTCCGACGGGCATATCTATTCCCTTCCCTGGATTGAGCAGCTGGGCGCTGACAAGACTGCCATCCAGGTCATCGACAATATGCCCTTCATCAACAAGAAGTGGCT